>NZ_FNNL01000009.1:122004-295631 GCF_900106735.1 Pseudomonas sp. NFACC08-1 | reverse complement strand
ATCGTTACCGGCACCGCCATGGATGATGTCGTTGCCTTTCGAGCCGTTGATAATATCGTCGGTACTGCCACCTTGCTGGTGTAGGCCTTGGGCAGATAGTTCTGCCCAGGTAAGAACGGTACCGTCAGCAAACTCGATGCGCTCAAGCAACCCCATAGCCCGCTCCGAGGCATCTATAGTTGCCCCCGTGAGGCCATTTTTCACCGTCACTTGGTCTGTCCCATTGAGGTGTTTGAACACCACGTCAGAACCGGACTTGTACACTTGGATGTCGCTGACGAGGATACCTGCGCCAAAGCGCAAGATGTCGATCGCCCCCCAGCCGCCGTCGCTTTCAGTGATGGTATCCTTGCCATCACCTAGGTTGAATACATAGGTGTCGGCATAATACCCGCCGAACATCTGGTCATCGCCAGAACCACCAACAAGCACATTGTTGGTTGCGCTGAGATCAACTATCAATGAGTCATTGCCTTGGTCACCGAACAGTTGATTGCTGCCGAGCCCACCGTTAACCGTATCGTTGCCACCACCGGCGTGAATGATGTCGTTTCCTTTCCAGCCGCTGATAGTCTCGTCAGAATCGTTGCCCTCTTGCTTGAGGCCATTGGCGGCTATATCAGTCCAATTGAGCACGCTTCCGTCAGCAAACTCGATGCGATCAATAATGGACATCGGGACCACACCGGCACTTGAGGTACCATCGAACCAGTCTTTGACGGTCACTTGATCCGTGCCGTTGCGATGCATGAACACCAGATCGGAACCGATTTTGCGAGTGTTGATATCACTGGCAAGGATGCCTGCGCCAAAGCGCAAGGTGTCTATTGCACCGACACCACCATCGTGTTCAGTGATGGTGTCCTTGCCGTCGCCCAGGTTGAATAAGTAGGTGTCGGCATAATAGCCGCCATAGATCTCGTCATCTCCCAAACCACCTGCCAGCACGTTGTTTCTTGCGTTCAGATCGACCTTAAGCAAGTCATTACCTTCGTCGCCGAACAGCTGGTTACTGCCTACGCCGCTATCAAGGGTATCGTTGCCTTCTCCACCCTCCAAGGTATCGTTTCCGTCCCCCCCTTGTAACTGATCATTACCCGCCCCGCCAATTAGATGATCGTTCCCGCTTTGTCCTAATAGACTATCGCTTCCGTTCCCTCCAAGTAAGAAATCAGCTCCGCCTCCTGCCGTAATATTATCAGCGCCATCACCACCAACCAGTGAATCGTTACCGCCGCCCCCCGTAATAGAGTCGCTCCCCCCACCTCCAAAAATGTACGAGTTTCCAAGCCCCGCTTTCAGAATGTCGTCCAAACCTCCACTGACAACAAGTTCCGGTATCTGGGCGAACAGAAGCGCGCGATTGTTTTCAGACAACTCGCTATAAAAGCCAACGAACGACTCTGAGACTTGGTTCGCCAACACGTCACCGGCCGAACTGGATAACAGCTCGAGCATGTCCATCATAGTCCCTACGGCTGACACATCAAAACTTTGCTGGAGCGTGTCAACTAAGCCACTAAGATCCCAAGATGCCAAGTCGTCCGCCAAAGCGACGCTATCTAAATAAGGTTTAAGGCGCGTCTGTTCCAAAAGCCCTTGATAAACAGAATCTATCAACTCCGAATAAGACTCATTCAGCAGCTGTTCATGGGCAAAGTTTAGCGGTAAATCGTGTTCAGTTATGGTGACCTGCTGCCCGTCACCTATAACCCCAACAGACTTTACACTTTCGAAACTACCAGATCGAACTTTAAGATCGACACCTCCAGCCGCCCCAGCAACCAAGTTAAAATCAAAAAAACTTCGACCATTGAAAATTTCCAAAATTGCAATTTTTTCAACTAAGGCTGCTCTCGCGACTTGCGCAGGCGTAGGCTCAGTACCTAATACCTCCCACGACCAAACAAATTTGAATACTCCCCCACCTGCGAGCCCCTCAATACGCTCTTGGAGATTTTTTGAATCAGACGTTACGCTCCAGGATTCTAGAAGCGCATCCATCAACGAAAGCTGCTGCTCTCGAGAGGTAGCTTGCGAATACTCCTTCAATTTGGCAAGAAGCTCCGGGCTGAGTGTGGCGGCCTCGGCTAAGTCTCGTACAGCACCCGATCCAGCCATGTTCGGAAGCAACAATGCCTCTTCGCTCACTTCTCCAGCCGGAAATTGTGTATAAAACGGGTTCGAGGCTAAATCCAGACTCACTGCAAGGCTTTGATTACCATTCGAAGATCCCGTATGCCCGTCTTCATAAGTAAAAACACCGACAGAAGCAATAATATTTTCTTGTTGCACACTGCCCGATGACACCGAGCTTAGACCAATCGATTGAATTTTCAGATCACTGAGCGTCCTTAATTCATTCGCTTGAGATATCCCATCAAGATTTTTATCTTGCCAAACTTTGACGCTATTAAACTTATTATCTCTAGCGTCAAACACACCGTCGGCGTTAGAATCAAGATCCGAAAGCGCATCAAATCCATTAATAGCTTTGCTGCCATTTGATTTTATTGTATCGACGCCAAATAACTCCGCGCCAGCGTCAATGACTCCATTCAGGTTTCGGTCTAAAACAAGAAACCCGTCATCAGGGCTTACCCATCCAGTGCCGGTCTTGACACCATCGCCATCGAAGTCGAATTTCACTCCAGATGATGTACCGACAGTTTCTATGCCGTCGCCATCAAGATCGAGCGCTAATGGATCGATCCGGAACACAAAATTCTCGGCAGACGTAAATTTCCCATTAACGGCGTCAAAAATGGGATCAAGCCACCCTCTTTCGCCCGAGTACTCAGAGAACTCATCAATAAAAAACTCAAGAGTCTTTGCAAGTCCAAATTTGAATAACTCAGCCTTAAATCCCTGACGCACAAGATACTCTTGCAGCGTCTGATTATTTTTCATTGAGTCAAATACTAAATCGAGCCCGCTTTTTTGAAGTATTTTTTCGATATAGTAGACGGGTATTCCTATACCCGCCATTTTTGCTATTTCTTCTCCCGCCTTTAGATAGGCCTCATTTCGCGTAGCCGGATCCGTCGCATCACGACCAATATTGTACCACTTGATGGCCGCATCAGCTTTATCGTAAATGTAAACTACCGTAGCGGCTTGCCCAAGCACTTTTGTAGGTATGCTCATTTAGACTTCCTTCCCATAATATCAAATACCGCCAGAACAAAATCTTTTAGAGACCAGGTCCAACCACCTAAGAGCACACACGTAACTAGTAGCGAAAAGTACTGGTGGAACGGGGAATATGGACGTCTCGCCAACCCTACCCCCACCATGCCGAGAATCACCAAGCATGCGACAAAAAAAGCTGCACTTCGAAAAAAAAGATAAACAACGTTGCCTTTACTTACCGTTTGCACCCAATTCTTCGCTGATTCAGAAAACAGTGCAGCCCAACCCAAATGAAAAAAACTAGCATAAATAAAACCTAAACCCTGACGAATCGCGAGCTCAGGATTGGTATCTAACAAAAGCCATGAATAGAAAGTATTTAACCCTTCCCCAGCAGGCCGCAAGAATTCGATCCATTGGTAAAGCAAAACACCGCCACCGAAATACAGAGGTAGAAATAATATATTTTTCACCCAACCCTCACTATCGCTGTTATTAACGTTGTCTTATTCAAGTCACCGCTCCCTAATGCTCTCTTTGAAATGCGCTTGCAAGGGGCTCAGAAAATACTCAATCACTCGACGCTTGTCGGTTTTCACTTCAGCAGTGACCCCCATTCCAGGTTCCAAATCAAGCCGCCCCCCTTCAACTGACAAGGAGTTACTTGCGAGCCGAATCTTCACGTTATAAATCAGCCCTCGCTGTTCATCTTCTATTGCGTCTGATGAAATACTCACAACCTCTCCATCAATTACTCCGTACTTAGTAAAGGTATATGTCTCGACCTTCACCGTGACCGCCTGCCCTTTGTGAACGAACCCGACATCCTTGTTTTCTAGAGTAGCCTCAACTTCAACAGGCTGTCCGGTCGGTACGATTGTCAGCAACGGCTGCGCTGGAGTTATCACTCCGCCTACCGTGTGCACATTCAATTGCTGTACCGTTCCATCTACCGGTGCTTCAAGGGTAGTCAGGCCATCTTGATACTCGGCCTTGGCCAAATCCTGCTTTAACGAAGCCACCTTCTGATCGGCCTGCTGCAGCAGATCCAGCATCGCACGTCGTGTTTGTGCTATGACGCCGGCCCGCCGTCTTTCAGCCTCCTGACGCGCCGCAGAAGACTGAAGCATGCTGGCTTGCTGCACGCTCAACTGACGTTCGACGTCCAACCGCGCCTGTTCCTTTTCAAGGTAGGCATGGCGAGCGATGTACTGTTTTTCCAAGAGGTTTTGATAGTCATCCGCCAGCTTCGCGACGATAGGCAGTGTTTTCTGCAGACTCACGACTTGGCCTCGTGCCGACTGAATGTCGGCTTGTCGCTGAGCAATCTCAGCGTCAACAGTGTCCAGGTTGCTGCGATACTCTTGGTATTGGCCTTGCACCCAACGCTCGGCAGCGAGTACGTGCTCAGGGTCGGCACCCTGGATGGCTCCAGTTAACGTTCTAGGTGCTCGTTGATGATCGATTGCATCGATCATCGCAGCGGCCCGCACGCTGTCGATCCGCGCGGCCAATAGATCGCTTTGCACGCGACCCACATCAGCCTGGGCCGAAGTGGAATCCAACTCCAAAAGCAACTCACCAGCTTTGACGGTCTGGCCGTCATGCACATGGATGGCCTTTACAACTGCTGTTTCGCTGGACTGAATAACCTTGCTCTTACCACTGGGGATGATCTTGCCCGTAGCTGTCGCCACGACATCGATCTTGCCGACACAGGCCCAAACCAGTGCAATAGCGGCAAAAGCCATAATCGCCCACATGAACACGCGAGGGGCCGGATGAGTCGGTCGCTCCTGCAATTCAAGGGAAGCTGGCAGAAACTGAATCTCGTGTGACAGACGTCTCGGAGCATCCATTTCCCGGCGAGCCTTCCAGGACTGGCGCCAGGCGTGTCGATACCGTTGCAGCAAGCCTGCCGACTCTGCGTTAGACATTGCCAGCTCCTTGCTGCAAACGATGCAGGCGCGAGTAGTGTCCGGCCTGGTGGGTCAATAGTTCTGCGTGAGTGCCCTGCTCCACAATCTGGCCACGCTCCACCACCACGATGCGGTTGGCGTCACGTACAGCGGAAAGTCTGTGGGCGATAATGATGACCGTGCGCCCTTTGCAGATGTCCTTCATGTTCTGCTGCACTACGCGCTCCGACTCATAATCGAGCGCACTAGTGGCTTCATCGAAGATCAAGATCCGGGGGTTGCCCATCAAAGCACGGGCAATGGCGACACGTTGACGTTGTCCGCCTGACAGCGACGCTCCGTGCTCACCCACTACGGTGTCATAGCCTTCGGGAAGCTCAAGGATGAAGTCGTGGGCGCCAGCAAGCTTGGCTACGTGAATGACCTTCTCCAGCGACACGCCAGGATCGGCCAAGGCAATGTTCTCGCGGATGCTGCGAGCGAACAGCATGTTGTCTTGGAGTACAACACCTATCTGACGGCGCAACGAAGATACGTCCGCCAGCGCCAGGTCCATTCCATCCACCAGCACACGTCCGCGTTCCGGTACGTAGAGCCGCTGGAGCAGACGAGTCAGGGTACTCTTGCCGGACCCCGAACGCCCGACCACACCAATCACTTCCCCCGCGTTAATACTGAGGCTGACGCCACGCAAGATCTCCGCCCCATCGGGACGGTAGCGAAAATGTACTTGGTCAAACTCGATGCGGCCGCGGATTGGCGGTAACGAACTTCGCGTTGCCTGAGCGATCTCGGTGCGTGTGTTGAGGATGTCACCCAGACGCTGCACCGAGACGCCGGTCTGTTGAAAGTTAGTCCATAGCTGCGCCAGACGCATGATCGGCTGCGCGACGCGGCCGGCGAGCATGTTAAATGCTATCAATTGCCCCACAGACAACTGCCCTTCGATCACCAGGCGAGCCCCGACCCACAAAGTCGCCACGGTGACCAGCTTCCCAATAAGCGATACGCTCTCGTTAGCGATGGTGGACAGAGTCTGAGTTTTAAAGCCGGCCGCTACATATCCGGCCAACTGGTTGTCCCACTTGCGAATGGCCTGAGGCTCAACAGCCATCGACTTGAGGGTATCGATACCATTGACGGTCTCAACCAAGAAGGCCTGGTTTTCTGCTCCCCGGGCGAAGCTATCATTCAACCGTGCGCGCAGGACCGGCGTGATCAATACCGACACCAATATGTACAGGGGTAGCGATATCACGACGATCAACGTCAGCCAGCCGCTGTAATAGAACATCACAGCAATGAACACGACGGAAAAAAGCACGTCGAGTATCAAGGTAATCGCATTACCTGTCAGGAAGCTGCGGATATTCTCCAGCTCGCGAACCCGAGCCACTGAGTCCCCCACTCGCCGCGCTTGGAAATAAGCCAGCGGCAGAGTGATCAAGTGCCGAAATAACTTGGAACCCAGCTCTACATCGATACGGCTTGCCGTATGCGCGAATACGTAACTGCGTAACCCCGTCAGCGCAGACTCAAAAAGCATCACCACGACCAAGCCTACCGCAATGACGTCCAAGGTCGTCAGCCCTCGGTGCACCAGCACCTTGTCCATAACCACTTGGAAGAACAATGGGGTGACCAGAGAGAAGATCTGCAGAACAAACGACACCAACATGATCTCGCCGAGCAGTTTTCGGTATTTGACAATCGCTGGGATGAACCACGTAAAGTCAAACCTAGAGGATTCTCCTGGAGTGTTTGCCTCGGAACGGATCAGCAAAAGCTGTCCTGTCCAACGTGATTGAAGCGCTTCGAAAGTGATCACTTCCGGCCGCTGCACTGCCGGGTCATGGATCAACACATTGCCTTGGTCCATGCGCGCGATAATAAAAAACGTCCCATTCACGTCGCTGGCAATGGCAGGCAGCGGCGTGCGGTGCAGGCGGTCAACAGAGGTGGACGCAGCCTTAGCTTTGAGGCCGAGCTTACGCGCAGCCAACAACATGTTCGCCTGACCAAATGGACCATCAACGCTTCCGAACTCATGGGCGAGTTGGTCAGCAGAAGCTGCAACTTGATGAAACCGGGCAAGCATGACCAGAGAAGCCAGGCCAGAGTCAAAAATAGGGGCATTTTCAGGCGCAGAATCGTCTTGGACGGTCTCAGTCATGTCATATAGTGCTCGGGCATTACTTCGCAAGAGATATGGCCAAAGGCCATACATAAAATACACGTACTTCAGGTAAACTGGAGCGAATTCAAAGAACGTTTCGCGATTAAGGCAACGCTTATTCAAACTCCTGGGGGAAGAAAATCTCTAGAGGGGACGTAATCATGCTTCAAATATAAGGATAAAACCTCCAAATCATCAACACTTAAGGTTCCGGCCGCCTGCTTTAATTTAAGATTATCAACGATATAGTCGTAACGTGCGTTGTTGTAGTCACGCACAACCGTATACAGCTGCTTTTGTGCATTGAGCACATCAGCAATATTACGCGACCCAATATCTACGCCTACCTGGTTCGCCTCCACCGATTTTCGGGCCGAAGTAATACCTTGTCGGCGCGCATGGATTTGAGCGATATCCGTATTGACCCCTCGGAACGAGTTACGAGTGTTCAACACTACTTCTCGGCGTCGATCTTCTGTTTCATCTTGACTCTGTAGAAGCCGCTCGACAGATTCCTTAATTTTGGAGCTGGTCATTCCGCCTGAATAAATTGGAATATTTAATTCAATTCCGATGCTGCTTTGCGCAACATTTTCACGATATCCGTCTCGCCCAAAATCTGTAGGGTTGCTGTAACCGAAGCTATCGTTGTCTCCCTTACGATATGAGGCCACCGCATCAATCGTTGGTAGGTGCCCTGCTTTGTATTGCTTTAACGTCTGCTCTGCGGCTCGCTCAGCCTGTTCATTGGCTTGGAGTTGCAGGTTTTGACGTACAGCCGTGTCAACCCAGGATTGAGCTTCGTTGGGGATTGGTGGTTCGACCGGGAGTTGATGCCCCATCCCGGCTATAGAGCTGTAAGATTGATTAGTCAATCGATTTAAAGCCTCAAATGCATCATCGACTTTTCGCTGTACCAATTGCCGACTCGCCTGTACGTTGTCATAGGCCGCTTGCGCGTCATATACATCCGTAATGCTAGAGGCACCGTCTTCTAATCGGCCTTGTGCTTGGTCACGCTGATACAACAGAGCAGCTTCTTCAGCCTGGACTGCCGCTAGGGCGTCAAGCTGACGTAATGTTTCAAAATAAGCCTCCGCAGCAATCAGCGCTAACCCCTGTACCTTCGCGGAAAGCTCCAGATCCGCCTGAGCTACACTGGATTGTGCGGCTTTCAGTTGGAACCAACGGTCGATGCGGAAAAGCGGTTGGCTGAGGTTCGCACGAAAGGTTGTTCCGCTGCGTGCACGACTCAAGGAGGGCTCGTCACGCTCTAGTCGAGTTGCTTCGGTCGTTGCACCTGCCGTTAGATTCGGCAGTAGTCCTGAACGCGCTTGAGGTACCGCTTCTCGTTGCGCCAAATATGCATGACGGGCGGCAGATAGTTGCGCATCACTTTGAAAAGCAGATTGATACACACCAATTAGATCTGCATGAACTGATGAAAGCTTTTCAGCAGAGAAGACATATGAGCTGAAGAAACTAGCAGCCAAAGAAACACACCAACACGCCAAATAATAAAGCTTCATCATTTACCCAAACGCTGTTGAATCATATGCTCATACCGTTTGGTTCGGCTGCGCAACGAGAATCTTTATTTTTATTTCCGAGACAGCCAGATTCGCTCCGCCGTCACCATGAACCGACACACCCAAAATAAAAAAACCCAATAAAATCAAGAAATTAACATTTCCATTTTCGAACACGAACCACTATAACCTTTAGCTATAATATCAATCGCATTTCAATCTAATTAAACAGTCCTGACTTTGAGAGTAACTACAGGCTTTGTAAAAGCGGCCGTTTCTAATCTGAATAATAGAGATTTCAATCTGAGCACTACTCATAACGAGCGAAGACTAGTATTGAATAGACGCAGAGTCTTATTTAAATCCGGGCCGCCCCCTTGACAATTTGACGTGCAACTGCCGGCCATACTCAAATGCACCCGACCAAAAAATGCTATCAAAACGACATCATGCATGTCTATTCCCTACTGTCATTCCTCTCAGCGTTTTTGACGAGACACGACATGTATGGGGGGGATCGTCGGCAGGGAGCTAATACAACATATTGATTTATATAACATTTTAATTCTATCACTTAAATTACCCTATCAACCCGCATCTCTGTTGACGGATAATTTTTACGACCAACGGCCCAGGGTCAGTCGTTCATGAAATGAAGATTCAGCAGCTCGCTACGAGATAGGGCATGCAGATATCGACTCAACCCTCAACCAGTAATCTGTCAGCGAGCCGTCCTGACGCGCCCCTCCGATGCCGGCTATGACACCGATGCGTTATTAGAATGCCAGCGAAGTGATGCGAGACCCGACGCAGTCCGACGATCAAACACGCCAGCGCTACCAGGCGCTGATCCTCGCGGCGCTGCAAGCGATTGCCGACACGCCTTATCGCATTGGCAGCCACGACCGTGATGAGCTTGCACCGGGCCTTCGCAGCTATCACCTCATCTATTCACGCCAGCAGGCCAAACTACTTCATGGCGTGGTCAAAAGTCCGCGACATATCGTGTTCTATCGTGTGGGAGACGGCGACGTGATTGAGATCGTCCGACTCCTCCATGACGCCATGGAGGTGCAGTTGCATCTGCCCAACGATTGACCACAAACGCTAAAGGCTGACGCTCCTGCACATAAATCTCAGGCAAAAAAAAGCCACTCATCTGAGTGGCTTTTTTCTGAATCTTGGAGCGGGAAACGAGACTCGTATCTGGCGTCCGACTCATTGAAATATAAGGGGTTTCTTTTCTTGCCGGGGCAGGAAAAGACTCAATTCTGGACTTATTATCGGGGTGTTTCAAGGGCAAGAGCTGGGGTAATTCCAAGCAACGTTTCTGGATTCTATCCAAAGCCGATGGGGATGCACGATCATCAAGCTGGCAGTGTGATGCCCATAGTACCAACAGCGTATGAACTTCCCGAATAGACGTTCCAACCTTCCCCGGCTCACCAGTCAGCTCACAACCCTCGAAATATCGCCCCTCGGAGGCAAATCTTCGGGCTGTGCCCATTTCGTGCAATTATATGACAGACTACCCAAGCGTACTTTGAAATCGAAATGCCTTGTCAAATCCCTGCCTGACGCCCCACGTATACACGGCATGTATAACATCTGGTTAACCATGTAGGAAAAATCCGGAGGATAAGTCATCTATTTGGCCTTTACAGTGCGGCGGCCGGCGAATAAGAATGAACACCCACTTACGCCACCACCCTGATTCATTCAACCTGAAAAATAATTTTCCGGAGAATACAGAATGGCCAGCGAAAATCACGTCACTAGAAGTTCCAACGTCAACACCCCAACATCAGTCAATCGCGCCCTGAACTTCAATCGCGACTACTTTCGCCTGAGGGACTACTATGAAACGTGGTCTGTTGATTACGACAATGATGTGTCGGAAAAGAACTATTGCGGCCCACTTATGATCAGCGACTTGCTGACATCACTTCTTGGCCACGCGGACGCAAACAACAGACAACTACGTAGCTCTTTGCGCATCATGGATGCCTGCTGCGGAACCGGACTCGTGGGTAAAGAGCTAGTCCAGCGAGGTTTTAGCGCCGTAGAAGGTTGCGATCTGTCACCGGCGATGACCCGGTTGGCGCGTCAAACCCAGGCGTATAGGGCTCTGTACGGTGGGGTGGACCTGACCGAACACAACACATTGATTGCGGACAACCAGTATGACGCCACCTTGTGCTGTGGTGCGTTCATCGAGGGGCACCTGCCCATAGAAGCCATTCACGAGCTTATCCGCATGACCACCCCAGGCGGACTTTTACTGTTTAGCACGCGCTGCACGTTCTATGAAGCAGAAAACTTCGCGAGCATGCTGGATAGTTTAGTCGCGGCAAAAAAAATATCACCCTTACCGTCACTGATGAATGCTCCTTATTTAGATGAGGTACACGCTCACTACCTGGCATTTAGAATTGCCCGATAAGGGGATCAGAGCATGGAAGCCTTGAACCGTATTTCACTTGAGATGCTTGAGTCTATCGATACGTCGCATGAAGTGCGGCGCCTGCGGGAAACCTGTATTCAGGACGGATTCTTTTATTTAACTGATCACGGTATAAATCCGCATCTAATCGATCAGGTGTTTATTGCGACGCGACAGTTTTTCGCCCTGCCGCTGGAAATTAAGAATCAGTTTTCCCAAGTCCACCAACAGGTCAGTCCAAGAACCTGCCGGGGTTATGTACATACCTTTGGCGAGACGTTGCATGCTCCTACCGGCCCCGATTGTAAACAGCACTTCGACATGGGAAGGGAGGCCGTGAGTTGTGCAAAACCCTTCACCGGCCCAAACCTGCTGCCCGACGAGCAAACGGCTCCCGGTTTCGCCAAGACGATGCTGGCCCTGCAGGATCAAGTCATGCACAACGTGGTGCCTCGATTATTACAAGGGCTGGCGCTTGCACTTGGCTTGGACAAGCGGTTCTTCGAGCCCTTCTTTTCCGACCCAGTATTGATCCAGCGCGCCCTGTACTACCCACCCCAGCGCAGTGGCGCGGGCAAACATACCGACAACGGCATATTCACCTTGTTGTTCCAAGAAGCTGGTGATGCCTGCGCGCTACGCGCTTTTTCCCAAGGACGCTGGATCCATGTACCGCCTCGCGGGCAGGAGGTGGTGGTCAACCTGGGGGACATGCTGATGAAGTGGAGTAATGGCCTCTTTACCAGTACACCCCACCAAGTCATCCACCGTGCGAACAGGGGCAGGGTGTCGCTGCCGTTTTTTGTATATCCGAACGTGGACGCTGAGTTCAACCCTCTGGGCAGCGACCAGGTCGTATCGTGCCAGCAAGTCATGCTTGAAAACTTCAACTCAATCTGGGTAACCGGCCAGGGTGCTGGCAGGGCTCGCGAACTCGCTTGACCCCACCATCAGGAGGAATCGATATGCAAGCTGCCAAGCCGAAAGTCGGCTTCATCGGTACCGGGAACATGGGCCGTCCATTGATAGAACGTCTGCTGAACGCGGGTTACGAGGTCCAGGTGCATGATATCGACCCCACGCATGCTCGCCCGGTGATCGAGTTGGGCGCCTCCTGGAAAGACACTCCTGCGCTGTGCGCTAATACATGCCAGATCGTGGTGACCTGCCTACCGCTACCGCACCACGTGCTGGAAAACATGACGGGCGAGCACGGCGCCCTGGCAGGAATGGCGCAAGGGACGGTCTGGATTGACACATCCACCACCGACTATCACAACACCCGTCATATCGCTGAACTGGCCAGGCAAAAAAACATCTTCAGCCTGGAAGCGCCCGTCAGCAACCTGTCGCATATGGGCGTGGATTTCGCCAATGTGTGTTTCTACATCGGCGGTGATGAACGCGGTTACCGCTTGAGCCAGGTCATGCTTGAAACCATGGGCCGCAAATCCTTCTATGTGGGAGAAATTGGAGCCGGCCAATCGGTCAAGCTGCTCACCAACCTGCTGTTCTACACCGCCACTGTGGTATGGGCCGAATTGCTGATCATAGCCAGGGCCAACGATATTCCCCTGCATTGGCTGTGGGACTACGTGAAAGTCTCGCGGGGAAACTGTTTTGTCAGCAACCAGCTGACTCCGTTCATATTCGACGCCAGCTACGATCATTCCTGTACGTTGGAGATCACCGTCAAGGACACGAGCCTCACCGAGGCACTGGCCGATGAACTGGGGGTGGCAATGCCGCTGGGACGCATCGTCGCCCAGCGCTATTGCCAGGCGGGGACGCTGTTCGATAGCCAGGACAATCACGTAAAAGTGGCTGCCTTGAGTGAGCGGGAAAACGATCTGTGCCTCACCCTGCCCAATTTTCATGCCCCTTCGCCCTATGGAGCCGATCGCAACTATCGCCACAGCGGCGATGTGGTTGAAGACGCCTTGGGCCGTGTCACACCAACCCTCGCACCGATGTTCCATTCGGGCGTCGTATTCACCGACGACAGCAAGATCAAACTGGCCTCGCACCTGGTGGAGTTTCTGGCCTGCATCAATAAGGTCATCCTCGACGAGGCCTGTCAGATCGGCCGCGCAATGGGCCTCTCGGACGCCCTGATCGAGCAGGTGGTGAACTGGAGTTGCGGCCCCAGCTGGGTTGCCGAGCACCTGGATAGCTACGAACCGTGCCTGGACAGTATCGCAGTCGTTGACGAACTCCAGCAGGCATTGCAACTGCCCGTCATCGAACAAATCTTTCATCAGTCGATTCTGGGCTTCCCATCCCCTGCCCGGGCAGTTGGGCATGGGTTGCGAGAGGGAGTGGTCACGCCATGAAGATCACCTCTATCAAGGTCTACCAACTGGATGTACCACTCAAGAACAAATACAGCCTCAGCGGCGGTCGACTGCACTACGACTCACTCGACGCCACCATCGTCCTGATCACCACGGACAGCGGTCTGGTGGGCGTCGGCGAGAGTTGCCCATGGGGCGCCACTTACTTGCCGGCCTACGCCAAAGGCGTGCGAGCCGGCATCGACGAATTGGCCCCACACCTGCTTGGGGAGAACCCCTTGCACCTGGATCAGATCAATGCACGCATGGATGTCATGCTACCGGGTCATCCCTACGTGAAAGCAGCAATTGATCTGGCCTGCTGGGACATCCTGGGCAAACATTGCCAATTGCCGATATATGCGTTGCTCGGCGGCCGGTTCCAAGAGTCGATTGCCTTGCAAAGCAGCATCCCCACCGACGACGCGGAGCAGATGGCGAACTATCTGGCACTCGCCCGCAGTGAGGGCTATCGCACCCACTCTTGCAAGGTCGGCATCGGGGTGGATGAGGATGTTGCCCAAATCCGGCACCTGCTCGAGCAGCGACTGCCCGGCGAGGTCATCACGTTCGATGTCAACCGTGCTTGGACAGTGGCGGAAGCGGTCGCCGTGATGAACAGCGTGAAGGACCCAACTGTGTGCTTCGAACAGCCCTGTGAATCAATGGAACAGTGCCGAGCCGTGCGTGAGTTGACACGCAACCCGATCATTCTTGACGAATCCATCGTTACCCTTGGCGATCTGGTGCAAGGCCAGCGCCAGAACATCGCCCAGTTGATAGGGTTGAAGATTGGCCGCGTCGGGGGCCTGACCAAAGCCCGGCAACTTCGGGACTTCTGCGCCTACCACGGCATCCGGATGAACATCGAAGACGTCGGCGGCACACAGATCAGTGACAGTGCCGTGATGCACCTGGCCGCGTCGACTCCCAGCCGCCTGCATCGCGCCAGCTGGAACTGCTGCCGACACCATGAGGTACGACTGGCCGAGGTGGATTTCGAAATCAGCCAGGGTCGTGCCTACCTGCATGACAGCCCAGGTCTGGGACTGGCCCTTGACCCTCGGCAGTTCGAGCATCCCGTCGCACAGTACGGATGAATTTCACGTTTTTTCAAACTGATCCATGGAGGTTCCATGACCAGCGCCCCTTCACCCTTGCACTTGGTTCGCGGGTTCGACATCGACCCTTTTGCATCTTTTACCTTACCCAACGAACATTACACTGACAGCCAGTTGTTCGACCGGGAAATGGAAGCGATTTTTGCACGTACCTGGCAATACGTCTGTCACATCTCCGCTCTACCCAACGCGGGTGACTATCGAGTGCGCGATCTCGGTCGGCGCAGTGCTCTCGTGGTTCGGGACAAGGACGGTACGCTGCAGGCGTTCCATAATGTCTGCCAGCATCGCGCACATCGACTGGTCGAAGGCAGCGGCCATGTACCTGGATTATTGGCCTGCCCCTATCATGCCTGGGCCTACAGCACCCGTGGACAGCTGATCAGCGCCCGTAAATCCGAACACCTCAAAGACTTCAGCACGGATCAGGTTCAACTCAAACCGGTACGCCTGGACGTATTCTGCGGTTTCATATTCATCAACTTCGACTTGGACGCGCGGCCTATGCAGGCCTTGCTGCCTGGCCTTGAAGCATCAATTCGAACCTTCTCACCAGCACCGGAAAAGCTTTTTCACGCCTACTCCAAAGAATATGGCGTGCAGTCCAATTGGAAAGTCTCCGTGGAAAACTACTCGGAGTGCTACCACTGCCCGATGTGCCATCCCACACTCTCGACGGCGACCCTTGACCTGAAGAGTTATCACCTGACGATCCACGAGCACTATCACGCCCACCTCAGTAGCGACAGTGGTGCGAACCAGGGCTATACGATGAAGGAAAGCTCGGCCCGGTCTCGCGAATTCGGTGCATGGTATCTGTGGCCGAACTTTTGCCTGGAGGTCTACCCCGGGGGCTACATGAATGTATTGCATCATCTGCCAATCAGCGTCGACAAGACCCTTCAAGTGGTCGAATGGTTCTGCACACAAGCAATACCCTCCCAGGAAGAGCAGGAGGTCATCGATTTCGTCGCCGTAATCCGTGAAGAAGATATTCCCTTGTGCGCCAGTGTACAGCGCGGCCTGAACAGTGATGGCTACCAACAAGGTCGCTTCATCGTCGACCCAGCACTGGGAGCCAACAGCGAACATGCCGTGCACGACATTCAGAAAAAAACCCTGGCTGCGTTGGGACTGCTGCACGCAGGCCGGGAGGGGTCATTCCCCGAAGGATGAAGTCAGCCATTCCAGTACCTGGCGAACCGGCGGACTCAGGTTTTCATCACGCCACTTGTACACACTCAGGGCTTCTGGGAGATGAATCGATTCGGAGAAAGGACGCACCAGTTCACCACTGGCGAGCATCTTCTCACTGGTCCGGCGCCACCCAAGGGCGAAACCCAGGCCTTCGACACAGGCCTGCATCATGACCGGATAGCTGTCGTAGAACTTGCCCTTGAGTTCTCCGGCCCTGATGTGGAACTCCCCCAGCCAGTCGCTCCAGGTACTCCAATACTGGGGCGTGGCGACATGATGCAGCAAAGGCAAATCCGCTAACGCCTGCAAGGTCAGCGGCTGGTTACCCAAAGATGCCAGGTAACCGGGACTGCACACCGGAAACACATCATCACTTAAGGTAAACAGCAGAGTGTGATCGCCGGATGGCCGGCCTGAGGTTTGGATGGCGATATCAAATTTTTCGGCAGCTTCGGTAATGGGCTGGATGGACGCATTGAGGCGAACCTCCAGATCAGGGTACTTCCTGTGCAAGGGAGAGATATTCGGCGTCAACCAGTAGAAGGCTTCGCACAATTGAACCTCCAGGACGATTTCGCTGTTGTGTCGTCCTGATTTCAGGTCTTCGGCCCGCGACGCAATTCCCAGGAACGCTGTGCGCACTGCGTCGCGAAACTCGGCGCCCGCCTCGGTCAGGAATACGGCTCGATTTCTACGGATAAACAACGCGACACCGAGAAACTCTTCCAGGGCTCGAATCTGTTTACTGATCGCAGCCTGGGTGAGATGCAACTCGTCCGAGGCCTTGGAAAAGCTTTCCAAACGGGCCGCGGCTTCAAAGGGAACCAAACTGGAAAGTGGGGGCAGTGAGCGTTTGAAGTTATCCATAATTTTCATTCCTCCTGCGTAACCATAAGTCACTTTAACTGCAATTCGAGCTCAATCAGAATCCTTGAGGTCGATCACATAAAGGACCCGTCATGTCTGCAACAACAACGGTTACGGCCGCCGAAAACCGACAAAGCATCCTCATCGTCGTGGGTTCGGTGTTCCTGTTGTCAATGTCAGACGCGCTTATCAAGGCCACCAGTACCGAGACATCGATGTGGCAGCTTTATGTGATCCGCTCGCTCCTGGCCATTGGCATGCTCGCCGCCTTATTGCTGTACCGCCGCGACACAACGCAACAGTGGCCGCTCTCCCCCTTATGGGTAGGAACGAGAAGCCTGTTGCTTGCCTTGATGTGGATCGCCTTTTACAGCGCCCTGCCTTTTATCAGCCTGACCATCGCCGCGTTGGCAATCTATACGACACCTCTGTTTATCGCTTTGTTCTCGGCAATCACCCTGAAAGAGCATGTCACACCGCGCAAGTGGCTGGCCATCTTGGTGGGGTTCGTCGGGGTGGTGGTTACACTCGGGCCAAGTCAGGGTGACTTCAACCTATGGACACTGCTGCCCGTGCTCGCGGCCATTTTCTATGCGCTCGCAGCGGTCGTGACCAAGGGCAAGTGCGCGAAGGAGGTACCGATGCACCTGGCCTTGGCACTCAACATCGTCCTGCTATTGATGGGCATGGTCGGCAGCGTTGTCGTCGCACAAACCGGGCCTCACCTACCGGGCAACGAGGGCTTGCGTTTCCTGGTGGGCGGTTGGTCGCCGATGGCGATCAGTGACTGGGGCGTGATGGTGCTGCTAGCGGTCCTGATGGTACTGGTCAGCACCGGCATTGCCCGGGCCTATCAAATCGGCGAGACCGCGATCATCGGCGCATTCGACTACACCTACCTGATCTTCGCCATCGCCTGGGGGGCCTTGCTGTTTAACGAAGTGCTCAATGGCCGCACCGCGGCCGGTCTGGCCCTGATCCTGATTTCAGGCTTCATCTTGCTGAAAAAGCCCACCGCCACTCGCTGAACGCTTCACATGCACAGGCCTTAACAAGGAGCTGTTTATGCTGACGTCATCTCATTACCTGCCCAATGTGATCCTGTGGGCGGTGTCTCGCAGCCGCTCTACCGCTTTCGAGCGGGCCGTAATGCAGCACCCAGACGTCAGGGTGTTGCATGAAAGGCTCTCCGAGCCCTTTCTGGCCAAGCATTTTCCCGAAAAACATGCGTTGATTGAACAAACCCGTCGGATCAATAACGGGCCGCCCGGAATCACCGACTACGTCGATGCGATGGCATTGCTCGGTGAACCTCCAGCACCACCACACCGCTTGCAATTCTCCAAGGAAATTGCCTACTTCGTCGACTTCGACTCGGTTGATAGCACGTGGCTGGCACAGTTCAGGCATGTGTTCCTGGTCCGCCAACCGTTAGATGTGATGCGGTCGCTGTACCGTGTCAGCCAGAGCGGCGGCACGACCTATTTCGACGCGGATGAATCCGGCTTCGATGAGCTGGCTCGCATCCATGAGCGGGTACTTGAACAGTGCGATGCCGGCCAGGTGCTGTATCTGGACAGTGATGCCGACTTGATGGGTGATACGCGGGGCACCCTGGCGCGCTTTTGTGATTTTGCCGGTATCGACTTTTCGCCTCGCCTTTTGAGCTGGGAACCGGAAAAAGTCGAACAGTGGCAATTTTTCCAAGGCTGGCATGACGATGCCGAGCGCTCCTGCGGCTTTGCCCAAGTCGCGCACCCGCAAATCACCTTCCCGGAAGCCGTCGAATCCACGGCGCGGGACAAACAGCCCCTCTACAGGTTTTTCCACTTGGCGGCCGCCTGGCAACGCGCGCCATCCACGGCGGATCACCTCGATTGCCTTTATGAACCGGTAGCGGCACGGCTACGTGTGCTGTTGCTGGCATCGACAAGGCAGCAGCATCTACGTGCCTTGCAGTGGGCAGCGCAATTGCCTGACGACTACGCTGTCTGGTTATGGAGCAGCCCTGCGCGCAGTCATTTCGATGCGCTTACCCGCGAAGTCGAACAACTGCAAGACTTGCCCCTCGTGACACTGACAACCGATAAAGAACCCGTGTCGCTTGAATTCGTAAGGCACCTGGGCCATCGCCAGCTCTGCCTGATCGGCCCCGACAGCCCGCAAGCACGCCAGACCGAGGTTGCGCTGATCATCATCGACCGAGTTAACCCCACGACGGATGAAATCAGTTCACGGATTGCCCAGCATCAATGGGCGGCAGCCCAACATAGCCGCCAACAGCAGATCAGGACCCAACGTCTCAACGCCTCAATCCGCGCACCAGCCCCCTCTTGGCACACGCGCCTGCATACGTTGTTGTGCGATGCACCTGACAGCATTGTCGCGGTCAGCCCCCAACACAGCCTGAGCGCCCGCGAGCTGAATGCCCAGGCCTGCAATCTGGCTGAGCGCCTCCTCGACATGTGTCCCCATGGGGGCTGGGTCGCAATCCGCCTGGACAAGGACCTGCGCACGCTGGTGACCATGACCGCCTGCAGCCTACTGCGCTGGCCATACCTGGACATCCCTCACTGGTACGGTACCGACGCGACCGCGAACATCCTGGCGAAACTCGATCCAGTGGCTGTGGTGGGAGATACCCTCACCCTCAAGCCCCTGGCAGGCCGCTACCGGTCGCTATTGCTGGATCATCTGCCGGAGCACTGCTGCGAAGCACGAGAGCTGCGGTCGCAGCCGTTCGGTGATGTCGCTTATGGCTTGCTGACCTCCGGCACCACGGGCATGGCAAAGGTGGTCACTATTGCTGACGACGGTCGTCTCGATTCCCTCGCATTCTGGCAACAGCACATCCGACCCGGTGACCGTGTGGGGCTCAATGCCTGGATGACCGGCTATGTGTATTACCCTATCTTCAGCGGTGCGGTTGCCTGCCTGATTCCAGACGCCATGGTGCTGGATCCTCACGCCCTCACAGGCTTTATCCAGGACAGCCGTCTTTCTCAACTTATGATAACGCCCAGCCTGGTGGCCGGCCTGCTGCAAAACGAGCAGGCGTTCCAACAGGCATTTCGCACCGTGCACACCCTTTGGCTGAGTGGTGAGCAACTGCCCGACGCGATTCGCGAACAGCTCGGACGCTGCCTGCCCCACTGCCGGATACTCGATCTGTATGGTTCGAACGAAGCCGGGGACATCGCCCTGATCGGCCTCAGAGGCCGCTTGCACCTCACCCCCGGCACCGAGGCCTACGTGTTGGACTCGACACTTGAATGCGTTCGCCTGGGCAGTCCTGGCGAACTCTATGTGCACACACCGGGACTCACGCCGGGCTATCTCCAGGACGATGCGGCCAACCAGGCCGCCTTTGTAACCAACCCGCTGGCGCTGACCCAGCCGGAACTGGCCCGACGGCTGCTGCGTACCGGTGATATGGTGCGACTCACCGAGGCCGGAAACATCCATTTGCTGGGCCGCAGCACCACGCATTTGAAACTGCGGGGGTTCAAGGTATTCAGCAACGACGTGGAACGTATCCTGGTTGCTCACCCTGAGGTGCGCACGGCCTTGGTCACCACGCGAGGCGACGGACTTGACCTGCAACTGGTCGCCTTCGTCACGCCGGCGGACCCCGAACATCCGCCCCTGGCCACGGTGCTGCGGCAATGGGCGAGTCAACACCTGCCCGCTTTCAGCGTTCCGGTAGCCTATTACCTGAGCCCCTCGATCCCGGCCGGAGCCAGCCAGAAGCGCCTGGGCGCGCACCTATTGTTGCAACAGCCATTGGTTTCTCTTCCGGATGACAAACCGTCGCTCACGCCCTTGCAATCCCGGGTCGCCGCCTTGTGGGGCGATTGCCTGCACCTACAGGATGTCATCCTGGGCCCTGACAGCGACTTCCTCGACATGGGCGGCAGCCTGTTGCTGCTGGAACTGATGAACCTGATTAACCGCACTTTCCGCGCCGATCTGTCTGTTGCCGACATCACCCGCGATGCGACCCTTGCAGGCATTACTCAGTTGCTCGCTCTTAGGCTCCAAGGGGAATCCGTGCAGGAGGCCCCCTTCTCGGTCGATGCCGAAACCGAGCTTTACCTGTCCCGGCTGCAAGCATCTGGGGCGCATGTGCCGCCACGCCGAGCACGGCGGACAATGCTGGTTACAGGGGCTACTGGGTACCTGGGACGAGTGATTGTTCGCCAATTGCAACAGACGACGGGCGTGGAGCGCATTCTGTGCCTGGTGCGGGCCGATAGCCCGGCTCACGCGCAGCAGCGGGTAGCCGATCTGGGGCCAGTAGAGGTCGTGGCTGCGAACCTGGGCCAACCCAGGCTAGGCCTGTCACCCGAGGCTTACCGGCAACTGTCCTCGGAGGTCGACTGCATCATTCATTGCGGCGCCGAGGTTAACTGGCTCAAGCGTTATGAACGCCTAGCCGAGACCAATGTTGGCGGCGTCCTGGAGATGCTGCGCCTGGCTGCCCTGGGCGGTGCCGGCGTCATCTTCGCCTCGACCTTGCCGGAAACGATCCCGACGACCGGCTACAACCGAGCCAAGCTGGTTGCCGAAAGCGTGGCGATAACGTTCTGTAAACGGACAGGGATAGATCTGAACATCCTGCGATGCGGTGACATCAGCGCCCCCGCCCAGGCCATTGCCTGCGACCGCATCAACCCCGACGACTATGTCGGACTGATGATTCGAAGCTGCCTCGCACTCAAGGCCTGGCCAGCGCAAAGCGACTGGTCGCTGAATCTCACGCCGGTCGATTATGTCGCCCGGATCTTCGTGCACTGCGCCCTCGGCCAGCCGATGACGCACTCGACATCGATCCATCACCTTTACAACCCAGTGAACACCCGCTGGGTACAGATCTGCACCTGGATCCAGACACTCTTGGGGACGAACCGGTTCACTGCCCTCCCTTTAGCCGAATGGCAAGCCAGACTCAAGACCCAGGCACCCGGCAACCCCGTGCTCCAGCGCACGTTGCTGATTCTTCCGATGATCATTGCCGACTTCGATCACTTCAGCCATCCAGCCCCGTTACAACTCGCGCATTTGAAATGCCCGGTGATCGATGCCGAATGGACGCAGCAATACCTCACGGCGCTCCACCTACACACAGGAGAGACCCCATGACGCATACCACCACCGGATGGGCGGCACATAGCCCGGGCTCGCCGTTGGAGCCCTTTACTTATCCACGCTCGGACCCGGGCCCCAATGAAGTCGAGATCCGGGTCACCCATTGTGGAGCCTGTACCAGTGATTTGCATTTGATTGAAGGTCATTGGGGCGAAGCATCTCAATACCCACAAGTGTGTGGTCATGAGGTGGTAGGGGAAGTAGTTCGCACCGGATCTTTGGTAGTGGGGCTCCCCTTGGGACAACGGGTCGGCGTCGGTTGGTACAAAGGTGCATGCCTGGCCTGCGAGTGGTGCTTGAAGGGTGAAGAGCAGCATTGTCCAAACGTGGTGCCTACCTGCAGCGATGGACACCGAGGGGGCTTCGCGGACTTTTTGACCTGCGACGCACGGTTCGTATTCGCCATCCCCGATGCACTGCCCTCCCCCATGGCAGCGCCTCTGTTTTGCGCAGGACAGACCGTATTCACCGCACTGCTGCATGGTACGCGTCCGGACATGCGGGTCGGCGTTCTGGGAATCGGAGGGCTGGGCCACCTGGCCATTCAGTTCGCCTCCAAGTTCGGGTGCACCGTGACCGCGCTGTCGAGCTCAGAAGACAAGAAAGCCCAGGCCATGGAGCTGGGTGCTCGCCACTTCCACACCCTGGATCCTGTCACGTTGCACGCACTGGAAAACACCCTGGACTTCCTGCTGGTGACCGCCTCCAACGATCAGGACTGGGCCAGCGCCATCGCCTTGCTGCGCCCCCGCGGCACCTTGTGTTTTGCCGGCATGCCCAACCCGATCACCTTAGACATCGCAGCCATGACCTACAAAACCCTGACCGTCTCCACCGCCAACGTCGGCGGGCGTCACGACATGCTGCAAATGTTGGCATTTGCCAGCGAGCATCGCGTCTGGCCGTTGGTCGAAACCTTCCCGGCGACACGCATCAACCATGCCCTGGATGCGCTGCGCAACAACCAGGTGCGTTATCGCGCGGTCATTGAGTTCTGATCATACAAGCTCCACGGAGATACCTCATGCCCTCTTCGCTGGCACTACCGTCAACCGTCCATTCACATTCGGATCTGGTCCTCCATGACTTCGAAATCGGACGTCAGGACCACTCCGACCTGAAAGGCCATCGTTCTCTCCTGTTGTGGTTCACCGGCATGTCCGGCGCGGGCAAGTCATGCATTGCCAACCGGGTCCAGGCCAACCTGCATAAGCATCGACTACACACCTGCCTGTTGGACGGCGACCGGCTTCGTCAGGGTCTGACCGCCGACCTGGGCTTTGCCGATGACGATCGCAAGGAAAACATCAGGCGTACGGCCGAGGTGGGCAGATTGATGGTGGACGCTGGCGTGATCACCTTGGTGTGCCTGATCTCGCCGTTCGAACAAGAGCGGCGCATGGCCAAGGCTCTCTTCGCCCCTGACGACTTCATTGAGATATTCATTGATGCGCCACTGGCAGTCCTGGAGCGACGAGACCCCAAAGGGTTATACGCCAAGGCACGTCAGGGCCTAATCAAGAATTTCACCGGTATCGACTCCCCTTATGAGCGCCCTCTGTCCCCCGACATCGTGATCGATAGCGCAGCGGCTTCTGTCGAGCAGGCTGCACACGCTATCGAAACATTCCTGCACCACCGTCGGTGCTGGAACTAGCCATTACATCACCACAGGACAACCATCATGAAGACGCTTGTTATCGTCGGTGCTGGCTTCAGCGGTGTGGCCACCGCGGCACAGATCCTACGCAGCGGTTTCACCAACCTGCGCATCATATTGATCAACCGCACGCGGGCTATGGCCCGGGGGCTGGCCTACGGCACCAACAGCCCCCTCCATTTATTGAACGCCAGCATTGGAAAAATGAGCGCGCTGGACGACGTTCCGGAAGACTTTCTGAGGTTCTGCAAAAGCCGGCACTACCATGTCGAGCCCACCTCGTACGTCAGTCGCAGCCTCTATGGCAGCTACTTGAACGATGTCCTCGACAGCGCTGAACGATTCAATCCTGGCGTACAACTGTCACGGATTGTCGCGCAGGTCACACAGGTGCAACCCTACGGCGACGGCGCCCAGCTCAAGCTGTCGGACGGGCGTATCCTTGAGGCGGATCATGTGATCCTCGCCTTTGGCAACTTCCCTCCCGCCGACTGCTGCAACTTGAACAAGACCTTGCGCCCGGAAACTTATGTGCACGATCCCTGGGAACCACCTACTTGCTTGGCGTCTGATCCAGCCGCCGCGGTACTGTTGATCGGCACTGGCCTGACGGCGGTGGACATGGCGCTGCAGCTGGTCCAAAAGGGCCATCGAGGTCCTATCCATCTACTCTCGCGGCGCGGACTTTTGCCCTTGGGTCATCTCCAGGAGGCCGTTGCGCCTCTTTCCGCTCCCTTGCACCTGGGACGCGGTTCACCTCGACAATTGATGGCGACGCTGCGCAAGCGGGTCAAAGCGCACCAGCACCAAGGCGGCGACTGGCGAGCCGTGGTTGACAGCCTACGCCCCTGGGTACAAAAACTCTGGTCGGCGATGGATACCACGCAGCAGCGACAATTCCTGCGACATGTCCAGCCTTGGTGGGACGTCCACCGTCACCGTTTGGCACCAGCGACTTTCGAACACTTTCAGCACTATCTGAACACTGGCCAGTTGGCTATTCATGCCGGCAGGCTGATTAACGTGGCGCTGCTGGGCGAAGGCCTGATTGTTGACTTTCGACGGCGCAGCGACCAGGCAACTGAATCGCTCAAGGTCAGCAGAATTATCAATTGCACCGGTCCCAATCTCGATATCCAGCGAGTCGAGTCTCCCTTGGTCAATAACTTGCTGGAGCAAGGACTTATCAGCGCCGCCCCTTGTGGTTTCGGGATCTTGGTGGACGAGCAATTGTGCGTACTGGATCAGCACTATCAACCGATACCCTGGCTTAGTTACGTGGGGCCCATGCTCAAAGCCCAGTATTGGGAGGCCACGGCAGTACCCGAGCTGCGGCGCTTTTCTATCAAGTTGGCCACCCGCATGACCACTTTGCTAGCAGATGCACCGGTGGGCAATGGGCTGCGTCCCAAGCTGCGTGAAACGCCTCAAGACCAGCTGGCGATTGCCATTGACCGGAAAAGCACGCCAAATGCCGGAGGGCGAACGTAGCAGCCAGTAAGGATGAGCCAGAGCAAACCAAAGATCCGGTAATCCAAGGCACGCTTCTGGGGTCGATAGCGTGGCACATCCAACATCACCGGTTCAGGCAGACCGCTATCGCGAGCAGAGCTCGCTCCCACAGAGACTGCGGTCTGCCAAGTGCACCGCGAACCGCGTCAATCCGCATGTTCTATCCTTGAACGCAAGCCCCCACACTAGAAACTGCCAATGCCCGCCCCCGCGCGACATAGTGCACAAAGGTTCGAGCCATTGGCAAAGCCCTGGATTACAGCTTGAAACGCTGGACGGCGCTGTCGCGCTACCTCGATGACGGGGCTGTGCCCATTGACAATAATTAGTGTGAAAACCAGATACGGCCTTGGGCGCTGGGGCGCAAGAATTGGCTCTTTGCTGGGTCGCTACGCAGCGGCAAACGCGCCGCTACGATCATGAGTTTGGTCCAGTCGGCCCGAAACAATGGGCGCGATCCGTATGCCTACCTGAAGGATGTGCTGACGCGCCTGCCTACGCAGCGGGCGAGTGAGATTGCAGCGCTGCTACCACATAGGTGGCGTCCGGCTTAGTCGTGCAAGACGGTTTGCCCGTGCGCTTACAATAAAGCCGCACGACGTCATCAAGAACGTTGGAGGCAGATGATAATGCGATACAGAGGAAAAATACCCGCCCCGCAAGATGCCCGATGCCAAGAGAGCTCGTGTGACCATGCTAAAGATCAAGGCCGGAACCACTCATTGGACAGACAATCCTCAGCATAACGAAGCGGTTGTAGTCCCCAACGTTGCGCGTGCCCTCCTCGGCCTATTGAGTGAAAGCGGACTTTCGACGGAACGGGTCTGCCGTGGCTTGGGCTTCGGGTACGATGAACTGCTCGATCTTGAGATGCGCTTGTCCTACCGGCAAACACGGTCGCTGATCACCCGAACGCAGCGAGCGTTACGCGATCCTGCACTGGGTCTTTCCACCGGCAGTCGCCAGACGACCGTGTCCTGGGGATTGGCTGGCTTGGCGATGCTAACGTGCAAGACGCTCGGAGAGGCGATCACCTATGGCCTGGAACACCAGGGCGACACCGGCGCCTTGTTGGAGCACCGAGCCAAGTTTAACGCCAGTGAATTGGTCATCGCGGTCAAGTCGAAGGTTTTTGATATTGAAATCGAACCTTTTCTGGTCGAGGAAGCGTTCTCCAGTGCCGTGGCCATCGTGCGACGGCTCGTGGGTCCGTCCTTCAATCCCCTGCGGGTGGAGTTGTCTTATGCTCGCCCAGCCTATGCCGATGCCTACAGGCGATCTTTCCGTTGCCCCGTCAAATTCATGGCCGGTGGCAACCGTCTGGTGAGCGGAATCCATTGGTTGAATACACAGCTTCCAGACTATGACGATATTACCTGTGGTCCCCTGCGCGCCCACCTGGACAAGATGCTGATTCGACATGTCATTCGCAACGAGCTCATTGAAACCGTTTTAAGCCAGATCCGCCTCAACCTGCAGAACCCAGAGGCGCTGCAGGTGATTTCGAACCAACTGAATATGAGTGAACGCACGCTACGCCGAAAACTGACTGAGTTAGGGATAACCTACAGCGAGCTTTTCGACCAGATACGGCACGAGCGGGCCCGCGATTTACTCCGCCATACGGATATGAAGATCGCCGATATCGGCCACGCCATAGGCTTCAGCGATGCGCATAGTTTCAGGCGCGCTTTTAAACGTTGGTCGGGAATGCTGCCAGGCGAACATCGGCAAGCATGACAGAGAGCGGCCCTCCATGCGAAGGGCATCTGCTGTGGACACGCTGTCAGGACTTGGGATTCTTGACGTAGCGCAGGACAACGAAGCTGGCGATCACAATCAGCGGAGCGATGGAAAGCATGCCCATATAGGTGGTGCCAGAAACATCGTTAATCTTGCCCACCATGACAGGCGCAATCATGCCACTGAGCTGACCAATGGAATTGATCGCTGCAGTTCCCGTGGCAATGGCCAGTCCAGAAAACGTAGATTGCGGAATCGTCCAGAAAATCGGGATGGCTATAAAGGTGCCCGCCGTTGCGAGGACCAGCGCCGCCATCATCGCCCAGGATGATTCAGAGAACAGGCAGGCCAACACATAGCCGACGGCGGCCGCCATCAGACACAGGACAAGATAGCCTTTACGCTCGCCTGTACGATCGGAGCGGCGGGTCAGCAGAATCATACCGACACACGCGACGATATATGGCAATGCCGAGAGCATCCCCACCCAGAAGAGGCTTTGAATACCCGAAGATTTGATCAGATGCGGCATCCAGAAATTAAGTCCATAGGAAGCCGTCTTGATCACAAAGTAGATGAACGCCATGATCGCTACTTCCCGCGTGAACAACACTCGCCACAGTGATCCCAGTACCGGCTTCTGGTTGGCTTTGTCCTGCTCCAGGTTGGCGACAAGCAGATCTTTCTCGCCCCGGGTCAGCCATTTGGCCGACTCGATGTCGCGGTCAAGTTTCCACAGGACCAGCACACCCAGTCCGACACACGGCAGCCCGGACATCAGGAACAACCAATGCCATCCGGCAAGGCCGAACACGCCATCCATCGTCCCAAGCAAAATACCCGCAGCGGGGCCGCCGACGGCGCCCGCCAGGGGGACCGACAGGAACCACAGACCATTCATCTTGGCCAGGTGCTTTTTCGGAAACCAGCAAGCCAGGTAGAACAGGATCGCCGGGCCGAAGCCGGCCTCCATGACACCAATCAGAAACCGAAGGAAATAAAGTGTGTATTGGGTATAGGCGAACATCAGTGCGGCCGTGGCCAGCCCCCAGGAAACCATGATTCGGCAGATCCAGGCGGGCGCTCCGTACCGTTTGAGGCCGATACTGCTGGGGACTTCGAAAAGCACATAGCCGATGAAAAACATACTCGCGGCCAGGCCGTACGCAGCGTCGGTCAAGCCCAACTCATGCTGCATCTGGGTCTTGGCAAAGCTGATGTTGATCCGGTCGAAATAGGAAAAAAGAAAGCAGATTATCGCCAGGGGCATGATGCGCCAGGCCACACGTCGATAGAGCAGCAGTTCATTGATTTCTTCACTGCGCGCAAGCGTCATCGCGCCAGTCATGGCTACCATAGTGTTTCTCCATTCTTGTAGTTATTGGAGAGGAAATGCTTCCGGACGGGTGTCCTCCGGGATTAACCGATTCGAGTCAATCTGTCCTTGAAGGCAAGCCCCTTGGTGACGTAGCCCGAGGCATTACGTTGCATGTCGGCAATCGCTTCAGAGCTCAGTTCGCGCACGACTTTGGCCGGTGCCCCCAGAATCAGGGAGTTGTCCGGAAATACCTTGCCCTCGGTCACAATCGCCCCGGCGCCAACCAGGCAGTGTTTGCCGATGACCGCACCGTTGAGCACAACCGCTTGAATCCCGATCAACGCGCCATCGCCGATCGTGCAACCGTGCAGCATGGCCTGGTGGCCGATGGTGACCCCCGCCCCCACGGTCAGCAGGAATCCAGGGTCAGCATGCAGCACGGCGCCTTCCTGTACGTTGCTGCATTGGCCGATTCGAATCGGTTCGTTGTCGCCGCGCAAAACGGCCTGGGGCCAGATACTTACTCCTTGTTCCAGCGTGACAGCACCAATGACTGTGGCCTCATCGGCAACGAAGGTTTCGGCGTGGATCGCGGGGATAAACGTGTCGTACTGATAGATAGCCATGGCAACGCCTCCTCAGGCTGATCGTCGGTTTTCAGGACACCGGCCGCACACAGCTGGGCTATATGCTCGTCGCTGTAACCCAGCTCCCGCATAACCTTGTGGGTATGTTCACCGATACGAGGTATCGATCGACGGGGTTGCAGCCGCTCGCCATCCAGAGACAACGGCAGCAGGGGCATGGCAGTCAGGGACCCGTCCTCAAGCTGCAGATCCGCCAGGCCGCCGCTTTGCAGCAGATGAGGATCCGCGAACAATTCCTCGGGACGACGAATCGGTGCAAAGGGGATACCGTTCGCTTCCAACTCAAGAGCCAGCGCCTTGGCATCCATGGTCGCGAATACTTCTGCCAGGTCGGCCAATAGCCGGGGGCGCTGCAGCACCCGGTCGTTATTGGTGGCGAGGCTTTGGTCGTCGAGCAAGGCCGTCTGGCCCAGCAACTGACACAAGGCGCTCCACTGACCTTCGCCCGTGGCGGCGACGAACATCTGCTCGCCTCCGGCAAACTGGAATACATCGTAGATGGCCCAGGCACTGATACGGTTCGGCATCGGGGCGGCCGCCTGGCCGGTGACGACGTATTGCTGCATGTGCTGGGCCGCGAGCAATACGCAGTTCTCGTACAGTGCACTCTGGACTTCACGGCCGGCGCCGGTGATGTTGCGCTCGTTCAGTGCCGCAAGCACGCCGATTGCACCGAACATACCGCCCATGATGTCGTTCACTGAACTGCCAGCGCGCAATGGCCTGCCGACAGGCCCTGTCATGTAGGCCAGCCCCGCCATCATCTGCACCACCTCATCCAGCGCCAGGCGATTGTCGTAAGGTCCGTTGAGAAAACCTTTATGCGAGGCGTAGATGATGCGCGGGTTGCGTTCACGAATCGCTGCGTAACCGAATCCAAGTTCTTGCATCCGCCCGGGCTTGAAGTTTTCGATGAACACGTCGGCGGTGTCGATCAGTTCCAGCACCGCATCTCGCCCTTGTGGGGTATTGACGTCGACAGCGATGCACTGCTTGTTACGGTTGAAGGTACGAAAGAAACCGGCACCGGCCCCCAGCAGACGGCGCGTACCGTCGCCACGAATTGGCTCGATCTTGATGACCTCTGCGCCGAGGTCTCCCAGGATCATTCCGCAGGTCGGTCCCATCACCATATGAGAAATTTCGACGACACGAATGCCGTCCAATGGAAGTCTGGACATTAGCGTTTTCCTTGATCGCAACAGGCTCAAGCGCGATAGGCAGATGGCTTGTAGTTGAGTGGTAATCCGGCGCGGGCGACGCAGCCGTAAAGAGTTTCATCCGGCAAGGCGGCGCGCAGCACCTCCCGTGATGCGATCAATGCAACCAGATCGATGCCCGTGTCATAACCCATGCTTTGCAGCATGAACACCAAGTCTTCGGTCACGGTATTGCCGGATGCTCCCGGTGCGAACGGACAGCCGCCCAGGCCCGCCAGTGAAGAGTCCAACTCGGTAATGCCTTGCTGCACCGCGACCAGGCTATTGGCGAGGGCCAGACCACGGGTATCGTGGAAATGCGCGGCCCTGAGCTTTTCGCCGGCGATGGCCCGGACCGCCTGCAGCGTGCGCGCCACCTGGCCTGGGTGGGCATAGCCCGTCGTATCGCCGAGCGACACCAGATCGCAACCAGCCTCCAGTACATGGCCGGTTAGTTCGCAAAGATCATTCAATGGCACATCCCCCTGGCGGGTGCAGCCGAACGCGACGGACATGCCGGCGATGATCTGAACCTGGTGCAGCCCCAACTCATCGCGCAACTGGCACATCCGCGAGAGCTCTTCGACCATTTCCAATGGCGTGCGCCGCACATTGGCCAGACTGTGAGCGGCGCTGACGGAAACGGGGGCTATGATTCGATGGGCACCGGACTCAAGCGCATCACGACAGCCACGCAGGTTCGGGGCCAGGACCGACACGACCAGATTCGGAAAACTCAAGGCGTGGGCAACGACTTCCCTGGCATCGGCCATTTGCGGCAGCAGTTTAGCCGGCACGAAGGACGCGACTTCCATATGGCGCATACCAGCGGCATAGGCTTCATCGATCCATTGGCATTTGGCAGCGGTCGGCATGATGGCTTGAAGACTTTGCAAGCCATCGCGCATGCCGACTTCATTGATCGTTATTGTTGTCATGAAGGTCTCTCATAGGCTGGAGCACACCCTCAGACTAGAGAGACGTCATCCCCTCGAAAAGACTTCATTTACGGCCTGATCCATCGTCAGCCACGATGGATAGGCTCATCCCTCAGCGGGCAGTTTGTCGCGGTGGCGCACGTAACAGCAGATGATCCAATAGCCGGCGGGCTGAAAGTGACAGCGCTTCGCGGTCACGCACGCAAATCACGAACTCACCCAGTGCCCAATCGTCAGCCAACGGGATAACGCGTAGGTCGAACAACTGCGCATATCGCGCCACCGCTTCAAGCGGAAACACGGCCAGACCCAGACCGAACTGAAGCAGGCGGAATGCAGCATCAAACGACGATACATAAGATCGGAAGCGCAACTCCCTGCCCTGCTTTTTCGCCTCTTCACGCATGAAGGTATTGAGTGTGGCGAAGGCGGACAGCCCCAGGTGATCAAAGGCCAGCGTTTCTTCGAAGGTTATGCGAGTGTGATCCGCCAAGGGGTGAGTTGCGCTGACCACAACCGCCAGATGGTCCTGGCGGTAAGGCAGGAACTCCAGATCTCCCACTGCCATTGACTGCCGACAAATACCTAGATCGGCATTGCCTTCAGCCACCCCACGGACCACCTCCGGGCTGAAGCGCTCTTCGATATCGGCCTGGATTCTGGGGTTGTTCAACATGAAATCCGACAGCTCTTCCGGCAAAAACTCCATGATCGATGACACATTCGCCAAGACCCGAACATGCCCGCGAGCGCCTTCGGCGTATTCACTGAGTTCACTGTCCAGCCTTTCCATCGCCCGCGTGAGCGAACGCGCATGCCGAAGCAAGGCTTGCCCCGCCGGTGTGGGCTCTACCCCGCGCTTGCTGCGTTTGAACAATGGCGTGCCGAAACGTGCTTCGATGTCTGAGATTCGTTTGCTTACCGCCGACGGAGCAATGAAAGCCCGCTGACTGGCCCGCGCGATTGTGCCTTCCTCGCAAACCAGAATGAACAGGTGCAAGGAGAAATGATCCAGGTGCTGCATTTACACTCTCCATGCTGGCCGGCGGTTGTTTGAGCGGTTTGCCGGTGATTACTCCGATAGCTGATTAGGCCCATCGGCAGACCTGTACATGTCGACCTATCTGGAACGGAACACCCGAGAACTGTTCATTCTACTCGTGTGGATCGGACTTCAGCTTAAATGTGAGGGTGGCGTGACTCAGGGTTTCTGTATCGGGGTCTCCGGCTGAAGGAGCGTAGCCACAGCGACAACCATCTCATCCAATGACCAAGGCTTATGCAGGTAAATGGTGTCTGCCGGAACAGCGCCTAATTCAATTTGGTACCCGGAGGTAAGAATTGCGGCAATGTGAGGCCAACGACCTTTAACCATTTCTATGAATTCGATACCTTTTACCTGACCAGGAACACCATGATCTGCAATAACGATGGCGCACCGGCCCTGTCCTTCGAGCAGGTAGGTTAAGGCATCATCAGCCGTGTCAAATGCGATAGTTCTAGCGCCAATCTCTACCATGATGTTGGTGAGCAGCGATTGTAAGATGGGGTCATCTTCGATGACGATAACCTCCCCTCGAATTGGCTGTAACCCTTCCCAATTCACGTTCAAAGTACCCTCCAGAGCTGAACATATCACCCAAATTTCGGTACAAACTCGCCTCGTCCAGGCCGAGGCGTCAGTACGCCACAGTGGCATCTGTGCACAAGCCAATGACGGCGAGGCCATAAAAAGAGCATACGACGATTACCCGGCTGTTGTTAGCCATGTCGCACGTCACCCGAGCCTTGCGCTGCCGGCTGCCACAGGCCCGGTACAGCCTGCTCGGAGCGGGCGAGCAAGGCGAAGCGGTTGGTCAGGCCGGACACACTGATGGCGGAGTTGTTGGTCTCGACCAGCTCAACTTGCGTATCACTTTCAATGCTGAACAACCGTTTTTCAGGCGTTTTCCGTGGCCAGGCGTCTAGCATTACGCTCCAGCTGCCGATAGACACGCGGATCGATGCCCCTGGCGACCAGCGCTCTGGCAACGTCACGCAGAGCGCGAGCATCTCGTAAGCTAATTTCAGGATAGGTACCGAGAGAAATACGGGGTTGCTTATCCGCCCAGGAAAAGCGGAAGTGCCAGTACTTGGCGCCTTTCATATTCACGAAAAGAGCGAGGCCATTGTAGTCAGGGAGGGTGTAGTCCTTCGCACGGGGTTTAGCATGCCGGACTGCAGTGTCGGTGAGAGCCATTGTACAAACTCCGTCTCGTTTGAATAGAGGAGATTTGTAAGGTTTCCAGTGAGGCGAGTACCACGAAAAAGTGATTTACCCAAATGCCGAATTGATGTACTAAAAAATGTACTGAAAAATCGTGGCTAGTCGTGGTATCGAGTGGAACTTACCGGAAACAAAAAAAGAGACCGAAGTCTCTTTTTTAATTTCTAAAGGCTTCAATAGAAGCCAATAGAAAAATAATTGGAGCGGGAAACGAGACTCGAACTCGCGACCCCGACCTTGGCAAGGTCGTGCTCTACCAACTGAGCTATTCCCGCGTCTTGGTGTGGCGCATTCTATAGATTCAGATTACGCCGTCAACCCTTTGATTCAAAAAAGTTTTATTTCGGCTCTACATCCGTCCGCAGATGCGGCCAGGCGGCGCGCAGGTATTGGACCATTGACCACAACGTCAACCCAGCGGAAACCAGCAGCAGCGCATAGCCCAACAGCACCCAGAGGCTGAAGTCCGACGGGTTGGCCAGCAGGATCACCAGCGCGAGCATCTGCGCCGCGGTTTTCCATTTGCCGAGGTTCGACACGGCGACCTGGGCACGAGCGCCCAGTTCAGCCATCCATTCCCGGAGTGCCGAGACGACGATTTCGCGGCCAATGATCACCGCCGCCGGCAAGGTCAGCCAGAGGTTGCCATGTTCCTGCACCAGCAGCACCAGGGCCACCGCGACCATCAGCTTGTCGGCCACCGGATCGAGGAACGCGCCGAACGGCGTGCTCTGCTCAAGGCGTCGGGCCAGGTAACCATCCAGCCAGTCCGTCGCGGCGGCGAAGGCGAAGACCGAGGCGGAGGCCACGTAGCTCCAGTGGTACGGCAAATAGAACAGCAATATGAAGATCGGGATGAGCAGGACGCGTAGGACGGTAATCAGGTTTGGGATATTCATCGGCACAACTGGCTACGAGGTTGACGGGCATTCTACTCGCTATGCAGGTTTGCATAAATCGACTCTGCGAGCTTTTTACTGATACCGGGTGCTTTGGCTATCTCCTCGATGCTGGCACGAGACAGTTCCTGCAATCCACCAAAATGTTTCAACAAGTCGCGGCGTCGCGTCGGGCCGACGCCTGCCACACCTTCCAGTGTAGACGTCCGGCGCGTCTTGCCACGGCGGGCACGGTGTCCGGTGATGGCGAAACGGTGGGCTTCGTCGCGAATCTGTTGGATCAGGTGCAGCGCTGGCGAATCGCCCTTGAGAGTGAATTCATGGGCGGCATCGTTCAGGTACAAGGTCTCGAAACCAGCCTTGCGCGTCGCGCCCTTGGCCACGCCTAGCAGGATCAGGTCCGGGACCATCAACTCATTGAGCACATCGCGGGCCATGGACAACTGGCCTTTGCCGCCGTCCACCAGGAGGATGTCCGGCAACTTGCCCTCCCCGTCCTTCAGCTTGCCGAAGCGCCGCATCAACGCCTGATGCATCGCCGCATAGTCATCGCCCGGCGTGACGCCTTCGATGTTGTAACGGCGGTAGTCGGACTTGATCGGGCCTTCCGGACCGAACACCACGCAGGACGCCACGGTCGCCTCGCCGCTGGAATGGCTGATGTCATAGCACTCCAGCCGCTGCGGCGGCTCGTCCAGGTTCAGCACTTCGGCCAAGGCATCGAACCGCGCCGCCACGTGTTGGCGGTTGGCCAAGCGTGCGCCCAGGGCCTGTTCGGCGTTGGTCACGGCCAGTTGCTGCCAACGGGCTCGGGTACCGCGAACACGGTGGCTGATGGTCAGTTCACGACCACGGAGCTTGTCGATGGCTTCGATCAGGGCCGGGAAGTCCTCATGGACCACGTTGACGATCAGCTCGGCAGGCAGGTCGCGTTCCGGACTGCTGATGTAGTACTGGCCCAGAAACGCCGCCATGACCTCGGACACGTCTTCCTCGATGCCCACTTGAGGAAAGAAGTTCTTGCTGCCCAGCACCCGACCGCCGCGCACACTGATCAAGTGCACGCAGGCGCCGCCTGGGTTGATGAACGCGGCAACCACATCGACATCGCCACTGCCGCCTTCCATGCTTTGCTGGTCTTGCACGCGGCGCAGCAGGCCGATCTGGTCGCGCAGCTCGGCGGCCCGTTCGAATTCAAGGTTGACCGCCGCGTCCTCCATGGCTGCCGACAGCTCATCGGTCAGCGCATTGCTGCGCCCCTCCAGGAACATCACCGAGTGACGCACATCCTCGGCGTAGACCTGCGGCTCGACAAAGCCCACGCAAGGCGCCTTGCAGCGCTTGATCTGGTACTGCAGGCAGGGCCGGGTGCGGTTCTTGTAGTAGCTGTCTTCACATTGGCGAACGAAGAAGGTCTTCTGCAGCAGGCTGAGGCTTTCACGAATCGCCCCGGCGCTGGGATAAGGGCCGAAATACCTGCCCTTGGCCTTCTTGGCACCCCGATGAATGCTCAGGCGCGGAAACGCCCCGTCGGACAGAAACACGTAGGGGTAGGATTTGTCGTCGCGCAACAGGATGTTGTACGGCGGGCGCCATTCCTTGATCAGCGTCTGCTCGAGCAGCAGGGCCTCGGTTTCATTGGCGGTGATCGTCGTTTCGATTTGCGCGATGCGCCCCACCAGGGCAGAGGTCTTCGGGGCGAGGCCGGTCTTGCGAAAGTAACTGGCCAGGCGTTTCTTGAGATTCTTGGCCTTGCCGACATAAAGCAGGCGTGCGTCGCCATCGAACATGCGGTACACGCCGGGGCGACCGCTGCAAGTGGACAGGAACGCGCTTGGATCAAACAAATCAGTCATTTTCAGGCGCTGGCATCGACCATGCCGTGGCGCACCGCCAACAGTGTCAATTCGACGTCACTGCTGATCGAAAGCTTCTCGAAAATACGATAGCGGTAGGTGTTGACGGTTTTTGGCGACAGGCACAGCTTGTCGGAGATGATCTGCACCTTCTGGCAACCGACAATCATCAGCGCAATCTGGATTTCCCGCTCCGACAGTGCATCGAAGGGAGAATCGTTGGTTGGCTGGAACGACTTGATCGCCAATTGCTGGGCGATTTGCGGGCTGATGTAGCGTTGCCCGGCAAAAACCAGACGAATGGCCTGGACCATCTCGTTCAAGCCAGCGCCCTTGGTGAGGTAGCCTGCCGCGCCCGCCTGCAACAGCCGGGTGGGAAACGGATCCTCCTCGCATACGGTCACCGCGACCACCTTGATGTCAGGGTGACTGCGCAGCAGTTTGCGCGTGGCCTCAAGGCCACCGATGCCAGGCATCTTGACGTCCATCAACACCACGTCGGGCTTCAATTCGCGCGCTTTGATCAGGGATTCTTCCCCGGATTCAGCTTGGCCAACTACCTGCAGGCCATCGATGTCAGCCAGCATTCGTGTAATGCCCGTACGGACGAGATCATGGTCATCGACCACTAACACCCTAATCAAGCAGACACCTCACGATTTGGTCTTATTTGGGTTGCACAACACCTTAGCAAAAAGCGTCCAGCAGACCTAGCGCAAAGGAACAGATAAAAGTTACAACACATCTTTATTGGCACAACGTCCGAGGCTTCAAGCACCGGCGTCTCGCTGCATCCTCAGGAAATATTCGTCTTCGCCCACGACGCGCAGGCCCATGCGTTCGTACAACGCCCTGGCCGGATTTTCCTTGAACACCGTCAGGCGCAGCGCCGGGCGACGCTCCAGGCCCACCAAGCCCCAAACCTGTCCGATCGCCCAAGTCCCGGCGCCCTGCCCACGAAACGCCTCGTCGATCTGCAGCTCCCGGATATACAACGCCCGGGCGTCACGACTGAGACTGACAAAGCCCAAAACCTGACCGGCACGACTGATTATCCAGTTCTGGCGAATGATCCAGGCCAAGTCGAACGCTTCGTCCTGCCAGAGCAAATCATGCTTGAGGTAATAAGCAAGCATGTTGTCGCAGGTCAGCTGCCGGGCGAAGTCAATGTCCCCTGCCGTTGCCGCACGCCACTCGAAGCTCATGGACACCTCATCCAAGCACTGCCACCGGCACGACTTGTCCTGCCCAGCCGTTGACTTCGCGGCGGGCGATCACCAACAGCTCGCCCGCGCCGGGCGCTGCCGCGAGCAGCGAACCGTCCGGCCCCCAGATGGCACTGCGACCAGCCGATTCCCAGCCTCCGGTGGCGCCGCCATGATTGGCCATCAGCACGGTCATGGCATGCTGCCGGGCATATCCTTGCAGCAATGCCGTATCGGACACGTAGCCAGCCTCGGTGATCAACACCCCCGCCGCATAGAGCGTAGCGCCCTGCCCAGCTGCCGCGGCAGAATGGCTGGCGTGGGAAAAATCGGCGCATACCGCCAGGGCGATGCAATCCTGCCCCATTGTCAGCATCGAGCCACCATGCCCCGGGGCGAAGGCGACTTCTTCCCCTGGGTGCAGATGCTGCTTGCTGTAGACCCCGAGGGAGCCGTCGGCACCGAGGACCAACGCACCGATCAACACCGGGGCGTCCGCCGACAGGCGAATCGGCATGCCCACCACCGCTGTCAGGCCGAGCTCGCGGGCCAAGTCGCGCAGCGGTTGCAATATGGCATCCTCCGGCAGGATGGCCAGATCCGCCGCCAGGCCGCCTTCGTAGCCGGTGAGTGATAGCTCAGGAAACACTAACAACTGCACGCCCTGTTCAGCGGCCGCCTGCATGAAATGCTGATGACGCAGGAGGTTGGCGCGAACGTCCCCCGCGATGGAGATCGACTGGGCGGCGGCGAAGGCTGGAGCGGTCATGGATCATCCTTGGTAGGCGCTGCAAACCTGAAGTTTGTCATAAAGCCCAGCGGACTCAAGCCGGGACGAACAATTGCATGCCCTCGATAGAATTTTCTGATTGAACCGGCGCCCCGCCCTCTAGTAAGCTCAGGGCCATTCATCGGAGACAGACCATGTTCAACGCCCTCTCATCGCTTCAAACCGCCAGCGCCCCGCGCTCGGTTGCGGCTGCCTGGGCGAACAGTGTTCAAACTCCGGTCAGCTTTTATTTTGGGTATTGGTTTAGCCACTGGCGCGCCTGATACCCAACCGGCGCCCACTTTAAACGGGTCGCCTTCCAGAGTTTTCCAAACCCCCGGTCGGCCTCCCGACCGGGGGTTTTGTTTTTTCAGGCCCCACACATTTGCGACACCAGACAACTTGAGGATTGAGCCATGAACTACGCCACTTATTACCGTTACGACAGTTTTTCCGCCTGGCGATTTACCAGCCACCGCTCGGGACAGCCTGCCGCCTCCGATCGGTCACCTACCGGTGGCAAGCCTCAATTGCGGGCCAATCCGGCCAATTGTCGAACACCCCACTAGGACCGGCGCGCGGGAACGAACCCGCCGCCCGTCCAGGAAGCCAGATCATGAATTCGTCCGTCTCCGCTTTGCCGCTGTCCACGCTCAACCCTGCCAACGAAGCCCTGACCCTGCGTCTGCCGAGCTCGTTGCAACTCAAGCACCAATTGCCGCTCAGCACCGCGTTGAGCCAGCAAGTCAGCGCCCATCGCCAGGCCATCCGCGCGATCCTCGACGGTGAGGACTCCCGCCTGCTGGTCATCGTCGGCCCCTGCTCGATCCACGACCCGAAGTCCGCCCTTGAATACGCCGCCAACCTGGCTCGCGTGGCCCATGAAGTGAGCGACAGCATGCTGCTGGTCATGCGCGCCTACGTGGAAAAGCCCCGCACGACCGTAGGCTGGAAAGGCCTGGCCTACGATCCTGGCCTGGATGGCAGCGATGACATGGCCGCGGGCCTGACCTTGTCCCGGGAACTGATGCGAGAGATGTTGCAGCTTGGTTTACCTGTCGCCACCGAACTGCTGCAACCCATGGCCGCCAGCTACTTCGATGACCTGCTCAGTTGGGTCGCCATCGGCGCACGCACCACCGAATCGCAGATCCATCGGGAAATGGCCAGCGGCCTGGGCATGCCCGTGGGGTTCAAGAACGGCACCGACGGCGGGGTCGGCATCGCCTGCGATGCCATGCGTTCTGCTGCCCATCCCCATCGGCATTTCGGCGTAGACAGCCAGGGGCATCCGGCGATCATCCAGACGCCGGGCAACCCCGACACTCACCTGGTGCTGCGCGGTGGTCATCGCGGGCCGAACTACGACCAACAGAGCGTCACGCAGATACACCACGACCTGACCCGCCTCAAGATACCGGCCCGGATCATGGTGGACTGCAGCCACGCCAACAGCGGCAAAGACCCGTTGCGTCAGCCGCAGGTGTTCAATGACGTGCTGGAACAACGCCTGCAAGGCAACCGCGCCCTGATCGGCATGATGCTCGAAAGCCATCTGTTCGAAGGCTGCCAACCGCTGGGCACATCGATGCGCTACGGCGTATCGGTCACCGACGGTTGCCTGGGCTGGGAATCCACCGAGCAGTTGTTGCGCCAGGCCCATGGGAAATGGCTGTCCACTTAAGACTTTCCTGGGTTATGTGGCGAGGGAGCCCCCGCAGCCTGCGATGAGGCTGCGCTGTCGCGCAGAGCACATGCCGGTAAATCGGCAAATAATTTATCTTTAAAATCAATTAGATAAATTTTTCTCTACAAGAGTTTGCTTCCGCTTGAGTGCGAAGCGCTCACACAAAAGGGCTACTGCGCAGCCAGCGGGAGCAAGCTCCCTCGCCACTTTTTTTCATCTACTCAACTCTGCGCCTTGGAACGCACCTGGACCGCGACCCAGTCGGATTGCTGGCTGACATCATCCAGGCGCTCGACCTGATAAAACAGACGCACCGATCGGTCGCGCTGCTCCTGCCAATACGCCGCCGGCACGACGAAGCTGACCGGCTGACCGGTCGTGTCCTCGGTGATTTCCCGCTCTTCGACATGGGCATAGTTGCCATTGCACTGGAACCAGACCAACTCGCCCGCCTCAAGTCCAGCACCGTCAATGACGACCGTCAGCCCACCCTGAAGCTCATCGACCTCCACCACCCCCTCCGCCACCCCCAGGATCCGAGGCGCCTTCAGCGCTGGGCGCACCAGAGGGCCTATGTGCAACGACAAGGGCTCGGCGCGGCGTACCGAATGTCCGTGGCGGACGACATAAGCCAAGCTCAGTCCGTGGCCGACATGGGGCGCGATTTGCGAATGATCGATCCAGAACGATACCTCGCGACCGATGGCGTGGGCCTCTATCTCCAGCACATCGCGCCAGAGCGCCTTATCCTCCCGACTGGCGATCAGAATCAGGCGGTCCCCTACGGCCATTCTGGGATAAGGCCGGATGGTCAAACGCGTGCCTTCTGGCACCCGGGCCGGATCAAGGCTGCCACCCACCGCATCGTCGGCAACGGCGGCCAGCAGTTGCAAGGGTGCATCACCGATCTGCAGTTGAAGGGGCTCCGAGTCCAGCGCGGCCGGCAATTGCTTGCCAGTCACTCGGTAGGAAATCTCCAGCGAGCCGCCATCCAGCTCGGCGATATGCCGCTCTCGTACGACGAAAACGACGTCTCGCCCAACCTGGCGCTCCGTCACGAACCGGCTTTCTTCATGCCAGTAGGGCTGGGCGTCTGAATTGAGCCCTAGCCAACACAGCGACACCTCATCCCCACACGCCATCAGCGGATAAGGCTTCACGGTGATGACCGCTTTCCTCCAGGCGGGGTTGATCACCCCGCCCTTGGCGGCAGGCAGAGAAGGCGCCAACAGCCTCGCTGGCGATCTGAGTTGGGGTGGTTGGGCGGATCGGTAAGTAGTCATGCGTGGTTCCAGTCCTTGGATGAAGGCTCCGCCACACGACGGCGCCCGACACAGCCATTAAAACCCGACCGCCTCGCCCCCCGCAGTCAGACAAGACAACGGCATCAGTGGTCCTTGGCGCTTGAAGCTGTAGCTGCAAACCCACAAGGGCCATCGGAAGTATCCAGGCACCTTTGGCGCCGCCGGGCTTCTTGTCCGATTCTTCCCACTTTTTTTATTCCAGTTTCAGTAAGTCACTGCGGTTTCTTCCTACACCGCCCAACAAAAGCCTGCATTAGAGTGAGGTCGCAATCTCAACGTGAACCTCTTCGAAAAAGGTACGAACATGCAACGGAATGCAACCACTCAATTCCCCATCCTGCTGATCCATGGGTTGTTCGGGTTTGACAGGATCGGCGGCTTCGAACTTTTCCATGGCATCAAACAGGCACTGCGCCTCGCCGGTGCCCGGGTGTTTATCCCCTACCTGTCGGCCACCCATTCCAATGAGGCCCGCGGCGAGCAGTTGCTGGCGCAGATGGACCTGATCCTGAGCGGTACCGACACCACAAAGGTCAACCTGATCGGCCACAGCCAGGGTGCGCTGGCCGCCCGCTATGCCGCCGCCCTGGCGCCCGGCCGGGTTGCCTCAGTGACATCGGTCAGCGGCCCCAACCATGGTTCCGAACTGGCCGACTTCCTGCACAAGGCCCTCACCCCGGGGCGGCTGCCGGGCCCCGTCGCCAGTAAAGTCGCCACGCTGTTCGCCGACTTCATCTCCTTGCTCGATGGCCAGCCTCAGCTCCCGCCAGCCGCCGTTGCCGCGCTGGCTGCGCTGACCACCGAAGGCGTCGGCGCGTTCAATGACAAATACCCCCAAGGCCTGCCAAGGCATTGGGGGGAAAGTGGCCCGAACAAGGTCAACGGTGTGCGCTACTACTCCTGGAGCGGCACGTTGCCAGATGCACAGGAAGAAGGACGCCCGGCCATGGACCCTGTGCACGCCTTCTGCCGCGCCTTTTCCGAATACTTCATTACCGAAGCCGGGCAGAACGATGGCATGGTCGGACGCTTCAGCTCGCACCTGGGCAAGGTCATTCGCTCCAACTATCCCCTGCACCACATGAGTACCCTCAACCCGGCGACCGACCCAGTACGCCGAGGTACCGACCCGACGGAGCTCTACCTGCGCCACGCCGAACGCCTGCGCAAAGCCGGCCTTTGATCGTCCGGTTCAAGGTTTTGACGCAATTTTGACAACAACCGGTCAATGAATCCGGTAGGCTCAACACCTTTAAAAATATCGAAAGGAATTTCCCCCATGGCCAAAGCCACTGCCCGCCACATCCTGGTTTCCACCGAAGACAAGTGCAACGAACTCAAGGCCCAGATCGAAGCCGGCGCCGATTTCGCCGAAGTTGCCAAGGCCAACTCCTCCTGCCCGTCCAGCCGTCAGGGCGGCGACCTGGGTTCGTTCGGCCCGGGCCAGATGGTCAAGGAATTCGACACCGTGGTATTCAGTGCCCCGATCAATGTGGTCCAGGGCCCGGTCAAGACCCAGTTCGGCTACCACCTGCTGGAAGTCACCAGCCGCCAGGACTGATCCCGATTTATCGACATGACGGCCCGCCCTTCGGTGGGCCGTTGTGTTTGGGTCACACGGGGCTGGCGATCCAGGCGCCGCTCGCGTACAACTCGTGTCATCGATCACCCGGCTTTAAGGCTGACAATGCGACTGGCGTTCCCTTCCCTGCTATTGACTGCCGTGGTCCTGCTGACAGGCGCCGTCGGAGTCGATGCAGCACCGCAACATGCCCTGACCGTCTATGGCGAACCGGCCAAATATGCCGAAGGTTTCGGCCACTTCGCCTACACCAATCCCCAGGCCCCCAAAGGCGGGACCATGCGCCGCTCGGCCATCGAGATCGGCCACTTCGACCATATCCTGCCCTATATCGACAAAGGCATCGGCGTCAGCCAGATCGACGGGCTGCTCTACTCGCCACTGGCCCAACGCTCGCTGGATGAGCCCTATACCGTCTATGGCCTGGTGGCGCAGAAAATGGAGCGGGCCGACGATGGCCTGTCGCTGCGCTTCTACCTGAACCCCAAGGCCCGCTTCGCCGATGGCAAGCCCATCACCGCCCAGGACGTGCGCTTCAGCTTCGAGCTGTTGATGACCCAAGGCAGCCTGCGCTATCGCACCCAGTTCGCGGCGGTCAAGGACGTCGTGATCGAGGACGAACGCACCGTGCGCTTCAACTTCAAGAACAACGAAAGCCGCACCCTGCCCCTGGACATCGCCACCTTGCCGGTCTTTCCCGAACATTGGTGGAAGACCCGCGATTTCGCTAACGGCGGCGGCTACGAGCCCCCGCTGGGCAGTGGCCCCTACCGGGTCAGCAAAGTCGATTCCGGGCGCAGCATTACCTTCAAACGTAATGCCGATTGGTGGGGCAAGGATCTGCCGGTCAGTCGCGGCCTCTACAATTTCGACCATTTCAGCATCGAGTATTTTGGCGACACCGATGTGGCCCGCCAGGTGCTGCGTGGTGGCGCCTATGACTACAATCGCGAGTTCTCCGCCACCGGCTATGCCATCGGCTATGACAGCCCGGCCCTGCACGACGGTCGCCTGCAAAAGGCTCACCTGGCCACCCAGGCTCCCCAGACCGCCCAGGGTTTCGTCTTCAACCTGCAAAAACCGCAGTTCCAGGACCGCCGTGTGCGCCAGGCCCTGGCGATGCTCTGGGATTTCGAATGGAGCAATCGCCAGATGATGCGCAACGTCTATGTGCGTCAGCAGAGTTACTTTTCCAACACTGACCTCGCCGCTCGAGAACTGCCCGATGCCGGCGAACTGGCGATCCTCGAGCCGTTGCGCGGACAGATTCCCGACGAAGTCTTCACCCAAGTCTTCCAGGCCCCGAAAACCGACGGCAGTGGCGTGATCCGCGACAAACAACTGCAAGCCCTCGCCTTGTTGGAACAGGCCGGCTGGAAACCCGACGGCGACCGCCTGGTGAATGCCGAGGGCGAGCCGCTGAGCTTCACCTTCCTGAACAGCCAGAACGGTATCGATCGCCTGCTGCTGCCCTACAAACGTACCTTGGCGCAAATCGGCATCGACATGAGCATTCGCCGCATCGACGCCTCCCAGTACGTCAATCGCCTGATGAGTCGCGACTACGACATGATCATCACCGGCTACCCCGTCAGCACCTCGCCGGGCATGGAACTCTACAACTACTTCGGTTCGGCGGCCGCCAATGATCCAGGGGCCAACAACTACATGGCCTTGAAGGACCCGGCGGTGGACGCGCTGATCGACGGCTTGGTCAAGGCCAGCACCCAAGCCGACATGCTCCGCCATGCCCACGCCCTGGACCGGGTGCTGCAATGGAATTACTACTGGATTCCCAACTATTACCCGCCGGGCAGCTCGACCGTGTGGTGGAACCGCTTCGGCATCCCGAAAGTACAGGCCAGCAATGACGAAGCCATCGAGAGCTGGTGGGAAGTGAGCAGCACACCGTTGACCAACGAGCAGATGCGCGCCGAACTCATCAAGCGCGGCACACCCGGAGGGCGGCATTGATGTGGGCCTATATTGCGCGGCGCCTGCTGCTGATCATCCCCACGCTGGTGATTATCCTGCTGGTGAACTTCGTCATCGTGCAGGCCGCACCCGGCGGGCCGGTGGAACAAGCCATCGCCCACCTGCAAGGCGTCGGCGGCGCCAGCGTCGGCGGTTCAGGCAATACCATGACCAACAGCTCCCGCGCCAGTCGCGGCCTCGATCCACAGTTGATCAAGGACATCGAAAAACAATACGGCTTCGACAAACCGGCCCATGAACGCTTATGGCTGATGCTCAGCAGCTACGCCCGCCTGGATTTCGGCAAGAGCTTCTTCCGTGGCGCCACGGTCACCGATCTGATCCTGGAAAAGATGCCGGTGACCATTTCCCTTGGGCTCTGGGCAACATTGATCACCTATCTGGTGTCGATCCCCCTGGGCATCCGCAAGGCGGTGCATCACGGCTCGGCATTCGATGTGTGGAGCAGCACGGCGATCATCATTGGCTATGCGATGCCGGCGTTCCTCTTCGCGATGTTCCTGATCGTGGTGTTCGCCGGCGGCACCTCGCTGAACTGGTTTCCGGTGCGCGGGCTGGTGTCGGATAATTTCGAGTCGCTGTCGACACTGGGCAAGATCGCCGACTACTTCTGGCACTTGGTGCTGCCGGTCACGTCGCTGGTGATCGGCGGCTTCGCCACCCTGACGATCCTGACCAAGAACTCGTTCCTCAATGAAATCACCCGCCAGTACGTGGTCACCGCGCGAGCCAAGGGCATGAGCGAACGCCGGGTGCTGTACGGCCACGTGTTCCGCAACGCGATGCTGCTGGTGGTATCGGGTATTCCCCAGGCGTTCATCAGCGTGTTCTTCGCCGGCTCGCTGCTGATCGAGGTGATTTTTTCCCTCGACGGCCTGGGCCGCATGAGCTACGAGGCCGCAGTCTCCCGGGATTATCCGGTGGTGTTCGGCTCGCTGTTCATCTTTACGCTGTTCGGCCTGCTGATCAAACTCGTCGGCGACCTCTGCTACACCCTGGTGGACCCGCGCATCGACTTCGCGGCGAGGAACGCCTGATGTTCAAGTTTTCCCCCTTGGGCCGTCGGCGCTTCGAGCGTTTCAAGAAAAACCGTCGGGGCTGGTGGTCGCTGTGGCTGTTCATCGGCTTGTTCATCCTGACGTTGGGCGGCGAACTGATCGCCAATGACAAACCGCTGGTGGTGAGCTACCAGGGCTCGCTGTATTTCCCGGTGTTCAAGCGGCATACCGAACAGGAGTTTGGTGGGCAGCTACCGTTCCAGGCCGACTACCGCAGCAGCTACGTGCAGAACCTGATCCACAAGGACGGCGGCTGGCTGTGGTTCCCACCGATCCCGTTCAGCGACGACACACCCAATTACGACCTCAGCCAGCCGGCCCCGAGCCCACCCTCGACCGTGAACTGGCTGGGCACCGATGACCAATCCCGGGACGTCCTGGCCCGGGTGATCTTCGGTGCGCGAGTGTCGATCCTGTTCGCCCTGGCACTGACCGCCATCAGCACGCTGATCGGTATCGCCGCCGGTGCGTTGCAGGGGTATTACGGTGGTTGGGTGGATTTGCTCGGGCAACGCTTGCTGGAAGTCTGGTCCGGGCTGCCGGTGCTCTACTTGCTGATCATCTTGTCCGGCTTCGTGGAGCCGAACTTCTGGTGGCTGCTGGGGATCATGGCGCTGTTTTCCTGGCTGGCCCTGGTGGACGTGGTCCGTGCCGAGTTCCTGCGCGGGCGCAACCTGGAATATGTCAAGGCGGCCAGGGCCCTGGGGCTCAGTGATCGCAAGGTGATCGTGCGGCATATCCTGCCCAACGCGATGAACGCCACCCTGAGTTACTTGCCCTTCATCCTCACCGGGGCAATCTCGACCCTCACCGCCCTGGATTTCCTCGGCTTCGGCATGCCGGCCGGCAGCGCGTCGCTGGGGGAACTGATCGCCCAAGGCAAGCAAAACCTGCAAGCGCCATGGCTGGGGCTGACGGCGTTTTTTACCCTGGCCCTGATTCTTTCCCTGTTGGTGTTTATCGGCGAGGCGTTGCGAGACGCGTTCGACCCACGCTCTTGAAAACAGCCATGAAGCGAAACCTTGAGATGAGCGACAACCTGATCGAAATCCGCGACTTGAGCGTGGCCTTCAACGACCAGACGGTGGTGCGCAACCTGTGCCTGGACATCCGCCCCGGCGAGTGCCTGGCCCTGGTGGGCGAGTCCGGCTCCGGCAAGTCAGTGACAGCCCACTCGATCCTGCAATTGCTCCCCGAGACAGAAGCCCGCACCACCGGCAGCATTCGCTACCGCGGCCAGGAACTGCTGGGGGCCGATCCCACGGCCCTGCGGGAGTTGCGCGGCAATCGCATCGCAATGATCTTCCAGGAGCCGATGACCTCGCTGAACCCGCTGCACAGCGTCGAGAAGCAGATCGGTGAAACCCTGATGCTGCACCGGGGCCTGGGCGGCAAAGCGGCGCGCCAGCGCATTCTGGAACTGCTGGCCCTGGTGGGCATCCAGAAACCCGCCGAGCGGCTCAAGGCCTATCCCCACCAACTGTCCGGCGGCCAGCGGCAACGAGTGATGATCGCCATGGCCCTGGCCTGCGAGCCGGAGCTGTTGATCGCCGACGAACCGACCACCGCGCTGGACGTGACCGTGCAGCGCAAGATCCTGCTGCTGCTCAAGTCCTTGCAGCAACGGCTCGGCATGTCCTTGCTGTTGATCAGCCACGACCTCAACCTGGTACGCAGCATCGCCCAGCGTGTGTGCGTGATGAAGGCCGGGGAAATCGTCGAGCAGGCGCCGTGCGAAACCCTGTTCAGCGCACCGAAACATCCCTACAGCTGTGAACTGCTGCACGCCGAACCGGAAGGCGAAGCCCTGCCCCGGGACGATCGCGAGGAGGTGTTGCAGGTACAAGACCTGCGCGTGAGTTTTCCCCTGGGCGGCGGGCTGTTCCGGCGCAAGGAATACCTGCACGCCGTGGACGGTATCAGCCTGAACATCCAGCGCGGCAAGACCCTGGGCATCGTCGGCGAATCCGGTTCCGGCAAGTCCACCCTCGGCCAGGCGATCCTGCGCCTGATCGAGTCCGAAGGCAGCATTCGCTTCCAGGGCCAGGCCCTCGATCAGCTGTCGCAAAAAGCCCTGCGGCCGTGGCGCAAGCAGATGCAGGTGGTGTTTCAGGACCCGTTCGGCAGTCTCAGCCCACGGATGTCGGTGCAGCAGATCATCAGCGAGGGCCTGGAGGTCCACCAGCCTTCCAGCCCCGAACAGTGTGAGGCCCGAGTGATCCAGGCCCTCAAGGAGGTCGGCCTCGACCCTTCGACCCGTCATCGCTACCCCCACGAGTTCTCCGGCGGCCAGCGCCAGCGCATCGCCATTGCCCGGGCCCTGGTGCTCAAGCCAGCGTTGATTTTGCTGGACGAACCCACCTCGGCACTGGACCGCACCGTGCAGAAACAAGTCGTCGCCCTGCTCCGTCAGCTCCAGCAGAAGTACGACTTGACCTACCTGTTCATCAGCCACGACCTGGCGGTGATTCGCGCCCTGGCCCACGACATGATCGTGATCAAGGACGGCAAGGTGGTCGAGCAAGGCGCCAGCCATGACGTGTTCGACTCGCCCCAGCATCCCTACACCAAGGAGCTGTTGGCGGCGGCGCATCCCGGGTAATTCCGTCAGCTTGCCGGATTGCGTGCCATGACGATCCACGCCGCGCCGTCCATCATCACCGACCGCTCACCAGGGAGGCCCGCGAAGGCGGCACGAACCGCGGCCCATGCGCGGGCGCGAATGTCGTCGGGCTGATCAGCGAGCACAAGCGACAGCGGGCCGCCCTCGAACGCCATCTGCACCGCGTCCTCGATCGCCGCGTCCCGCGTCCCGCCCTCGCCGAACGGGATGGCAGCATCGAAGGGCGCGATAGCGATATCGGTGAAGCCGGCTGCCGTCAGGACGCGTGTCAGCCGCCCCCGGTCGCCGAACGAGAACGGGCCGGGCGCTTCGGGACCGGGCGGCGCGGGTAGCGGGACGATGTCCTTGATCGCGCCCATCGGCAGGCGCACCCAATCGTTCTCGGCCACGCCGCGCCAGCAGACGAAAGCGACCCGCCCGCCCGGCCGCAGCGCACGCCGCATATGGGCAAACGCCCCAGTCGGATCGTCGAAGAACATCACCCCGAAACGCGAGAACAGGAGGTCGAACGCGCCCTCAGGCAGCTCGGCGCTGCTGGCGTCGGCTACCCGGAACTGGGCCGGCGTATCCTGTGGCGCCAGTGCGCGCGCTCGGCCGATCAGCGGCTCGGATATGTCCACGCCCAGCACATGACCGCTCGCGCCGACGCGGGCGGCCAGAGCCCGACTCGACGCGCCCGCGCCGCAACCGACGTCCAGCACGCGTTCGCCCGTGGCGGGCGCGGCGGCTTCGATCGCGGCCTGGCCGAACACCGCAAACATGGCGTCGAGCCGGGCCTGGTTGGCGGCCCAGTACTCTCCGCTTTGGCCATTCCAGTCGGCGACTTGATGGGCATTTTGCTCTGTCATGACATCTCCTCGTCTTGAGTCGTTCTTCAGGCCACGCAAAAGCCGGGGACGGCTACCTTCTGGAACAGGTGCGGGCTGGCCACAACGGATGACGGATATGCAGGAAGTTTCGCGAGGAACGCGGGATCAGTGAAGGCGGCGCGGACCGCCTCGGTGGATTCCCACACCACATAGTTCAGGTAAGTCGGGCTATCGCCGATCGCTCGATGCAGTTGCATGGAAATGAAGCCCGGTTGCTTCGTTATGACTTCGGCAGCTGCCTTGAAAGCGTCCAGGAAGCCCGCTTCATCGGCGGGATCGACGACCGTGAAGAGGTTGATCAGCACGAGAGGCGCGGCCGCGATACCGAGTTGGCGGTCAAATGGAAATTTCTCGTCTAGAGGTTTGAATGGTTTTATGGCGGGCATGGTGGCGCTCCTGTCTATTGTGCAATTGAAACTGGGGAGATCGATGCTGCTTGCCCTCAAACCAGCATCGACTGCTGAGCGGAGATGCCCGCCGTCGCGCCCTGCCATGATGCCGTGGTGACCGAGGGCATTGCGGGGTTGGCGAGGTCGCCGGCGGCGTAGATGCCGGGCACGCTGGTTTCGCGGCGCTCGTCGACCTTGAGGACGATGCCCTGGGGCGTTTCGACCGTGGCGAGACCCAGCGATTCATGCAGGCGTGCGGACGGCTTGTTGCGCGGATGCGCGAACAGGATGTCGACCGCGACAGAGGGGCCGACGTCGAGCCTGACGGTGGCGTTATGGGTCTCGTCATGGTCGATTTCGGTGATCCGGCCATCGACGACAGGGATGCCGCGGCGCGCCAGATCGGCCCGCATGTCGGGTGAAATGTCGTGACCATTGGCGAAGACCGTCAACGTGTCAGTCCAATCGTGGTACAGCCTGACGTAGTTGTGCGACATTGGGCCGGACCAGACGAGGCCCCAGTGCCGGCCGGCAACTTCAAAGCCGTCGCAATAAGGGCAAGGCACGATGGAGGAGCCCCAGCCTTCGGCAAAGCCGGGAACTTCAGGCATCTGGTCGGCGACGCCATAGCTCAGGATCAGGCGGCGCGCCCTGAGGGTTTCGCCCTCGCCCGTGAGGACGGAGAAATCGTCGATGGCGCCGGAGACGCTCTCGGCCCGGGCATTGACCAGTTGGATCGTGGGATAACGTGCCAACTGCTGCCGCGCCTCGGCCAGGATCTCCAGCGGTGGCTTGTGGTCGTGGCCGAGCAGGCCATGGGAGTGGTCGGCGAAGCGATTGCGCGGCAGGCCGGTATCGAGAACGGTGACCTTGCGGCGGGCACGGCCGAGCTGCAGGGCGGCGGCGAGCCCGGCAAAGCTGCCGCCGATGATGATGACGTCATTCATGGTGATGGGCTCCGCGTATGGATGAAGGAAGATCGGCTTGCAACTTTAAGATACTTAGAAGTACCGTAATTCAAGAATTAGAATACTGTCAAGTACTGGAATTTTTTATGACCGAAAACAACCAGACCCGGCGCGGTCGTCCTGCCAACGAGGCGCTTGGCCAAACGATAATCGACGCCGCGGGCGAACTTTTTGCGGAGTTGGGTTTTCAAGCGACGACCATGGACAAGGTCGCCCAGCGGGCGAAGATCTCCAAGCTCAGCATCTATCGGCACTTCGAGAACAAGGAGGCGCTGTTCAGTGCGGCCATTGCGGCCCACTGCCATCAGTTTGCACCACAGGCCCTCATTGAAGGCGTCGGCGGTTCGGCGGCAGATCAGCTCATGGCGGTGGGAACATCCCTGCTGCGCACGTTGTTGAGCCCCGACGTGCGCAGTGTCGAAGCCATGATCGTGGCCGCCAATACCAATCAAAAGTCGCTAAGCAAGCTCCATTACGAAGCCGGCCCCGCCTATGTCATCGCCCAGATCGAGGCGCTGTTGGGTCAGTTGCACGCGAAGGCGGTTCTGAACGTGCCCGACCCCCTGGGATCCGCCCGCTTGTTTGCCGCACTGTTCAAAGGATCCGATCTCCTGATGATCGCGCGCTTCGATGAGGCCAGAGCAGAGGACGACAACGAAATCGAATCCTATTGCCGGGCGGCCGTCGCTATGTTCATCGCCGCGCACGGTGGCGACGACAAACCCCTTCTCTCTGGAAATGCCCGATGAACCCCACCGAAAGCCTCAAGGATTACAAGCGCGTGCGCACGCTGGCGATCCGTTCGTTGTTCGAGATCATCGAGCAGTCCAGCGAAGGCACGGTGATTGTCGACCGTGATGCGAACATCGTCTGGATGAACGAACGCTATGCCCGGCGTTTCGGCCTGAACTCGGCGCAGGAGGCGATTGGCCGGGCGTGCGAAAGCGTGATTCCCGGCAGCCTGTTGCGCGAGGTTGTGCGCACCGGGCGCCCGATCTTGCTGGACATGCAAGACACGCCCAAGGAGCCGTTGGTGGTGATGCGCCTGCCGATCCACGACAGCGCGGGTGCGGTGATCGGTGCCATCGGCTTTGCCTTGTTCGATGAGTTGCGCAGCCTGTCGCCGATGCTCAAGCGCTACCTGAGCATGCAGGAAGAACTGGCCTCCACCCGCTCGCTGCTGCGGGCGCGGCAGACCAAGTACAACTTTGCCCATTTCATTGGCACCAGCAACGCCGGCCTTGAGGTCAAGCGTCGTGCCCGGCGCAGCGCCAGCGCCGATTCGCCGGTGCTGCTGCTCGGCGAAACCGGCACCGGCAAGGAACTGCTGGCCCAGGCCATCCACAGTGCTTCGCCGCGGGCGCACAAGGCGTTCGTCAGCATCAACAGCGCGGCGATTCCTGAATCGCTGCTGGAAGCCGAATTCTTCGGCACCGCGCCAGGGGCGTTTACCGGGGCCGACCGCAAGGGCCGCGCCGGTAAACTGCAGATCGCCCAGGGCGGTACGCTGTTTCTCGACGAGATCGGCGACATGCCGCTGCCGCTGCAAAGCAAGCTGCTGCGGGTGCTTCAGGAAAAGGAATACGAACCGGTGGGTTCCAACGAGGTGCTGCAAAGCGACGTGCGGGTGATCGCCGCCACCTCCATGGACCTGGAGGCGGCGATCAAGCGCGGAGAGTTTCGCGCCGACCTGTATTACCGCCTCAACGTGCTGCCGATCCACGTTCCGCCCTTGCGTGAACGCCTGGATGATTTGCCGGCCCTGAGCGAAGCGATCCTGGAAGAGTTGCGCAGCCAGCACGAACTGAACCCCACCGCCCTCGCCCTGCTACGCCAACACGCCTGGCCGGGCAACATCCGCGAACTGCGCAACGTGCTGGAACGCGCCGCGTTGCTCAGCGACGACCTGATGCTCACGGCGGCGGACATCCGCGCGGCCATCGGCACGTTCATACCGGTAACCCGCCCGGCGAGTCCGAGCCTGGAGCCGTTGCCGCAAGAAACTTTCAGCCAGGCCCGGGCACGCTTCGACCGACAGTTGATCGAAACCACCCTCGCGCAATGCGGGGGCAAGGTGGTGGAAGCGGCCGAGCGGTTGGGGTTGGGGAGGTCGACGTTGTACAAGAAGATGGTGGCTCTGGGGATTGCAGAGTCTCAATAGAGAGACTTCATTCTCAAAATATAGACCTGTAGTTTTGGAGCGCTTTGCACTCATCGCGAGCAAGCTCGCTCCCACAGGGATAGGAGTTCCTCTGAAGTACGCGGTCAACTGTGGGAGCGAGCTTGCTCGCGATGAGGCCTGTACACTCCACAAAATTCTCAAAACAGAGACATACCTCTCATTCGCGCCCTACAATCTCAATTAATTTCCTTATATTTCAGTCAGTTACATACCTGGCACAAAACTCGCTAAAGCCCCTCCCACAGCTTCATCACAACAATAACAATCCAGGAGACACACCATGAGTGTGATCATTGCCTTGGCAGCCCTCGCGCTGCTGATGGTCGCCGCCTACCGTGGCTACAGCGTTATCCTCTTTGCCCCCATCGCCGCCCTCGGTGCCGTCCTGCTCACCGACCCGTCCGCCGTCGCCCCCGCATTCACCGGGGTGTTCATGGAGAAAATGGTCGGCTTCATCAAACTGTATTTCCCGGTGTTCCTGCTCGGCGCGGTGTTTGGCAAGCTGATCGAGCTGTCGGGCTTCTCCCGCTCCATCGTCGCCGCGGCGATTCGCCTGCTGGGTACGCGCCAGGCCATGTTGGTGATCGTGCTGGTCTGCGCCCTGCTGACCTATGGCGGCGTGTCGCTGTTCGTGGTGGTGTTCGCGGTGTACCCGTTCGCCGCCGAGATGTTCCGCCAGAGCAATATTCCCAAGCGCTTGATCCCGGCCACCATTGCCCTGGGCGCGTTCTCGTTCACCATGGACGCCCTGCCCGGCACGCCGCAGATCCAGAACATCATCCCCAGCACGTTCTTCAACACCACCGCCTGGGCCGCACCTTGGCTGGGTGTGATCGGTACGATCTTCGTGTTCAGCCTCGGCATGCTGTTCCTGCAGCGCCAGCGCAACAAGGCCCAGCGTGTGGGCGAAGGTTACGGCACCGAACTGCGCAACGAGCCGGAAACCGCCGAAGACATCAAGCTGCCGAACCCTTGGATCGCCGTTTCGCCACTGCTGGCGGTGGGCATCATGAACCTGCTGTTCACCCAGTGGATCCCACAGTGGTACGGCAAGACCCACAGCCTGGCGCTGCCGGGCATGGCGACGCCAGTGACCAGCGACATCGCCAAGCTCACCGCGATCTGGGCAGTGCAGGCGGCGTTGCTGGTGGGCATCATCATGGTCCTGATATTCGGTTTCCGGGCCATTCGCAGCAAGCTGGCCGAAGGCAGCAAGAGCGCCGTGGGCGGTGCATTGCTGGCGGCGATGAACACCGCTTCGGAATACGGTTTCGGCGCGGTCATCGCCTCCTTGCCGGGCTTCCTGGTACTGGCCGACTGGCTCAAGAGCATTCCCAACCCACTGGTCAACGAAGCGGTGACCGTCACGCTGCTGGCGGGCATCACCGGTTCCGCCTCGGGCGGCATGAGCATCGCTTTGGCGGCGATGTCGGAAAGCTTTATAAGCGCCGCCCACGCCGCCAACATTCCCCTGGAAGTGCTGCACCGGGTGGCCGCCATGGCCAGCGGCGGCATGGACACCCTGCCCCACAACGGCGCGGTGATTACCCTGCTGGCGGTGACCGGGCTGACCCACCGCGAAGCCTACAAAGACATTTTCTGCATTACGCTGATCAAGACCCTCGCGGTGTTCTTCGTGATCGGTGTGTTCTACGCCACTGGCATTGTGTGAGGTTCCTATGACATCCCCTCTTTCGGGCAAGACCGCCCTGGTCACCGGTTCTACCAGCGGCATCGGCCTGGGCATCGCCCTGAGCCTGGCCAAGGCCGGCGCCCACCTGATCCTCAACGGCTTTGGCGATGCCTCGGCGGTGATCGCCGAGGTGAAACAGTTCGGCGGCAAGGTCGGTCATCATCCGGCCGATGTCAGCGACCCGGCGCAGATCGCCGACATGCTCGCCTACGCCGAGCGCGAGTTCGGCGGCGTTGACATTCTGGTGAACAACGCCGGGATCCAGCACGTGGCCGCCGTGGAGGATTTCCCCGTGGAGCGCTGGGACTCGATCATCGCCATCAACCTGTCCTCGGTGTTCCACGCCACCCGCCTGAGCCTGCCGGGCATGCGGGCCAAGGGCTGGGGGCGGATCATCAACGTCGCCTCGGTGCATGGCCAGGTCGGCTCGGTGGGCAAGGCGGCGTATGTCGCGGCCAAGCATGGGGTGATTGGCCTGACCAAGGTGGTTGGCCTGGAAACCGCCACCAGCAACGTGACCTGCAACGCCATTTGCCCGGGCTGGGTGCTGACGCCACTGGTGCAAAAGCAAATCGATGATCGCATTGCCGCCGGCGTCGATCCGCAACAGGCCCAGCATGACCTGTTGGCCGAGAAACAGCCGTCCCTGGAATTCGTCACCCCGCCGCAACTGGGGGAACTGGTGCTTTTCCTATGCAGCGAAGCCGGCAGCCAGGTGCGCGGCGCGGCGTGGAATATTGATGGTGGGTGGTTGGCTCAATAACCCCACTATCCTCTGGCAAACGCGGTTTTGTGGCGAGGGAGCTTGCTCCCGCTGGACTGCGCAGCAGGCCCATTAGGCGGCCGCTACGCAACCGAGCGGGAGCAAGCTCCCTCGCCACAGAAGCGGTTCTCGCCATAAATAACGCCTTGTGCTGCAATGTTTATAAGCCCGAAAAAACAAGAGGCACCCCATGTCCGACATCCTCTGGCAACCCAGCCCCGAACGCATCGCCCAGTCGCGCATGAACGCCTTTCGCCAGTTCGTCAACGCGCGACATCACCTGCAACTGCACGACTACCCCGCCCTGCACGCCTGGAGCATCGACCAGCGCGAAGCCTTCTGGCAGGCCATTGTCGATTTTTTCGAGATCCACTTTCACCAAGCTCCCGACGCGGTACTGGTGGAGGGTGCGCAAATGCCCAGCGCCCAGTGGTTCCCTGGCGCCACCCTGAACTTCGCCGAGCACCTGCTGCGCCGCCGCGATGACGCCGTCGCGGTGGTGGCGCTCGACGAAAACGGCAGCCAGGAACAACTGACCTGGGCCGAACTCGCCGCCCATGTCGCTGGCCTGCAAACAAGCTTGAAAGCTGCCGGCGTCACCCAGGGAGATCGAGTCGCCGCGTGCATGCCCAACACCTGGCAAACCCTGGTCGGCATGCTCGCCACCACCAGCCTGGGGGCCATCTGGTCGTGCTCGTCACCGGACTTCGGCACCCAAGGGGTCATCGACCGCTTCGGCCAGATCGAACCCAAGGTGCTGATCACCTGCGCCGGTTATCGCTACGCGGGCAAGGTCATCGACCAGCGAACCAAGGTCAACGAAATCCTTGAACGTTTGCCGTCATTGCAGCAATTGATCGTACTGCCTTATGCCCAGCCTGACGCCTGCGTCGAGGACTTCAAGACCCCGGCCGCTGTCGCGTTGTGGAACGACTTTTATCAGAGCGGTGGCGAACCGGCGTTCGTCAGCGTGCCCTTCGACCACCCGCTGTACATCCTGTATTCCAGCGGCACGACCGGCGTGCCGAAATGCATCGTCCATGGCACCGGGGGCGTGCTGCTGCAACACGTCAAGGAACATGGCCTGCACGTCGACCTCGGGCCCGAGGATCGGCTGTTCTACTACACCACCTGCGGTTGGATGATGTGGAACTGGCTGGTGTCGGCCCTCGCCGTGGGCAGCACGGTGGTGCTCTACGATGGTTCGCCGTTCCACCCCGGTCCCGAGCGCTTGCTGGACCTGATCGACCAGCAGCGCATCAGCGTATTCGGCACCAGCCCCAAGTTCCTCGCCGCCCTGGAAAGCGAGGGCCTCAAGCCCCGCCAGACGCACCGTTTGGACAGCCTGAAAACCCTGCTCTCCACCGGTTCGGCACTGGCGCCCCATAGCTACGATTATGTGTACCGCGACATCAAGGCCGATGTCTGCCTGGCCTCGATGTCCGGCGGCACCGACATCGTGTCCTGCTTCGTCAACGGCAACCCGCTGTCACCGGTACGCCGGGGCGAAATGCAGGGCAAGAGCCTGGGCATGGCCGTGCAGGTCTGGAACGAGGCCGGCAATCCGGTCATCGGTGAAAAAGGTGAGTTGGTGTGCACCCGGCATTTCCCGGCGATGCCCATTGGTTTGTGGAACGACCCTCGGCAGGAAAAGCTTCGCGCCTCCTACTTCGCCCAGTTTCCCGGCGTGTGGGCCCAAGGCGACTACGCCGAAGAACTGCCCCACGGCGGTTTCCTGATCCATGGCCGCTCCGATGCCGTGCTCAACCCAGGCGGCGTGCGCATCGGCACGGCAGAAATTTATCGGCAGGTGGAAAAAGTCGAGCAAGTGCTGGACTGCGTCGCCATCGGCCAGCGATGGCAGGGCGATGTCCGGGTGGTGCTGTTCGTGCGCCTGCGCGATGGCGTGACGCTGGATGAAGCCTTGGCGCAACAGATCCGCCAGGTCATCCGGGCCAACACCACACCGCGTCATGTGCCGGCGAAGATCCTCGCGGTCAGTGATATTCCACGAACCATCAGCGGCAAGGTGGTGGAGTTGGCGGTGCGCAACGTGGTGCATGGCGAGGCGGTGAAGAACACCGATGCCCTGGCCAACCCCGAGGCGTTGGAGCAGTTTCGGGATCGACCGGAGCTTGCCGACTGAGCGCAACAGGCAGTTTTGTGGCGAGGGGATTCATCCCCGCTGGGGCGCGAAGCGGCCCCTGAATCTTACACCCCGGCATGTCAGACTGATTGAGCCGACTGTATCGGGACGGCTTCGCAGTCCAGCGGGGATAAATCCCCTCGCCACAGGGGCGGTCCCCGACACGATCAATCCATAAGCCCCCACTCACCCGCCGCCGGATCGGCCGGTGGCACCGCGCCCGACTCGGTATGCAACTTCAACCGCAACCGCAGGTTGTTCGCCGAGTCGGCATTTTTCAGCGCTTCTTCCTCATCAATGGCACCTTCGACCACCAGGTTGAACAAGGCCTGGTCAAAGGTTTGCATTCCCAGTTCCTCTGACTTTTCCATGATGCCCTTGAGCTCGCCAAGCTCGTTGCGCCGGATCAGGTCGGCCACCGTCGGCGAACCCAGCATGACCTCCACCGCCGCCCGCCGCTGGCCGGTGCGGGTACGCACCAGGCGCTGGGAGACAAACGCCTTGAGGTTGTTGCCCAGGTCATTGAGCAATTGCGGCCGGCGTTCTTCCGGAAAGAAATTGATCACCCGGTCCAGGGCCTGGTTGGCGTTATGGGCATGCAAGGTGGAAATCACCAGGTGCCCGGTGTCGGCGAAGGCCAAGGCATGCTCCATGGTTTCCCGGTCACGGATTTCGCCGATCAGCACCACGTCCGGCGCCTGGCGCAGCGTGTTTTTCAGGGCCGCATGAAAACTGCGGGTGTCGACACCGACTTCCCGTTGATTGATGATGGATTTCTTGTGCCGATGGATATACTCCACCGGGTCCTCGATGGTGATGATGTGGCCGCTGCTGTTGCGATTGCGGTAATCGATCAGCGCCGCCAGGGAGGTCGACTTGCCCGAGCCTGTCGCACCGACGAACAGCATCAACCCCTGTTTCTGCATGATGGTGTCTAAAAGCACTCGAGGCAGTTTCAGGTCTTCGAAGCGCGGGATATCCAGCTTGACGTTGCGAATCACCATGGACACGTCATTGCGCTGCTTGAAGATATTGACCCGGAACCGCCCGACGCCGGCCAGGGAGATCGCCAGATTCATTTCCAACTCCCGATCGAACTCAAGGCGCTGTTCGGCGTCCATCAGAGACCCGGCGAGCCTGGCAATGTCGCCGACCTTGAACGCCTCGTTACCCAAGGGTTTGAGCACCCCCTCGAAACGCGCGCACGGCGGCGCCCCCGTGGACATGTAAAGGTCGGAACCATTCTGGCTCGCCAGGATTCGCAACAACGGATCGATTTCCATGGACTGAAACTTCCGCGAGACACCAATGAAACAAGCTGAGCCGAACATGAACCTCTTCAGACCCACCTGCACTTACGTTCCTCAAAGGATAGTAGACGCCGTGGTACAGACACGACAGCCAGGGGTCGCCTGATGCACGCGACACCCGCCGGCAGCGATATACAGCGCCTGATCAGCCAGGTGGACTGGACCCTGACCCCGCTGGGCGCTGCCCAGAACTGGCCCCAGAGCCTGCGCACCGCCGTGGACATCATGCTCCATTCGCCCATGGCGATGGCCTTGCTGTGGGGACCGCAGCTGTCCCATCTCTACAACGACGCCTTCGGCCGACTGGCCGGTGACAAGCACCCCCGGGCATTCGGCCAACCGACCCATACAGCATGGCCCGAACTCAAGAGCTCGACCGAAGGGATTTATCACCGGGTGTTGCAAGGCCAGACACACTCCTGCCGCGACCAGCAATGGCGCGTACCCTTCGCCGGCCGTCTCTGTGATGTCTGGCTGGACCTGACCTACAGCCCGGTGCGTGACGAAAGCAACAGCGTCGCCGGCATCCTGGTCACCGCCATCGAGACCAGCGAACGCCGCCGCCTGGCCATGGAGTTCGAACGCCGCTCCGAGGCCAGCCTCAAGGCCCAGCACGAAAGCGAAGAACGCCTGCAATTGGCCCTGGCCGCCGCCGATGCGCTGGGCACCTGGGATTGGGACATCAGCGAAGACCGCTTTATTGCCGATGCACACTTCGCCCTGTTGCATGGCGTCGACCCCAGCCTGTCACGCCAGTTGCCTATCAGTGCCTACCTCGAAGGCGTGCACCCCGAGGACCGGGCGATGGTTGCCCGCAGCATCAAGCACTGCATCACCCATGGCACCGAATACGCCGAGGAGTACCGACTGCTGCAGCCCGACGATGAGTTGCGCTGGGTGTACGTGCGTGGGCGTTGCTACAAGGATCGCCACGGCCGACCCAAGCGTTTTCTTGGCGCGGCGCTGGACCTGACCGAACGCAAGCGCACCGAACAAGCCCTGCGCCAGAGCCAGACCGAGCTGCAGCTGATCATCAACGCCATGCCGATCCTCATCAGTTACGTGGACCGCGAAGAGCGTTTCCGTCTGAACAATAGCGCTTACCTGGACTGGTACGGCCTGACCCCGCAGGAGCTCTACGGCAAGACCATCCGTGAAGTGCTCGGCGAAGAGGCCTATGCCGCCCGCGCCCAGCAGATCGCCGATGCCCTGGCCGGCAAGCCGTGCAGCTTCACCGTGCAGATGGACCATCGCGACGGGCGCCCGCGCCATTCGCTGATCAACTACCTGCCTCGCCATGGCGCGGACGGTGCGGTGAACGGTTTCTACATCTTCGTGATCGACGAAACCGAGAGCCGAAAAACCGAGGAGGCCCTGCGCAACCTCAACGAAACACTGGAAGAACGCGTCATCGCCCGTACCCAGCAACTGGCCGAAGCCAATCACCGTCTGCAAAGCGAGATGTTCGAACGCGAGCGCGCCGAAGAAGCCTTGCGCCATGCGCAGAAAATGGAAGCCGTCGGCCAGCTCACGGGCGGCATTGCCCATGACTTCAACAACATGCTCACCGGCATCCTCGGCAGCCTCGACCTGATGCAACGCTACATCGCCGCCGGCCGCGCCGCCGAGATCGGGCGCTTCACCGAAGCGGCGGTTTCCTCGGCCAACCGCGCGGCGGCCCTGACCCATCGGCTGCTGGCTTTTTCCCGGCGCCAGTCCCTGGACCGCAAACCGCTGGACGCCAATGACCTGGTGCATTCGCTCGAAGACCTGCTGAGCCGTACCACCGGCGATCACATCGTGCTGCGGCTGCAACTGGCCAGCGAGCTGTGGCCGGTCAACACCGACGCCAGCCAGTTGGAAAACGCCCTGCTCAACCTGGTGATCAACGCCCGCGATGCCATGCCCGAGGGCGGCGAATTGATCATCGAAACCGCTAATGTCTATCTCGACGGTACGGACATCAACACCCTGGAGCCGGTCAAGGCCGGGGATTACGTGATGATCGCCGTCAGTGACAACGGCAGCGGCATGACCCCCGCCGTGCTGGCCAAGGCTTTCGATCCGTTCTTCACCACCAAGCCTATCGGCCAAGGCACCGGCCTGGGCTTGTCGATGATCTACGGCTTTGCCCAGCAGTCGGGTGGGCACCTCAACCTGGACAGTGTGCCGGGCCAAGGCACGCGGGTGCAGTTGTACCTGCCGCGCTTGCACGCTTCGTCGACCCAACCACCCGAGACGCCAGAGACGGTCGTCGTACCGCCGGCCATCGCCGGGGAGACCGTGTTGCTGGTGGAGGATGAACCCGCCGTGCGCATGCTGGTGCTCGACCTGTTGCAAGCCTTGGGCTACACCGCTCTGGAAGCACGGGACGCCATGACGGCCCTGCCCATGCTGGAATCGGACCAGCGCATCGACCTGCTGGTGACCGACGTCGGGCTGCCGGGCATGAATGGCCGGCAACTGGCGGAAATCGCCCGCCAGCACCGCCCGGGGCTGAAAGTGCTGTTCATGACCGGTTACGCGCAGAAAGCCGCCGAACGCCAGGGGTTCCTCGAACAAGGCATGGACATGGTCGCCAAGCCGTTCACCCTGGATCTGCTGGCCAACAAGATCCGGACGATGATCAACCATGGCAACTGACTTGAGGCATAATCGCCGCCCCGTCGCACCGTTCAGGTCACCGCAGCAATGAAAGCCCAAGCCCGCCATATCCTGGTGAAAACCGCCGAAGAAGCCGAACAGCTCAAGCAACGCATCGCCAAGGGCGAAGCCTTCGATGTGCTGGCCAAGAAATACTCCACCTGCCCTTCGGGCAAACGCGGCGGCGATTTGGGTGAGGTAAGGCCGGGGCAGATGGTCGGCGTGATCGATGCGGTGATTTTCAAGAAACCGCTGCGGGTGGTGCACGGGCCGATCAAGAGCAAGTTCGGGTATCACCTGGTGCAGGTGTTCTACCGGGATTGAAATGATGGTGTGTTGCCAACACCGTCCCTGTGGTGAGGGAGCTTGCTCCCGCTCGGCTGCGCAGTAGCCGCCAATCGCTTATTGGGCCTGCTTCGCAGGCCAGCGGGAGCAAGCTCCCTCGCCACAGGGAAAGCCAACCTTTGTGCCGTCAGTCCTTGGGCATCAACGCCCCCGGTACCTGGATCACCCGGCTCGCCAACAGGTGCCCTGCCTCGGCCGCCTCCGCCGGGCTGCCGCCCAGCAAACGACTCGCCAGGTACGCAGCACTGAAGGAGTCTCCCGCCGCCGTGGTGTCCACAACGCGCTCGACCCGCAAGGCAGGGACTTCATAGGACTGGCCGTCGCAACGAATCAGGCAGGCCTCGGCACCGCGCTTGAGTACCACCTCGGGGGTGCCAAGCTGCGCATAGGCGGCGAACACCGCTTCGCTGTCGGCATGACCGAACAATGCCTGCTCGTCCTCTACGGTCAGCAGCGCCAGTTCCACATAGGGCAAGACGCTGCGATACGCCACCCGCGCCGCTTCGATCGAGGCCCAGAGCCGGGGCCGGAAGTTATTGTCGAACACCACCAGCGCCCCGCGCCGACGTGCTTCGACCAGGGTTTCGATGAGTTTGCCACGCCCCTGCTCGCCGAGCACCGCCAGGGTGACGCCGCTGAAGTACAGCACCTCGTAATCCGGCAATGCGGCCAGGATCGGTGCGGCGGCCGGGGTGGTAAAACAATCGCGCACCGCCGCCTCGTTGCGCCAGTACAGGAATCGCCGCTCCCCCGCCGCGTCAGTCTGGATGCAATACAAACCCGGCAGGCGTCCAGCCAAGCGCTGGACCCGTTGCAGCCCGATGTTCTCGGCGGCCCAGTTTTCACACATGGCATCGCTGAAACTGTCATCGCCCAGGGCCGTGACGTAATCCACCGTGCCCCTGTCGCCCAAGGCGCGGGCCAGGTACACCGCGGTGTTCAGGGTATCGCCGCCGAAGCTTTGCAGCAGGCTGCCATCGGCGCGTTGTTGCAGTTCGATCATGCATTCGCCGATCAGGGCGATACGGGGTTTGGGGTTGCTCATGGATGATCCTGATAATTCAGCGGTGTCTGGCAGGCCGCTATCGCGAGCAAGCACACCCCCACAGGGAGATCACAGATTCTGTATTCACAATAATCCAGTGTGGGAGCGGGCTTGCTCGCGATAGCCGCGACTCGATCTCAAGCCTTAGAAACAAGTCTCCATGCTCTCGACCACCCGCAATTGCTCATCCACCAGGCATCCCACCCGCCACTTGTCGAACGTCAGGCACGGGTGTGAAGTACCAAACGAAATGATGTCGCCCACACGCAGCTCAACCCCTGCCGCCACATTCATGAACGCATGCTGGTCCATCACCGCCGTCACCTTGCAGCCACTCACATCGTCACCCGCCACCGTGTCCGATCCGGGCCGGTAGCGCTTGAGCGGCACCGGTAATCCGGCGTCGTAGGCCACGTCGCGCTTGCCCAGGGCGATCACCGCGAAGCCCGGCTCCGGCAGCGATTGCACATGGGCCCAGACTTCCAGCGCCGGGCGCAGGCCTTCGTGCAAATCGCTGCGCCGCTCCAGCACGCAGCACTGGGCTTCTTTGTAGATACCGTGGTCATGGGCCACGTAGCTGCCGGGACGCAGCACGCTGAGGAAACGCCCATGGGCATTCTGGGCTTCGAAGGATTCGGCGATCAGGTCGTACCAGGCCGACCCTGAAGCGGTGATGATCGGTTTGTCGATGGCGAACGCGCCGTTGTCCTGCAACTGCACCGCCAACCGCACCAGGGACGCTGCGAACGCACGAATGCCACTGATGGCGTGGTCACCGTGGATCACCCCTTCGTAGCCTTCGATACCGGTCAACGCCAGCGCCGGTTGACTGCGAATCGCCTCGGCCAGGGCCAACACCTCGGCTTCGGTCCGGCAGCCACAACGACCGCCGACCACGCCGTACTCGATCATCACATTGAGCCGTACGCCGCGAGAGGCGAAGTAGGCGCCCAGGTCCGCGACATTATCCGGATGATCGACCAGACAATGGAATTCGAACGCCGGGTCGGCGAGCAAATCGGCAATCAGCGCCATGTTTGGCGTGCCCACCAATTGGTTGGCCATCAACACTCGGCGCACACCATGGGCATAAGCGGCACGGGTCTGCACGGCGCTGGCGAGGGTCAGGCCCCAGGCACCGGCATCGAGCTGGCGTCGAAACAGCGCCGGGGTCATGCTGGTCTTGCCGTGGGGGGCCAGTTCGGCGCCGCTGTCGGTGACGAACGCTTGCATCCAGCGAATGTTGTGCTCCAGCGCCGCGCGGTGCAACACCAGTGCCGGCAGGCTGACGTCCTTGAGCAGATGAGCGCCGAGGGTGGCCGCACCCTTCTCTACGCCAGCATTGGGAATGACAGAAGACATGTTGGTACTCCTCGCACGCGACCGCTCGCAGCCGCGGTTATCTATTCATTGATGCGCCGGGCCAGGTTGTTGGCGCTTTCGATCAGCACCCGGCGGTAGTCGGCGTAATTGTTCTTGGCGTCGGCCCGTGGGGCGACGATGCACAGGGTGGCGATGGCCACGCCGTCGGGGTTTTTGACCGGTGCGGCAAAGCAGTGGGTGAAGGTGTCGGCGACACTGTCGAAGGAGAAAAAACCATCGATGCCGGCCTGGCGGATTTCCTTGAGGAATTGCTCCAGGGGCAGGCGATCGCCGTCCGGCAAAATGAAGTCGTCAGGGTCGATCAGGTCGACGATCTGCTGGTCACTCAAATGCGCCAGCAGCAGACGCCCGGACGCCGTCCACGGGATTGGCGCATTTTCCCCGATGTCCGATGAAATGCGAAAATGCCGCTCGCCTTCCTTCATCAGCGCGACGGTGTATTTGCGCCCGTTGAGCAGGCACATCTGCGCCGTTTCCCGGGTCTGGCGCACGATCTCCTGCAAGGCCTGGTCAGCCTCGCGGCTCAGGTCGAAATGCCGCAGGTGTGCCTGCCCGAGAAAATACAGCTGGCGGCCCAGGTAGACGTGACCGTCCTTGCCCACCGGCTCGAGGATGCGCCGCTCCAGCAGCGACGCCACCAGTTCATAGACCGTGGACTTGGGGCTGCCGATGCCGCTGGCAATATCGTTCGGGCGCAGCGGCTGGCCGATTTCCTTGAGGAAGTCGAGGATATCGAACGCCCTATCCAATCCTCGGGCCCGGCGTTTGATGGTGTCTTCGGTCATGTCTTCGGTTCCTGAAGTTTCACTCATAGTCGCATGTATCTTTATTGTGGCGAGGGAGCTTGCTCCCGCTGGCCTGCGCAGCAGGCCCAATTTCTTGCGACTGCTGCGCAGCCGAGCGGGAGCAAGCTCCCTCGCCACAAAAGCGAATTCGCCAGAATATCCTGTTCACCCTTTTTTCTTGTAGGCCACACAATCGATCTCGACCTTGCAATCGACCATCATGCTCGCCTGCACACAGGCCCGGGCCGGGGCGTGTTCCGGGCTGAAGTACTCGCTGAATACTTTGTTGAAACTCCAGAAATCCCGCGGGTCATCCAACCACACGCCGCAGCGCACCACGTCCTTGAGGTCGTAACCGGCCTCTTGGAGAATCGCGATCAGGTTCTTCATGGTCTGGTGGGTCTGCTCGACGATCCCGCCGACAATGATCTCGCCGTTCACCGCCGGCACCTGGCCGGACACGTGCAGCCAGCCATCGGCTTCCACGGCGCGGGCGAATGGCCGTGGCTGACCGCCGCCTGCGGAGCTGCCGGTGCCGTAGCGCGTAATGCTCATGGGTGTTTCTCCTTACTGAATAAAATTAAAAACGGGTGTTCTTGAGGAATTCCGCCAGGCGTGGCGACTGTGGCCGTTCGAACAATTCCTTCGGTGGCCCTTGCTCTTCGATGCGGCCCTGATTCATGAACACGATCTTGTCGGAGACCTCGAAGGCAAAGCGCATTTCGTGGGTCACCAGCAGCATGGTCATGCCGTCTTCGGCCAGGCCCTTGATCACGTTCAGCACCTCGCCGACCAGCTCCGGGTCCAGGGCCGAAGTCACTTCGTCGAACAGCATCAGGCTGGGGTTCATCGCAATCGCCCGGGCAATCGCCACGCGCTGCTGCTGACCGCCAGACAACTGGCCGGGAAAGTGATCGCGCCGCTCCAACAAGCCCACCCGCTCCAGCCATTTCTCGGCCAGGGCCACCGCTTCATCCTTGGGCAGTTTTTTCACCTTGAGCAGGCCCAGGGTGACGTTCTGCAACGCGGTCAAATGCGGGAACAGGTTGAATTGCTGGAAGGCCATGCCGGTCATCGCACGGTGCCGGGCGATGACTTTTTCGGCGTGGCGCACACGCTTGCCGTCGATGTCGTCGTAACCGATGGACTCGCCGTCGAGCATGATCTGCCCGCCCTGGAATTCCTCGAGCATGTTCACGCAGCGCAGCAGCGTGGTCTTGCCCGAACCGCTGGAGCCGATCAGCGTGACCACGTTGCCGCGCTGCATGCTCAGGTCCACGCCCTTGAGCACTTCCAGCGGGCCGTATTGTTTGCGCAGGCCGCGAATGTCCAACAGCGGTTGGGTGTTGGAAGGAGTCGAAATATCAGTCATGGCAAGGCCACCCGCTTTTCAATGTGCCGCCCGAGCAATTCGATGGCGTAATTGATGATGAAAAAGAGAAACCCGGCGAACAGGTAAAACTCCAGGGTCATGAAGGTCCGGGCGATGATCTGCTGGGTGCTGAGCAGCAGTTCGGCGACGCCGATCACCGACAACAGGGTCGAGGCCTTGACGATCTCGGTGGAGGAATTGACCCAGGTCGGCAAGATTTGCCGCAAGGCCTGGGGCAACAGCACATAGCCCAGCGACTGGTAAAACGTCAGGCCGATGGCCTGGCTCGCCTCCATCTGCCCACGGGGCAATGCCTGCAAGGCCCCGCGCACGATCTCGGCCACGTGGGAGCCGCAGAACAGCGTCAAGCCCAGCACGCCGGCCTGGAACGCGCCGATCTGCCAACCCAGGGCCGGGGCCATGTAGAAGCAGGCCAGCACCAGCACGAACACCGGCGTGCCGCGGATCAGGTCGACATAGAAACGAAACGGCGCGCGCATCCAGGTCCGGCCATAAGTCAGCACTAGCCCGGCCACCAGACCGATCAGCGTGCCCAACACAATCGCCAACAGCGAACACTGCACACTGGTCAGGAAGCCGGCCCACAGAGTGTCTCGGGCGACCCATAACTCATGCAACCAACTGGGTGATTCGTACATGGGACACTCCTAACGGCGGATCGCCAGGCGCTGCTCGAAATACCGCAGCACCATGGCAATGAGGTAACAGGCCGCGACATACAGGGCCGTGGTCACCAGCCAGGTTTCGATTACCCGGTAGCTCTCCACGTTGATCTTGCGGGCGTAATAGGTCAGCTCCGGCACGGCAATCGCCGCCGCCAGGGAGGTGTCCTTGAACAGCGAAATGAAGTTGTTCGACAAGGCCGGCAACACGTTGCGCAGCATCACCGGCACGGTGACGTAGGCTTTCACCTGCCACTCGCCAAGGCCGATGGCCAGCCCCGCTTCACGCTGTCCCTTGTGAATGCTCAACAGTCCGCCGCGAAACACTTCGGTCAGGTAGGCCCCGGCGTACAGCGAGAGGGTGATGACGAACGACGGCAGCTTGTCCAGGCGGATGCCCAGGCTCGGCAAGGCAAAGTAGATCAGCAGGATCAACACCAGGATCGGTGTATTGCGGATCACCGTGACATACACCGACGCCAACACCCGCAGGACCCGATGCTTGCTCAGCAGCGCAAACGCCATCGCCAGGCCAATCACGCAACCGATGGCGATCGACACCAGCGCCAGGGAAAGCCCCAGGCCAAGCCCCGCCAGCAGCGTGTCGAAATCGCGCCAGACGGCGGCAAAGTTCAACTGATAATTCATGGTCGGCAGTACCTTCGACGAAGCGCCCGCAAGGGGCGCCCCGGGCTCACAGGGTCATTTGAATTCAACGGGGAAACCGATTGCCGGCGACGGCAGCTCGACGCCAAACCACTGCTTGAACGACGCCGCATAGGTAGGGAATTCCACGCCGGTCATGGCTTCATGCAAGGTTGTGTTGACGAAGTTCAGCCAGTCCTGGTCGCCGCGCTTGACCGCGCAGGCGTAGGTCTGTGGGCTCCAGGCGTAGGCCGGGCTGCGATAACGGCCGGGGTTCTGCACCATCAGGTATTTGACCGAGGATTGGTCGGTGGCGGCGGCATCGGCGCGGCCGGAGTTCACTGCCTGGTACATCAGGTCGACGCTGTCGTACTGGTCGACCTTGGCCTTGGGCAGCGCCTGGTGCACCAACTCTTCGGCGTAGACGTTCTGCAGCACCGCCACGGTGACGTCATCGCCCGCTGCCTTGAGGTCTTCGATTTCCTTGTACTTGCTGTTGGCCGGCAGCAGCAGGCCCACGCCTTCGCGGTAGTACGGCAGGGTGAACGCCACTTGCTGGGCGCGACTGGCAGTGACGGTGATGAACTGGCAGCTCATGTCGACTTTGTCGGTCAACAGGTTGGGGATGCGCGCATCGGAAGACTGCACCACGAACTCGACCTTCTCCGGGTCGTTGAACAGGCCTTTGGCGACCATCCGCGCGATATCGATATCAAAGCCCTGCAACTTGCCATCCGCTCCCTGGAAGTGCCACGGCGCATTGGTGCTGCCCGTGCCCACGATCAATTTCCCCCGCTGCAGCACGCTGTCCAGCTTGCTGTCGGCCGCCTGGGCGACACCCAGTGCAGCCGTCGTGGCCGCGAAGAGAAAAACACACGCTTTGAACAAGGAAGGTCGGCGTTGCATGGCAAGCACTCCAGATTGAGTTTATTCCGCTATACCGGAACATGGTATGTAACAACGGAATAGACAGCAGAAAGTGTGCCACAGGCTTGGAGCGGATGGGTGAGAAAAATGGAAAGTCAGGGAAATCAGGGAGATGGGAAAAACAGACCTGCGGGCAGCAGCGTCCGCATGCGAAGGGTGTTGCTACCGTTGGCTACGAGGCACGGGTAACAAGGCCCCAAACCGGGTACCCGGCGCACCGAAACGGAGCCACGCTGGAGTTGTAAATGGATACCCTGTGGGAGCGAGCTTGCTCCCACCATTGTTCGGCGGTGTACCTGGGCTATTTGCGCTTGTAGCTCTTGCTGCCGCCAGGTGTGAGGCAATAGACCCCGCCCCGGGGGCCGACACAGTAATTGCCACTGCCGCATTGGCAACCGTCGGCGGACTTGAGCAAGGATTGCGGCCGAGCCTCGTTGCGAAGCCCCAGCACAGCGGAACAGGACTTCTTCGAAGCACTGATCGAGCCGTCGTTGCAGAGGAAGGTATCGCCATCACACCCGGCGATCCCGCCCTTGCGCCCGGAACAAGGTTGATTGGCGGCAAGGGCCGAAGTGCCCAGGACCAACAACAGGATCGCGACACAGGTGCGAAGTAAAGCGGACGTTCCGTGACAGAGGTTCATGGCAGCTTCCAGGCTGATAGATGGCTCTATGCTAGCACTGGAAAGAATTCCACAAACGCTATCGGGAAAATTTGGCCATCACCGCCTGGCTGCCTCGTCATAAACCTGGCCGCGCTCACGCTTACCCACTGCAATCACCGTGACGACCAACACATCATCTACCACGCGGTAAACCAATCGATAACCCGCACTGCGCAGCTTTATTTTATAAGCGTTGCCCAACCCGGTGAGACGGTCCGCTTGGACATGTGGATTCACCAGTCGCTCTTCAAGCTTTTTTTTGAATTGCTCCCTGAGTGTTGCCCCCAATTTCTGCCATTCCTTCCATGCCTTATCGGAAAATTCCAACTCATAGGTCATCGAGAGAAACCTTGATCGTTGGATCGTTTTCACGCTCGCGGCAAAGAGCAGCCAACTCCATGTCCTCAAGCCGGTCCATCATGGCTTCATATTCCCTGGCAGGGACGCAATAGAACGCGGGCTCATTACGATTGAGGATCGCTACAGATAATCCTCCACCGGCAGCAACGGTGCCCATTGGGTTTTTCTTGAGTTCAGAAATGCTGGCGACTACTTGGGAAAGCACGATATGTGTCATGAAACGAGTCCTTGAGTACTCTTAATAGCGCTAAAAATAGCACTCTAAAACACCCCTTGCCACTGCTCAGCGCCCGCAAAACCTCACCCTGGACAACATCCGCAAATCCCCCTCGCGGTAATAGTCATCACTCCAGCTGTCATCCACCGCCAGTGGCTTGACCTGCTTGAGGGCGAGTTTTTTCGCAAAGTAGCGAAAGCGGTAATGCTCATAGAAACGCAGCAATTCCAATCCGTAGCGGTCGGCCAGGTCGGTGTCGCCCTGGATGATCAGGTAGTTCTCGTCGTTGCCGCTGCTGGCGGCAGCGCTGAGGTTGTGGCTGCCGCTGATGATGGTCGGCGTGTCGCTGGTGAAGTCGGTGACGATGGCCTTGGTGTGCACCAGCAGGTTGCCCTTCTGGCCTTTCATGTTTTCCTTGAGCCAGCCTTCCAGGCCGGTGTTGAGCAGTGCGGTGGCGGCGAATTCGGCGGTGCGGTCGGCATGGAAGCCGGTGATGCGGCTCTTGGTGTTTTGCAGGCCGTAGCGCAGCACGTCGTCATTGGGTTGGCCGAGCACGGCGTCAAGAATCCGGTCGGGCAAGACGAATGCGGTGACGAACAACAGGTCCTTTCGAGCCGCGTTGATGATGTCGACGAAGCGGTCCAGGTCGCCCTCTCCCGTGCGTGGCGAAAAACCGATGAACAACTGTTCCTCCGGGACCATGGGATTGTTCTGATTGATCCACTCACGGGTGGTCCCGACGTCCTGCGGTACGGCCCAGATCTGCTCGAACACCTGGCGATAGCTGTCGCTCACCCGCGGATCGTCCAGCACATGAACCACATTGGCCTGGCGGTAGACGCCGTTGGCGGTGAAGTTGGTACTGCCGCACAACACCGCCTCCGGTTGTAACGCACCGCCGCCATCGACCTTGCTCAACACAATGAACTTGTCGTGGAAAATGTTATGGGTGACCCGCCCACGCTTGTTGGCCGCCGGCAATTTTTCCAGGTTGGCTTCGTTGCGCAGCGTGGTGTCGTCGCCTGGCTCGGCGTGGTAAAGCACGCGAACCTGTGCGCCGCGCGCGTGAGCGGCGTTGACCGCGTCGACGATCACCGGCAATTCGTATTCATAGATGGCGACGTCCAGGGCCCAGTGGGCATCCAGCGCCCGGTCGATGAAGCCGGTCAAGCGCCCCAGCAAGCCATTTTCCAACCAACGACGCGGGGCATCGGGCCAGTCATCGATGGACAGGTTTTTATTGGCGCTTATCAGCGCGTCCACTTCGGGAAACTTGCGCTGGAACGCCTGGCTGGCGGCCACGGCCCGATTGAAGATCACTCGCTGGTTGATTGGCTGACCGTCGTCGCTGGTGACCGTGACGGCCAGGGATTCCCCCAGCTGTGGCGCGTCGGGACTGCCATAAGCCAGGTGCACACGGTAGTGGATCGTCACACCGGGGTTGACGGCGTAGTCGGCCCAGCGAAATTTCTGCAACGGCGCCTTGTCGCTAGGGGTGGCGTGGAACTGGGGAAACGTGTGGGCCTTGTCGGGGAAGGTCAGGCTGTTGAACAGGAACAGCCAGGTTTTGTCGCCCTGCTGCTTCTCGATGGCAAAGCCCAGCAAGCCCTTGCGTCGGGGTTCGGCCAGGTCCATGGCGAGCAGTACGCCGTTGGTGCCGGCATAGGCCTTGACCCGAAAATCGTCCTGGGCGTTGGTGACGAGTACGCGCATGGTTCACTCCTGTGAGGGGCTGCCTGAGCATAGTGCAGCAATCAATGCTTACCTCAGCCAGGTGACTCTTCGTCAATATGCCAATACTCAGCCTGCAACTGCCCCGCCAACTGCCGGGCCCGGCCCAGGCGGATCGGGCCTCTCTCGATGTCGATCAACAGGCATGGGCAATCGAGAAGCGGCGGTGAAAGCCCCTCCTTGACTCGTCCGTCGGTCATCACCAACACCCGTTGCTGCTCCGCCGGGTAGCGCTTGCGGCGCGCCACCAGCCAGCGCCCGGCCTCGTTCAGCGCCGCCAGCAACGGCGTTCCGCCACCGGCACCCAACCCATCGAGCCAGGCGCGCAGGCCCGCCGAGGCCTTGAGCCCTTGCACCTGCCAATTGGGGAGCGTGCCGCTGGCCGTCAACAGCGCCAAGCGCGCGCGTTGTCGGTAGGCGTCGTCGAACAACTGCGCCAGCAGGCCCTTGCCGTCACTCAAGGCGCGATGACGCCGGGTCGAAGCCGACGCATCGACGATGACCAGCCACAGCTCATGGGGCGACCGATGACGACCGTGCCAGCGCAGGTCCTCACGCAGGCGCGGTCGGCCATGGAGCAACGTCCCCGGCCAGTTCACCGCACCGCTCGCCGCGGCTTTGCTCCGGCCCTGGCGTCCCAGCTCCAATTGTCCAGCACGGGGTCTGGCATTCGCCCCCGCCGTTGAACGAGGGCGAATGCCTAAGGCTTTTTTGGCCAGCTCGGCACATCACGCCGGGCACCGGTCGGCAATGCCCGGGCCGGCAGGTCGCCCCACTGGCCTTGGCCTTCGTTGGGCTTGGCTGTTTCATTCGCAGCCGTTTGCGGCGTCTGGGACGACGCCGGTGCCGAATGCCCGCGCCGCCGGTGCCGCAAGGCAAACTCGGCGACCGCATCGATGTCTTCATCCGCGATGGCATCGGCCCCGCGCCACGCGGCATGGGCCCGGGCCGCCCGCAGCCAGACCAGGTCGGCGCGCAAGCCATCGACACCGGCGGCAAAGCAGCGCTCGGTGATCTGCGCCAGCGCGGCATCATCCAGGGCAATCCCGGCCAACCGGTTGCGCGCCTGTTGGCAACGGTCACGCAACTGCTGTTGAGCGCTCTCCCACTGCGCACAGAACGCCGCCGGATCACTGTCGAAATCCAACCGCCGGCGAATGATCTGCCCACGCTCAGTCGGCGCGGTGTGACCGTCGAGGGCCACGTTCAAACCGAACCGATCGAGCAACTGCGGGCGCAGTTCGCCTTCTTCCGGATTCATGGTGCCGATCAGCACAAAGCGCGCCGGATGCCGATGGGAAATGCCGTCACGCTCGATCAGGTTGGTGCCGCTGGCGGCCACGTCCAACAGCAGGTCCACCAGATGATCGGGCAGCAGGTTCACTTCATCGACGTACAACACGCCACCGTCGGCCTTGGCCAACACGCCGGGAGAAAACTGCGCGCGACCCTCCCCCAGCGCTGCGTCCAGGTCCAGGGTGCCCACCAGCCGCTCTTCGGTAGCACCGAGGGGCAAGGTGACGAACTGACCGCTGGCCAGCAAGTCCGCCAGGCCCCGGGCCAAGGTGGACTTGGCCATGCCCCGCGGGCCTTCAATCAGCACACCGCCGATTTTCGGATCGATCGCGGCCAGGCACAGGGCCAGTTTCAGGTCATCGGCGCCGACCACGGCGGAGAGTGGGAAATGGGGAGTGTGAGTCATGCTGAAGGTCTCATGAATGTGCGAGGTTCCCCTGTGGCGAGGGAGCTTGCTCCCGCTGGGGCGCGAAGCGGCCCCCAGAACCTGAGGTCCCAGTGCCCTTCCAGAACGACGACTGCTGCGCAGCCGAGCGGGAGCAAGCTCCCTCGCCACAAGTGCGCGCCTGTTGTCCTCATTTCAACCATCCTCTTCAATGTCCAACAACAAATTCTCCAACGCCTCGCGGTACTGCCCCGGCGCCTGCCACATCCCCCGCTGCTGCGCTTCGAGCATGCGCTCGGTCATGTCCCGCAGGGCGTCGGGGTTGTGCTGGCGGACGAAATCCCGGGTGTCCGGGTCGAGCAGGTAGGCATCGGCCAGCAAGGCGTACTGGTGATCGTCGATCAACTGCGTGGTGGCGTCGAAGGCGAACAGGTTGTCCACCGTCGCCGCCAGTTCGAACGCGCCTTTATAGCCGTGACGCTTCACGCCGTCGATCCACTTCGGATTCGCTGCGCGGGAACGGATGACGCGGTTGAGCTCTTCTTTCAGGGTGCGGATCTTGGGCAAGTCTGGCTGGCTGTGGTCGCCATGGTAACTGGCCGCCGCGACTCCACCGAGAGTCTCGACCGCCGCCAGCATGCCGCCCTGGAACTGGTAGTAATCATTGGAATCGAGCAGGTCATGCTCGCGGTTGTCCTGGTTCTGCAGCACCGCTTGCACCTGGCTCAGACGTCGGGAGAACTGCCCCCGGGCGGCAGTGCCTTCATCGCTGGCGCCGTAGGCGTAACCGCCCCAGTTCAGGTATACCTCGGCCAGATCCTCGCGGCTCTGCCACAAGCGCCCATCAATCGCGCCCTGCACGCCCGCGCCATAGGCCCCGGGCTTGGCGCCGAAGATCCGCCAGCCAGCCTGGCGCGCCGCCGCTTCCGGCTCCAGGCCCGACGCCAACAAGGCCTCGCGTTCGCCGCGGACCTTGGCCGCCAAGGGGTTCAGGTCGTCCGGTTCATCGAGGGCGGCGACGGCCTGCACCGCCGCATCGAACAGGCGGATCAGGTTGGCAAAAGCATCGCGGAAGAACCCGGACACCCGCAGCGTGACATCGACCCGAGGCCGGTCCAGCAAGCTCAACGGCAGGATCTCGAAATCATCGACCCGCTGGCTGCCCGTGGCCCACACCGGACGCACGCCCATCAGCGCCATGGCCTGGGCAATATCATCGCCACCGGTGCGCATGGTGGCGGTGCCCCACACCGACAGGCCGAGCTGGCGCAGGTGATCGCCGTGGTCCTGCAGGTGCCGTTCAAGGATCAGGTTCGCTGATTGGAAACCGATGCGCCACGCCGTGGTGGTCGGCAGGTTGCGCACGTCCACCGAGAAGAAATTGCGTCCGGTGGGCAACACATCCAGGCGTCCGCGACTCGGCGCGCCGCTGGGGCCGGCCGGCACGAAGCGCCCGTTCAAGGCATCGAGCAGGCCGCGGATTTCCGCCGGACCGCAGGCGTCCAGGCGCGGGGCCACGACGGAGCGCAGGTTTTCGATGATGCTGGCCACCGTCTCCCAGCCCGGCGCATTGAGCTGCTCGACCCCACCGTCCAGTGCTTGCTCGATCAACTGCGCGGCGAACAATTCCAGGCGCTCGCGCGTATCGCCGGCGGTGCGCCAAGGCTCGGCGCTGACCCGGCGCAACGTCTCGGGACACTCGCCGGTCCAGGGCTCGGCCAAGGCACAATCCAGCGGATCGAAACCCAGCCCGAACGCAGTGGCCAGCGCCCGCAACAGACTCGACTGCGCGCCCTTGCCGTCGCCCCGGGGAATGCGCAGCAACGCCAGCAAGGTGTCGATGCGCAGCCGTCCGCAGGGCGACTCGCCGAAAATGTGCAGGCCGTCGCGGATCTGCGACTCCTTCAAGTCGCACAGGTAAGTGTCCAGGCGCGGCAGCCAGATCGCGGCGTCGGCGTCACTGTCGAGGGCCGCGTCGAGTTGCAGTTCGCGGTCGATGTGCGTCTCGCGCACCAGATTGAGGATGTCCCGTTGCAGCTCCCGGGCACGGCGCGGATCGAGCAATTGCGCCTCGTAGTATTCGTCGGCCAACAACTCGAGGTTGCGCAGCGGTCCGTAGGTTTCGGCCCGGGTCAGGGGCGGCATCAAATGGTCGATGATCACCGCCTGGGTGCGGCGCTTGGCTTGGGCGCCCTCACCCGGGTCATTGACGATGAACGGATAGATGTTCGGCAGCGGCCCCAGCAACGCGTCCGGCCAGCAACTCTCCGAGAGCCCGACGCCCTTGCCCGGCAGCCACTCAAGGTTGCCGTGCTTGCCGACGTGGATCACCCCGTGCACGCCATAGGTGTTGCGCAACCAGAAATAGAACGCCATGTAGCCGTGGGGCGGCACCAGGTCCGGGTCGTGGTACACCGCGCTCGGATCGACCTGATACCCCCGGGCCGGCTGGATGCCGACGAAGGTCAGGCCCAGGCGCAGGCCGGCGACCATCAGGCGGCCGTCACGGAACATCGGATCGTTCTCGGGCGCGCCCCAGCGCTCCAGCACCGCTTGGCGATTGGCCTCGGGCAGCGCGTCGAACATGGCCTGATAGGCATCGAGGGCCAGGCTCTGGTGACATGGCCGCAGGTCGAGGCTGTCCAGGTCGTTGCTGACACCACCGAGCAACTGCTGGATCAACGCGGTACCGCTCCCAGGCAAATCAGGCGGCAGCGGATACCCCTCGGCCTGCATGGCCCGCAGGATATTCAACGCCGCTGCCGGGGTGTCCAGGCCGACGCCATTGCCGATGCGCCCATCCCGGGTCGGGTAGTTGGCGAGGATCAACGCCACACGTTTTTCTGCGTTGGGCAAACGCGCCAATGTTGTCCAGCGCCGCGCCAGCTCGGCGACAAAATCCATGCGTTCAGGCACAGCCCGATAACAGACCACGTCGCTCTGGCTGCGCTCGCTGCGCCAGGCCAGGTCCTTGAAGCTGATCGGGCGGCTGATGATCCGCCCGTCCAGCTCCGGCAAGGCAATGTGCATCGCCAGGTCTCGCGGGCCCAGGCCCTGCTCGCTGGCACGCCAGCCCGGTTCGTTGTCCTGGGCGCAGATCGCCTGGATCACCGCAATGTTGCGACGGAACGGTCGCAGGTGCGGCGCTTCCGGGCTGGATTGGGCGAAGCCGGTGGTATTGAGGATCACCCCGGCCTCCACCGCGTCCAGCCAGTCTTCGACCAGCGCCAGGCAACCGGGCTCCTTGAGGCTCGCCACGGCAATCGGCAGCGGATTGAGCCCCGCCGCTTGCAGGCGCTGACAAAACACGTCGATGAACGCGGTGTTCGCCGCTTGCAAGTGAGAGCGATAAAACAGCACCGCCGCCACCGGTTGTCCGGCCTGCCAGTCGGCTTGCCAATCGTCGAGGCTGGCGTTGGTCTTTCCTGGGTGATAGATGGCCGTGCGTGGCAGGACTTGCGGTTCGGCCCACGGATAATCGCGGCCGAACCATTGACTGCCGAGGTTGTGAAACAGGTCCAGGGCATTGCCCAGCCCGCCCTGGCGCAAGAACTGCCAGAGCCGATCGCGGTCCTCGAAGGGCACGTTGCTCAGGTCGCTGAGTTCCGGGTCCGGACGATCATCCCCCGGCACCAGGATCAGCTTCACCCCGCGCCCGGCCAGTTCCATCAGGCGCTCGATGCCGTAGCGCCAATAGCCGATGCCGCCGTGCAGCGACAACAGGATGACCTTGGCGTGGCGCAGCACGCCTTCGAAGTACAGGTCCACCGAGGCGTGGTTCTGCACCTGCATCGGGTTGGCGAGGCGAAACTGCGGATAATCGCCCGGCAACTGCTTCGCCGCTTCGGCCAGCAGCGCCAGGCTGGAGTCGCCACTGCACAGGATCACCAGCTCGGCGGGGGTTTGCCCCAGGTCGGCAATGTTGTCATCCGACACGAAACCGCCGGGCTGGGTCCTGAGCAGGTGCATGGCTTAGGCGCCGAGGGCGGCGCGCAACTGCGCTTCGAGCAGCGCGGCGTCGAGCGCCTGGCCGATCAGCACCAGGCGGGTGACCCGCGCTTCGTCGGCGCCCCACTGACGGTCGAAATGCTTGTCGAAACGCGTGCCGACCCCTTGGATCAGCAGACGCATCGGCTTGTTCGGGATCGCCGCGAAACCCTTGACCCGCAGTACGCCGTGCTGGACCACCAGTTGCGTCAGCGCGTCGAGCAACAGGCTTTCGTCGGCCTGGGGCAGCTCGATGGAGATAGAATCGAAGGCGTCATGATCGTGGTCGTCATCGTCGCCGTCATGGTGGTGATCGTGATGGCTGTGGCGGCCGTCGATGTGTTCTTCGGAACCGGCGCCCAGGCCAATCAGTACGTCCAGCGGCAGGCGACCGCTGCTGGCCTCGATGACCTTGACCGCCGGCGGTAGCTCTTCGGCGACTTCCAGGCGAACCTTGGCCAGGTCTTCAGGGCTGATCAGGTCAGCCTTGTTGAGGATCACCAGGTCGGCGCTCGCCAACTGGTCGGCGAACAGTTCGTGCAGCGGCGATTCGTGGTCCAGGTTCGGATCGAGTTTGCGCATGGCATCGACCTGGTCGGGGAACGCGGCAAAGGTGCCCGCGGCCACGGCCGGACTGTCGACCACGGTGATCACTGCGTCGACGGTGCAGGCACTGCGGATTTCCGGCCATTGGAAGGCCTGGACCAGCGGCTTGGGCAGGGCCAGGCCGGAGGTTTCGATGAGGATATGGTCGAGGTCGCCACGCCGGGCCACCAGTTCGCGCATCACCGGGAAGAATTCTTCCTGCACCGTGCAGCACAGGCAGCCGTTGGCCAGTTCATAGACGCGGCCGTTGGCTTCTTCTTCGGTACAGCCGATGGAGCACTGCTTGAGGATCTCGCCGTCGATGCCCAGTTCGCCGAACTCGTTGACGATCACGGCGATGCGCCGGCCCTGGGCGTTGTCGAGCATGTGCCGCAGCAAGGTGGTCTTACCCGAGCCGAGGAAGCCGGTGACGATGGTGACGGGGAGTTTGGCCAGTGTTTTCATCGGATGCCCTTTGGCAAGGTGGCGGGCAAACGGGACGACAACCGCTGGCACAGGCGCGCGCGGAAGATTTCGCCACCGGATCACCCCGCCCGGTTGTAGTGAGAATCTGTGTCGAGGCAGGTCTCCTGGCTGACGGCGGGCCAATCTTTCGACTGGCAATTGCTGCGCCTTCCCGTGCGCCCGTTTAATAAGGGCATGCACAGTGGCCTTGCAGAAACAGCACCGTTCACAGTTGCGGGGGCAGCCGCGGCTTGGACCGCGTTCCCTTCTTAGCTCCGGCACGTGCCGAAGAACCTCGAAGGCGCAAGGCTACGCAGGGTGTGGGGGCGGGTCAATCTCCGCAAGTAAGATGCAGGATGCTGTTGTGGCGAGGGAGCTTGCTCCCGTTGGGCAGCGCAGCGGCCCCCAGCTCTTTACGGTCGCTGCGCAACCGAGCGGGAGCAAGCTCCCTCGCCACAACAGCCCGCTCGTCGGCCCTTGTACATTGACGGCCCCGCCCCGCCCATGCTCTCCTGTGCGCCTAGTTACGGGTGCCCTTCACAGGGTGAAACGGGAAACCGGTGAATCGTGCGCTTTACTCCAAGGCCACGTCAGTCCGGTGCTGCCCCCGCAACGGTAAGCGAGCGAAGCGTCTGAACCACTGTGTCCCAGGACATGGGAAGGTGACGCTTGCAGGCCAGGCGCAAGCCCCGCCCCTCGCGAGCCCGGAGACCGGCCCATGACTCATGCACCAACAACCCGCGGTGGGCGGGCGCTGTTCGAATCCTGGCGGGCCTTCGCCTGGGGTTTCATTGCGCTCGAATCACCCACTGAACAAGAACAGAGGGAAGCGCCATGTCGACCATCAGCAGCACCGCCCGCACCGCCAGTAGCACCACCACCCTGAGCCAACGCCTGAGCGCCGCGATCTTCGCTTCGATCCTGGGTGCGAGCCTGGTCTATTTTGCCGGGTTCTCTCACATCGAAGCGGTCCACAACGCCGCCCACGATACCCGTCACAGCGCCGCATTCCCTTGCCATTGAGACCTGACGCCATGATCAAGCGTATCGCGCAGACCGCTGGTTTCAGCGGCTTGCTGGCCGCCCTGCTGCTGACCCTGCTGCAAAGTTTCTGGGTATCGCCGCTGATTCTCCAGGCGGAAACCTTCGAGAAGGCCCCGGCGACCGAGGCCCATGAACACGCCGACGGGGCGGCTCATACCCATGATGCCGAGGCCTGGGAGCCGGAAGACGGTTGGCAGCGCGTACTGTCCACCACTGGCGGCAACCTGGTGGTCGCCGTGGGTTTTGCCCTGATGCTGGCGGGCCTGTACACCTTGCGCGCACCGACTCGCACGTCCCAAGGCCTGCTCTGGGGCCTGGCCGGTTATGCCACTTTCGTCTTGGCGCCGACGCTTGGCCTGCCGCCGGAACTGCCTGGTACCGCAGCGGCCGACCTGGCCCAACGGCAGATGTGGTGGATCGGCACCGCGGCGTCCACGGCGGTGGGCATCGCCCTGATCGCCTTCGGCAAGCATTGGCTGCTCAAGTTGCTGGGCGTGGCGACGTTGCTGGTGCCCCATGTCATCGGTGCACCGCAGCCTGAAGTCCACTCGATGCTGGCGCCCGAAGCGCTTGAAACGCAATTCAAGATCGCCTCGCAAGTGACCAACGTCGCGTTCTGGCTGGCCCTGGGCCTGATCAGCACATGGCTGTTTCGCCGTGACGGCCAAGCCCGCCACGACGCATGAGCAACGGGCCGATGCTGGTGGTCGGCCTTGGCTGCCAACGCGGTTGCTCGGCCAGCACGCTGCGGGCCTTGCTCGACGAAACGCTGCAGGCCCACGGCATCGAACTTCATCGGGTACGGGCCCTGGCCAGTATCGACCTCAAGCGTGACGAACCAGGACTGCTGGATCTGGCCGGGCAACTGGCCCTGCCGCTGACCTGCTTCAGTGTCGAACAGTTGGCCGGCTACGAGCAGCGGCTCAGTCACCGCTCCGAGATCGCCTTCCAACGAACCGGTTGCTACGGCATCGCCGAAAGCGCCGCCCTGGCCTTGGCCGACCAATTGGGCACGACGCCCGCGACGCTGCTGATTACTCGCCAAAAAGGGCCCAAGAGCACGTTGGCATTGGCGGTCGTGGCGTAAATCCCGATAATCGGCGCCCAGGATCATGAGCGATCTTCATCTGGGCGACGCTCACCCACCTTTCACAGGAGCCGGTCATGACCGTTTACTTCATCGGCGCCGGCCCCGGCGACCCGGATCTCATTACCGTCAAAGGCCAGCGACTGATCCGCCACTGCGCGGTGATCATCTACGCCGGTTCCCTGGTACCAACCGCCGTCCTTGACGGCCATTGTGCCGAACAGGTGATCAACAGCGCCCAGCTGCATCTGGAACAGATCATCGAATTGATCAAGAGCGCCCATCTCAAGGGGCAGGACGTGGCCCGGGTGCATTCCGGCGACCCAAGCCTGTACGGCGCCATTGGCGAGCAGATTCGTTGCCTGCGGGAACTGGGCATCCCTTTCGAAATCATCCCGGGCGTGACCGCGACCTCAGCCTGTGCTGCTTTGCTGGGTGCAGAACTGACCTTGCCGGACATCTCCCAGAGCCTGATCCTCACCCGTTACGCCGATAAATCCCCGATGCCTGCCGGGGAAGAACTGGGCAACCTGGCACAGCACGGGGCGACCATGGCGATTCACCTGGGGGTCAATCACCTGGAAAAGATCATCGACGAACTGCGGCCCCATTACGGCGCCGACTGCCCGATTGCGGTGATCCACCGGGCAACATGGCCGGATCAGGATTGGGTGCTGGGTACACTGGCAGATATCGCCGAGAAGGTGCAGGCCAAGGGTTTCCGCCGAACGGCGCTGATCCTGGTGGGGCGTGTGCTGGGCAATGACGTGTTCAGCGAATCATCGCTGTACCGTGCCGGGCATGCGCATCTCTACCGCCCTTGACGCAACCGGCTGGAGCCAACCCGAGTCCCCTGTGGGTCCAGGCTGACGACTGAAACTATTGTGGCGAGGGAGCTTGCTCCCGCTGGACCGCGAAGCGGTCCCCCTGCAACTCATGTGCCCATCACGAAGAGCACATCGGTTGCCTTGCGATTGCTTCGCAATCGAGCGGGAGCAAGCTCCCTCGCCACAGCGAACACCTATCAGTAGTAGGCGTTTTCTTTCTGCGTGTGATCGGTCACGTCGCGTACGCCCTTGAGCTCCGGAATGCGCTCGAGCAAGGTGCGCTCGATGCCTTCCTTCAACGTGACGTCAGCCTGGCCGCAGCCCTGGCAGCCGCCGCCGAACTGGAGCACGGCGATGCCGTCTTCCACCACGTCGATCAGCGAAACCTGGCCGCCGTGGCTGGCCAGCCCCGGGTTGATTTCGGTTTGCAGGTAGTAATTGATGCGCTCGTTGACCGGGCTGTCGGCATTGACCATCGGCACCTTGGCGTTTGGCGCCTTGATGGTCAGTTGGCCACCCATGCGGTCAGTGGCGTAGTCGACCACCGCATCGTCCAGGAAGGCTTCGCTGAACGAGTCGATGTACGCGGTGAAGCTCTTGAGCCCCAGCGCGGTGTCTTCGGGTTTTTCTTCCCCCGGCTTGCAGTAGGCAATGCACGTCTCAGCGTACTGGGTGCCGGGCTGGGTGATAAAGATGCGGATCCCGATACCCGGGGTGTTCTGCTTGGACAGCAGGTCGGCCAGGTAATCGTGGGCGGCATCGGTAATGGTAATGGCGGTCATGGAAACTCCTCGCAGGCTTGCCGGCAGTTTACGCCAATCATCGCGCCGGACAAAGTCCCAGTATTTTTGTCAGGAAAGCGTCCGGCGGCACGGAGTTTGCCGCCGGAGCTGTCGATCAGAGGTTCTGGTAGCGATTCATGTCCAACACGCCGCTTTCCAGGGGCTCCGTCTCCTGGATGTACTGGCTCAGGTCGTGGAAGTAGTACCAGAACTGCGGGTGGCTGCGACGAATGCCCCAGCGCTCGACAATCCGCTCGAACGCCGGTGCATCCTGGGCGCCTTGCATGGCCTCGACGAATGCCGGCACTTGCCCGGCCGGAATGTTGAACATGAAGTTCGGATAGCTGCTGAGCACGCCCGGGTAGACCGTGAGTGTGTCCAGCCCCGGCTGGTATCGCGCCTCCTCGCCCAGCAGGAACGCCACGTTGCTATGGGCTCGGTTGCGCAGCAGGCTGTAGACTTCACGATGACCACTGGCGGTTTCGACGCGCAGCAGAGTCGCTTCCGGCAGTTGGTCGATCACCTTGAGCCCCGCCGCAGGGCGCGACACCAGCCGACTGAGGGCCTGTTCGGCGTTTTGCAGCGCCGGGTCGATGTTCGGGCGCGAGCAGTAGGCGCCGTCGCAGCGGTTGATCGGATCGGGGCGGGCATTCAGCTCGCCGTACCGGGCCAGCAGTTGCTGGGTGAAATCGCCCTTGGGGTCGCGCTCATCAAGCTTGAGGGCGGTCGGTTTGTCATCGTCGATGGCCTCATAATCGAGCCACATCTTGAATTTGCCGCCGGCCTGGTACCAGTCGTCAAGATAGCCTTCCCGGGAGTCGGCCGGCATCAGGCGCAGGAAGTTCTGCTCCGCACCGTTGCGGATCAGATCGAAATACAGCCGGGTCTGGGCCTGGTGGGACACGTTGCCGAATACATCGAAGTTCACCGCCAATTGGTAATAGGTGCGCTCCAGCAACGGGAAGTCGAACAGCCACATCGTCTGCGGCACTTCGCCGATCAAGCCCTTGTTGACCGAGGCACTGTCGAAGTGCCGGAAAATGCTCAACAATGCATTGTCATTCCCGGCCCACAGCGTCGACCAACTCGGCGCCGGCGCATCGGCATAGACGTCGCGGCGCAAGGCTTCGTACTCGTTGCGCTTGTCCCGGTAGTCGAGCCACAAGCTGAGGACGCTGCCCACGTCGTCGTTCTGCCCCGGCATTGCCAGCAGCGGCGTGGCCTGGCCGCGGTAGTTCGGATCTGTAATGTACAGGTCATGTTCGGGGGCCTGGAACAGCGCCCAGAAATTGTCGCGGATCACGTCCGTGGCAATCTGGCCCCGGCACACCGGCCCGCGAATGAAGGTGCGCACAAAATACTCGGCGTTATCGAGCATGAACTGGTAGCGAGCCTGGGCCGGGATCGCTTCGAAGGTGGAAAATGGATTGGCCCGGCGCTCCGGACCGTAGCCCGGCAACGCGGTCACCTGCCATTTGCCGCTGTAGAACAGGCTCTTGATGCGCCCCATCTTCGCCGCGCTCAAGCCGTAGGTAATATGGGTCTTGTGCACGATCACCCCTTGCACCGGCCAGAGCCGGTAATAGACGCGGGTGCCAGGGTCATCATTCGGACGGCGGGTATTGATCAGGTCGATCGGCTGCCCGGTGGGCGTGCGCGAACGGACCCACTGGAAGAAATGCCCCGGCTCGCCGTCCTTGAAATAGATGTGCGCCAGGAACCAGTGCTCGAACAACCAGCGGCCCACCAGGCTTTCCCGGGCGCCAGGGGCGTTGAGCAGGTTTTCCCATTGCACCACCTGCAAGGCTTCGGCGGCACTCGGGGCCAGGGCCTGCTGATCGATGGGGGCGCCTGCGGCCAGCCAGCGTTGCAGGGTCTGGTATTGCTGGTCGGTCAGGCCGGTGACGGCCAGGGGCATGCCTTCCTTGGGATGGGCGCCGGCGTATTCGTTGAATTGATCCGGCATCGCGCAGCTGTTTTCGCGATTGAGGCCCAGCACGATCTCTTCCGGCAGCTTGGCGTTGGGCTGCAACGGCGTGCGATGGCCCAACTCCAGCATGCGCGCCATCAGGGCAGCCTGGCTGCCTTGGGCATCGAGCACCGAATAGAAGCCCTTGCGCTGCCAGGCGCGCTGGCCGGAGGCGTCATAGAACAAGCGGGTCGGCTCGGCCGCCTGGCGCCGCTCGCCGTCGTACACCGACAGCTTGCTCGCGCCCCGCGCCGCGCCTTCGCCGCTGCCCAGGTTCAACTGGCAAGCGGAGTCGTAGCAGGCATGGCAGGCCACGCATTTTTCCGTGAAGATCGGCTGGATGTCGCGGGTGTAGGAGATCGCTGGAGCACGGCTCCCGGCGGCTGCGGTAAAACACAACAGCAGCAACAGACTGCCGAATAAGACGCGGTACGGCATGTCTCGGGTCCCTAAGAGATAGTCCGGCGATTCTACCGGGCCAGCATCGCCTTGCAAACATGAGCGATATTCATGCAAAAGCCCATCATGATCAAATCCTGCACAGGTTTGCTATCATCCTGGCCTTCGTAATAGTCTTTTTTTCCAGGTAGTCCTATGTCCGATCGCAGCGCTCGCCTTTATCTTCTCCAGCAAGCCCTCAAGGAGCGCATCCTGATCCTCGACGGCGGCATGGGCACGATGATCCAGAGCTACAAGCTCGAAGAGCAGGACTACCGTGGCAAGCGTTTCGCCGACTGGCCGAGCGACGTCAAGGGCAACAACGACCTGCTGGTGCTGAGCCGCCCGGACGTGATCGGCGCCATCGAAAAAGCCTACCTGGATGCCGGCGCCGACATCCTGGAAACCAACACCTTCAACGCCACCCAGGTGTCCCAGGCCGACTACGGCATGCAAGGCCTGGCCTACGAGCTGAACCTGGAAGGCGCGCGCCTGGCCCGTAAAGTGGCTGACGCCAAGACCCTGGAAACCCCGGACAAGCCACGTTTCGTTGCCGGCGTACTCGGCCCGACCAGCCGCACCTGCTCGCTGTCGCCGGACGTGAACAACCCCGGCTACCGCAACGTGACCTTCGACGAACTGGTGGAGAACTACACCGAGGCCACCAAGGGCCTGATCGAAGGCGGTGCCGACCTGATCCTGATCGAAACCATTTTCGACACGCTCAATGCCAAGGCAGCGATTTTCGCCGTGCAGGGTGTTTATGAAGCGTTGGGCGTCGAACTGCCGATCATGATCTCCGGCACCATCACCGATGCGTCCGGTCGTACCCTGTCCGGCCAGACCACCGAAGCCTTCTGGAACTCCGTGGCCCACGCCAAGCCGATTTCCGTGGGCTTGAACTGCGCCCTGGGTGCCAGCGAGCTGCGCCCGTACCTGGAAGAGCTGTCGAACAAGGCCAACACCCATGTCTCGGCGCACCCGAACGCCGGCCTGCCCAACGAATTCGGTGAATACGACGAATTGCCGGCCGAGACCGCCAAAGTCATCGAGGAATTCGCCCAGAGCGGCTTCCTGAACATCGTCGGCGGTTGCTGCGGCACCACCCCGGCGCACATCGAAGCCATCGCCAAGGCCGTGGCCGGCTATGCCCCGCGGCCGATTCCAGAGATTCCCCGGGCCTGCCGCCTGTCGGGCCTGGAACCGTTCACCATCGATCGCAGCTCGCTGTTTGTCAACGTCGGCGAGCGGACCAACATTACCGGTTCCGCCAAGTTCGCCCGCTTGATCCGCGAGGACAACTACACCGAAGCGCTGGAAGTGGCGCTGCAGCAGGTCGAGGCCGGCGCCCAGGTGATCGACATCAACATGGACGAGGGCATGCTCGATTCGAAGAAGGCCATGGTGACCTTCCTCAATCTGATTGCCGGCGAACCGGACATCTCCCGCGTGCCGATCATGATCGACTCCTCCAAGTGGGAAGTGATCGAGGCCGGCCTCAAGTGCATCCAGGGCAAGGGCATCGTCAACTCCATCAGCATGAAGGAAGGTGTCGAGCAGTTCATCCATCACGCCAAGCTGTGCAAGCGCTACGGCGCCGCCGTGGTGGTGATGGCGTTCGACGAAGCCGGCCAGGCCGACACCGAGGCGCGCAAGAAGGAAATCTGCAAGCGCTCCTATGACATCCTGGTCAATGAAGTCGGCTTCCCGCCGGAAGACATCATTTTCGACCCGAACATCTTCGCCGTCGCCACCGGTATCGAAGAGCACAACAACTATGCCGTGGATTTCATCAACGCCTGCGCCTACATCCGCGACGAACTGCCCTACGCGCTGACCTCCGGCGGCGTGTCCAACGTGTCCTTCTCGTTCCGTGGCAACAACCCGGTGCGCGAGGCGATCCATTCGGTGTTCCTGCTCTATGCGATCCGCGCGGGCCTGACCATGGGCATCGTCAATGCCGGCCAACTGGAGATCTACGACCAGATCCCGGTGGAACTGCGCGACGCCGTGGAAGACGTGATCCTCAACCGTACCCCCGAAGGCACCGACGCCCTCCTCGCCATCGCCGACAAGTACAAGGGCGACGGCAGCGTCAAGGAAGCGGAAACCGAGGAATGGCGCGGCTGGGAAGTGAACAAGCGCCTGGAACATGCCCTGGTCAAGGGCATCACCACCCACATCGTCGAAGACACCGAAGAATCGCGACTGTCGTTCGCCCGACCGATCGAGGTCATTGAAGGCCCGCTGATGGCCGGCATGAACATCGTCGGCGACCTGTTTGGCGCCGGTAAGATGTTCCTGCCCCAGGTGGTGAAATCCGCCCGGGTGATGAAGCAGGCGGTGGCCCACCTGATTCCGTTCATCGAGGCGGAAAAAGGCGACAAGCCAGAAGCCAAGGGCAAGATCCTGATGGCCACGGTCAAGGGCGACGTGCATGACATCGGCAAGAACATCGTCGGCGTGGTGCTCGGTTGCAACGGCTATGACATCGTCGACCTGGGCGTGATGGTGCCGGCGGAGAAGATCCTGCAGGTGGCCAAGGAGCAGAAGTGCGACATCATCGGCCTGTCCGGCCTGATCACCCCGTCCCTGGATGAAATGGTGCATGTGGCGCGGGAGATGCAGCGCCAGGACTTCCACCTGCCGCTGATGATTGGCGGGGCCACCACCTCCAAGGCCCACACGGCGGTAAAGATCGAGCCCAAGTACAGCAACGACGCGGTGATCTACGTCACCGATGCCTCCCGTGCCGTGGGCGTGGCGACCCAGTTGCTGTCCAAGGAACTCAAGCCGGCTTTCGTCGAGAAAACCCGCCTGGACTACATGGACGTGCGCGAGCGCACATCCAACCGCAGCGCTCGGACCGAACGCCTGAGCTATGCAGCGGCCATCGCCAAGAAGCCGCAGTTCGACTGGAGCAGCTACCAGCCGGTCAAGCCGACCTTCACCGGCGCCAAGGTGCTGGATAACATCGACCTGAACGTCCTGGCCGAATACATCGACTGGACGCCGTTTTTCATCTCCTGGGACCTGGCCGGCAAGTACCCACGCATCCTCACCGACGAAGTGGTCGGCGAAGCCGCCACCGCACTGTACGCCGATGCCCGGGCCATGCTGCGCAAGCTGATCGACGAGAAACTCATCAGCGCTCGCGCGGTGTTCGGCTTCTGGCCGGCCAACCAGGTGCATGACGACGACCTGGAAGTCTACGGTGACGACGGCAAGCCCTTGGCCCGCCTGCACCACCTGCGCCAACAGATCATCAAGACCGACGGCAAGCCGAACTTCTCCCTGGCCGACTTCGTCGCGCCGAAGGACAGCGGCGTGACCGACTACGTCGGCGGCTTCATCACCACCGCCGGCATCGGCGCCGAAGAAGTCGCCAAGGCGTATCAGGAGGCCGGCGACGACTACAACTCGATCATGGTCAAGGCCCTCGCCGACCGTCTGGCCGAGGCCTGCGCCGAATGGTTGCACCAGCAAGTGCGCAAAAATTATTGGGGCTACGCCCAGGACGAGAGCCTGGACAACGACGCCCTGATCAAGGAGCAATACACCGGCATCCGCCCTGCCCCCGGTTACCCGGCCTGCCCGGACCACACCGAGAAAGCCACCCTGTTCCGCCTGCTCGACCCCGAGGCCAGCGAACTGAAGGCCGGGCGCAGCGGTGTGTTCCTCACCGAACACTACGCGATGTTCCCGGCAGCGGCGGTCAGCGGCTGGTACTTCGCCCATCCCCAGGCGCAGTACTTTGCGGTGGGCAAGATCGATAAGGATCAGGTGCAGAGTTATACCGCGCGCAAGGGTCAGGAGTTGAGTGTGACGGAGCGTTGGTTGTCGCCGAATTTGGGGTATGACAGCTGATATAAGATCTTCTTAGCCCAAACAGACCGCAGCCTTCGTCAACCTACATGGATATAGAATCCTGAAGTTGCCGAAGGCTGCGACTTTCAAAAATCAGTTATAGCGCTGCCAAACCCCAGCAGCAATTTCCGATGCAAAAATCCGCAACATGTAACAACCCTAACTTACTTCTTCACAGAGACAATTATATTTATTGACTCCTTCCAATCAGAATTAACTCTTCGAGCCTCCAACTGCAACAATCCATTATAGTATCCCGCCGGAAGCGCTACGTTATCCCGAACATCGTATTGTATTTCAAGCCCAACCATGGGGCCGAGCGCTCCGAGAAAACGCTTACTGTTCATATGTTCCCGCCAACCATTTTCCTCTTGAACGCGAATCCCCCGTAACTTAACGACCACTTCATTACCTGCCGCATTGAACAACTTCACCCTCAGCATCGTGAACTTTTCATCTGTTCCTGGCGCCAGCTCTGTAGGACCCACATCGGCTGACAGAGCAACGATCCCGCCCATGTAAAGTCGCTCTATTCCAGGAATCCGGATGTAAGTAGACGCCTGATTATGGAGACCGCTGACGACCAGCATACGCAGACCTGGCAGTTCCGGCTTGTAACCCGTCAATCGCGCCGCACTCTCACGCCAGACGCGTGCCATGTCGGCCGTCCTTGCATTCCCTATCGGCAAGCCGTAAGTATCATTGACGGCAGGTGTCGAATAGTAGAGGGATCGACTGCCGGTACACATATTGGTTTTGGTTTTGCCGTTATTGTAGCCATAGTTGTAGTCCGAACCGTTTGCCTCTTCGCAATGGTCCCCTCCGACGTTATGCCCTATCTCATGGGTAAAAGTGGTGGGTGCATACCAGGCGCTGACGCTTGAATATCCACGAAAATAGGCTCTTCCCTGCTCTTGGTTGGTACCCGTCGCAATGGCTGCGTTCACATCGGTTTTGTACCGGTCCCGATAGGGGCTGAGAAGATCTTGCCAGTTGGTCAATCCCTCGTTGCTGGTATTGTAAGGCACATCAAAAACGCTGACGGCACCGAGTCGCAATGAAACTTCCCCGACGCGCGAGTTTCGTAAGCTGAGATTGACCATTTCAACCTGTGCAAGCGCGTGAGCAATGGGATCGACCTCCAGCTGATTCAGCGCATTGGCAGAATAAGCGAAGAGCATATCAATATAAGAGTGCCCGTCACTGGCCGTCTCCGGGCGACCAATATCTTCCTGTGGTTCGACCATATCGTTTTCCAACAAGTCTTCAGCTGGCTCGGCAATGAATGTAAGGCGCCCCTGGGGGTCAACTTTTAACAAGCCATGCTTATCGGGCTCGTTGACAATCCCAACGACCGCCCCCTCCGGAGACCGAACCACCACCAGCGAGCCTGCCTTCCCATCACGGGCATACAAATTGCCACTCTCAATCGTATAGCCCTGCTCAACGTGTATCGCCGAACGTTCAAAGCGGGCATCGCCAATCGCATTGGCATAAACACTCGCCGACGTCGGTTGAGGTGTGTTCTCTTGGCTTTCGGTTGCCGCATTGCTTACCGGCAACCCCAAGAGGAAAACCAGCGTAGCCGTAGCCCAACGGTAAAAAACCGTGGCCGTGAACGAGCTTCGGACGTTCATGGCTGATATCTCCGCAAGTGACAGGAGTCATCAGCGTGATCCAATCCCACCGGGACGGATACTGACAGAAGTACCAGTAGCGACACGGGTCAGGAAGGCTTAGGTTGACTGATTTTCTGTCTGCCAAGGCGTTGGGGGAAAACCGGGCGCCAGAGATCCATGACTGAGGCCACCGCGGATCGAGATCTTTTGTCTATGCTTGTCCCACACACATGACAGACGAGGGATTTATGGACGATCCAACCGACAATAAGCCACCCACTCTGTTGCAAATGCTGCACAGCGTGGGGGCGGCGGCCTTTGGCGTGCAAAGCGGGAAAAACCGCGCCCGGGACTTTACCCATGGAAAGCCGAGTCACTTCGTGATCCTCGGCATCCTGTTTACGGTCATTTTCGGGTTGACGTTGTATGGGATCGTTAATTTGGTGTTGTACTTTGCGGGTGTGTGAACACTTAGTATCCACAGATCATTATGGACAGCTTGCCTGCAATCCGGGCCGAGGCTAGCGACGCCCCAGCCCATCGAGCGAAAAGGCATAGCGCTCGCCATCCGGGCGAGACACCAGGCTGAAGCGCTTGAAATCCAGGCGATAGTCCTTGGCAGGATCCATGTTCAGCCACGCTCGAGCGCGGGCCGGATCGAGCGATTGCATCAGGTCGATCTGCTGGTTGTAGCCGCCATGACGCGCGAGGTCAGTGCCCCGGGCGTGATCATGGAGTAGCACCATGGCCCACCCTCCCAAGCTGAAGTGCCCGGTGAACAGCACGCTCAAGCGCCCGTCGATGCGGGCCTGGAGCGCCGCCCTGGAACTGTTCATGGCGCTGAACAACACATCCTTGCCTGGCTGGCGACCCGCCTCCTCGAACGCCTGCATGGCGCCCAGGGCCATCTCATCGTTGGCGGACCACACCAACGCGGTCTGCGGATACCGCTTGGCCAGTTGGCTGGCCTGCTCGTAGGAGCGCTCGCGATTCCACTCGCCATAGACCAACTGGCGCAGGTGTACCTGTGGATGCTCGGCCAGCGCCCGGTACAGACCTTTCTCACGCAGTTGCGCCGAAGGCGTGGACTTCTTTCCGGAAAATGCCAACAGGTCGAGGGTTTGCCCAGGCGCCAGCGGCCCATGCTGGCGCAACAGCTCGGTGAGCATCAGGTAGCCACTGCGCTCGTCGTCGGGCACCAGGCTGCCAAGCAGTTCGGGAGGCGGCGCGCCTTGCTGGGCCAGCAGGCGGGTCTGGTCGCTGGTCAGCGTGTTGTTCACCAGGAACAGCTTGATCCCGCTACCCTGGGCCAATTGCAGGATGCGCGGGGCAACATACTGTTCGTTCACCAGCACCAGGTAGTCCGGACGGTCAACCGACGTGATGACGTCTTGAGCCTGGCGGATCATGCGCTCGGGATCGCGCTCGGCGTACTCCACGCGCAGGCGCAACCCCAAGCCATTAGCCGCGGCCTGCATGAACTCGCTATAGCTGACCCAGAACGTCTCGGTCGAACGCCCCGGATTGAGGAACACCACCGAAGTCGCAGCCCTCACCTGGGCTGAAGGAGAAACAGCGCCGGCGGCGTGCACCGGTAACCAGAATGACAGGCATAACAACGCTACCAGCCTGCAGATAAACTTAAACATCCCGCCCGCCCTGAATAATACGCCACCCAGTATAACGACCCGGGTGGCGAACGGGCACATGAACGCGAGACCTTCATGTAGCTGGCAACGGCTCGAACCTATTGATGACTGACCCAGAACACTGCGGTGCCCACCACCAGGATAATCAGGAACAAAATGGCCCAGGCATCAACGGTACTGTCGCTTTTCCTTGCTTTGGTCGGATTGCTCATTGCATCGCCTCTTGTCGGTTTTGTAGGTGATTGCATAGGGACTCGACCACAGTTAAGACGATGATTGCCCGCACGACAAATGTGGGTTAGGCAATAATCAATCTCATTAGTCGATTTGGTTCTTTACATATACTCAAACATCACTTTTGCGCATAACTCAAAACAGGTATCTTGCACCGGCTCCTCTAGGAGTGCGCGGCCGTGCGCGCAGAATTGCCGAGGCAGAACCCGATTCCAGCGAGCCAACATGCAGCTGTTTCTGATCGGCCCAAGCCTGAGACCGAGACTTATATGTACGTATATGACGAGTACGATCAGCGGATCATCGAGGACCGCGTCAAGCAGTTCCGTGATCAGACCCGACGCTATCTGGCAGGCGAGCTGAGCGAAGAAGAATTCCGCCCTCTGCGCTTGCAGAATGGCCTGTATATCCAGCGCTTCGCCCCGATGCTGCGGGTGGCTGTGCCTTATGGCCAGCTGACTTCGCGCCAGGTGCGCAAGCTGGCGCAAATCGCCCGCGACTACGACAAGGGCTACGCCCACATCAGTACCCGGCAGAACGTCCAGTACAACTGGCCAGCCCTGGAAGATGTGCCCGAGATCCTCGCCGAACTGGCCACCGTGCAGATGCACGCGATCCAGACCAGCGGCAACTGCCTGCGCAACGTCACCACCGACCAGTTCGCCGGTGTCGCAGCCGACGAGTTGATCGACCCGCGCCCGTGGTGCGAGATTGTCCGCCAGTGGACGACGTTCCACCCGGAATTCGCCTACCTGCCACGCAAGTTCAAGATCGCCATCAACGGCTCGACCTCTGACCGTGCGGCCATCGAAGTCCACGACATTGGCCTGGAGACGGTCTACAACGCGGCCGGCGAGTTGGGCTTCCGTGTACTGGTGGGCGGTGGCCTGGGGCGTACGCCGGTGGTCGGCGCGTTCATCAACGAGTTCCTGCCGTGGCAGGACCTGCTGAGCTACCTCGACGCCATCCTGCGGGTATACAACCGCTACGGCCGTCGCGACAACAAATACAAGGCGCGGATCAAGATCCTGGTCAAGGCCCTCACGCCTGAAGTGTTCGCCGAGAAGGTCGAAGCCGAGATGGCTCACCTGCGTGGCGGCCAGACCACCCTGACCGAAGCAGAAGTCCACCGTGTGGCCAAGCATTTCGTCGATCCAGACTACAAAGTCCTGAGCAACCAGAACGCCGAGCTGGCTGCCCTCGACAAGGAACACCCTGGCTTCGCTCGCTGGCGCACCCGCAATACCCTGGCCCACAAGAAGCCGGGTTATGTCGCGGTGACCCTGTCCCTGAAGCCAACCGGCGTCGCGCCGGGCGACATCACCGACAAGCAACTGGACGCCGTGGCCGACCTGGCCGAGCGCTACAGCTTCGGCCAACTGCGCACCTCCCATGAGCAGAACATCATCCTGGCGGACGTTGAACAGAGCCAGTTGTTCACCCTCTGGGGCGAATTGCGCGAGCAAGGTTTCGCCACCCCGAACATCGGCCTGCTGACCGACATGATCTGCTGCCCGGGCGGCGACTTCTGCTCCCTGGCCAACGCCAAGTCGATCCCTATCGCCGAATCGATCCAGCGTCGCTTCGACGACCTGGACTACCTGTTCGACATCGGCGAGCTGGACCTGAACATTTCCGGCTGCATGAACGCCTGTGGTCACCACCACGTCGGCCACATCGGCATCCTGGGCGTGGACAAGAAAGGCGAAGAGTTCTACCAGGTCTCCCTGGGCGGCAGCGGTAGCCGCGACGCCAGCCTGGGCAAGATCCTCGGCCCGTCGTTTGCCCAGGACGACATGCCTGACGTGATCGAGAAGCTGATCGACGTGTACATCGAACAACGTACCGAAGACGAGCGTTTCATCGACACTTACCAACGTATTGGCATCGACCTCTTCAAGGAACGCGTCTATGCAGCGAATCATTAAGAACAACGAGGTCATCGACGAAACCTGGCACCTGCTGCCCAAGGACGCGACCCTCGATGGCATCTCCAACTGTGACGACCTGATCGTGCCCCTGGCCTTGTGGCGCGATCATGCCCACGCCCTCAAGGCCCGCGACGGCGGCCTGGGCGTGTGGCTGGACGCCGACGAGGAAGCCGAGGAAATCGGCGAGGACGCCAACCAGTTGCAGGTCATCGCTTTGAACTTCCCGGCCTTCACCGACGGGCGCAGCTACTCCAACGCCCGCCTGCTGCGCGACCGCTATGGTTTCAAGGGTGAGTTGCGGGCGATTGGCGACGTACTGCGCGACCAGTTGTTCTACATGCGCCGCTGCGGCTTCGACGCCTTTGCCTTGCGTGCCGACAAAGACCCCTTTGAGGCCCTCGAAAGCCTCAAGGACTTCTCGGTGACCTACCAGGCTGCCACTGACGAACCGCTGCCGCTGTTCCGTCGTCGCTGAGACAGCCCTATGAAAAAGCCCTGAACCGGGTGTACCGGTTCAGGGCTTTTTCATTTGATGGTCCTACCACCGTGGCGGCCCAGCCCGCTCCCACAGGGGCAGTGCGAGGGCGGGCTACGCGGATTACCAGAACCGCTGCTGGGTCAGGCGGCTCCACCAACTGAGCAGCACACGATCCACCGAACCGCTGGCCGCCATGCCGATGCGTTCCTGCAGGCTTTTGCGTTCGGCGTAGTGCAGGTGGTACAGCTCGGCACCCTTGGCGCGTTCGGCCAGGTATTCATCGCTGGTTTTCAGCTCGTCCACCAAGCCCTTGCCCTGCGCCGCGACACCCAACCAGACCTCACCGGTCGCCACTTCATCGATGGCCAGTTGCGGGCGGTAGTTGGACACGAAGTTCTTGAACAGCTCATGGGTAATGTCCAGGTCTTCCTGGAATTTCTCCCGGCCCTTCTCGGTATTTTCGCCGAACACCGTCAACGTGCGTTTGTATTCCCCGGCCGTCAACACTTCGAAATCGATGTCGTGTTTCTTCAGCAGCCGGTTGACGTTGGGCAATTGCGCGACGACGCCGATGGAACCCAGGATCGCGAAAGGAGCGCTGATGATCTTCTCGCCGATGCACGCCATCATGTAGCCACCGCTGGCCGCGACCTTGTCGATGCAGACCGTCAACGGCACGCCGGCCTGACGGATCCGCGCCAGTTGCGACGAGGCCAGGCCATAGCTGTGGACCATGCCGCCGCCACTTTCCAGGCGCAGCACTACTTCATCCTTCGGCGTCGCCAGGGTCAGCAGCGCAGTGATTTCATGACGCAGGCTCTCGGTGGCCGAGGCCTTGATGTCACCGTCGAAATCCAGCACGAACACCCGGGGCTTGGCCGCCGGTTTGTCCTTGTTTTTCTTCCCGGCCTTTTCAGCCTTGCCTTCGGCCTTGCGCAGCGCCTTGAGCTGATCCTTGTCCAGCAGCGTCTGTTCCAGGCGCTCACGTAGCCCCTTGTAGAAATCGTTGAGTTTGCTCACCTGCAACTGACCGGTCGACTTGCGCCGCCCCTTGCTGCGCAACGCAGCAAAACTGACCAGCACCACCAGGATGGCGATCACCAGCGTCACGGTCTTGGCCAGGAAACCGGCGTACTCGATGAAAAACTCCACAGCAACTCCTTAAATGCAATGTGCCACTGAACACAGGCGCGTAACGGTCCCAGCATACCCATGCGGCTGCGTCGCGACCAGTCATGAAACCGGTGGTTACGTTAACGCGAGCGAGGCAGGACAAGGCTGCAACGGGCATTTCAAACAAGCGTATGTTTTTTCATTGACAGCTCACCGCCATCCCCATAACCTCGCCAAACCTTCAACGTACCGGGATGACGCGGACGTGGGCAGTATCTATCTGATTCGACATGGCCAGGCCTCCTTTGGTGCGGACGACTACGATGTCCTTTCACCCAATGGCGTGCGCCAGGCGCAAGTGCTCGGCGGCCACCTGGCGGAGCTCGGTGTCGTGTTCGATCGCTGCCTCTCGGGTGACCTGCGTCGCCAACAGGATACCGCCATCGGCGCGCTGGAACAGATGTCCGCCGCCGGGTTACCGGTTCCCGGGCTGGAAACCGACACCGCGTTCAACGAGTTCGATGCCGACGCGGTCATTCGCGCCCTGCTGCCGGACATGCTTCCCCAGGAGCCCGAGGCGCTGCATATCCTGCGCAACGCTGCGCAGAACCGCGCCGAATTCCAGCGCATCTTCGCGCTGATCGTCGAACGCTGGCTCAGCGGCCAGTATGACCCGCCGGGCCTGGAAAGCTGGCTGGGTTTTGTCGAGCGGGTCCACGCGGGCCTGCAGCGCATCCTGGAGCAAGCCGACAACACCCACAAAATAGCCGTGTTCACCTCCGGCGGTACCATCACCGCCCTGCTCCACCTGATCACCCAGATACCGGCCCGACAGGCCTTCGAACTGAACTGGCAAATCGTCAACACCTCGCTCAACCACCTGAAATTCAGGGGCCGCGAGGTGGCCCTGGCTTCCTTCAACAGCCATGCCCACCTGCAACTGCTGAAGGCCCCGGACCTCATCACCTTTCGCTGAGTCCGGATTACTGTAGACCCTTGCTGTACCACCCAAATAAGGATCGAAACCATGACCTCCGTAGCCGACGCCGTACAAGCCATGAAAGCCAAGTTCAACCCAGCCGCCGCTGCCGGCCTGGATCTGGTATTCGGTTTCCGCATCGACGATACCAAGAATTTCTCGCTGGTCGTCAAGGACAACACCTGCGAACTGCAGGAAGGCGAAAACCCGGACGCCCAGGTGACCCTGGTGATGGACGGCGAAACCCTGCAAGGCATCGTCGACGGCAGCACCGACGGCATGCAAGCGTTCATGAGCGGCAAGCTGCGTACCGAAGGCGACATGATGCTGGCCATGAAACTGTCCGAGCTGTTCCCTGGCTGAGACTGCGCTCGCGTTCTTCGCGGGCCTCTGATTGCAAACGAATCCCGCCCCCGTGGCGGGATTCGTGTTTCTGCCCTGCGCTGATTCTGCCTTGCACTCACAACCTTGATCCCTGTCAGTTGTCGCTCCTCCCCCAGCCGCTAATGTAGCGCTTCCATCAAGCCAGGGACGGCTCATCGGGAGCCGGCGCCTGCTCATCTCACGGAAGAGAGACTCATGCCCACACTGAAGATCATTTTGCTGTCGAGTGCCTTCAACGGCTTGACCCAACGCGCCTGGCTGGACCTGCGCGAGGCCGGCTATCACCCCAGCGTCGTGCTGTTCACCGATCCGGCCTCGGTCTGCCGGCAAATCGAAGAAAGCGGCGCCCACCTGGTGATCTGCCCGTTTCTCAAGGACCGTGTACCCGAGCAGTTATGGCGCAATCCGCGGCGCCCGGTGGTGATCATTCATCCCGGAATTGTCGGCGACCGCGGCGCCAGCGCCCTGGACTGGGCGATCACTCGGCAGCCCGAGCGCTGGGGCGTCACGGCATTGCAGGCGGTAGAGGAAATGGACGCCGGGCCAGTCTGGGCCACGTGCGAATTCGACCTGCCCCAAGGCCTGCGCAAATCCGAGCTGTATAACGGCCCGGTCAGCGACGCCGCCATTCGTTGCATCCGCGAGGTCGTGGAGAAGTACCTTGACGGTTTCATCCCGGTGCCACTGGACTATGGCCGTCATGACGTGGTCGGACGCCTGCAACCGAACATGACCCAGGCCCATCGCACCTTCAGCTGGCACGACAGCAGCGCTTTCATCAAGCGCTGCATCGACGCGGCCGACGGTCAACCCGGCGTACTCGCGAGCCTGGCCGGCGAACAGTTTTACCTGTACGACGCCCATCCGGACGTTCGCCACGGCCTGCCCGGCGAACTGCTGGCCGTGCGTGACGATGCGGTGTTGGTGGCGACAGGGGATACAAGCCTGTGGATCGGCGCCCTGCGCCGCAAGCCGCAGCCCGGCGACCGGACCTTCAAGCGTCCGGCGCGCCATGTTTTGTCGAACCGCCTCGAAGGCGTCCCGGTGCTCGACGGCTCCCTGGCCCGCCAGCCGTTCAGCGATGAGTCTTATCAGCCCATTCGCTACCGGGAATGCGGCCATGTGGGAGAGCTGACGTTCGAGTTCTATAACGGGGCGATGAGCACTGAGCAATGCCAACGGCTGGTGGCGGCATTGCGCTGGGCCAAGTCCCGGGACACCCAGGTGCTGTTGATCCGCGGCGGGCGCGGGAGCTTTTCCAACGGCGTGCACCTGAACGTTATCCAGGCCGCCGCCGAACCCGGCCTGGAGGCCTGGGCCAACATACAGGCCATCGATGACGTTTGCCTTGAGTTGTTCAGCGCACGGCAACTGGTGGTCAGCGGTCTGACGGGTAACGCCGGGGCCGGCGGTGTGATGTTGGCTCTGGCGGCCGATATCGTGCTGGCGCGCCGTGACATCGTGCTCAACCCGCACTACGCGACCATGGGCCTGTACGGCTCTGAATACTGGACCTACAGCCTGCCCCGCGCGGTCGGGCCGGACATGGCCTGGAAACTCACCCGGGACTGCCTGCCGATCAGCGCCCTCCAGGCATTGCGCTACGGCATGGTCCAGGAGATCGGACCACGCTGCCCCGACGAGTTCGGCCTGTGGCTGCTGCAACGAGCCAACAGTGCGCTGCTCGATCCGAACTATGAAAGCATCCGGGTTCGCAAGGCCGAGCGGAGCCTGTCAGCGATCCAGGCGTGCCGCGAGGGTGAGCTCGCGCAGATGCGACATGACATGGTGGACAATCGCCACGGCTTCGCCGACAAGTGCCGTGGTTTCGTCTTCAAGCACAAGGCCTGCCGCACGCCAGAACGCCTGGTCGCCCCTTGGGCACGAACGGCACAGGTCCAAGCCGTCCAATAATGTCCGGTATCGGCGAGGCGCGGCAGCTCTTACAATGCCCGCTTCCCCCGTATCGGCCTGAACATGGACATCGATCTCGCCCGCACCTTCCTGGAAATCGTCCGCCACGGCAGCCTCGCTGCAGCGGCCGAAAAGCTGCACGTGACCCAGACGGCGATCACCGCCCGGGTCCAGAAGCTCGAAAGCCAGCTTGGCTGCGCGCTGTTCGTACGCAATCGTGCCGGCGCGCGCTTGACCAGCGATGGCGAGGCGTTTGTGGTCTACGCCAACCAGCTCGTGCAGACCTGGGAAGCGGCCCGTCGGGACCTGCCACTGCCCGAGGGCTATCGCAACGTCTTGCACCTGGGGGGCGAGGTCAGCCTGTGCAATCCCTTGATGCTCGCCTGGGCCGGCGAGCTGCGCCAGAAAATTCCCGGCCATGCCCTGCGCATGGACATCCGCGACGGCGAGAAACTGCTACAACAGCTGGAGCTGGGTCTGCTGGACGCGGCAGTGGTCTATCAACCCGAATACTGGCCGCGCCTGCAGGTAGAACAGCTGCTGGAAGAGAAACTCATCCTGGTACGCCTGGCCGCCCGTCCCGAGCCCTACGTGTACATCGACTGGAGCGCTGACTTCCGGCGCCAACACGACACCGCGCTACCGGACAAGGCCAAGGCCGCCGTGACCTTCAACCTCGGCCCCCTGGCCCTGCAGTACATCCTGGAAAACGGCGGCAGCGGCTACTTCCGCACCCGAGTCGTGCAGAGCTACCTGGACAGCGGCATCCTGGAACGGGTGCCCAAGGCACCGGAATTCAACTACCCCACCTACCTGGTCTACTCCCGCGATCGGGATTCAGCGGCGTTGCAGCAGGCATTCGAGGTGTTGCGAGAGATCGTCAAGACCGGCAGCGACTGGTCGCAGCGCTGGGATCCATTGACCTGATAAATCCCCTTGCCACAAAAGTGTAAAACCTGCCAAAGCGTTTTTCCGGGTGCCCCGTGTCGAATGGTTTTAGGGCTGCTGCGCAGCCCAGCGGGAGCAAGCTCCCTCGCCACGGGTTCATTGAGTTTCGCCCTACACGTTCAGGGCCCTTCAAAAAGGGCCCCTCAGGCAGGCCAGCCTCACGGCTCCTTCAATTTGTCTGCAATCTTATCTTTGAGCAGCAAGCGTTTCTTCTTGAGCGTCTCCAGGACATCGTCGGACAGCCCCGGCGATGATGGTTTTTCAGCGTCAACGACCTCGGCATCAAGTTGGGAATATTTCTGAAGTAACGAGTCGAGCCTCGGATCCTCGCTGCGTTTTTGCTGGATGTGGTCTTTTGTGCAGTTCAGGTCCTGGCACAAATCGTGGGACACCGGCATGGAACACCTCCTTCAGTGGGTCGGTGGAAGACGCCTTTACAGCGCTCATCGATAATCAGGATGGCCTCGTCGACGGGGTTCTGTCGACCGCCAATCCGACCAGCGGTGACCGTTCGTCGTAACGCAATGCGCTCCAATCAAACCTTTGTCTGGCCCCCGCTCTCCATTGATCAGAGACGAAAAGAATCGCTCTTTCAACCTGTGTGGAGACTTACCTATGGACAGATTCACCCTGCGTCAACTCGGCCTGGCAATTGCCCTGAGTACCAGCACGGGCATGGCATGGGCCGCGACTTCCAACGACTTTGTCGATAACGCGGCGGCCGGTGGAATTGCAGAAATCGAGACCAGCAAACTGGCCTTGGAAAAAAGCCAATCGGCGGACATCAAGGCATTCGCCAACAAGATGATCACTGACCACACCAAGGCCAACGAAGAGCTGAAAGCCCTGGCGCAAAAACATGATATCGAGGTACCCGACGACACCACGTTGATGAAAAAAGCCAAGGCGAAGATTCTCGACGTGCGCGATGAGTCTTTTGATGCGGCCTATGCCAACAACCAGGTCAAGGCCCACGAAGAAACCATCGTCCTGTTCAAGAAAGAAGCCGAAACCGTTACCGACGATAAGAAGGCTGGCAATACCGAACTCAAGGCGTTCGCCCAGAAGATGCTGCCAGACCTGCAACATCACCTGGAAGAAGCCAAGAAACTGCAGGCTGCTCATCCGAGCAAGTAATCCTGAGGCACAGAATAAGGGCCGTCTTCATGAAGATGGCCTTATTCAACCCAAGTCCATCGGTGTTCATGGCTACCGTTGGTCAGCACTGTCATTTCTGACAGTAGAATATTGCAACCCACGCTCCTAGGGTCTTGCTCAAGACCATCCTGCTGATACAAGCATCCAACCTCTTGGGGCTTTGCAGTCGCAGGTGCCGCGAAGCAGGAGCCAAGTCATGAGCGATGAACCGGTGTTAACGCAAAGCGCTGGCGGTATCGCGGTGAAAATTGCCGCACTGCTGGGATGGTTCGCATTGATCCTCCAGCTCTACCTGATCCTGACTTCGCGCTGGCAGGGCGGCAAGAGCCTGTGGGGCGCAGTAGACATCTTCTTTAGTTATTTTACGGTGCTGACCAATATCCTGGTGGCAGTGGTACTGACCTGCGCGGCCACCTCAGGGGATTCGGCGCTGCGGCGATTCTTTCTCAAGCCCACGGTCCAGGGCGGTGTAGCCGCTGCCATCATACTCGTGGGGGTGGCGTACAACCTGCTGCTGCGCAATGTCTGGAACCCCCAGGGCTTGCAGTGGGTGGCCGACGAATTGCTGCATGACGTGATGCCGGTGCTGTTCGTGGTCTATTGGTGGTTCTGCGTGCCCAAGGGCACTTTGCAATGGCAAGATGTCTGGCCGTGGCTGATCTATCCGCTGGTCTATTTCATCTACGCCTTGGTGCGTGGTTACTTTGTCGGCGCCTACCCCTATCCCTTTATCGAAGTGGACACGCTGGGTTACCCCCGGGTGTTCCTTAATGCGGTGATGGTACTGCTGGGATTCGTCGTGGTGTCTCTGGTGCTGATTGCCTTGGACCGCTGGAAAGGCAGGCACTGAGGCAGCCCAAGCGCCAAACGACTCATCAGCACCACTGTTCCGACAAATCGGGTTAGCGGTTAACCACCGTCGGTGTCGATATCCGCATCCGTGCTTTCGCCGGACTTCGGCCGATCTGGATCCGGCTCGAAGCCAGGGCTGAAGGTATTGTCGTTGTCCCGATGAAGATTCTTCTGATCGACCTCCGGGGCCGCGCTCTGGGCCTGGTCAGTCCCGGCGGGGCTGACGGACTGGGTGTCCGATGAGTCCGCCGCAAGCTTGGGATCGATCGCCGGGTCATTGCGCGGGGACGGGGTTTGCGTCTGGCCTTGTTGCTGGGTGTTTGCGGGATCGTCGTTCATAGGCACCTCGTTCATGACAGGGCCGGATGGATGACCGGTCTTGAACATTCGAAGGTGACGCGACGGCTTCGGTTCCATTTGTTTGCAGCGCCGCGATCAGCCGCCCAGCACACGCCTCACCATCCGGGTCAGCGCGTCCGGGCCGTAGGGTTTGCTCAACAAATGGGTATCGGGGCTCAGTTGATGATTCCGGGAGATGATGTCCCGGGTGTGCCCCGAGGTGAACAGCACCGGGACCGGCGGTTTCTGCACCTTGGCCCAGGCGGCCAGGTCGGAACTCTTGATCAGGCCGGGCATGACGACGTCGGTGAAGATCAGGTCGACCGAGATGCCTTCCAGCAGCAGCTTCATCGCCTCATCGCCGTTGGCGGCCGTGAGGGTCCGATAGCCGGACTGTTCCAGCAGTTCCACCGACGCGCTGCGCACCTCGTTGTTGTCCTCCACCACCAGGATCGTCTCTTGCCTGCCGGACTGAAGCACGTCGTGTTGCTCGGCTTCGCCCGCTTCGGGCGCAAGGCTTCGAGGGAAATACATCCGTACTCGCGTGCCCTCGCCCAGGTCGCTGGAGATCTCGATATGGCCGCCACTCTGCTTGACGAACCCGAACACCATGCTCAGTCCAAGCCCCGTGCCCTGGCCATCGGTCTTGGTGGTGAAAAAGGGTTCGAACACCTGCTTCAGGATCTCGGGCGGCATGCCGACACCGCAGTCGATCACCGACAGCCGGACATAGTCGCCGGCCGAGATCCCCTTGCCGGCACAGAACGCTTGATCGAGCACGATGTTCTCCCCAATCATGCGGATGGTGCCCTCGCCGCCCATGGCATCGCGCGCATTGATCGCCAGGTTCAACAGGGCGTTTTCCAATTGATTGCGATCGACATGGATGCACCAGGGCTCCTGGGGCAGGCTCACTTCAATCTGGATGGTTTCGCCCAAGGCCCGTTGCAACAGTTCACCCATGCCATCATAGATACGGCGTGGGTTGTAGACCGCCGGTGACAATGGCTGGCGCCGGGCAAAAGCCAGCAGCTGCGATGACAACTTGGCCCCCCGCTCCACGGCTTCGATGGAGGCACTGACCCGCCGCTGCACGTTGACGTTGTCCCGTTCGTGGCGGGCCAGCAAGTGCAGGTTGCCGGCAATCACTTGCAGCAGGTTGTTGAAGTCATGGGCCACGCCGCCAGTGAGACCGCCAATGGCCTCGAGCTTTTGCGACTGACGCAACTGCTCTTCTGCCGCCAGCCGCGCCTGCACCTCGTCGGCGACCCGCTGTTCCAGGTCGCGGGTGAATTTGAGCAGCGAAGCTTCGGCTGTCTTGCGTTCATTGATGTCAATCAGTACACCTGGAAAACGCAAGGGCTTGCCCGTGGCATCGAATTCGCAGCGACCGCTGGCCAGCACCCACCGGTAATCACCGCCCACGCGGCGCACCCGATATTCAGCGCTGTAAGGGATGCCCGTGCGCAAGGTCAGTTCGATCCGCTGGTTGACCTCTTCGAGGTCATCCGCGTGGATGCGCTGGCGGGCAATTTCGATGGGCAGTGCATCCAGCGAACAGTCTGGCGGGTAGTTGAAGGTACGGGCGAAACGCTCATCGCCCGACAGTGTGTCGGCCTGGATGTCCCAGACGAACGACCCCAGCAATGGTCCGGCCGAGAGGGCCAGTTGGATGCGCTCGTTGACGGCTCGGTAACTGCGTTCGGCCTCTTGCCGGGCGCGCTCGGTCAACACGAGCTCGGTGGTTTCCACCACAATCGCCAACACGCCCGCCGGGGACTGGTCGTCATCGGGCACCGGGCTGTAATAGAGGTCCATCCACACATCTTCAGGCTTGCCATCGCGTAGCAGGACCAGCTCTTTGCTGCGGTAGGACAAGGTGCCGCCGGCCAGGCAGACGTCCAGCACATGCCGATTGAATTCGGCGACCTCCGGCCAACCCAACTCCACTGCACACCCCAGCAGGTAAGGATGGCGGCCACCGGCAAACTCGGCATAGGCATCGTTGTAGATCATGAAGCCCTGGCGGCCCCACAACATCACCATCGGCAGGGGCGAAGCCAGCAACAACTGGACGGCACTGCGCAGGCTGGCGGACCAGTGCTCGATGGCGCCCAACTCGGTCCGGCTCCAATCGAACGCCCGGATACGCCCGGCCATTTCACCGCCCCATCCAGGGCACCCGTGATTTTGGGATAGAAACTGCATGATCGATTCTGAACCTCAAAATGCCTGCAGGGAGTCGGCATCCACAAACCCCTTGGGATCAGAGCTTCGAGCGCTGGGTTGGCGTTTGGTTTCATGCTGGTCGATCCAGGCCCGATCCTGTGGCAAGGGAGCTTGCTCCCGCTCGGCGGCGCAGCCGTCGTAAACCGGCTGATGCGGTGTGCCTGATGGATTGCGTAAACCATTTTTTTGGGGGGCTGCTACGCAGCCCAGCGGGAGCAAGCTCCCTCGCCACCAAAACGGCGGTGTTGCTGGGGCTCAGCGAAAGTCACGGCTTTGCACCTGGATACCCGCCAACAACTCGGTCAGGTCGCTCAAGCGCCCGGCGATCAGGTGGCGGACCTCGCCGACGCTTTCCCAGCGCCCGTCGACCTTGAGCAGTTGCGAGCCCACCAAGGTCTTGCGCTGGCGTTCGGCCAAGTCGCGCCAGACCACCACATTGAGGTTGCCGAATTCATCTTCCAGGGTGACAAAGGTCACACCGCTGGCCGTGCCCGGGCGTTGGCGACCGGTAACCAGCCCGGCGACGCTGACGTTGCGGCCATGCTCCACCTCTTGCAGCTCCCGTGAGCTGCGGCAGCGCCGTGCGCGCAGTTCGGGGCGCAGCAGGGCCAATGGATGAGGGCCCAGTGTCGTGCCGAGCGTGGTGTAATCGGCAAACAGGTTTTCCCCCAGCGTAGGTTTTGGCAGGGCCACGGGCGGTTCCTCCTGGCAGGGCAAACCGGCGAACAAGCCCAGTTGTTTCTGCACCCCGGCCACTTCCCAGCGGGCACGATGGCGATCACCAGCCAGGCCCTGCAAAGCCCCCGCATCGGCCAATTGCGCCTGGGCCCGGGCATCGAGCTGCGCGCGCTCGCCCAAGTCAGCCACGTCGCTGAAGGGCCGATGCCGGCGGGCCGCTTCGATACGGCGGGCATCCTCTTCGCGAAAGCCCTTGATCATGCACAGCCCCATGCGGATCGCCGGTTGTCGACCGTCCATGGGCTCGAGGCTGCAATCCCAATCGCTGGCGCGCACGTCCACCGGGCGGATCGACAGTTGATGCCGGCGGGCATCCTGGAGGATCTGGTCCGGGCTGTAGAACCCCATGGGCCAACTGTTGATCAGGGCACAGGCGAACGCCGCCGGTTCGTGGCATTTGAGCCAACTGCTGGCGTAGGTCAGCAAGGCGAAACTGGCGGCGTGGGATTCCGGGAAGCCGTAATTGCCGAAGCCTTTGATCTGTTCGAAGATTTGCGCGGCGAACTCAGCGGTGTAGCCGTTTTTTTTCATCCCCTGCGCCAGGCGTTCCCGATGGGGCTCCAACCCACCGTGACGTTTCCAGGCCGCCATGGAGCGACGCAATTGGTCTGCCTCACCCGGGGTGTAATCGGCCGCGACGATGGCGATCTGCATGACCTGCTCCTGGAACAAGGGAACACCCAGGGTGCGGTTGAGCACTTGCTTCAACGCTTCAGAGGGATAAGTCACCGCCTCTTCTTTGTTTCTGCGGCGCAGGTACGGATGCACCATCCCACCCTGGATCGGCCCGGGGCGTACGATGGCCACTTCGATGACCAAATCGTAGAACGTCTTGGGCCTCAGCCGAGGCAACATCGACATCTGCGCCCGGGACTCGATCTGGAACACACCGATGGTGTCGGCGCGACTGATCATTTCGTAGGTCGCCCGATCATCCTTGGGCAGCGACGCCAGGGCGTAGCGCTGGCCCCGATAGCGCTCGATCAAGTCGAAACAGCGACGAATCGCACTGAGCATGCCCAGGGCCAGGATGTCCACCTTGAGCAGCCCGACCGCGTCCAGGTCGTCCTTGTCCCACTGGATGATGGTGCGTTCGGCCATGGCGGCGTTTTCCACCGGCACCAGAGTGTCCAGGGGTTGCTCGGAAATCACGAAGCCACCAGGGTGCTGGGACAAATGCCGGGGAAAACCGATCAATTGCCGGGTCAGGCTCAGGACCCGGCGCAACACCGGGCTGTCCGGGTCGAAGCCACCTTCACGCAAACGCTCCACTGGCGGCGCCTCGTCGCTCCAGCGGCCACAGCAATCGGCCAGGGCGTTGACCTGGTCCGGCGGCAAGCCCAGGGCCTTGGCCACATCGCGCACCGCCCCGGCGCCGTGGTAACTGCTGACCACCGCCGTCAATGCCGCACGATGACGACCGTAGCGCTGGAACACGTACTGCAGCACTTCCTCGCGACGATCGTGTTCGAAGTCGACGTCGATGTCCGGCGGCTCGTTGCGCTCCCGGGACAGGAAGCGTTCGAACAACAGGCTGGTAAGGCTGGGATCGATTTCGGTGATGCCCAAGGCGTAGCACACCGCCGAGTTGGCCGCCGAACCACGCCCTTGGCAAAGAATATGACGGCTGCGGGCGAAGCTGACGATGTCCTGTACGGTGAGGAAATAGCTGTCATAACCCAGCTCGGCGATCAGGCTCAGCTCCTTGTCGATCTGTGCCCGCACTTTGTCTGTCACGCCATCCTTCCACCGCTCGCGCATGCCGCGCTCGGTCAGCTCCCGCAGCCAGGACACCGGATCATGCCCCGCGGGCACCAGCTCACGGGGGTATTGGTAACGCAGTTGGCCGAGGTCGAAGGTGCAACGCCGGGCGATGTTCAGGGTTTCGTCGAGCAAGGCCCGCGGATAGAGATCGGCCAGATCCTTGCGGCTGCGCAAGTGACGCTCGCCGTTGGGGTGCAAGCGCTGGCCAGCCTCGGCCACCGTGACGTGGTGGCGGATGGCGGTCATGGTGTCCTGCAGGGCACGACGGCCGCGCACGTGCATGTGCACATCACCACTGGCCACAACTGGAAGACCTAAGCGTTCGGCCAGCGCCAACGAGTCTGCCAATCGGCGGCGGTCGTCCTGTGCGCAATGCAACTGGACCGTCAGCCACAGGCGCCCGGCAAAGATCGACTGGAGCCAACGGCCGTGTTCCTCGGCGTCCTTGCCCTCGGCTATCCATAACGCCAGCAGCCCCGACAAGGGCTGGTCGAAGTCCTCTCGCACGATGCGATAGTGGCCTTTCTCGCTGCGCCGCCGGGCGCGGGTGATCAGCCGGCACAAGGCTTGATAGCCTTCCAGGTCTTCCACCAGCAACACCAGTTTCGGGCCGTTCTCGACCTGGATTTCGCTGCCGACGATCAGTTGCAGCTCCAGCTCCTTGGCCGCCTGCCAGGCCCGGACGATTCCGGCCAAGGTGCATTCGTCGGTGATCGCCAGGGCCTGGTAGCCCTGCTGCTTGGCGCGACGGCACAACTCCAGGGCGCTGGAGGCGCCGCGCTGGAAGCTGAAGTTCGACAGGCAATGCAGCTCGGCATACTCAACGTTCATGCGAACCAGCCCTGCAGCCACAGCGGCCCGCCCTCGCCCACCGTTCGATAGGCCCAGCCACGTTGTCCGCGGCGGGTTTCGATCAGGTAATAGTCACGACGCACATCCGCGCCGTCCCACCAACCGGTCTCGATGCGCTCGGGGCCCATGAGGATGTGCGCCTGACCTTGCGCCAATGCCTGGGGCTCCTCCAGCAGCCAGCCGGGACGCTGCACGCCGTCGCGCACCGGACAAGCCTGGGAGCGGGGCTGGGAGGTCATCTGCCAGGCGCACTCAGGCCGATGGTCGTCGCGAAACCCCAGGCCCTGCACGGCCTCATCCCCCAGCCGGGCCCGCAAGCGTTCGCGCAGTTGCTCCCAGGGCAATGATTGCTGGGGACGTTCGTCGAACAGCTCCAGGCGCTGGGGCACGAAACTCGGCAGGTCCTCGGCACACAAGCGAAAGCCCCGCACCGGGGCCTCGACCTGCACCTGTTCCAAGCGACCGCGGGCCAGTTCGAAGAGCATCGCCGGGGCCCGCTCGGCGCTGAGCAGGCCGACCTTGATCACTGTATCCGGCAACCCGGCATGCTCCAGGTGCAGGTCAAAGCGCTGCACGCCGCTGTCGCGCCCGCAGAGGAAGGCCGACAAGTCACCGGTCAGCCGGCGCAACGGGAACAACAGCGCTTGATGGGATTGCACGTCATAGTTGAGCTCGATGCGCACATCAAAACGGTCCGGCGGCAGGTAGAACGACAGCGCCAGGGTGCGATGGCCCATCAACGCGTCGAGGTGCTTGAGCACTTGGGCCTCGAAGCGCCGCGCCAGGGTCTGCCGGGGCAAGGCCTGGACCTGGCTCAAGCGGCGCAGGCCCATGCGCGACAGCGCCGTGGCGACGTCGGGTTCCAGGCCGATACGCTCCACAGGCATGTCTCCCAGGCACTGTTGCAAGGTCTCGGCGTCGGGCACCACCAGGGCGTCATAGGCATTGGCCAACACCCGTGCCGCCACCGGATTGGGAGCGGCGACGATGCGATGACGAAAGCCCAGCTCGGTCAGCTCGGCCCGCAAGCGCGCCTCGAACACCGGCCAGGGGCCAAACAGGCCAAGGCTCGACTCGATCTCGAACAGCAGCGTACGCGGGTAATGCACGCTGACCTGGGCGCTGAAACGGTAGGCCCAGGCCGCCAGGAACTGTTGCCAGTGTTCGATTTGCGCCGCGTCGTATTCGGCGGTGGCAAAGCCTTTGCTCAAGGCCTGGGCGGCGGTCATGGTCTGGCCAGGACGCAAGCCCAAGGCTCGTGCCGGCGCATTCACCGCTTGCAGCACCCGACGCTGGGCCGGACCGGTCAGCAATGCCAGGGGCTGGTCGGGATCGGGGCGCTGACGCAGCGCGGCGTCCAGCGCCAATTGCGGGAAGAGAATACAGACCCAGCGCATCGCAACCTCAATGCCCGGTTTGTGTGGCGAGCGTGGCAAAGGCAATCGGCGCCGAACGAGCCAACCCGCCGCGGCACTTGAGCACGCGCAATTGCGCCGGCCGGGTATCGATGGCGATGCGCAGCGCCGCTGGCGACGGATTGATGGCCTCCTGGATCGAGCGCCAGGCGAACGCCAGGGTCTGGCCGGTTTCCGCCGCCACTTGCAAACGGCGCAAGGCCCGGTCATCCGCCTGGCGGGGCCAACACAGCACCGCGCCACAACTGCCAGAACGCAAGCATTGTTCGGTGGCCCACAGGGCATCGCGCTCATCGGCGCGGATTACCGACAACTGACGCAGGTCGACGCCAGCGTTCTGCCAGGCCTGGGGATAGGGCACGAACGGTGGCGCCACCAGCACGATCCGCTCCCCCGCCGCCGACAGCCGCGCCAGGGTCGGCCACACCAGTTGCAACTCACCCACGCCCGGCGCGGCGATGAGCAGTTCCGTCAAGGCCGCCTCCGGCCAGCCACCACTGGGCAACGCCGCGTCCAGTGCCGCATGGCCGGTGGGTTGCGGGCTGGCGGCTGGCGGCGCAGGCCGGCCCTTCCAGACCTGGCCGCCGTTGAACAGCGTGTCCAGCGCAACGACAGCGCCCATCAGCCTTGCCTCACCAAGCCACAGAACACCCCTTCTATCGCCAGGTCCTGATCGGCCTCGACGATGATCGGCTGGTAAGCCGGGTTGCGCGGCAACAAACGCACCCGCTCGCCAATGCGCTCGAAGCGCTTGATGGTGACTTCGCCATCCAGGCGCGCCACGACAATCTGGCCGTTGGCGGCCTGCGGCGTGCGCTGCACACCCACCAGGTCACCGTCGAGAATGCCGTCCTCGATCATCGAATCGCCCTGGACCCGCAGCAGGTAATCCGGCGCCTTGGTAAAAATCGCCGGGTCCAGCATCAGGCGACTGTGGACCTCGGCATCGGCGCCGATCGGCAGCCCGGCAGCCACTCGCCCCAGCACCGGCACGTCCAGCAGCTCGGGTCGTGGTGGCTGGTTCAGCAAGCGAATGCCCCGGGCCTGGTGCGGATTGACCTCGATGAAACCGGCTTCGGTCAGCGCCAGCACATGCTTGCGCGCCACACTGCGGGAGGCAAAACCGAACGCCTCGCTGATTTCAGCGAGGCTGGGAGGCTGGCCCTGATCGGCGATGCGTTCGCGGATGAAGGTCAGGATGGCGGTGCGGCGAGGAGTGAGAGTCGTCATGGAGTACATTTGTACTCTTTAAGAATTTTTCTGACAAGCGCCGCCAGTCAGTTCACAGCTCGGGGCCGAGGTGTTCGAAGCCCAGTGGCTAGAGCCGGGCGTCGGCGCTCTCATTGCGAAACGCGCTCGGGCTCATGCCTGTCCAGCGCCGGAACGCCCGGCGGAAGCTGCGCACATCGCTGTAGCCGACTTCTTCGGTGATGCGCTCGATGGACAGCTCGGGATTGGCCAACAGGTTCAGGGTGCGGCTGCGACGCACCTGTTCGAGCAAGGTCTCGAAGGTCAGGTTGTGCTCACTCAGGCGCCGACGCAGGGTGCGGCTGCTCATGTTGAGATCACCGGCGATTTTCTCGATGTGGCTGCCACGGGTCAGGTCTCGGGCAATTGCCCGTTCCACGGTCTGGATCAGGTCAATCTTCTGGTGAACTTCGATGGCTTCCTGTTCCAGCAAGGCCAATGCCTGGCGCAGGGCCAACGAGTGGTGATTGGGCAAACGCATATCCAGCCAGCGCACGTCGATCAGCATGCGATTGTGTCGGCAACCGAAGTGCACATCCGGTCCCAGGATCCGCTGATATTCCTGGGCATAGGACGGCGCGGCGTGCATGAACTCCACGGCCAGGGGCTTGAAATCGGGCCCCGCCAGGGCCCGGCCATAGACCATCAGGCTGGCGAAGAACTCTTCCACGGCAAACACCTGGATCTCGGCGAAAGGCAGCCGGCAGGTCGCCTCGACCATGATCCGGCCAGTGGCTTCTTCGACGCTGGTCACCGCGATGCCACCGGTGGTGTGCTGGTAACGAACCCCCAGGGCAAAGGCATCGCGCAGGGTTTCGCACAATGATAGGACGTGGCCCAGCAGGCCGAGGGTGCCAAGCACGTTGCGGTCCCCCACCCACAACCCCAGCCCCTGCTCGGGCAACAGCTTGAGCGCCCGTTGAATCATGACCACGGCCTGGCGGTGGGAAATGCGCTGGGCGGGATCTTGCAGATCATCAAGGCCGAACCCCAGGCCGCGACACAGGCTGGCGGCATCGAAGCCCTTGTCCGCCACAACCTCGGCCAGGGTCTGTAGCAGGAATGGCGATACCAACGCCAATTCATAGGTCGGGTCGATGACTTTCATCTGCATGGGCGGGTTCCGGAGGACGTTAGGTCGCGTTTTTGTAACCGGTTATTTCACAAAGTTAGCATGCCCCGGCGGATCGTGGGGCACAAAAATCTGGCCGCCCAAGTCCCCTGTATGGCCGCCAATACCCTGCCCTGTTGGCGGCGAACGGCTTATTTGTATGGCTCGGACTTTCGGTGCATCTCCAACAATAATAATGAGCCCCCACATGAACCCGATCCGCACGACATTCGCCTTGCAATTGACCCTCGGCCTGGCCTGCGGCGGTGCCCTGCCCGCCCTGGCTACCGAATCGGGGGTGGACAACATCGGCCCGGGCACCGACGGCTTTTTTGTGTTGCCGCTGGAGGTCGACAGCCTTCCGGACCACATGGTCGCGTTCAACCTCTACTACAACCATTACAAGGCCCGGAAATTCAACATCAGTTCATTGGGCGGCGAACTGCCGGATGTCGAAATCGAATCCACGGCAGTGGTCCCGCGCATCGATTACCTGAGCCCGTTGCGGGTGGCCGGTGGGCGCGCGGGGATCTACATCGCCCAGCCCTGGATCAAGCAGGAAGTCTCGGTATTCGGCCTGCACGACACCCGCGAAGGCATGGGCGACACCACGATTTCGCCCATCGTGCTCTGGGACATGGGCAAGAACCTGACCCTGGCCGCGGCGGTGGAAATCACCGTGCCGACCGGCGAATACAGTACCGATCGACTGGCCAATACCAGCAACAATTTCTACACCTACAAGCCGCTGTTTTCCTTCACCTGGCTACCCACGGAAAACACCGAGGTGTCGATGAAAACCACCTACAGCTTCAACCGCAAGAACAAGGACACCGACTACCGCTCGGGGCAGATCTTCCACTTCGATTATTCCGCCAGCTACCGCGTGACCGACAACGTGATGCTGGGGCTCAACGGCTACTACCTCAAACAGACCACCGACGACAAACAGTACGGCCGCACCGTGCAATTTGCCGGGCAGGACGTCGACGACGGCGTACGCGGCCAGGTCTTTGCCATCGGCCCTGCGCTGCACCTGACCTTCCTCAAGTACGCCAGCGCCGAAATCCGCTGGGCCAAGGAGTTTGCAGTGGAGAACCGCACCGAGGGCGAAATGCTCTGGGCCAAGGTCAGTATTCCGTTTGCGTTCTAGAGTGTTTCACAGCACCTGTGGCGAGGGAGCTTGCTCCCGCTCGGCGGCGTAGCCGTCGTAAACCGGCTGACGCGATCTGTCTGGAAAGCAGTGTTATCCGATTGGGGCCGCTGCGCTGCCCAGCGGGAGCAAGCTCCCTCGCCACAGGTTTTGTGCCTGACAGGAATGACTGATGCACCGCCATCGCGAGCAAGCTCGCGCCCACAGGTTCTTCCTTCAGCTCAAACCCAGAATCGATGAAAGATGCCCATTGAGGAACTTGCCGCTGGGGTCCAGCGCCTGGCGCACCTCGGTGAATTCCGTCCAGCGCGGGTACAGCGCCTGGAGTGCCTTGGCGTTCAGGGAATGCAATTTCCCCCAATGCGGACGGCCCTGGTATTTCCAGAAGATCGGCTCGATGGCGGCAAAGAAATTGTGATGGTCCATCTGATAATGCTGGTGCACCGAGATCGAGCAACTGTCCCGGCCTTCGAACATGCTCAGGGCAATGTCGTCGGCCTTCACGTAGCGGTACTCAATGGGAAACCAGGTGCGCAGGTCCTTGTCGCGGATCAGCGCCAGAATCTCCCGCAGGCACGCCGGACCGTATTCGGCCGGCACCGAGTACTCCATCTCGTTGAAGCGCACAGTGCGCGCGTTGGCGTAGATGTCATGGGAGTCACCGACCCGGTCGTCGAAATCGGCCACCAGCCGCAGGCTGTTGAGCAGCGCTCGCCGGATCGTTGGAAAGTCGCTGCCGTACTTGTCGAGGTTTTCGATCAGGCTGACGAAATCGTTGCCGCCCTCCTCCTCGGGGCTGATCGGCGGCGTGGCCGGATCCGTGGTTTCGTTCAGGGTGATCGACAACGCATAGTCGGAATGGGTAACGACCTGCATTTCCCAGTGCTGATTGTCCCGGGTGTTGGTGCCCACGTCCTCGAGCAACTCCTCGGTTTTCGCCACCCACTGGTGCTCGCGCAAGCGATAGGCGGCGCGGTTCTGCAGGCGCACGCGAGTCACCAGCCCCAGCGCGCCAAGGGACACCCGGCCGGCCTTGAACACTTCTGGATGACGCTGGGCATCGCAATCGAGGACCGCGCCGCTGGCCGTCACCAGTTGCAGGCCGACCACTTGGGACGCGTACGAGCCGAAGGCCTTGCCAGTGCCGTGGGTCGAGGTGGCGATGGCACCGGCCAGGGTCTGGTAATCCACGTCGGCCATGTTCGGCAGTGCCTGGCCGATGGCCTTGAGCGCCGGACCCATGCGGGACATGGGCGTGCCACCGCCGAACTCGGCTTGCAGGCTGGCGGCATCATGAGCCAACAGGCCGCTGAAAAAACTCAGCGACAACAAGGTGCCGTCAGTGGGCACCAGGGCGCTGAAGGAATGTCCGGAACCCACCGGACGAATCCGCCCTTCGGCGCGCCTCACCACGTTCACCAGTTCATCGAGGTCCTTGGGGGCCAGGCGCGCCGCCGGCAAGCAGCTCTGCGCACCGGACCAATTGCGCCAGGGGATCAGCCGCGGCGCGCGCATCAACTCGGCCAGGGCGCCCTGGCTGCCCAGGGCCGTAAAGGCCGCGACAACGCCGGCCTGTTGCAGCAACCGACGCCGTGAGTAATCCATCGTCATGCCGTAGTACCCGTAGTTATTATTGGAAGTGATGACCGGACATGAAGGCGATCAGGGCCAGGAACTGTTCTTCGGAACAGTGCATGCACAAGCCCATCGGAGGCATGCCGTTGTAGCCGTTGATCGCGTGATCCAGCAGGGTGTCGGCGCCCTGGGCCACCCGTGGCGCCCAGGCGTTCGTATCGCCGGTCAACGGCGCCCCGGCACCGGGGTTGGCGTGGCAGAACTTGCAGCTGCTGTCGTAGACCTGAGCCAACGCCGCGTCGGCGGGCATGGCCGTGAATACCGTGGGCGCGGGCGGCTTGGCCTCATCGCCACACGCGGCAAGCAACGCGCCGAACGACACGACGGCAGCGGTTCGAAGCAGGAAGGAAGGCGTGATTGCCGACATAAGGCCCCTCATGGCGGCGCAAGGGTTGCGCCTTTCTTGTTGTGGGTCTGGCAGTTCCCACACTAAGGCACGCCACCGCGTTGGCTTGAGGTCATTGGGGGCCATAAAAGGGGGCTTGGGCGGCCAGCACTTGCACAGTCCTTGTGGCGAGGGAGCTTGCTCCCGCTGGGGTGCGAAGCAGTCCTGAACCATTCATTGCGGTGGGTCAGGGCATTGCGAACTGAGGTTTGGGGCTGCTGCGCAGCCCAGCGGGAGCAAGCTCCCTCGCCACAGGGGTACTACGTGGTCAGGGCAGCAGCAGCGCCTGCTCGCGCTCGCACAACTGCACCACGTAATCCCACAACACCCGCAGGCGTACGGATTTGTGCAGCTCGCGACGGGTGCTGATCCAGTAGCTGCGGCGGATGGTTTCGTCCGGCAGCAACGGCACCAGCGTCGGGTCGCCGCTGGCCATGTAGCAAGGCAGCACGGCAATCCCCAGGCCGGAGCGCGCAGCCTGTTGCTGGGCGATGACGCTGGTGCTGTGGAACACCACCCGAGGGTTGCGGCAAAAGCTGTTGAGGAACATCAGTTCCTGGCTGAACAAAAGATCATCGACATACCCGATCCAGGCATGGCGGGCCAGGTCCTCGCGGCTGCGCAGCGCTGGCGAGCGGTCCAGGTAGGCCTGGCTGGCGTACAGCGCCAAGCTGTAGTCGGTGAGTTTGCGGGTGACCAGCAGGTCGGCCGCCGGGCGTTCGAGGTGGATGCTGATTTCCGCCTCACGGTTGAGGATGCTGACAAAGCGCGGCACCGCCACCAGTTCCACTTCCAGCCCCGGATAGCGCTGGAACAGCCCCTCCATGCGACAGGCGAGGAACATGATGCCCAGCCCTTCGGTCACCCCCAGGCGGATCTTGCCCAGGGGCGCACTGGACTGGGTGATGTCCTCCTGGGCCAGCAACGCCACGTTCTCCATGGCTTCGGCGTGCTTGAGCAGCGTTTCGCCGGCCGGGGTCAGTTCATAGCCCTGGGCATGCTGGACAAACAGCGCGGTGCCGAGGCTTTTCTCAATGGCCTCGATGTGCCGTGCCACGGTGGCGTGGGTGGTGTTCAAGCGCCGTGCAGCCGTCAGCAGACGCCCGCTGCGTTGCAACTCCAGGAAATAACGCAGGTCATTCCAGTCGAACATGAGGCGATCCTTGAACGCGCCTGAAGACATGACTGTTTATAAACGCACAGCCGCTGCGCAAAAACTAACATTCTTTTGACGAAAACTAACAACTAGGATGGGTCCCACAACAACAAGAATGAGGTCGCGAATGCAACCTGTCGTCGATGAATACGATTACGTGATCGTGGGCGCCGGCCCTGCCGGATGCCTGTTGGCCAATCGGCTGTCGGCCCATCCGCAACACCGGGTGCTGCTGCTCGAAGCCGGCGGGCGCGACAACTATCCGTGGATTCACATCCCGGTCGGCTACCTGTTCTGCATCGGCAACCCACGCACCGACTGGTGCTTCAAGACCGAAGCACAACCTGGCCTGCAAGGCCGCGCCCTGAGCTACCCCCGCGGCAAGGTCCTGGGTGGCTGCTCCTCCATCAACGGCATGATCTACATGCGCGGCCAGGCGGCGGACTACGACGGCTGGGCCGCCGAGGGCAATTCTGGCTGGGCCTGGAACGACGTGCTGCCACTGTTCCGCCAGAGCGAAAACCATTTTGCCGGCGCGTCCGAATTTCACGGCGCCGCAGGGGAATGGCGGGTCGAACGCCAGCGCCTGTCATGGCCGATTCTCGATGCGTTCCGCACCGCCGCCGAACAGAGCGGCATCCCCAACGTCGACGATTTCAACAGCGGCGACAATGAAGGCTGCGGCTACTTCCAAGTCAACCAGAAAGCCGGGGTACGCTGGAACGCGGCCAAGGCGTTTCTCAAGCCGGTTCGCCAGCGCCCTAACCTCACCGTGCTGACCGATGTTGAAGTCGATCGTGTGTTGCTGCGTGACGACCGCGCCCACGCCCTCAGCGCGCGCTGGCAAGGCAAGGGCATGACCTTCAAGGCCCGCAAGGAAATCGTCCTGTGCGCCGGGGCCGTGGGATCGCCGGGGATCCTGCAACGTTCCGGGATCGGCCCGCGCAGCCTGCTGCAACGCCTGGGCATCGGCGTGACCCATGAACTGCCCGGTGTCGGCGGCAACTTGCAGGACCACCTGCAACTGCGGCTGATCTACCAGTTGGAAAATGCCCGCACCCTGAACCAGATCGCCGGCACCCTGTGGGGCAAGATGGGCATGGGCCTGCGCTACCTGTACGACCGCAGCGGCCCGCTGTCCATGGCCCCCAGCCAACTCGGCGCGTTTGCCCGCTCGGGGCCGGAACAGACCTCGGCCAACCTCGAATATCACGTACAGCCATTGTCCCTGGAACGCTTCGGCGAACCGTTGCACAGCTTCCCGGCGTTCACCGCGTCGGTCTGCGACCTGCGCCCGCAAAGCCGTGGCCGGGTGGACATCCGCTCCGCCGACCCGCACGAAGCGCCGCTGATCCAGCCCAACTACCTGAGCCATCCCGAAGACCTGCGAGTCGCCGCCGACGCCATCCGCCTGACCCGCCGCATCGTCGCGGCCCCGGCCCTGAGCGCGTTCAAACCGGTGGAATACCTGCCGGGCCCCAGCCTGCAAACCGAAGAAGAGCTGCACCAGGCCGCCGCCCGGATCGGCACGACGATTTTCCACCCGGTCGGCACGTGCCGCATGGGCCAGGATCGCGACGCGGTGGTGGATGCACAACTGCGTGTCCACGGCATCAAGGGCCTGCGCATTGCCGACGCCTCGATCATGCCGCGCATCACCTCGGGCAACACTTGCTCGCCAACATTGATGATTGCCGAGAAGGCGGCGCAGATGATGCTCAATCCCGCGATGAGGAACACCGACGTCGAAAAAGCACCTGCTACGGTCTGAAGAACAACAGAAACACCTGTGGGAGCGAGCTCCCAAAAGGTGAGGAGTCGATTCAAGGAAAGTGTGTCAAATCAGGAGACGCCACCCCGGCGTCGCAGTGGAACAACAAAAACAATCACTGTGAGGGATACCGCTATGTCCGAGCATGTTCAGCCCCTGGAAGCCACGCGCAGCGTCGGCACCAGCCAGGAAACCCAGAAAGTCATCTTCGCCTCGTCCCTGGGGACGGTGTTCGAGTGGTACGACTTTTTCCTCTATGGCGCCCTGGCGGCGGTGATCAGCAAGCAATTCTTCGCCGGGGTCAACGACACCACCGCGTTCATCTTCGCCCTGATGGCGTTCGCCGCCGGTTTCATCGTGCGCCCGTTCGGGGCATTGGTGTTCGGTCGGTTGGGGGACATGATCGGGCGCAAGTACACGTTCCTGGCGACCATCATCCTCATGGGCCTGGCGACGTTCTGCGTCGGCCTGCTGCCCAACTACGCCAGCATCGGCATCGCCGCGCCGATCATCCTGGTGGTGCTGCGCATGCTCCAGGGCCTGGCCCTGGGTGGTGAGTACGGCGGCGCGGCGACCTACGTTGCCGAGCACGCGCCAATGGGTAAGCGCGGTTTTCATACCAGCTGGATTCAGTCCACGGCCACCCTCGGGCTGTTGTTGTCGCTGCTGGTGGTGCTGGGCTGCCGCTACTTCACCGGTGATCAGTTCGAAGTCTGGGGCTGGCGCATTCCGTTCCTGTTGTCGATCCTGCTGCTGGGTATCTCCACCTGGATTCGCCTGAGCCTGCATGAGTCGCCGGCCTTCCTGAAAATGAAAGAAGAAGGCAAGAGCTGCAAGGCGCCGATTCGCGAATCGTTCGGCAAGTGGGAAAACCTGAAGGTGGTGCTGATCGCCCTGTTCAGCATCAACGCCGGGCAAGCGGTGACCTTCTATGCCGCACAGTTCTACGTGCTGTTTTTCCTCACCCAGTTCCTGAAGATGGACCCGGCCCTGGCCAACAGCCTGCTGATTGTCAGCGTGGTGATCGGCGCACCGTTCTTCATCTTCTTTGGCTGGCTGTCGGACAAGGTCGGGCGCAAACCGGTGCTGATGATCGGCCTGCTGCTGGCGACAGCGCTGTACTTCCCGATCTTCAAGACCCTGGCCCATTACGCCAACCCGGCCATCGACCAGGCGAGCCGCCAGGCACCGATCACCGTGACCGCCGACCCGGCCACCTGCACCTTCCAGTTCGACCCGGTGGGCAAGGCGCGTTTCGACAGCCCGTGCGACAAGGTCAAGACCTTCCTGGTCAAGCAAGGCCTGCCCTACAGCAGCGTCGCAGCCCCAGCCGGGAGCACGGTGCAGGTCAGCGTCGGTGACGTGAAACTCGAAGGCTATGACGAAGCGGCCCTGCGCGGCGCGGTGACCCTGGCTGGCTATCCGCAACAGGCCGACACCCAGCAGATCAACCGGCCGATGATCGTCGCCTTGATCGTGGCGCTGATCATCATCTCGGCGATGTGCTACGGACCGCTGGCAGCGTTGATGGTCGAACTGTTCCCGACCCGCATTCGCTACACCTCCATGTCCCTGCCCTACCACATCGGCAACGGCTGGTTCGGCGGCTTCCTGCCCACCGTGTCGTTCGCCCTGGTGGTCTACACCGGGGATATCTTCTACGGGTTGTGGTACCCGGTGGTGATCACCGGGGTGAGCCTGGTAGTGGGCATGATCTGCCTGCGGGAAACCCGGAGCGTGGACCTGGACAAGAACTGAGGAGAAACCGTGGCGAGGGCGCTTGCGCCCTCGCCACCGGATCAGAAGCGCGCTTTCATGGACAGGGTGAAGTTGCGCGGCTCGCCATAATAGTTTCCGAAACCCTCGGTCCCGATGGTGGCGTAGTAGCGCTTGTCGAACAGGTTGTTGCCATTGAGCGCCAACGACCAGGTGTCATCGATGCGGTAGCCGAGGCGACCGTTCCACACCGCATAACCGGCCTGGGTGATCTTCTCGCCCGTCGCTGGCGACACCCGGAAGTTGTCGCTTTGTGCGTTGACGCCTGCGCCGACGCTGAACCGTTCCAATGCCCCGCCGAGGGCATAATCGCCCCACAGCCGCAGCACATGGCGCGGCACATAGCTGTTGAACGAACCACCGTTGAGGCTGGTGTCAATGTCTTCGAGGGTCTTGGTCTGGGTGTAGGTGTAGCCGGCCAGCAGTTGCAGGCGCTCGATGACTTCACCGCTGATCTCGGCTTCGAAGCCTTGGGCGCGCACCTTGCCGGCGTTCTCATAGCAGAAACCGTCCGAGGACGAACAGCTTGAGATGTAGTCGGTCTGGGCCTGGTCCTTCTGCAGCGTGCGGAACAGGTTGAAGGCGCTGTTCAGGCGGCCCTCGAACCATTCGCCCTTGATCCCCAGTTCGTAGCTTTCACCCACCAGGGGCTTGAGTGCCGAACCGCTTTCGGAGCGGTAGTTGCCTTGGGGCGTGAAAATGTCCGAGTAACTGGCGTAGGCCGTCAGGTGTTCGTTGAGGTCCAGCAACACGGCGGCAAACGGAGTGACCTGGCCCGTCTCCGTGCTCTTGGCGTGCTCCGTACCGCCGGTGAGGAACACCGAGTCGGTCTTGGAGCTGTACCAGCTTACCCGGCTGCCCACCACGAACGTCAAGGGATCCGCCAGCTTCAGGCGCAGGGTCGAATACATCCCTTGCTGCTCGGTAACGGTCTTGACCGGACCACCGCGCGTCGAGTTTTCGATGAAGTAACTGTCGTCCGGTTCGGGAATATGACGGTCCGGATCGAACACATTCTGTTTCTCTGGCAGCAATGCCACCGAGAAAAAGTCATCTTTGTCCGAGCGACTGGCGTTGAAGCCGATGACCCATTCGTGCTGCTGCCCAAAGGCATCGAACTTGCCGTCCAGATACGCATCGAGGCCGTAATCGACCTGGTCGTAATCGTACATGCTGCCCAGCATGTTGGTGGTCGAGATGCCTGGCGTCACCGAGCCCGATGCAAACGCGTATTTGATGTCCTGGGTGTTTTTCGTATAGACACCGGCCACCTTCACGGCCCAGTCGTCGTTGAGCTGATGCTTGAGATCGCCGAACACCGTAGTCCGCTGGCTACGCCAGGTATTCCACGACGGATCCAGGCAAGTGGAGCGGCTGAGCTTCAGATCGCTGCCATCCCTGTAGCGAGGCAGCCCGCCCCAGCAGGGGCTTGCATCGACGTCTTCATAGGCAACGCCCAGGCCGAGCGTCGTATCGGGGCTCAGGTCGAAGTCGAGCGCGCCGTAATAGATCTGGTCCTTGCGACGGGCATCGTCATAAAAATAATGCCGGCTCTGCTCGGCGATCACCGCCCTGCCCCGCACAGTACCGGAATCATTCAGTGGGCCACCGGTGTCGATCTGCCCACGGTAGTTGTCCCAAGTACCGCCCGAGAGGCTGAGTTCGGTCTGGGCCGTGGCCAGGCCGCGTTTGCGGACGAAATTGACGCCGCCGGAGGTACCACCCGAGCCCTTCATCATCCCGGCCGCACCACGCAGGACTTCGACACGGTCGTAATACGCCATGTCACTGCTGAAACTATCGGCCTGGACATAGCTGTTGCCCATGTCCAGCGGAACGCCGTCATATTGATACTGGCCGGACATCCGGAACCCACGGGAATAGAAATATTTTCCGCCCATAGTCGAGTCGTAGACGGTAATGCCGGGCGTCTTTTCCATCACTTGATCGATGGTGTTCAGGTTTTGGTCATCGAGCATCTTGCGGGTGATCACCGTCACCGATTGTGGCGTTTCGCGCAGCGAGTGCTCGCCTTTGCCAATGGTGACCGCCCCTGTCGTGTAGGAGCCACTGTTCTCGGTGGTCGCGCCGAGCCTCTGTCCGTCGATGGTGGTGACGCCCAGTTCCATGGCCGAACCATTGCCGGGCACGGGGCGCAGCACATACGTACCGTTGGCCTGGAAGTCGGCTTGCAGGCCGCTGCCACCCAGAATGCGCGCAAATCCGTCAACCACGCCAAACGAACCGCTCAGGCCAGGCGATCGCAGGCCCTGGAGTTGCCGGGCATCGAACGAAATGGCGACCCCGGCAGCGCTGGAAAAACGGGTCAGGACATCCACCAGGCTGCCGGCTCCGATATCGTAGGCCTGCACCCAACGCTGCTGCGCCGAAGCCTCTGGAACCGGGCTGGCATTCACGGCCCCGGCGCTGCCCGTAGCGGCTGCCAGCAGGCCGATTTTTACTGCAAACACCAGACGACCTGGCGCGCTCACCCAAGACATGCTTCCCCTCCCCAAAACGGTCGTTAAAAACTCACTGAGGAAGAGCCGAACGATGCGGATGAAAAGTGCAGAACAATTTTTTTATCGCGCCGTAGCGTCAGCGTCGGTCGCCACTCGATACCTGGACCCAGAAACGGCTGTATCGGGTCACTCGCAACGAAAAACCACTCTCCAGTGCCGCCAGGGCGAGGTCCGTGTCATCGACGGGAAACACACCCGACACCTTCAAGTCGCCAATGGCCGGATCACAACGCAGCACACCGTTGCGGTAACGCGAAAGCTCCTCCAGCAGCGCCGCCAGGGGACGGTCAATGGCAATGATGCTTCCCTTCTGCCAGGCACCCACCGACACATCGTTGCCGCGCAGCGTACCCAGTGACCGATCATTGAAGTCCAGGCGTTGGCCGGCTTCGACCCGCCTCCTTGATCCAATAGCCGGCAGACTGACCTCGACCGCTTTCTCCAGCACCGCCACCTCGCCGCCCCGCGCCTGGCCACGGACGATAAAACGCGTCCCCAACGCCAGTACTTCGACAGGCCCCGTGGCCACCTTGAAAGGACGCCGCAAGGGATCAACCGCCGTCGTCACGAGAATCTCCCCCCGCAACAGCTCCAGTCGCCGCTGGTTTGCATCGAAACGAACATTGACCGATGTGTCGGTGTTGAGCAGTAGCGTGCTGCCGTCCGCCAGTTGAAACTCACGGCGCTCGCCCACCGTGGTGCGGTAATCGCAAAACAGATTCTGAGTCGCCTGGCTGCGCCAGCCCAACCACCCCAGGCCACTGGCGGACGTCAGCAGTAACACGCTGCGCAATACCTGGCGACGGGATCGGTTGTGGGTATCACTCAAGGTCGGCGCCGCCAGTGCACCCGGCACACTCGCCATCTGTTCGGCCACCGCCGTCATTCTTTGCCAGGCCTGGCCATGCAACGGATCGGCGCTCAGCCAGGCATTCCACCCGGCCCGATCCGCGTCGGTCGTGATGCCCGAATGCAGCTTGGCGTACCACTGCGCGGCGGCACGAATGGCCCTCAACTCTTCGGGCGGCAGGTTCATGACAGCTGCAATTGAATTTGCATCAGGCAGCAATGTTCCATGGCCTTGGCCATGTGGTTATTGACCGTGCGGACACTGACGCCCAAGCGCTCGGCAATTTGCGGATATGTCAGGCCATCGAACTGCGACAGGATGAACGCCTGCCTGATACGCGGCCCCAACCCCAGCAGCAAGCGGTCGATTTCCATCAAGGCCTGGAGCAGGATGGCTTGGTCTTCCAGCGATGGGTGCTGCTCTTGCGGCATGGCGGCCAATGCTTCGAGATAGGACTGTTCCAGTGAACGGCGGCGAAACAGATCGATCAACAGCCCTTTGGCGATCATCGACAGGTACGGTCGCGGTTCACGAATGTCCAACGCGGAGCGAGCCTTGAGGACGCGCACGAAGGTGTCCTGGGTGAGGTCCGCTGCATCGAAGGCGTTGCCCAGGCGCTTGCGCAACCAGCCCTGGAGCCAACTGTGATGATCGCTGTACAGAACGTCGACGGCACTGCGTAAGGACAGATCGTTGGCGGACATGGCAATGGAATAATTCGCGACTGATAATGACTCGCATTGTCATGGGAGCCATCGCCGCTTGCAACCCAAACATGAGTGCGACGGGTCGATCACAACCCGTCGTTCTGGGATCGATCAGTGCAGAGAGTGGCTTTTCACCGTACTTTCCACCAGATCCAGCATCTGTCCCAACGCCCAAGGCTTGGCGATGAAGGACGCGTGGTGCTTGATCCCGGCGCTTTCCGGCGTCTCGAAACCGGACATGATCAGCAGCGGTATCTGCGGCCAGCGGTCTCCGGTCAGGTTGGCCAGGTCCGCGCCATCAATCTTGCCGGGCATGGTGATATCGGTGAGCAGCAGATCGACGTAATCCGCGCTCTCCTCCAGAAATGTCAGCGCTGCGTCGGCGCTTTCCCGAGGCTCCACGACAAACCCTTCCTCCTCGAGGATTTCACAGAGGAACTCCAGGATGGTCGGATCATCTTCCACAACGAGAATCAAACGTGTAGTCGCCTGGCCGTTGCCATTTGGCATCGAATTCATGAAAGTGACTCTCCTTGACCTCATAAACCTGCTTTGCGGGTTTCAACCGCCTTGAAGTTATGAGCCATCCCCCTGCGAGAAATTCATTCTGCGTGCCAACAGGCCGCCGAATGTCATGCCAGACACCCCCTGGCAACGCAGCGCAACGTTTTTATCTGTATATCCATACAGATAAAACTTGCCCTTGCGCGCATCCATGACCATGCTAAAGCCCCATGAAACCTGCTCAGGAAAAGGGCGCTATGCAGTTGTACCTGTGTGAAAAACCGTCCCAGGCCAAGGACATCGCCGCCGTGCTCGGTGCCACGCGCCGTGGCGACGGTTGCTGGCTGGGCCCTGGCATCACGGTCACCTGGTGCATCGGCCACCTGCTGGAAACCGCCCCGCCCGACGCCTACGATGCGCGCTACAAGCGCTGGGTACTGACCGACCTGCCCATTGTGCCGGCGCAATGGAAAATGACCGTCAAGCCGAAAACCGCCAGCCAGTACAAGGCGGTCAAGCGCCTGCTGGGGGAAGCGAAGGAATTGGTGATCGCCACCGACGCCGACCGCGAAGGCGAAATGATCGCCCGGGAGCTGGTGGAACATTGCCGTTATCGCGGACCGATCCGGCGGTTATGGCTGTCGGCCCTGGACGAAGCGTCGATCCGCAAGGCCCTGGCCGCCCTCAAGCCGGGAGTCGAAACCTTCAACCTGTATCACTCGGCGCTGGGCCGTTCCCGGGCCGACTGGCTGATAGGCATGAACATGAGTCGCCTGTTCACCCTGCTGGGGCGTCAGTCCGGCTACCAGGGCGTGCTGCCGGTGGGCCGCGTGCAAACACCGACGCTACGCCTGGTGGTGGATCGCGACCGCAGCATCGCCGACTTCGTACCGGTCGCCTATTGGGCCATCGACGTGCAGCTCAGTCACGAAGGCATGGCCTTCACCGCCCAGTGGCGGGCCGACCCGGATGCCTGCGACGATCAGGAACGCTGCCTGAACCAGGCCCTGGCCCGAGACGCGGCCCAGGCCATGCGCAACGCCGCCACTGCCCGGACACTGAAGGTGCGTACCGAGCGCCTGCGCGAAGCGGCGCCGTTGCCCTTCGACCTGGGCACCCTGCAAGAAGTCTGCTCGAAGAAGCTCGGCCTCGGCGCCCAGGAAACCCTGGACATTGCCCAGTCGCTCTACGAGACCTACAAGCTCATCACCTACCCTCGCAGCGATTGCGGTTTCCTGCCCTTGAGCCAGCACAGCGAAGCACCGGCCATCCTGGCCGCCCTCGCCCAGGTCGACCCCAGCCTCGCGCCGCTGCGCGAGCACCTGCAGCCGCAGCGTAAATCCCGAGCCTGGAACGACGCCAAGGTCAGTGCCCACCACGGCATTATTCCCACCGCCGCCGCCAAGAACCTCGACAAACTCGCCGGCAAGCAGCGTGCGGTCTATACGCTGATTCGCGCACGCTACCTAGCGCAGTTCCTGCCCAACCACGAATACGACCGGACCCAGGCCGACTTCGACTGTGCCGGCCAGGCGCTGCGCGCCGTGGGCAAGCAGATCGTCGAACCCGGCTGGAAACGCGCCCTGCCCGAAGCACTGGCGCCGGCAAAGGGCCGTGAAGCGCCGGCACCGCAAACCTTGCCGGCACTGGCCGAAGGTCGCGATTGCACGGTGGACGAGGTGAAACCCAAGGACCTGTGGACCCAGCCGCCCAAGCCCTTCACTGAAGGCGACCTGATCAAGGCGATGAAGAACGTCGCCAAACTGGTGGAGGACCCGCTGCTCAAGCAGAAGCTCAAGGACACCACCGGCATCGGCACCGAAGCGACCCGAGCCTCGATCATCCAGGGGCTGCTCGACCGCGGTTACCTGGTGAAGAACGGCAAGGCCCTGTCGGCCACCCCGGCGGCCTTCAGCCTGATCGACGCCGTGCCCCGGGCCATTGCCGACCCGGGCACCACGGCCATCTGGGAGCAGGCCCTGGACATGGTGCAAAGCGGCGAAATGAGCCTGGAAGAATTCGTGACCCGGCAAGCCGCCTGGATGAGCAAGCACGTCGCCCGCTGCCAGGGCATGAGCCTGACCATCAGCGGCCCGGCCAGCCCCGCCGGGCGTGGCGCAACCCCGTGGAAGAACAAGCGCAAGCCGGCCAAGCGCAAGGCAGCCGGTGCACCGCGCAAGGCGAGCAAGGCCAAGGCCACCTGAGCCTATGATGCCAAACACAGACCCTGTGGCGAGGGAGCTTGCTCCCGCTGGGGCGCGAAGCGGCCCTAAACCTGGCGGCACGGTGGATCAGGGTAATCGAGGGGATTTGACAGAGGGCCGCTACGCAGCCCAGCGGGAGCAAGCTCCCTCGCCACAGGGCTCGGCTCAAGCCCAATTGCTCATACCCAAACCATTTTGTCCGACAATATGTAGTGACCAAAAATAATCACTACAAAACCGTTGACGCCTCCGATTTGCCCTTGCATGATGCAGACGTCTCCCCGATCGGGAGTACAGGCAACTGTTTGAGCAAGCTCGTCTGACCGCCGAGCTGTTTTTTGGATAAGGGACTGCCCACAAGGCAGATTGAAGGTGCTGACCTGGCCTGACCGTCCGGTAACAAGGACGAGAAACGTCGGTGAAGATCCTCATGACGCACGTGGTTCAACCCTCGAAAGTTGACACTGCCTGAAGATTCTTCGCTGTTTCTCTTCGTTGTAGCGCATTTGCGTAGCAGCCCTTCGATAACACTACACAACCGATGCACGACCCCGTCGAAGTTCGACGGAAGCATGCTGACGGCCTGGTTTCGGTAGCAGGCAGGTACTGACCGAGTAGCGAAGTTTTTGCGAACCACCAGACAGATCAACCAAATGGTCAAGGGGCTTACACATGAATCTGAATAATCAACCATCTATTGATGAACTGGCTCGCATATTCGCAGCACACAAAGACACGCTCGACAGCCATATCCTGTGGATCAGCAAGACTGGCCAGGTGCATATGGACTGCCTGTCGCCCTACACCCGCGAAGACGAGTTCGAAAAGAACACGCATGAGCTGGGTGCCCGGCTGAAGATGTACCGCCGTGGCCAGGGCTATGTTGGCAAGAAGGCTGCGGCCGACAAAGACTTCATCGGTCGCGTGTTGCAAACGCTGACCCAGGCCTGGCAGTCGATGCAGAACACTTCCGAGGTCCGGGTCATCGACCGCCTCTGCTGATATCCCCTGACAAGAAGGCCCGCTCCTGAATCAGGAGCGGGCCTTTTTTGTGCGGCAGGAAACTAGAACACCGACCAGCCAATCCGCTGACTCATCAATTCCAGCGCCGCCATGCCGGCCAGGGAGTTGCCGGCGGCGTTGAGTTCAGGCGACCAGACGCATACGGTGAACCGCCCCGGCACCACGGCGACAATCCCGCCACCGACCCCGCTCTTGCCCGGCAGGCCGACGCGATAGGCGAAATTGCCGGCCTCATCGTACAAGCCGCTGGTGGCCATGATGGAGTTGACCTGCTGGGTCTGCCGGGCGCTGAGGATCTGCTCGCCGCTGTGCTTGCAGAACCCGTCGTTGGCCAGGAAGCAGAACGCCCGCGCCAGGTCGATGCAGCTCATCCGCAGGGCACAGTGGCTGAAATAACTGCGCAGCACCGCTTCCACATCGTTATGGAAGTTGCCGAAGGATTGCATCAGATAGGCCATCGCCGCGTTACGGGCACGGTGCTGGTATTCCGACTCGGCCACCTTGCCGTCCACCATCACTTGCGGGTTGCCTGATAAACGCCGCACGAAATCGCGCATCGACAACGCCGGGGCGGCGAAACGCGACTGGTTGATATCGCAGATCACCAATGCGCCGGCGTTGATAAACGGGTTGCGTGGTCGACCACGTTCGAATTCCAGCTGCACCAGGGAATTGAACGGTTGGCCGGACGGCTCATGGCCCAGGCGCTCCCAGATCGCTTCGCCGGAATGCCCGATGGCCTGCACCAGGCTGAACACCTTGGAAATACTCTGCACCGAAAACGCTGTTTCGGCGTCGCCGGCGCAGTACAACTCGCCGTCGTTGCCATACACGGCAATACCCAACTGGTTAGGCGCCACAGTGCCCAGGGCCGGAATGTAATCGGCCACCTTGCCCTGACCGATCAGGGGGCGAACCGCATCGAGGATCTCGTTCAACAGTGCTTGCATATGCGCGGGGTCCAGTCATTCCCCGTTCGAGTGCGGGGATACAGACGCTAGACGCTGGTGGGCGGCGTCAGAGCACACTGAATTGCCCGCAAAATCCCGTGGCGAGGGAGCTTGCTCCCGCTGGGGCACGAAGCGACCCCTGACCCAGCCACTGCATTCCCTTGATGGGGCTGTTTCACAGCCCAGCGGGAGCAAGCTCCCTCGCCACAAGATGCTGGGTTTTCACCAACGCTTATCGCGAAATCAAGCGGTCTATAGTTGAGGGGATCAACCGATAGGAGGAACGCCATGCGTCAGATCGTGCAAAAAGAACCCTGGTGGGCCTCGCCGCCCAGGCCCGGGCAGGATGAAAGCGAGCTGGAATGGGGCTGGCTGGTGATCTACAGCGAAGGCGAGCCGCGCTTCGAATTCGTAAAAGAGCGTCCCACGGACGAACAGATCCGCCAGCGCAAGGGGTGTCGCGTCACCCTTGGGTCAGAATGAGCCAGCCCGTCACGGCTTGATGTCCGGCAATGCCACCGCTCGATTGGCCAGGTCCGCCTCCACCAGGTTGCCTCCCACTTCCTCGTCCAGGTAATACACCGGCGCCATTACCCCGCTGAGGGGATGCTTGAGCGACTTGAACCACGCCTCATCGAACGCAGCACTCAGGCTTTTGCGGATCTGCGCCTCCATTTCCGGCCGCTCGCCCTCGTGGATGATCGCGCGAATACCCGCCACGCCCACCGAGATCAACGCCCCGGCCGCCTTCCCGGCAACGGCCGCCGCTGCACCGGTTGCCCCTCGCGTGGCGAACTGGGCCTCGATTTTTTCGCTGGTGCGCTGCGCCACCGTGGCGATCACCGCCTCAGAGGGTCCGGCACCTGTGGTTGCAGCCTTGTTGACGTGATCGATCAGCGCCGCATAGGCCGGCAGGGTGTTCAACGGTTCGGTGTGAACCATCTCGTACAACGAAGCATCACGCGCCGCGGGCGGACCTAGGCGGATGGCCGGGATGCCGTGCAAGCGCCGGTTCATCAGTTCGTTCGGGATGCGATGCCGCAGGGCGATGACCTGGACCTGCTGATTGAGCTGGCGCAGGTAGTAGCCTATGGCGTTGGCCCTGATCGCCTCGGGATCGATTTCCACTGCCACCGGTTCCAGCACCTGCTCGCGATATTGTTCCTGCAGGTAAACCGCCAGGCGCCTGGCCGAAGAATCCGTCTCGCCCTCGGCGCTGGCGGCGTACCAACTGACCTTCACCGCCAGCCACTCCTGGGTCCAATAGCTGCTGAACCAGGGAATGAATTCAACCTCGGTGCGCTTATAGACCAACGTGCGCCAATGCTCCATCGACCCACGGGCGTAAAGTGCCGCCTGTTCTACGGCGCTTTTCGATGCTGCGATGATCTGCTGGTCCACCTGTCGCCAAGTGGCCTGGTCAATCGTCACCGTGGCAGCCTGTTGACCGCGCTGTGACGTGGCGCACCCGGCCAGAACGAGCATAACGGCCAACATCAGCGAACGCAGCACGATCGCGCCACCCCGGATTCATGTCATCCACCACGGGATTGAGTATAGGTGCAGAGCAGCAAAACCTGCGGGCCAAGGCAGGCTTATCCGGCGTTTGCGGTTACCCTGGCCTGGTATCTCGGTCTTAGCAGGTTTATTGAATGGCAACGCTCCTCGAACGTCTTCGCCACTGGGCCACGGCCCTGAAGCGCCAGACCATCACGCTGTGGTTCTGCTATCGCCATCAGCAGACGCCATGGCTGCCCAAATGGATCGCAATCATCGTGGTGGCCTACGCCCTGAGTCCTATCGACCTGATTCCGGATTTCATCCCGGTGCTGGGTTATCTGGATGACGTGATCCTGTTACCGATGGGCATCTGGCTGGCCATTCGATTGATGCCGCCGGCCATACTGGCCGAGTGTGAAGCCAAGGCCCTACAGTGGCAGGAGAACGACGGTCAACGCCCGGTGAACAAGATGGCAGCGGCACTGATCGTGCTGGCATGGGTGGCAGCGCTGGCGGCCACGGCGTGGTGGTTTTCAGGGGCCCGGGTCAAAAACGGGTGAACTGCTCGAACTGCCACTCGAACGCAGCCCGGTTGCGGAGAGCTTCGTAGAGGGTGCCGGTTGGTCGCCAGTCGGTGCACTTGCCCACCAGGGTGCCGAGGTAAGGCCTGGCCACTTCCAGTACACGCTCATGGTCCATCTGCTCCGGCTCGACGATACCGCGATCCGGATGCTCCACCGCCCACACGATTCCCGCCAGCACGCCCGCAGCCACCTGCAGGCTGGTGGCATTGTTGAAGGGCAACAGCGCGCGTGCCTCATCGATGCTCAACACCGAGCCGAACCAGTAGGCATTCAGTTCGTGCCCCATCAGCAGGACACCCAGCGCATCGACGCCGCCGCCGTCGATTTCACCGTTGAGGATGCGTTGCCGGGGCTGGCCCTGCCAGCCGTGCCCGATCAGCTCGTGCATCGATAACAAGGCATCGTTGCACGGATGGTAGGCGTAATACAGGGTCGGCCTGTAGATCAACTGGCGTTGATCTTTCACGGTCAGCAGGTCGGCGGTCGAGGCCGTTTCGTGATGGGTGATCATCAGGCCCAGGCAGGGCCCGCCCAACGGTGTCCAGGTCTTGACCCGTACGCTCGCGCTCGGCCGTTCCAGGTAAATGGCGTTGCGACTCCCGAAGCGATGGCGCCTGGCAGACGACGGCCAACTGCGCTCGTGGGTGCCCCAGGCCAACTCCGCCGGTTGGCAGCCCTCACTGATGAATCCTTCCACCGACCATGTGTTCACAAACTCATCGTCCTGCTTTATTTGCTTGGAGCACTGAGTATCACGCTCGGCAAAATGGATCACTCTGATGCCCGTCTCCATGCACAACCGGGCCCAATCCACACCCTTGCTATTGTGTGGCAGCGGATGATTCAGTTGCACCGCCAGCTCCACCAGCCCGGCCTTGAGCAAATGGGTGATCAGGCCGGGATTGGCGCCATGGGCCACCACCGCCGTCGGCCCCTCGCCCAGTTTTTTTCGCAAATCCAGGACCTGATGGCGCAAGGCGTAGTTGGTACGACGCGATAGGCTCAACTGCGGATCGTCGTAGCCGCCCGCCCAAGGCTCGACGCAGGTATCGAGGTACAGCGCGCCCTTCTCGAAGGCATAGGCCATCAGCGCCAGCGAACTGACCGCCACCGACAGGTTGACGATGAAGTCGCCGCGCCTGACGAAGCGATCCAGGATTTGCTCGAAGGTCGACTCAGTCAGCGCCTTGGGAACGAAACTGATGCCTCGCTCCTTGAACCAGATGTGCTTCTCGATAACAGGCGCAATGACCGTGATGTGCTGGACCGGGACATGATCCTGTCCCAATAGCAACGGCAAGGTTGCCCGGGTGATTGAACCGAACCCGATGAAGATCAGATGCCCGGTGAATGGGACCCGGTGTTCCATGAGCTGCCTCCGGGGAGAACGCAAACAATGGAGCCATGAGATACCGGCATCGAGTCTTTGGCTACTGTCAGAGTCGACAGGCGCTTGGCGCAGGCCTTGTCGATCCTGCGCCAGCCCCCGACTGGCCGGTCGTCAAGAGTCCATCGTCGCGGCCTGGTTACCGCCCTGCTCGGCGATCTTGGACAGTTTCTCGTCGGTGGACTTTTCTTCCTTGAGCGTCGCCAGCAACAGCCCGACCACTTCATCGCCGAGGTTCAAGTGCTTGGCCATGGCAATCAGGGTGCCGTAACTGGCGATCTCGTAATGCTCGACTTTTTGCGCCGCGCCGATCAACCCGGCATCGAGTACCGCCCCTTTCTCGATTTCCTCGAGCAGTTCCTTGGACTCTTCCACCAACCCTTCCATGGCCACGCACTTCATGCGCTTGAGCTTGATGCCGGCCACTTCGATGAGGGTGTCGATGCGTTCGATCTGGCCTTGGGTTTCTTCCAGGTGATCGTTGAAGGCTTGCGCCAGCAAAGGGTTGGTCGCAGCCCTGGCCATGCGGGGCAATGCGCGGGTGATCTGCTTCTCGGCGCTGTAGATATCGGACAGTTCGTGAATGAACAGGTCGGTCACTGTTTTCCTGGCCATTTTCAATCATCCTCCGGTCAAGAAAAGGCGCCGCATTGGCGGGCCTCAAAGGGTAGATGAGGGTGGAGCCGGCATCCGCTGCTTCACCTGTCATCAACACTGACCCGAAGAAAATTTCAGATGTTCAAGAAATTTTTCGAAGCGTGGACGGAGGGTATCGAGACGGTCGAGCAGCCTTCAGCCGAGCGCCGTGTCGAGAAACATCATCACCGCAAACCCCATCATCAGGCCCAGCGTCGCCGGCGTTTCATGGCCGTTACGGTGGGTCTCGGGAATCACTTCGTGGGACACCACGAAGATCATCGCCCCTGCCGCCAGCCCGAGGCTGATGGGGTAGGCAACCGCCACACCCGATGACATGCCCAGGCCAATCACCGATCCCAACGGTTCCATCAGCCCGGACCCCACTGCAATCAGCGCAGCACGCAAGGTGCTGATGCCCGTGACCCGCAGCGCCATCGCAATGGCCAGTCCTTCGGGGATGTCCTGGATGGCGATGGCAGTGGTCAGGGGCAAGCCGACCTTGAAATCGCCGTCGGCAAAACTGACGCCGATGGCCATGCCTTCCGGCAGGTTGTGCAAGGTGATGGCGAGCACGAACAGCCACACACGATTAATGCGCTTGACCTCGGGACCGCGCCGCCCGCTCAATTCGTGTTCGTGGGGCACGAAGCGGTCGAGGCCGATCATCAGGGCTACACCCAAGCCCAGGCCAAGCACGACGACAAACGCGGCCAGCAACTGATTGCCACAAATCACCTGCGCGGCTTCGATGCCCGGCAGAATCAGAGAGAAAGAGCTGGCGGCGAGCATCATGCCGGCGGCGAAACCCAGCATGATGTCCTGGGTGCGTGACGAGATATCGCGCAGCACCACCGCCATCAATGCGCCCAAGGCCGTGGCGGCGAAACCGGACGTTCCGCCCAGGACCGCGTAGCCCAGATTGTGCCGATCAGCGCCGACCAAGGCGTTATAGCCGCTGTAGAGTAACAATGCGGTGATCACCGCAAGCCCCAGCCAGAAACTCACGCCCAACAGCAGATTGTCTTGTACAGGACCCAGCCAGGTGCGCCAGGGGGATCGGATCCGGGAAGTGGGCTGGTCCATCGAATGTCCTTAATGCTCTGTGGGCATAACCAGTCTGAGCGTTGCATGGCGGGAACGCTCAGACGCAAAGGTTCAGGCGAGGGAGTCTCCTCCCTCGCCGTTGTTTACAGTTTGTCACCTTGCATCCCTGAACCCAAGTCGGCACCTGTGGTGGGGTTGCTTTCCGGGTTGGACATCGTCCGTGCCTTCATGTCCATCAGCAGCGCTTCGTCCTTTTCACTGAGCTGGACGCTGGCCAGGCCATCGCCGCCATCCACCGCCGGCGCTGGATTTTCGACGAACTCCCAATCGTCGCCCTGATTCCATGGGCCGCGCACGGTAGGTTCGCCTTGGGACATATTGAAGTACACGTTGGTGAACTCCGGCATGCCCGGCAATTTGCCTTGGGGGAAATTGGGCTGGATCGAATGCAGGGCTTTTTCGAACGACAATTGGTGGGCGATTTCGCGGGTCATCAAAAAGCCCAGCGCTTCCTTCACACCGGGATCGTCAGTGACATTCATCAAGCGCTCATAGACGATTTTCGCCCGCGCCTCGGCCGCGATATTGGAACGCATGTCCGCTGTCGGCTCGCCGATGGTGTCCACATAGGCGGCGGTCCAGGGCACACCGGCGGAGTTGGTCAACGGCGAACCGGCGCCATACAGGAGGCTGGTGATGTGGGAATCATTGCCGGCACCGTTGATGTCCCGGTACAACTGGCCCTCCTTTTCCACGCCCTCGGCCATCTTGCCCTTGGCACCTTTGTTCAACATCACGATGATCGAACCGATGACTTCCAAGTGACTGAGCTCCTCGGTGGCGATGTCCATCAGCAAATCCTTACGGCCTGGATCGTCCTCGGACAAGGCCTGGGTGAAGTAGCGCGACGCCGCCGCCAGCTCACCCTGGGCACCACCGAACTGTTCAAGCAGCAAGTTGGCAAGCCCGGGATTAGGTTCGGCGACACGCACGGTGTATTGCAGTCTTTTATTATGTAAAAACATGATAAAACCCCTCGATCAGACATAAACCATGGAGACACTGTCAGCAATAACAGGCCCACAAGACATCAGAAAAAGTTAAGAGAATTTGATTTTATTTTTTATTCGATAAATAAGATGAACGGTAATGAAAAAACAATACCGCACATCTCATTTCGAATAAAAAGGAAAGCTTGTAAAGCCAGGCGAAACTTTATATCCGCATTCAATTATTGCCGCCCATGGGGCCCCATGCCATGGGCACGGGGCCTGTCTGTTCAGCGGGCATTACGAGTCACGACCGCCGCCACGGCTGTTTTCGCCGCCCTTCCTACCGGCTTCGGAGGCCTTTTCCCGGTCATTGGCAAAATTGCCGCCCGAAGCCTGGCCACCCTTGCGGCCCGCTTCCGAGGCGCGCTCAGGATCGTTGGCGAAATTACCGCCCGATGCCTGCCCGCCTTTGCGGCCAGCCTCCGCAGCGCGTCCAGGGTCGTTGGCAAAGTTACCGCCCGATGCCTGCCCCCCCTTGCGACCTGCTTCGGAGGCGCGTTCCGGGTTATTGGCAAAGTTGCCACCGGACGCTTGTCCACCTTTTTTCCCGGCTTCCGATGCCTTCTCACGATCGTTAGCGAAATTGCCAGGATTGTTATTTCCTGTATTAGCCATTTCATTCACCTCGTTAGTTAGTGTTTAACGAGCCTCGCTGGCTCGTATGTACTATGAGAATTGGACTTCGCCAAGGTTTGAAAGAAATTCAGCGAACGGCGACGAACGGTCAGAAGGCGAAAATTCAAATCCATTCAACTGCTGAGCATTACAACTCGCTATCAAACAAGCGATGAGTCATAAATTATCTTAAACACCTTAGCAGCTAGTTATTACATTCAATTGAAAGCAGTGCGTGTCTTTCCACGCTGTCCGCCAAAGGTCGGGCGGCGCCGGCACCCTACTGCACCGGTCTCGTCACCCTGGCCTCGCGCCGTTCCAGGAAGCCAAAACTCGCGGGCTGCCGGTGTTGTCCTGCACCACCGCACTGACCGGCTTGCGGCGTCCGGATACCCTGTCGCCGATACCCGGATTCAAGAATGCTCAGGGTGAAATCGGATCGCTTGCCGGAAACGTCTCCTCCAGCGCGTCGTCCAGCTGCTTATTGGTGACGTCCCGCTCGCCCACCTTGCCACTGCGTTCGCAATGGCAGTCTGGCGCCGGACACGGTTCACCGTTGGGGTGTTGTTCGGCGCAGGCCTGGCTGCAGTAGGCTTCGCCGTCATGATTGAAAACCCGTTGCGGATCTATCTCACACTGGCAATCGGGGCAACCGCACTTTAATTCGCTCATGCTCTTTCTCCCGGAATAAGGGGTCGAGGCGCCGTCAGGAAGACCCGACCATCAGCTGGACTTCGAGATTCGCCGCCGCAACGCCGTGTTTGGCCACGTACACATCAGCAGTCCAGCCCTTGGTCAGGTTGTGATAGGACTGCGTGCCCAAGGCCGTGCCGCTGTTCCATTCAAGGATGTCGCCAATATCGATGTCGTTGGCCGAACTCAGCTCGAGCACGGTATGGCCGTCCTCTTGCGCCACATACACCCCCACCATTGCGCTCTGTCGATTGATGGCCCGTACTTCACCCGTGGTCTGCTTCATACGTTTCCTCTTCTCGGCCGCTTCAAGGAGCACTCGACACGCCATCCGGTCGCTCTTTAACACTCAGCCGTATTCAGCGCTTGGCTTCGGTGTGCGGATTGGCCGAACGCTCCAGGAACGCCTGGGTAATTTCCGGCAAGTGGTCGCGCAACCACTCGGCCATGGCGATTTCCTGGGGCAGGATCTGTTCGCACGCCCGTTGCGTTTCCACATCCCCGGCTACTTTCGCCGCCTCGATCAGCACGGTGTAGGAGGCGATTTCAAGGTTCTCGAACACATAGCCGCTCATGGCCCCCTTGACCACTTCGTCGCTCATTGTCATGCCGCCCACCGCCTGACCAAAGGCCATGAGCTTGCCGGCCAGGTCCTTGAGCGTCGACGTACTGCCGCCCAGGCGTTGGATGCATTGTTCGACCAACTTTTGTTGGCCGAGGGTTTCCTGCAAGTGCTCCTCGATCCGGGCCTTGAGCACCGGATAATGCTCCAAGCGCTCGGCCTGGGCCTTGAGCATTTTTTCCGCTTGCTGCTCCATGGCATGGGCATCGTTGAGCCAGTCCAGCAGGTTCTCTTTAGGCGTTGCCATTTCCTTCTCCTTAGCCGTGGTCGCTACTGCAACGCAGCGCGACGGTTCTGAAGTACCGCACATAAAAGTGGATAGCGCGGCGTCGGGGAAAGTTTGAAAAGACCACGGGCCAGGGCGACGAAAGGCGCTGGGACCGTTTTCCTGCGCAATTGCAGTGCTAATCTCAACGGCTCCAGGCCCACGGAGACACCCAATGCCCGACGACCTTCACCTTGCACCGTTCGATCGGTTACTGGAGCACATGGCCGGGCGTCGTTTCCTGGTGCTCACCGGCGCCGGCATCAGCACGCCTTCGGGGATTCCCGACTACCGCGACAGCGACGGCGTACGACGGGGTCGACAGCCTATGATGTACCAGGAGTTCCTCGCCCAGGCCGAAGCACGACGGCGCTACTGGGCGCGGGCGATGCTGGGCTGGCCACGGGTGAGGCAGGCCAGGCCGAACGTGGCCCATGACGCCTTGGCCCAACTGCAGGCGCAGCAGCGCATCACCGGGTTGATCACCCAGAATGTCGATACGCTGCATGACCAGGCCGGCAGCCAGGACGTCATTGAACTTCACGGCAGCCTGCACCGTGTGTTGTGCCTGGATTGTGGCCAGCGCAGCGAGCGGCAGCAGATCCAGTTGTCGATGGAAGCGCAGAATCCTTACCTGGCCGGTGTCGACGCCGTGCAGGCGCCCGACGGCGATACCCTGCTGGACCCGGCGTTCGAGGCGCGCTTTCAAGTGCCCAATTGCCCCCATTGCGGCGGCGAGCGGTTGAAGCCCGACGTGGTGTTTTTCGGCGAGAACGTCGCCCCCCTCACCGCGACCCGCGCCATGCAAGCCGTCGAGCAAGCCGACGGCCTGCTGGTGGTGGGCTCGTCGCTGATGGCGTATTCGGCGTTTCGCCTGTGCCGGGCCATCAAGGACCAGGGCAAGCCGTTGCTGGTGATCAACCGGGGCAAGACCCGGGCCGATGAGTTGCTGGACCTCAAGCTTGAAGAGCCGTGTGAGCAATTACTGCCATTGCTGGCGCAACACCCGCGCTAACCACACCACTCCCACAGGGTCAGTGTTGGCCTGTGGTCAACGAGCCCAACTCCTGATCCCTGAGCGTATCGAACAACGCCTGCGCCGCCGCCGACAGTTCATGCCCCGGTTTGGTCAGCACCCCGATGGCTCGCTCGATCACCGGATCACTCAAGGTGATGCAGCGGGCACCCAGCTCATGCATCTGCCCGACGCACAGCGCCGGCACGGCACTCACCCCCAGCCCGCTGGCGACCATCCGCCCGACGGTCGCCAACTGGTGGCTCTCGAACTCCACAGGCAGTTTCATGCCCCGGGCCTGCAAATGCTCTTCCAGCATCACCCGTACGGTGGATGGCCGTTGCAGCGTGATGAAGGGCTGTTCCAGCAGGGTTTCCCAGTGGATTTCGTCGCGCTGGGCAAGCGGTGAGTCCAGCGGCACTACCGCGACGAAGCGATCGAGATACAAAGGTGTGAACGCCAATGACGCACCCTGCATCGGCTCGAACGCCACACCCAATTCGACATGACGATCGCGGACCATTTCCAGCACCTGTTCGTTGATCACATCGTTGACCGTGACGTTGACATTCGGAAAGCGGGCGCGGAAGGTCTTGAGGATCGGTGGCAGCAGGTTGCCAGCGAACGAAGGCATTGCCGCCAACGTCACGCGACCACGCTGCAAGGTGAAGCGTTGACGCATTTCGTCTTCGGCATTGTCCCAATCGGCAACTAGCCGTCGGGCCAGTGGCAACAAGGACTCACCTTCGGGCGTCAGCGCCACGTTGCGGGTATTACGGCTGAACAAACGACCGCCGAGGCCTTCTTCCAAGGCCTTGATGGTCAGGCTAAGGGCCGACTGGGACAGGTGCAGCCGTTCGCAGGCCACGGCAAAGCTCAGGCTCTGGGCCACCGCGAGGAAGGCTCGGATCTGCTTGAGGGTCATGGGGATCGCTTCGCTCCAGGGGCAAGCCGTAAGTTTCGAGCCGCCAGTGGATGGCGGCGACTGTTGAGTTTTATCAATCAATCCAACCTAAAAATCAACTTAACAAATATATGACTTAGCGCAACACTGCACTCCATTGCGACCCCATCAAGAATAAAAGAGGTGTCTATGGCAGGTTTCGACAAACGCGTGAGTTCTTATGAAGAAGCGTTGGAAGGCTTGAAAGATGGCATGACCGTCATCGCCGGCGGCTTTGGCCTGTGCGGTATCCCGGAAAACCTGATCGCCGAGATCAAGCGCAAGGGCATCCGCGACCTCACCGTGGTGTCCAACAACTGCGGCGTCGACGGCTTCGGCCTCGGCGTACTGCTGGAAGACCGGCAAATCCGCAAGGTGGTCGCCTCCTACGTGGGCGAAAACGCCCTCTTCGAGCAGCAACTGCTGAGCGGCGAAATCGAAGTCGTGCTCACCCCACAAGGCACCCTCGCTGAAAAAATGCGCGCCGGCGGCGCCGGCATCCCGGCGTTCTTCACCGCCACGGGCGTCGGCACGCCGGTGGCCGAAGGCAAGGAAGTGCGTGAATTCCATGGCCGCCAGTACCTGATGGAAGAATCCATCACCGGCGACTTCGCCATCGTCAAGGGCTGGAAGGCCGACCATTTCGGCAATGTCATCTATCGCCACACCGCGCAGAACTTCAATCCGCTGGCCGCCACGGCGGGCAAGATCACGGTGGTGGAAGTCGAAGAAATCGTCGAGCCCGGCGAGCTGGACCCGACGCAGATCCACACCCCTGGCATCTACGTCGACCGGGTCATTTGCGGCACGTTCGAAAAACGCATCGAACAGCGCACCGTGCGTAAGTGATCCCCTGCCCCCGGCCCGAATGAAGGAATAACACCATGGCACTTTCCCGCGAACAAATGGCTCAACGCGTCGCCCGCGAAATGCAGGACGGCTACTACGTGAACCTGGGCATCGGCATTCCGACCCTGGTCGCCAACTACATTCCCGAAGGCATGGAAGTCATGCTGCAATCGGAAAACGGCTTGCTCGGCATGGGCGCATTTCCCACCGAAGCCGAAGTCGATGCCGACATGATCAACGCCGGCAAGCAAACCGTCACCGCGCGCATTGGCGCGTCGATCTTTTCCTCGGCCGAATCGTTTGCCATGATCCGCGGCGGCCACATCGACCTGACCGTACTGGGTGCGTTCGAGGTGGATGTCGAAGGTAACATTGCCTCGTGGATGATCCCCGGCAAGCTGGTCAAGGGCATGGGTGGCGCGATGGACCTGGTGGCCGGCGCCGAGAACATCATTGTCACCATGACCCATGCGTCCAAGGACGGCGAGTCGAAACTGCTGCCGCGTTGCAGCCTGCCACTGACCGGCGCCGGGTGCATCAAGCGGGTGCTGACCGACCTGGCCTACCTGGAAATCCAGGATGGCGCCTTCATTTTGAAAGAACGTGCCCCAGGCGTCAGCGTCGAGGAAATCGTCGCCAAGACCGCCGGCAAATTGATCGTGCCGGACCACGTGCCTGAAATGCAGTTCGCTGCCCAGTGAGGAGAGATTCGATGCAAGAAGTCGTGATTGTCGCCGCTACCCGTACCGCCATCGGCAGTTTCCAGGGTTCGCTGGCTTCCATTCCCGCGCCGGAACTCGGTGCAGCGGTGATTCGGCGCCTGCTGGAGCAAACCGGCCTGTCCGGTGAGCAGGTCGATGAAGTGATCCTCGGCCAGGTGCTGACGGCGGGCTCCGGGCAAAACCCGGCTCGCCAGGCGTCGATCCTCGCTGGCCTGCCGCATGCGGTACCGGCGTTGACCCTGAACAAGGTCTGCGGTTCGGGACTCAAGGCGTTGCACCTGGGCGCCCAGGCGATTCGTTGTGGCGACGCCGAAGTGATCATTGCCGGTGGCATGGAGAACATGAGCCTGGCCCCGTACGTGTTACCGGCCGCCCGCACCGGCCTGCGCATGGGCCATGCGAAGATGATCGACAGCATGATCACCGATGGCCTGTGGGATGCGTTCAACGATTACCACATGGGCATTACCGCCGAGAACCTGGTGGACAAGTACGGCATCAGCCGTGAAGAACAGGATGCCTTTGCCGCCGCGTCCCAGCAGAAAGCCGTCGCCGCCATCAAGGGCGGTCGGTTTGCCGATGAGATCACACCGATCCTGATCCCCCAGCGCAAAGGCGATCCCGTGGCCTTCGCCACTGACGAACAGCCGCGCGCCGGTACCACCGCCGAATCCCTGGGCAAGCTCAAGCCGGCCTTCAAGAAGGACGGCAGCGTCACTGCGGGCAATGCGTCCTCGCTCAATGATGGCGCCGCCGCAGTGATCCTGATGAGCGCCGAAAAAGCCAAGGCCCTGGGCCTGCCGGTGCTGGCGAAAATCAGTGCCTACGCCAATGCCGGCGTCGACCCGGCCATCATGGGCATTGGCCCGGTCTCGGCCACCCGTCGCTGCCTGGACAAGGCCGGCTGGTCGTTGGACCAACTGGACCTGATCGAAGCCAACGAAGCCTTCGCCGCCCAGTCACTGGCGGTGGCCCGGGAACTGAAATGGGACATGGACAAGGTCAACGTCAACGGCGGCGCCATCGCCCTGGGTCACCCCATCGGTGCGTCGGGCTGCCGCGTGCTGGTGTCGCTGCTGCATGAAATGATCAAGCGCGACGCCAAGAAAGGCCTCGCCACCCTGTGCATCGGCGGCGGCCAGGGCGTGGCCCTGGCACTGGAACGGGCCTGACCGGCGAAGCGTTCAACGGTGGTTGCTCGGACCCACGAACATCCGCGCAATCACTGGCAACACCACCGGCGTAACTTCGGTTGCGCCGGTTTTTTTTGCCTGTTGGTTTTGCGCATGACTGGCCGGATCGGACTCTGGTGCCCTTCATGTCGTCAACATCGGTGTACCTGACGGAGCGGTCCATTGTGGCGAGGGGATTTATCCCCGCTGGGCTGTGGAGCGGCCCGAAAGCAGTGAACTCAACCTTCCTGACACACCGAGTTGCTTGGTTTGGGGCCGCTTCGCAGCCCAACGGGGATAAATCCCCTCGCCACAGAGGTAGGTGCTCGCCTAACCAGGACAGATTGCCGAACTGTTTTTAGCAGAAAACTGTTTGTCAGGTCCGCGCACCAAACCGATCACGGCTGTTGGTCAGGTGCAGCCACATCCCGTGGCGAGGGAGCTTGCTCCCGCTGGGGCGCGAAGCGGCCCTGAAGCCTGACGGCTCGGTGTCTCAGGCAAAGGCTTGGGTCTGCTGCGCAGCCCAGCGGGAGCAAGCTCCCTCGCCACAAGGGATCGGTGTCGATTGGCAGATTCGTGCCGGCCACAGGTGGGAGCGAGCCTGCTCGCGATGGCGGTGGCTCAAGCGACGGTGAACTGTCAGGTCCGCGCACCAAACCGATCACGGCTATTGGTCAGGTGCAGCCACATGGCGGCTCGGGCGGCGTCGGGGTCTTGGCGCTTGATGGCATTGAAGATCGCTTCGTGCTCGAGATTGGCCAGTTGTGCCAGCTTGCCCAGGTCAGCCTGGCCGCGCTCGGCCACGTTCACTCGGGTCCTGGGGATCATCGCACTGCCCAGGTGCTGCATGATTTCGACGAAACAGGTGTTGTCCGTGGCCTCGGCGATAAGCAGATGAAAACGCCGATCGGCTTCGACGCAACTGTCGTTGTTGCTGAACAACCGCTGATAGTCATCCAGCGCCTGGCGCATCTGCTGCAACTGGCGCTCGCTACGACGCTGGGCCGCCAAGGCGGCCGCCTGGGTTTCCAGGCCCAGGCGCAACTCCAGGATGCCCCGCACACCGGCAGCGGTGTCGACATTGAGGCGCAGCCCGGGCTCGTCGCTCTGCTCCAGCACAAAGGTGCCGATGCCGTGGCGGGTCTCCACCAGTCCCGAGGCTTGCAGCTTGGAAATCGCCTCGCGCACCACCGTACGACTGACCCCATGCTCCTGCACGATGGCCCCTTCCGATGGCAGTTTCTCCCCCGGTTTCAGTTGCCCCAGCAGAATGCTCTGGCTGAGCTTCGCCACCAAGTCATGGGCCAGGTTGTGGGTGCGCTTGCGCAGCGGGGCTTCAGTGTCTTGCATCGCCAGGGTTCCTCGAAAACAGGCTAAGCAATCCTACCATCAGCGGGCCCGGAAATGATCATCGTGAACGCTTAACTTGTATGACAACACTCAAGTTAGAGCGAAATCCCATCCATAACTGACCCAGCACAACCATCACTTCCCGCAGCCGCTTCGCATCATAAATCCCAAAAACCCACCGAATAACCCAACAATTACGGCATAAAAAATCCAGCATTCCTTTCCATTTGTCATCAAAAACCCCTTGTCATCGAAAAAATTCAAGTTGTATGATGTCTATCAACATCGGCACCTGCACGATGCCCCGCATAAAAATAACGAGTGGGAGAAAAACCAAGTGAACACATCCAGCCTCAAGGCGAATGCCGGAGCGGATCCGGTGCTGCTGTCGGCCATTGCCAAGGTCAAGCGCCACATCCTGCCGCTGTTCGTCATCATGTTTATCGTCAACTACATCGACCGTGTGAACATCGGCTTCGTCCGTGCCCATATGGAGCACGACCTGGGGATCGGTGCCGCCGCCTACGGCTTAGGTGCCGGCCTGTTCTTCATCGGCTACGCGCTGTTCGAAGTCCCGTCCAATATCCTGCTGCAACGAATCGGCGCGCGTATCTGGCTGACTCGCATCATGCTCACCTGGGGCCTGGTGGCGGCGGCCATGGCCTTCATCCAGAACGAAACCCACTTCTACATCCTGCGTTTCCTGTTGGGCGTGGCCGAGGCCGGTTTCTTCCCTGGGGTGATCTATTACTTCACCCGCTGGTTGCCAGGGGTTGAACGCGGCAAAGCCATCGCCATCTTCCTCAGCGGCTCGGCCATCGCATCGCTGATCTCCGGCCCGCTGTCGGGGTTGCTCCTGCAAATCAACGGCCTGGGCATGCACGGCTGGCAGTGGATGTACTTCATCGAAGGGATGTTCTCCGTCTGCCTGTGCGTCTTCGTCTGGTTCTGGCTGGACTCCAAGCCCCACGATGCCAAATGGTTGAGCCGTGAAGAACAAGACGTGCTGGTCAAGACCATCGACGATGAACAACGCGCACGAGAAGCCGCTTCGCCGATCAAACTGTCCATCGGCCAACTGCTCAAGGACCGCCAGATCATCCTGTTCTGCCTGATCTACTTCTTCATCCAGCTGACGATCTATGCCGCCACCTTCTGGCTGCCCAGCATCATCAAGAAGATGGGCGAGCTCAGCGATATCCAGGTCGGGATGTTCAACTCGATCCCGTGGTTGCTATCGATCGTCGGCATGTATGCCTTCGCCTCGCTGTCGGCCAAATGGAAGTTCCAGCAGGCCTGGGTCGCAACCGCCTTGCTGATAGCCGCAGCCGGGATGTTCATGTCCACCACCGGCGGGCCGATCTTCGCCTTCGTCGCCATCTGCTTCGCGGCCCTGGGCTTCAAATCCGCGTCGTCGCTGTTCTGGCCAATTCCCCAGGCCTACCTGGACGCCCGGATCGCCGCCGGGGTGATTGCGCTGATCAACTCCGTGGGCAACCTCGGCGGGTTCGTCGCCCCCACCACCTTCGGCCTGCTGGAAGAACACACCGGGTCTATCCAAGGCGGCCTCTATGGCCTGGCGGCCACCTCGATCATCGCCGCGATCATTGTGTTCGCCGCACGCAATACGCCTAAACCCAAATCTGCAACGACGCCGGCCAATCCTCCTGCCGCCAGTCACGCCTGATCATCAAGGATAAGCGCACATGACCACCCCAGAAGCCAGCAAAGCCCCGATCATCACCAGCATGCAGATCGTCCCCGTGGCCGGTCACGACGGCATGCTGCTGAACCTCAGTGGCGCCCATGGTCCGTTTTTCACCCGCAATATCGTTATTCTCAAGGACAACGCCGGCCACACCGGCGTGGGCGAAGTGCCCGGTGGCGAACGCATTCGCCAGACCCTTGAAGACGCCCGTTCGCTGGTGGTCGGCAGCCCCATCGGTACGTACCAGAAGATTCTCAATACCGTGCGTCAGGCGTTCGCCGACCGCGACGCCGGCGGCCGTGGCCTGCAGACCTTCGACCTGCGCATCACCATCCACGCGGTGACCGGCCTGGAAGCGGCGCTGTTGGACCTGCTCGGCCAACACCTGGACGTACCGGTCGCCGCCCTGCTCGGCGAAGGCCAGCAACGCGATGAAGTGAAGATGCTCGGCTATCTGTTTTATGTGGGCGATCGCCAACAGACCGACCTGCCTTACCGCAGCGAGCCGGACGCCGACAACGACTGGTTCCGTGTACGCCACGAAAAAGCCCTGGACGCCGACGCCGTGGTGCGCCTGGCCGAAGCGGCCCATTCGCGCTACGGCTTCCAGGACTTCAAGCTCAAGGGCGGCGTGCTCCAAGGCGACGCGGAGATCGAAGCGGTCAGCGCATTGGCCGAGCGTTTTCCCCAGGCCCGCATCACCCTGGACCCGAACGGTGCCTGGTCACTGAAAGAGGCCATTCGCCTGTGCCGCGACCAGCACAAGGTGCTGGCCTATGCCGAAGACCCTTGCGGCGCCGAGAACGGCTATTCCGGTCGTGAGGTCATGGCCGAATTCCGTCGCGCCACGGGCCTCAAGACCGCCACCAACATGATTGCCACCGACTGGCGCGAGATGGGCCACGCCATCACCTTGCAATCGGTGGACATTCCCCTGGCCGACCCACACTTCTGGACCATGCAGGGTTCGGTGCGGGTGGCGCAGATGTGCAATGAATGGGGTCTGACCTGGGGCTCGCACTCCAACAACCACTTCGACATTTCCCTGGCGATGTTCACCCACGTGGCCGCAGCGGCACCGGGCGAGATCACGGCGATCGACACGCACTGGATCTGGCAGGACGGCCAGCGCCTGACCAAGGCACCGTTGCAGATCCAGGGTGGCTGCGTGCAGGTGCCGAAAAAGCCAGGGCTGGGGATTGAGCTGGACACGGATCAGTTGGCCAAGGCCCATGAGTTGTACAAGGGCATGGGGCTAGGCGCGCGGGACGATGCGGTGGCGATGCAATACCTGATTCCAGGCTGGACGTTCAACAACAAGCGGCCGTGCCTGGTGCGCTGAAGGAATCACAAAACTCCTTCAGGTGGGCACATCCAATGGGGTGGTCTTGGATTTTATGACCACCGCAAACTCTTGTGGCGAGGGAGCTTGCTCCCGCTCGGTTGCGCAGCGACCGCCCGAAGGGGGCTGCTACGCAGCCCAGCGGGAGCAAGCTCCCTCGCCACAGTCATCATTCGCCTTCAGGCTTTTGTAGAACCTAACCCTCCGGCCGCAGGATCAACACCGCCAACGGCGGCAAGTTGAGTTCCAACGACAGGGCCTGGCCATGGCTGGGCACTTCTTCGGTGGAGGCACCACCGCCATTGCCATAGTTGGAACCGGCGTAGGTGTCAGCATCGCTGTTGAGCAATTCGACCCAGCGCCCGGCGAACGGTACGCCGACCCGATAGGCCTCGCGCGGCACCGGCGTGAAGTTGGCGACCACCAACACCGGCCGGCCCTCCTTGCTCCAGCGCAGCCAGGCGTAGACGCTGTTGAGCGCATCGTCACCAATCAACCACTGGAAACCCTGGGGCGCATCATCCTGGTCATGCAGCGCCGGTTCTTCGCGATACAGACGGTTCAGATCGCTCACCAGTTTCTGCACGCCACGGTGCTCAGGGTATTGCAACAGGTACCAGTCCAATTGCTGGTCGTGGTTCCACTCGCGCCATTGGCCGAACTCACACCCCATGAACAACAGCTTCTTGCCGGGATGGCCCCACATGAAGCTGAGGTAGGCCCTCAGGTTGGCGAATTTCTGCCAGCGGTCACCGGGCATCTTGTCGATCAGCGAGCGTTTGCCATGAACCACTTCGTCATGGGAAATCGGCAGGACGAAGCGCTCGGACCAGGCATACACCAGGCCGAAGCTCAGTTCGTTATGGTGATGGGCGCGGTACACCGGGTCTTGCTGGATGTAGTGCAACGAATCGTGCATCCAGCCCATGTTCCACTTGTAGGCGAAGCCCAGGCCGCCCTGCTGGGTGCTCTGGCTGACGCCCGGCCAAGCCGTGGATTCTTCGGCAATGACCAGCGCACCGGGGGTTTCCAAGGCCACCACATCGTTGAGGTGCCGCAAAAAATCGATGGCTTCCAGGTTTTCCCGTCCGCCATGGCGATTAGGCACCCACTCGCCGGCCTTGCGCGAATAGTCGCGGTACAACATCGAGGCCACGGCATCCACTCGCAGGCCATCGACATGGAAATGCTTGAGCCAGTGCAGCGCCGACGCCAGCATGAAGCCGTGCACTTCAGTGCGGCCCAGGTTGTAGATCAGCGTGTCCCAATCCTGGTGGAAGCCTTCCAGCGGGTTGCCGTATTCGTACAGCGCGGTGCCATCGAACTGGGCCAGGCCGTGGGTGTCGGTGGGAAAATGCGCCGGCACCCAGTCGAGGATGACCCCGATACTGGCCTGGTGGCAGGCGTTGACGAATGCCGCGAAATCGTCCGGCGAACCAAAGCGTGCCGTTGGCGCGAATTGCGACAGCGGCTGATAGCCCCAGGAACCGCCGAATGGGTGCTCCATGATCGGCATCAGCTCGATATGGGTGAAGCCCAGGTCCTTGACATACGGGATCAGCCGCTCGGCCATTTCATGCCAGTTGTATTGCCGGGCCACCTCCCCCGCCTCGTCGATTTCGCACTGCCAGGAGCCGGCGTGCAATTCGTAGATCGACAGCGGCGCACCCGGGAGCTGCCGCTCGCGACGGTGCTGCATCCACTCGTCGTCCTGCCACTCGATCTTCAGGGGGGAGGCAACTTTCGACGCCGTGTCTGGCGGCATCTGCGTGGCCAGGGCCACTGGGTCGGCCTTGAGTGGCAAGATGCCGTGGGCACCGAGGATTTCATACTTGTAACCCTCACCGGCACCCAGCCTCGGGATGAATATCTCCCATACGCCGGACGGATAACGGATGCGCATCGGATGCCGACGCCCGTCCCACACGTTGAAATCCCCGACCACCGAAACGCGCCGGGCATTCGGCGCCCAGACAGCGAACCGCACGCCGTCGATGCCATCGACGGTGGTCAGTTGCGCACCGAGGCAGGAACTGAGGTCGCGGTGATTGCCCTCGCCAAACAGGTAAAGGTCCATCTCCCCCAGCAACGGACCGAAGCTGTACGGGTCTTCGGCAACTTGCTCGCCTCCGGCCCAACGGGTGCGCAGCAAGTACGCCTGGGCACGGTCGAAATGGCCGACGAACAGCCCCGGGGTTGCGGTGGGTTGCAGTTCCCCCAGCTCTTCGCCGCCATCGCGGGCCAGCACATGCACGCTCAGGGCACCGGGCAGATACGCGCGAATGAATTGGCCGCCGGCGCCGTCGCCATGAGGTCCCAGGATGGAAAACGGGTCGTGGTGTTCGGCGCGCACCAGCGCGTCGATGTCATGGGGCGCCGGCAGCAACGACTCTTTGGCCTGCCCCTGTGGTTCTTTGTTCGAGACACTCATGATTCTCTCCACTAAATCGGTCCGGCTACGTCGGAAAAGGGTTGCAGCCCACTCAATAACCCGACCAGACCGTGCAACGGCACGGGCAGCCAGGTGGGGCGATTCTCGGCTTCATAGGCCACTTCATAGGCCGCCTTCTCCAGGCCGAACAACGCCAGTGCGGCGTCTTCGCCTTCAGCATCCTTCCACTCATGGGCAAGACTAGCTGCCGCCAGCCGATATGCCTCGACAAATGCCTGGCGAGCCTCTTTCAGATAACGATCAGCGACCCGTTGCCGCGCCGCATCGGCATCAGCCGTGCTGTCGACGGTGTGCAAGTGAATCGCCATGGCCGCCGCATAATCGAAGGAACGCAACACGCCACTGACGTCCTTATAAGGGCTGTGCTTGCCCCGTCGTTCATGCAATGGTCGCGCCGGCTCACCTTCGAAGTCGATCAGGTAGGCGTCGCCCTTGATCACCAGCACCTGCCCCAGGTGCAGGTCGCCATGGACGCGAATGCGCAAGCCTCCTTCAGCCTTGCCGGCCAGTGCCTGGACATGGGCCAGGACGGTTTTCTTGTGCTCCAGCAAACGTGCGACCATGGCTTGGTCCGCCGGGTTCAATTGGCCTTGGTTCTGCTTGAGCAGGCGCAAGGCGTTTTCCACTTGGGCAGCCACGTCCTTGCCGATGGCCTGGGCTTGCTTGGCGTTGGTGGCCTGCGGCGCGAAGTCCGGGTCGTCGGTAGCCTGGGCCAATACCTGGTGCATTTCCCCCAGGCGCTGGCCGAGCATGCCGGCGAAATCCTTCAGTTCGCCCAGGGCGTTGTAATGCTGCTCCTGCTCGGACACCGCGTCCGCCAGCTCATCGCGCAGGGCGCGTTCGAGGTTGTTCTGGGTCCATTCCCAGGCATCGCCCTGATTGCTCAAGTAGCCCTGGGCGATCATCAGCAGCGCATCTTCACCCTGGGCGTCGCGGCGAACCACCGAACCCAGCAGCGGTGAAATGTTGCTGAAACCGGCAGCAGTCAGGTAGGCGCTCATTTCCAGTTCCGGGTGCACACCCGAGGCGACCTTGCGAATCAGCTTGAGCACGAGGCTGCTGCCCACCACCACCGAACTGTTGGACTGTTCGGCGGACAAGTAACGTACCTCTGGTTCGTCCCCCAGATTCAGCGCGGCCAGGCCTTCGGTGGGCTCGAAGCGCAACTCACCTTCGGCGAACGGCAGCACCGTGGCGGCCTGCATGCTGTGCAGCACGGCTCGCACGAAGCTTTCCAGGCTGAATGCATCGGTGATCAGGCCCACCTGACGCACCCGACGTACCCGCGACAACGCCAGTTGCTGCGGCAACGCCGCACCGACCTGATCTTCGGCGAGCAGGCCGAACGGCAGCTGATAACGCAGGGTCTGACCGCCACTGGTGACATCGATTTCGCTGAGCAGCACCGGGTGCTGCGGGTCACCAAAGCGCACGCCATAGACAATCTCGACCTTCTCGATCGCACTGTCCTTGCCGGCGAACCAGCGCCGGTTCTGCAGCCAGCTCGGCAGGATGGTTTGCTCCAGCGTGGTGCGCGATGGCGCTTCGAGCAATTCTTCCAGGCGCTTTTTCAGCACCAGGGTGGTGAAGTCCGGCAAGCTCTGGGCCGGTTCCACGTGCCAGCTCGGCATCTGGTTCTCTGTTGCCAGGGCGAACCAATAGAAGCCGTACGGCGCCAGGGTCAGCAGGAAATTCAGTTGGCCGATGGGTGGGAAGGCGTTGCCGCCGAGCATCTCCACCGGGACCATGCCGGCGTAGGTCGACAGATCCAGTTCAGCAGCCTGGGCGCTGCGAGACACGTTGGCCACGCAGAGGATGATTTCGTGCTTGCCGTCAGGCCCGGTGTATTCGCGGGTATAGGCCAGGATCCGGCGGTTGCTTGGCGAGAGCATCTTCAACGTGCCACGGCCAAAGGCCTTGGACTGCTTGCGCACCGCCAGCATCCGCCGCGTCCAGTTGAGCAGCGAGTGCGGATCGCCCGCCTGGGTCTCGACGTTGACCGACTGGTAACCGTACTGCGGATCCATGATCGGTGGCAGCACCAGGCTGGCCGGGTCAGCGCGGGAGAAACCGCCGTTGCGGTCGATGGACCACTGCATCGGTGTACGCACGCCATCACGGTCGCCCAAGTAGATGTTGTCGCCCATGCCGATTTCATCGCCGTAGTACAGCGTCGGCGTGCCGGGCATCGACAGCAGCAGGCTGTTGAGCAACTCGACGCGACGACGGTCGCGCTCCACCAACGGCGCCAAGCGCCGACGAATGCCCAGGTTGATACGCGCCCGACGGTCGGCGGCGTAGTAGTTCCACAGGTAGTCACGCTCCTTGTCGGTGACCATCTCCAGAGTCAACTCATCGTGGTTGCGCAGGAAAATCGCCCACTGGCAATTGGCGGGGATCTCCGGGGTCTGGCGCAGGATATCGGTGATAGGGAAGCGATCTTCCTGGGCCAGCGCCATGTACATGCGCGGCATCAGCGGGAAGTGGAAAGCCATGTGGCATTCGTCACCGTTCATCCCCTGGGCGTCGACATCGCCAAAGTACAACTGGGTGTCTTCCGGCCACTGGTTGGCTTCGGCCAGCAACATGCGGTCGGGGTAGTTGGCGTCGATCTCGGCGCGGATCAACTTCAGGACGTCATGGGTCTCGGGCAGGTTTTCGTTGTTGGTGCCGTCGCGCTCGATCAAGTACGGGATGGCGTCCAGGCGCAGGCCGTCGATGCCCATGTCCAGCCAGTAGCGCATCACCGACAACACGGCCTTGATGACCTGCGGGTTATCGAAGTTGAGGTCGGGCTGGTGGGAATAGAAGCGGTGCCAGAAATACTGGCCCGCCACCGGGTCCCAGGTCCAGTTGGACTTCTCGGTGTCGAGGAAAATGATTCGCGTGCCGTCGTATTTGTGGTCGTCATCGGACCAGACGTAGAAGTCCCGCGCCTTCGAACCCGGCTTGGCCTTGCGCGCACGCTGGAACCAGGGGTGCTGGTCCGAGGTGTGGTTGATGACCAGCTCGGTGATTACCCGCAGGTTGCGCTTATGGGCTTCGGCAATGAACCGCCGCGCATCGGCCATGGTGCCGTAGTCGGCACTGACGCCACGGTATTCGGCAATGTCGTAGCCGTCGTCGCGCCGGGGCGAAGGATAGAACGGCAGCAGCCAGATCGTATTGACGCCCAGGTCGGCGATGTAATCGAGCTTTTCGATCAGGCCGGGAAAGTCACCGATCCCGTCGTTATTGGAGTCGAAATAGGATTTTACGTGGACCTGGTAAATCACCGCATCCTTGTACCAGAGCGGATCTTTGATGAAGGTGGCAGACCGGGGTTTCTTCGCCATTTGCAACTCCTGATGAATTCAATAAAGCCGCTGGAGCAGGCTTGTGAGGTCTATGTGGCAAGGGCGCTGCTGCAGGAAGCTGTTGTGTGGCGAGGGAGCTTGCTCCCGCTTGAGTGCGCAGCACTCATCGCTTTTTTGGGGCCGCTGCGCGACCCAGCGGGAGCAAGCTCCCTCGCCACGCAACAGCTCACTCGACACAACAGCGCTTTCTCGGCATCGCGCCTGTCACGCCACGCTGATCCGCCAGATTCCAAAGGGCTGGTAAGCCGGGTCAATGCGCATGAACTGGTACTTGCCATACCAGCTCCAGCGATGGCCATTCATCAGATCCTCGCCCTGGGTCTGGGCGTCGTCGGGCAGGCCCATCTCCCACAGCGGCAACTCAAAACTGGCTTCCTGCGGGTTGTGCGGATCAAGACTCACCGCCACCAGGATGAAGTTGCTGCCGTCGGCGGTGCGCTTGCCGAAATAGAGAATGTTGTCGTTCCAGGCGTTATAGACCTTCAGGCCCAAGTGCGTATGCAACGCAGGGTTCTGTCGACGGATACGATTGAGCTGGGCGATCTCGGCAATGATGTTGCCCGGCGCGGTGAAGTCTCGGGGGCGGATCTCGTATTTCTCCGAATCGAGGTATTCCTCCTTGCCCGGCACCGGTGCCGACTCACACAGCTCGAAGCCCGAATACATGCCCCACAGGCCTGAGCCCATGGTTGCCAGGGCCGCGCGGATCAAAAAACCAGCGCGCCCCGACTCATGGAGAAAGGCCGGGTTGATGTCTGGCGTGTTGACGAAAAAATTCGGCCGGTAGCATTCACGCCACGGCGATTCATTGAGCTCACTGAAGTAGGTCGCCAGCTCAGCCTTGGTGTTGCGCCAGGTGAAATAGGTGTAGCTCTGGGAATAACCGACCTTGCCCAGCCGCGCCATCATGGCCGGCGTGGTGAACGCTTCAGCCAGGAAGATCACTTCAGGGTATTGCGCCCGCACATCGGCGATCAGCCATTGCCAGAACGGCAGCGGCTTGGTGTGAGGGTTGTCGACGCGGAATATCTTCACGCCTTCCTTGACCCAGCCCACCACGATGTCCCGCAGCTCCGTCCACAGGCTGGGAATCGCATCGGCCGCGTAGAAATCGACGTTGACGATGTCCTGGTATTTCTTCGGCGGGTTTTCCGCATATTTGATCGTGCCGTCCGGTCGCCAGCTGAACCAGCCCGGGTGCTGCTTGAGCCAGGGGTGATCCTGGGAACACTGGATCGCAAAGTCCAGGGCGATCTCCAGGCCGTGGTCAGCGGCCGCCGCCACCAGGCGCCGGAAGTCCTCGCGGCTACCCAATTGCGGGTGAATGGCCTCGTGCCCACCCTCCTCGCTGCCAATGGCATACGGGCTGCCCGGGTCGTCGGGACCGGCGGTGAGGGAATTGTTCGGGCCTTTGCGGAAACTGCGACCGATGGGGTGGATCGGCGGGAAGTACAGCACGTCGAAGCCCATGTCCTGGATCACCGCCAGACGCGAGTGCACATCGTTGAAGGTGCCATGGCGCGCAGGATCGTCGGTGATCGAGCGGGGAAACAGCTCATACCAGCTGGCAAACTCAGACAGCTTGCGCTCCACATCCAGCGGATACTCGGGGCTGATGCTCAAGTACGGGCGATGATCGGCCCGGGACATCAGATCGGCACTGCGCGGTGCCAGGAACAGCGCCACCTGTTCCGTTGGCAACAAGCCGGAGAGCTCGTGGTGCAAGGCCGCCAGTTGCTCGCTCAGCTCCCCTGTGCTGCGCTCGACGGCCATTTGCACCTGGTTGCGTCCTTCCTGCAGCTCCAGGCTGATCGGCACCCCGGCACCGAATTTCTTCTCCAGCTCGTAGCGAAAACTGGCGAACTGATCGATCCAGGCCTCGATGCAGAAGACATAGCGACCTTGCTCCGGCACATTGAACTGGCCGCGCCAGCCGTTGTTGCCCAGGTCGCTCATGACCTCGCTGTTCCATACCTCATCCTGCAGCGAACGCCAGCGAATGCGCACGGCCAACTTGTCATGTCCATCGGCGAAGACTTTGCTGGTCACTGTCACGTCCTGCCCAGCCACGGCCTTGGCGGCGAATTGTCCGCCGTCGATCACCGGCATGGTGTTTTCAATAGCGATACGCGGCAACAGCAAGGCTTGAGACAGCGGCAAATGCGGGTTGTAGGCCAGTTCAGTCGGGTGTTCGGCAGTCATCGAGCATCGCTCCTTTTACGCCCCATGGACGCGCTTGTGGCGGTAAAGGCCCAACGGGTCCCTGAAAAAACTCACTTAAACTCCGAACCGAATCAACGACTAAAAGTTCAGAGGGATTTGCCCCTATGCATCCTGGGGATCAAAGCCGGTGCAAGGAGGTCAACAACAATAAGCACGACTCAAGCCATGTGCGTCACGGAGACCCGTCCTGATGAATATTCCCATCCCGGCCGAAACACCCGATCCGAACATCGATGATCCCACCTTGCCACCGCCCGGCCCTGATCCCGAGCCTATTCCAGAGAAAGACCCGCCGCTGGATCCTCAGCCTCCGTTGGGCGATCCGCCGAGCGAAGAGCCCCCGGAGAGTGTTTGATTCAAGCGTAGTAACAAAGAAACTGGATGACGAAAAACCTGTGGGAGCGAGCTTGTTCGCCAAAGCGGTGTGACAGTCTGCATGGACGTTGGCTGGCAGGACGCCATCGCGAGCAAGCTCGCTCCCACAAGTCTTATGCTCAGGCTATGGCTTGCCGCCCTTCTCCAACGCCCGGACAATCACCGGCATCACACTGAAAATAGCCAGCGCCAATATCGTACTCAACACAGCTGTCGCTTCCCGCCCCAACCCGGCGGCGACACCAATGGCGGCGGTCATCCACAGGCCGGCGGCGGTGGTCAGGCCTTTGACATGACCTTCGTCGCCGTCGGTGTTTTTCAGGATGGTGCCCGCGCCGAGAAAACCAATGCCCGCGACGACGCCCTGGATCACCCGGCTCATGGCGTCGGCCTGGGAGCCAGACATCTGTGGCACCAAGACGAACAGCGCCGCCCCCAGGGCCACGAGCATGTGGGTTCGCACGCCGGCAGCCTTGCCCTTGTGTTCGCGCTCGAAACCCAGGATGCCGCCCAGCAGCGCGGCCATCAGCAGGCGCACCGTGACCCGGGTCATCTGCTGGGCATCGGTGATGTCGGCGAATTCCGCCTGCAGGGTTATCCAGACTTCATGCCACCAGGCGTCCATGGACCGTCCTCTTTCTCATTGGATAAACGATGGACCGCAAGCGAAGCCAGAGGTGCGCCCGACCGCTGATCAGCCACGACGAACCCTGGTCAGCGGGCGAGACCTAATACTCAGGACATTCAGGAAGGAGCGACGTCATGCTTGAGCAAATCGACAAAGACAATACCTGCCACATCAAAACCGCCAACGGAACGAAGCTGCGCCCCGCCAGTGAGCTGGTCATCATCACTGACCCGGACAAGGCCATGTCAGCCGTGGAAGTCAATGGTGACCTGGTCCATCTCACCGAAGCCGAAGTGGATGCCCTGACCGTGGCCGGCGCGACCGATAAGCGCAAGCACCTGAAGGCTACCGACAGCGGCTCGGTGATCTGAATCCCGATCCACAGGCAACAGATGCGATTTGTGGCGAGGGGATTTATCCCCGCTGGGTTGCGAAGCAACCCTAAAGACCCTCGACCGGGTCTGTCCGGTATACCGGGTGCACTGACCTGGGGGCGCCTTGCGCCCCAACGGGGATAAATCCCCTCGCCACAGTAAATTCCCGTGCCACAGTAAATCCCTCTCGCCACCGTAATATGTTCGGCACTTCCTGGGTGCATCAAAGTGTCGCAGGGCCTGGGCTTCGCGGCATCTGATCCGGTTTTTATCGAAACACCTGAGTCTGTTATGCAAACAGTTCCATGGTCATAGTGCGCCGGCCAGATAGAGGCTGATGAGCGACCGACCATGAGCGATAGAATCCCCGTCCAGTTGATACAGACCTTCGAACCCGCGCCGTCGAAAATCAAGGCCAGGACCACCGATAACCTGATCCACACCCGCAGCTTCACCGGTTTGTTCCGCACCTTGCGCATCAGCGGTGCGGGGGTTCTGTTCCTGCTGTTCTTCGGCACGGTGTGGTTGGACTGGGGCGGCCGCCAAGCGGTGCTCTGGGACCTTTCCGAAAGTAAATTCCACATCTTTGGCGCGACCTTCTGGCCCCAGGATTTCATCCTGCTGTCGGCTTTGCTGATCATTGCCGCCTTCGGCCTGTTTGCGATCACCGTGTTTGCCGGTCGCGTGTGGTGCGGCTACACCTGCCCGCAGAGTTCCTGGACCTGGATCTTCATGTGGTGCGAGAAAATCACCGAAGGCGAACGCAACCAGCGGATCAAGCTGCAGGCCGCGCCCTGGGGCCTGAACAAACTCTTGCGCCGCAGCGCCAAGCACACACTGTGGCTGGCCATCAGCCTGCTCACCGGCCTGACGTTCGTGGGGTACTTCACGCCGATCCGTCCCCTGGCCGAAGAACTGCTGACCCTGCAAATGGCCGGCGTGAGCCTGTTCTGGGTGCTTTTCTTTACCGCAGCCACCTACCTCAACGCCGGCTGGCTGCGTGAGGCGGTGTGCATGCATATGTGCCCCTATGCACGCTTTCAGAGCGTGATGTTCGACAAGGACACGCTGACTATTTCCTACGACGCGGCCCGTGGTGAAATCCGCGGCCCACGCAAACGCGAGGCAAACCCGGCCAATATTGGCCTGGGCGACTGCATCGACTGCCAGATGTGCGTGCAGGTCTGCCCCACCGGCATCGACATCCGCGACGGCCTGCAGATGGAATGCATCGGCTGCGCGGCCTGCATCGATGCCTGCGATTCGATCATGGACAAGATGGGCTACGCCCGTGGCCTGATCAAATACACCTCCGAACATCAGTTGCAGGGCGGCAAGACTCACCTGCTGCGACCTCGGCTGATCGGCTATACCACCGTGCTGCTGGTGATGATCGGCGCGCTGGTCGTGGCGCTGATGCAACGCCCCATGGTGTCGCTGGATGTCAGCAAGGACCGTGGCCTGTTCCGCGAAAACAGCGCAGGCCAGATCGAGAACATCTACAGCCTGAAAATCATCAACAAGACCCAACAGCGCCAGGACTATCAGCTGTCCCTGGTGGACGGCGACGGCTTCATCCTGCAAGGCAAGACCCAACTGAGCCTGGCCCCGGGGGAAATCGTCGATGTGCCGGTGTCGGTGGCGATGCTCAGCGAACGGCCCGGCAAAGGCTCCCAGGCAATGACGTTCAAGGTCGTCGACAGTGACGCGCCGGGCATTTACAGCATCGCCAAGAGCCGTTTTGTCGCACCGATGAATCGTTGAAGCTTTAAGATGCCGGGCACCTGTGGGAGCGAGCTTGCTCGCGATAGCGGTGGGTCATATGTCACCGTCATCGCGAGCAAGCTCGCTCCCACAGCTAAGTCCACAAATGTCACTCGATACTGGTCCCTCCATGAAACGCTACGAGAAATTTGCCGACGACATCGCCGAACTGATCCGCTCGGGCATGCTGGGGCCAGGTCAGCGCGTGCCGTCGGTACGCTACGCCAGCCAGACCTACGGTGTCAGCCCGTCCACCGTGTTCCAGGCCTATTACCTGCTGGAACGACGCGGCATGATCCGGGCCCGGCCGCGCTCCGGCTACTTCGTCAATACCCACGCGCCGAGCCCGTTTTCGGAGCCCGCGATCAGCAGCCAGGTGCACGAGTCCACCGAAGTCGACGTCAGTGAGCTGGTATTTTCGGTCCTCGACTCGATCAAGGACCCGGCCACCATACCGTTCGGCTCGGCATTCCCCAGCCCGACACTGTTCCCACTGCAACGGCTGTCCCGTTCACTGTCCAGCGCGACACGGGACATGGACCCGCGAATGGTGGTCACGGACATGTCGCCAGGCAACCCGCAACTGCGCCGACAGATCGCCCTGCGCTACATGGTCGGCGGGTTGATGCTGCCCATGGAGGAACTGCTGGTCACCAACGGTGCCCTGGAAGCGTTGAACCTGTGCCTGCAAGCCGTGACCGAGCCCGGCGACCTGGTGGCGATCGAAGCACCAGCGTTCTACGCCAGCCTGCAAGTGTTGGAGCGCCTGAAGCTCAAGGCCGTGGAAATTCCCGTCCACCCACGCGACGGCATCGACCTGGACGTGCTGGCGCAAACACTGGAACGCTATCCGATCAAGGCCTGCTGGTGCATGACCAGCTTCCAGAACCCCATGGGCGCGACCATGCCCGAGGAGCGCAAACAGGCGCTGGTAGAGTTGTTGAGCCGTCATCAGGTGCCGCTGATCGAGGACGACGTGTACGCCGAACTCTATTACGGCCAGCAGGCCCCCAAGCCCGCCAAGGCGTTCGACACCGAAGGCTTGGTGATGCATTGCGGCTCGTTCGCCAAGAGCCTGGCGCCGGGTTATCGCATCGGCTGGGTCGCCGCTGGGCGCTACGCACAGAAGATCGAACGACTCAAGCTCATGACCTCGTTGTGCGCCTCGATGCCGGCCCAGGCCGCCATCGCCGACTACTTGCAGCACGGCGGCTACGACCGTCACCTGCGCAAACTGCGCTATGCCCTGGAGGAACAGCAAAGCGCGATGCTCGCCGCCATCGCCCGCTACTTCCCCGCCCAGACCCGGGTCAGCCAACCGGCGGGGGGTTACTTCCTGTGGCTGGAGCTGCCGGAGCAGATGGACTCGCTGAAATTGTTCCAGATGGCCCTGGCCCAAGGCATCAGCATCGCGCCGGGACCGATCTTTTCACCGACCCGGCGTTTCAGGAATTGCATCCGCTTGAACTATGGCAGCCCGTGGACCGAGGCCTCGGAAAAAGCCATGGAGACGTTGGGGCGGATTATTCGATCATTTTGAATTTGGGTTACAACCCGGGGCTCAGCGCCCACCCCCCAGATCCACAAACGTCCCGGTCGCATACGAAGCCTTGTCCGACAGCAGCCAGATAATCGCTTCGGCCACTTCATCCGGACGCCCGCCCCGAGCCATGGGGATCGCTGATTCCAGCTTGCTGACCCGGTCCGGGTCGCCACTCAGGGCATGGAAATCGGTGTAGATGTAGCCGGGACGCACCGCGTTGACGCGAATGCCTTCGCCGGCCACTTCCTTGGACAAGCCGATGGTGAAGGTGTCCAGCGCGCCCTTGGAGGCCGCGTAATCGACGTACTCCCCCGGTGCGCCCAAGCGCGCGGCCACCGACGAGACGTTGACGATGCTGCCACCCTGCCCGCCGTGCCTGGGCGACATGCGCAGCACCGCGTGCTTGGCGCAAAGAATCGGCCCCAGTACGTTGGTCTTCATGATCTTGAGAATGCGGAATTCGGACATTTCATCGAGCCGGGATTTCTGCGCGACCGTGCCGGCGTTGTTCACCAGGGCGGTGACACGGCCAAGCTCGGCGTCCACCCGGTCGAACAGGCCGATCACTTCGTCTTCGATGCTCACGTCGGCCCGCACGGCAATCGCCTGCGCGCCCTTGGCCCGGACCTGTTCGAGCACATCCTGCGCGGCACTTTCATCGGACTGGTAATTGATGCAGATCCGATAACCCAACTCGGCAGCCAAGAGCGCCGTGGCCGCCCCGATTCCGCGGCCGCCACCGGTGATGACGATGACTTTATCCACGTTTGCTTCCCCCATTCCACGGATAGACGTGCGCTGCCAAGAATAGCGTTCGCGTCACACTTTGCACAAACCGCTGTGCTTACCGGGCCAGGGCGCGCAGATCCAGGCGTCCGTCCAACAGCGGCGGGCACCAGTAATAGCCGCCGGTGATGGGCCGGCTCATGCGATACAGGCCATCGGTGATACCGTCTTCCAGGCCACTCATGCGGCGCAGTTGTGCCTCGAAAGCATCGAGGGAGAAACCGAAGGCCAGGAACATCAGCCCCGCACGGTCGCCTTCGATCCACGGCATGGAGCGACGGACCACGAACGCCTCCGGGGCGAAGCTTTCCTGGGCGGTGCGCTTGACGTGGGCCGATTCCGGCGCGTCATCGATTTCTTCGTTGTCGCTCAGGCGCCGGCCCATGATGTTGTCGCGCTCATGGGGTTGCATCGCCGCGAAACCATCCAGATCGTGCTGCCATTGCTGGATCGCGGCGAAACTGCCACCGCGCACCCCATCGGCGCCCTGGGCCAGGGCGGCAGCGATGGCAGCCTCGTCGTGCGGGTTTTCGGTGCCGTCTTCGTAGCCGGTCAGGTCATGGCCGGTCATATGGCGGAAGGTTTCGTTCATCTGTACCAGGCGCAGCGCCGGGGCCAGCGCCGCCTCGATGGCGCGACTGCGGTGCATCAGCTCGCCACGGTCTTCGCCGTGCAGCCAGCACCACAACGCGTGTTGGGTCGAGGGGTTGTCCACACCCACGCCGGCCAGCGCCGGAAAAGCCCGCAGGCCCTCGACCTGGGCGCCCAACGCCTGGACCAGCGATTCACCAAAGCCGATCACGGCACGGTTATCGAGCAACAACCGGAGTTTGTCTAGCGCAGCCGGCAATGCCTCGACCGATTCCAGGGCAAAAAACAAATGACGGGCCTGAGGCGGAACAGGGGTGGCGAGAATGCCGGGCTGGTAGTAACTCATGTGAACTCCTTTAGAAAGAGCCGCGAGTTTACCCGGCGGCTGCCGCTTTGTGTGGTTTGGCTTGAGGTCCGGTCGCGTCGGGTAACCCGACCGTTTTGTGGGAAGGTTCCCGCAGCCCCGTCAGACGACTCAGAAAACGCGCCTCGGCCCGATAACCTCGGATTGCCGGGCCGCCAAAAACGCCCTAGATTGAGCCCCCTCCAGGAAGGTCAACGAGAACGCTGCACCATGCCAATTGCCAGATCGATACTCGCCGGGATTTTTTTCCTGGTCTGCGGAACGCCCGTAAGCTTTGCCCAGGAACGCATTGAAGACACGGTCAATGCCGTCATCCAGCCCTTGATGAAACAGCAGGACATCGCGGGCATGGCGGTAGCGATCACGCACAACGGCCAACGGCAGTTTTTCAGTTTTGGCGTCGCCGCCAAGGATACGAAAAAGCCGGTCACCGACCAGACCCTTTTCGAAATCGGCTCGGTCAGCAAGACCTTCACCGCCACCCTCGGCGCCTATGCCCAGGCCCAGGGCAAACTGTCCCTGGCGGATCCGGCCAGTCGCTTTGCGCCCGAGCTGCGTAGCAGCGCCATGGAGAGCACCCGCCTGCTCGACCTTGCCACCTACACCGCTGGCGGCCTGCCATTGCAGTTTCCCGACGAGGCGGACCATCCGGACCGGATGTTCAGTTACTACAGGAACTGGAAACCGCTCTACCCGGCCGGCACCCAGCGGCTCTACTCAAACCCGAGCATCGGCCTGTTCGGCTATCTGGCGGCCCGCAGCCTGGGGCAGCCATTTGATGAGGTGATGGAGCGCACGCTGATGCCAGGGCTGGGCCTCAAGCACAGCTATGTGCGGGTGCCGCAGGATCAGATGGGCCGATACGCCCAAGGCTATGCAAAGGACGGCAAACCCGTGCGAGTCGGTGCCGGCGCACTGGATTCCGAAGCCTATGGGGTCAAGACCAGTTCAACGGACCTGATTCGTTTCGTCGAGGCCAACCTGCGACCTGAAAAACTGGACGCAGACCTGAAGCAAGCCATCGCCACGACGCATATGGGGTTCTACAAGGTTGGCGGGATGAATCAGGGGCTGGGCTGGGAGTTCTACCCCGCCCCGTTCACCTTGGATGACCTGCTCGCTGGCAACACACCGCAGATGGCCCTGGCCCCACAAAAAGCCGAACCTCTCGACCCGCCCCACCCGGCGCCGGACGGCGCCTGGATCAACAAGACCGGCTCGACCAACGGGTTTGGTGCCTACGCGGCTTTCGTGCCCGGTAAAAACATGGGCATCGTGCTGTTGGCGAACAAGAATTATCCGATTGAGGAGCGGGTGAAGGCGGCGCACCGGATCCTGACGGCGCTGGAAGCGCAGTAGAAGGTTGAGTAAGTCACTGTGGCGAGGGAGCTTGCTCCCGCTGGGCTGCGAAGCAGCCCTATGCTTTTTAGCATGGTTCGTCGACCGATAAGCTGGGGGGCTGGGGGGTCGCTTCGCGACCCAGCGGGAGCAAGCTCCCTCGCCACGGGACTATCAATCGTCCAACGGCTTCACCGCAGCCGGCGGCTTGACTGCCTTGCCAGCCTTGGTGCCTTTCGCATCCTTGGCCGGTGCGGGCTCCGGCGCGGGAGGTGGCGCCGGGGGCGTCGCTTCTTTTTCCGCGGCGGGGAGTTTATCGACGGTGTCGAAGAGGTCTTTCAGTTCGATCGCCCCGGAATGCTCAAGCTTCTTTTCCCCGTCCTTGCCCACCAGGATGATCTTGGTCTGAGCCCCGGCGCCCAGCTTGAGGGAGCGGATCAGCGCCATGGTGCTTTGCGGGTCCAGGTCCTTGCCATCGCGCTGCCCAATGGTATTGAGCACGGTGTAGAGCACCATGTTGCGCTCGGAAAAACCCTGCTTGCCTGCTGGTTCATCCAAGGCCTTTTTCAGGCTGACCCAGGCCGGGTCGACCGTACTCGGCGCGATAACGATCAGGGGGCGTGCCCTGCCTGCATCCGCCACCAGGGGTGAGTCGCCATCGGCAGCGAACAGGGGGCCGGCGATGGCCAGCAAGGTAGCGAAGGTCAACGACCGAATGAGCATGCGCCTCTCCTTTTGATATTTACGCTGTACTGATTGCACAGGGCGGCGATTGTTCCGCGAGAGTCGCTCAATACTGCGCCTGCCTGACTTGAAGCTTAGGCCAGGGGGGTCATTGCGCAACCATGGTAGCCAACGCGTGCGGGAGGAAGGTGTGAGCGCTAAAAATACAGTCACCACAAACGAGAGTGGGAGCGGGCTTGCTCGCGAAAGCGGTCTGTCAGTCGACATCAACGTTGACTGAAAAACTGCTTTCGCGAGCAAGCCCGCTCCCACAAGGGATCTCGGTGGCAGTGCTAGAACGCCAGCTTGAACCCGATCATCGCCAGCATCACCGCCAGACAGGGGCGCAGCAACTCGTCGGAGATGCGTCCCGACAAATGACTGCCCAGATAGATCCCCGGCAACGAACCGATCAGCAGGAAACCCAGGATGTGCCAATCCATGTTGCCCATGCTCGCATGGCCCAGGCCAGCCACCAGGGTCAGCGGCACGGCGTGGGCGATCTCGGTGCCCACCAGGCGCTTGGTGACCAGGAACGGGTAGAGGATGAACAGCGCAACGGTGCCCAGGGCGCCAGCGCCGATGGAGGTCAAGGCGACCATGGTGCCCAGCACGAGGCCGGTGATGACCGTGAGCACATTGAGGCGCGTGCCAGTGGGGTTGTAGTGCCCGCCGGCACGGTCATGGGCGAATTGCAGCAAACGCTTCTTGAACAGGATCGCCAAGGCTGTGGCGAACAACACAAAGCCCAAGGCTTGCTTGATCACCGCGTTCATGGCGTCGGGAGAGCTGTGCAGGCTGCTGAGAAACCACAGCGTCAAGCCGACTGCCGGCACACTGCCCAACGTCAGCCAGCCAGTGATAGCCCAGTCGATGTTGCGATTTTTAGCATGAACCAGGACACCGCCAGACTTGGTAATGGCTGCGTACAGCAGGTCCGTACCCACCGCCGTCGCAGGGTTGATACCAAACCACAACAGGATCGGGGTCATCAGCGAACCACCGCCGACGCCGGTCATCCCAACGATGAAGCCGACCACCAGGCCTGCAACGACTAAACCGACATTACCGAAATCCATTAAACCCGTCTCAGCACGACCGCATGAAAAATCTGGCCGCGAGCATAGCGATTTTTCTTATAACCCCCTATATCGATGTGATCTATCTTTATTCCTTTTCCGTCATTTCACTGGACCGGCAGGAAATTGAGGAACAGCAGGCTCTGGGCGTAATTCAAGCCAATCCGCCGGTAGCGCTCATCGAGCATCTGGGTCAGCAGGTCCAATCGGGCGACGATTTTTCCAAACTCCACAGCGAAACTCAGGTTGCTGCCCTCCTCCGAAATTTCATTGGAAAACAGCAACAGCTTGCCGTCCTTGTTCTGCCGCTGACTCAGCAGCCAGGTGGCTTTTTCGATATTGCGCGCCGCGTTGCTGACAAAACGCGGGTCGATGGTGTCGGTCATGTAGAACTCGAGGCGATTGCCGTGCGCGGTGACCAGCATGCTGCCGATGGCATAGATGAACGCCCCTACCCGATCGCCGAGAAACTCCGGGCTCATGGCGTAGCTCAGGGCCGCCAGGTCCTTCTTGCCACCCAAGGTCGGCAAAGGCTGTTGCTGCTCGATGGCCATGCGCACCTGTTTTTCCGCAGTGCGAGCGTCAAGAAAGCCGGACTTGCGCAGCTCCTCGGGGTTGCGCAGGTACAGCTTGTTCATCAGCAGATAGAGGCTTTGCAAGTTGTCGTGCATCGACAACGTGGCCATGCGGTCGACGCTGGTCTGCAAGAACTCCTGGGGCTTGGCGTTGCTGAACTGCGTGACCATGTCCTGTCCCTGCTGATGGCTGCAGCCGCCGCTGAACAGCATCGACACACCGACCAACAAAGCCAGGCAGCAGCGGCGCAATCTCGTCACAGGATAAAAAACACCGGCCATCGAATCTCGGTCTGGGCATGGGGAAGCGATGGGGGTCGTCGCTTCCAGGCCATGGATAGAGCGGCAAAAATCACAAAAGTGCAGTACCTGGAGAAAACCCTCGGTCTTCAGCAACGACCCAATCACGCAATTAGTCTTACTTTTTAATTGATAAATCCCCATTAATGGCTATAAATCCCTTCTCACCCACCAAATAGAAAGACTACTAACCAGAAAAACCTTCAGCGCTGTCCGACCAGTAGCGGACTCGCCCCGCGTTCAAAACAACAACAAAACAACAGGAAGGAAGGTCATACCATGCTTGAATCCAGACAACTGCTCACGGCCCTCGGAGTGTCTCTGATGATCGCCACCTCGGCTTCCCACGCTGCCGGCCTGACCAATGAACGCGGTGCGTTCGGCAAAACCGACGACGGCACGGCGGTGGAAAAATTCGTGCTGCGCAACAGTCACGGCATGGAGGCCACGGTCATCACCTACGGCGGCATCCTCCAGTCATTGAGCGTGCCGGACAAAAACGGCAAGGCCGCCGACATCGTGCTCGGCTTCGACGACGTGCAGGGTTACCAGAAGAACGGCAGCGTGTATTTCGGCGCGACCATCGGCCGCTTCGGCAATCGCCTGGCCGACGGCGCCTTCGAGCTGGACGGCAAGCGTTACCAGGTGCCGCAGAACGACCATGGCAACTCCTTGCACGGCGGACCGCAAGGGTTCGATAAGCGCGTCTGGAAGGCCCAGCCCCATGACGGCAAGGACTCGGTGGGCGTCACCCTGACCTACGTGTCACCGGATGGTGAGATGGGCTTTCCCGGCACGCTGAAGACCGACGTCACCTACAGCCTCAACGAACAGAACGAGTTGCGCATCGATTACAAGGCGACCACCGACAAACCCACGGTGCTGAACCTGACCAACCACAGCTATTTCAACCTGGCTGGGGCCGGTAACGGCGACATCCTCGAGCAGCTCGCCACCCTGCACGCAGCCCACTACACGCCGGTCACCGGCAAGCTCATTCCCACCGGCGAACTGGCCCCCGTGGCCGGTACACCGATGGACTTCACCCAACCCACCGCCATCGGCACCCATATCAAGGCCGATCACCCACAACTCAAGTTCGCCGAACCGAAACAGGGCGGCTTCGATTTCAACTGGGCGCTGGACGCCAAGGGTGACGTGAGCAAACTGGCCGCCGAGGTGTATGACACGGACTCCGGACGCCGCCTGCAGCTCTACACCACCGAGCCTGGCGTGCAGTTCTACACCAGCAACTTCCTCGACGGCACGGTCAAGGGCAAGCAAGGCAAGGTCTATCCACATTGGGGCGCGTTCACCCTGGAAACCCAGCACTACCCCGACTCGCCCAACCAGCCGAACTTCCCTTCGACGCGGCTTGATCCGGGCCAGACCTACACCCAAACCATGGTGTTGAAGTTCTCCGCGAAGTAACGCCCCCGCCGAATCGTTCCCATGCTCGCGTGGGAACGATCAACACTGAACACTTGGTCTATCCTGCTGCCACACGTCAAAGCAAAAAACAGGAGATAGGCATGAGGACGCTGGAATTGGCGGGTGTGTCCGTACCGGTCATTGGCCAGGGCACCTGGCGCATGGGTGAGGAACCGTCCCATCACAAGAAAGAAGTCGCGGCCCTGCGGTTGGGGATCGAACTGGGCATGACCCTGATCGACACGGCGGAGATGTATGCCGAAGGCGGTGCGGAGACCGTCGTTGGCGAGGCGATCACTGGCCTGCGGGACCAGGTTTTCCTAGTGAGCAAAGTCTACCCTCACAACGCCAGTCGCAAAGGCATTCCCCTGGCCTGCGAACGCAGCTTGCGCCGGCTCGACACCGATTACATCGACCTTTATCTGTTGCACTGGCGCGGGCAGTACCCGTTGGCAGAAACCGTCGAAGCGTTCGAACGCCTGCGCGAAGAAGGCAAGATCGGCCGCTGGGGTGTGTCGAACTTTGACGTCGATGACCTCGAGGAGCTGGCCTCGCCTGCCTGCGCCACCAACCAGGTGCTGTACAACCTGCAGGAACGCGGCATCGAATTCGACCTGCTGCCCTGGTGCCAGCAACGGCCCATGCCGATCATGGCCTACTGCCCGGTCGGCCAGGGCGGGCACCTGCTCAAGGATCACACCCTGGGACAGATCGCCGAACGCCATCGCGCCACACCGGCACAGATCGCACTGGCCTGGCTGTTGCGCCAGGACAATGTGATTGCCATTCCCAAGGCCGTGAAGCCTGAGCATGTGCGTTTGAATGCCGAAGCGGCCAACCTCAAGCTGGAACCGCAGGACCTGGCCGCCCTCGACCTGATATTTCCCCAGCCCCGGGGCAAGCAGCGGTTGGCGATGGTCTAGTTTCCCCGGGCCTGGCAGCTTTTTGTGGCGAGGGAGCTTGCTCCCGCTCGATCGCGAAGCGGTCGCAAAAGGGGCCGCTGCGCAGCCCAGCGGGAGCAAGCTCCCTCGCCACAGGAACCTTGACCCTCGTCATCAGAACAACCCCATCTGCCCCCCCACCAACGTCGAGAAATCATCGTCCACAAACGGCAGGATCGCATCCGCCACCGGTTGCAGTTGTTTGCTCACGTAATGGTCGTAATCAATCGGCGCGCTGCGGATTTCCAGCGGCTCGGGGCCGGCGACGGTGATGACGTAGCTGATCCAGCCGCCATTCTGGTATTGCCGTGGCCGGCCCTGGCGCTGGTTGAACTCATCGGCCAGCCGCGCAGCCCGCACATGGGGTGGGACGTTGCGTTCGTAGTCTTCCAGGGGCCGACGCAGACGCTTGCGGTAGACCAACCGATCATCGAACGCACCGGCCAGGGTCTGCTGCACATAATCGCGCACATAATCCTGATAGGGCTGGCGGTGGAAGATCCGCCCGTACAGCTCCTGCTGGAATTGCCGTGCCAGCGGCGACCAGTCGGTGCGCACGGTTTCCAGGCCCTTGTAGACGATTTCGTCGCTGCCATCGGCACGGGTGACCAATCCGGCGTAGCGTTTCTTGCTGCCCTCCTCGGCGCCGCGGATAGTCGGCATCAGAAAGCGCTTGAAATGGGTTTCGAACTGCAGCTCCAGCGCACTCTCCAGGCCGAACTCATCGCGCACCTGCTCACGCCACCATTGGTTGACGTGGGCGACCAACTCGCGACCGATCCTGGCCGCTTCCTCCTGGCCATGGGCACGACGCAGCCAGACGAACGTGGAATCGGTATCGCCATAAATCACCACATGCCCCTGGGCTTCGATCAACTGGCGGGTGCGCTGCATGATCTGGTGGCCGCGCAGGGTGATGGACGAGGCCAGGCGTGGATCGAAGAAGCGACAGCCGCTGGAACCGAGCACGCCATAAAAGGCGTTCATGATAATTTTCAATGCTTGGGACAGCGGCGCATTGTGCTCGCGCTTGGCGGTTTCCCGGCCTTCGGAGACCCGCGCCACGATGGCCGGCAGGCAATGGCGGGTACGGGAGAAACGCGCCCCGCGAAAGCCTGGCACCGACTCCTGGTCAGCCGGGTGGCGCAGCCCTTCGATCAAGCCCACCGGGTCAATCAGGAAAGTGCGGATGATCGATGGATACAGGCTCTTGTAGTCCAGCACCAGCACCGACTCGTAGAGCCCCGGCTGGGAGTCCATGACAAATCCACCCGGGCTGGCCTCGGGCGGACGCTGGCCGAGATTGGGGGCAACGAACCCCTGACGGTGCATCAGCGGCATGTACAGGTGCGTGAAGGCCGCCACCGAACCGCCGCTGCGGTCCGCTGGCAGGCCGGTGACGCTGGCCCGCTCCAGGAGGAACTTGAGCAGTTCGGTCTTGGCGAAGATCCGCGTCACCAGCTCGCAGTCCTTGAGGTTGTAGCGGGCCAGGGCCGGCTTGTCCTCGGCGAACATGCGGTTGATCTCGTCCATGCGCTGGTACGGGTTATCGATGGACTTGCCCTCCCCCAGCAGCGTCTGGGCGACGTTTTCCAGGCTGAACGAGGGAAAACTCCAGGTCGCCGAACGCAGGGACTCGATACCGTCGATGATCAACCGGCCAGCGGCCGAGGCGAAGAAGTGGTTGTTGCGCGCTCCGTGCTCGCGCCATTGCATCTCTTCCCCACCACGCCCCAGGCGCAACGGCACCGCCAGGCGCCGGGCATGTTCATGCAGTACCCGCAGGTCGAACTGCACCAGGTTCCAGCCAATGATCGCGTCAGGGTCGAAACGGGCGAACCAATCGTTGAGTTTCTTCAGCAGCAGCGTGCGCGATTCGCAGTATTCCAGCTGGAAATCCACGCCGGTATCGTCGCCATTGGCTGGCCCGAGCATGTAGACCTGGCGCTCGCCGCAGCCTTCCAGGGCGACGGAATACAATTCGCCTTGGGCGGTGGTTTCGATGTCCAGGGACACCAGGCGCAACGGTGGACGGTATTCGGGCGCCGGTTTCATCTGGACATCCACCAGCAGGCCATCGGCGGCCGGCGTACCGCCGAACCACACCGGGGCGGTGATGAAGCGCTCCATCAGGTAGCGCTCCGGCGGCCGGATGTCTGCTTCGAACACCTCCACGCCAGCGCGGCGCAAGGTGGTGTCCAGGCGCATCAGTTGGGCGTGTTGCTGGCAATACAGCCCCAGCACCGGACGATGCTCGAAATCCAGCAGGTCCAGGGGACGCAACTCAACGTCCTTCTCCCCTTGCAGCAGCGCTTCGGCCTGGCCGCGCTGGATCTGCGGCACGAAGGCCACCGACGTCTGCACCGGCAAGCGCACGCGCCGGGGACCGGCGTCGGTCGCCAGCCAGAACTCGACTTCGGTGCCGGCCGGGGTATCGCGCCAATGCCGGGTCAGGACGAAGCCCTGCTGTAAATCCACCGCTGCAACCTCGAATTTTGCGTAGGCGACGATTCTACCTGTGGCGAGGGAACTTCACCTGCCCAACTGACACACCACCCACCCGCTTTTTTTGTGGCGAGGGAGCTTGCTCCCGCTGGGCTGCGCAGCGGCCCCTTTTTGCGATCGCTGCGCGATCGAGCGGGAGCAAGCTCCCTCGCCACAACGGCGCCTGGCCACGGGATTGAGGGAAATCCCCGGGCAATGACGCTTTTGGACGACTGGCCGCCGCTTTACCGCTTGCTCTGCACCGTTGGGTCTACGATGCTTTAACAACCAGCAAAACAACACCTGAGGCTCCCCCATGAAAACCGTCGCGCAGTTGCTCCGGATAAAAGACGAGAAGAACCAGCAAGTGCACACCATCTCACCGGACGACATGGTATTGCAGGCCCTGATGCGCATGGCCGAGAAGAATGTCGGTGCCTTGCTGGTGGTGAAGAACGATGAAGTGCTGGGGATCATCAGCGAGCGCGACTATGCTCGCAAAATGGTCTTGCGCGGTCGCTCATCGGTGGGCACGAAGGTCAGTGACATCATGGTCTCCCCCGTGATCACCATCGACCCGCACCAGAACGTCGAGACCTGCCTGAGCATCATGACCGAAAAACATCTGCGGCATTTGCCAGTGGTGGAGGACGGCAAACTGGTCGGCCTGCTGTCCATCGGCGACCTGGTCAAGGAAGCCATCGCCGAACAGGCCGATCTGATCAAACAACTGGAGCAATACATTCGCGGGGAATGATCCGTTCGGTCGGGTTGCTCATTTCCAAGGCACTTCTATATTGAAGGGGTTGTTCCTGCGAGCATCCCGATGGCCGACACCGACCGATTGATCATTTGTGAACATTGCGATGCGGTGTACGAACCGGTGATGCTCGCTGCGCACCAGAAAGCCTCGTGCGTGCGCTGCCACGCGGTGATCCAGCGCTACAACGGCCTGACCATCGAGCAGCGCCTGGCCTTGAGCGTGACCGCGGCGGTGCTGTGGGCCTTCGCCAACATCTACCCGATCATGAGCATCCGCCTCCAGGGCCTGAGCAACAGCGCGACGTTATGGGATTCCATCGTGGCGCTGAACCAGGGGCCGATCGCCTTCATCGCCCTGGTGACAGCAGTGGCGATCATCATTGCACCAGCCTTTCAATTGGCGCTGCTGCTCTGGGTACTGGGCCATGCCTACCTCCAGCGGCGGGCGCCGGGGTTCAACCTGTGCATGCGCAGCCTGGAAACCCTGCGGCCCTGGAGCATGCTGGAGGTGTGCCTGCTGGGCGCGCTGGTGGCGGTGATCAAGCTCGCCGGCCTGCTGGACGTGCTCCCGGGCATCGGCCTGTTCGCCCTGGCGGCTTTGAGCCTGCTGATGATCCGCATTGCCGGGCGCGATGTCCGCGACCTTTGGGACAGCCTGTGAACGGCCAGCCGCTGGACACCCCGCCAGAGGCCCGCGACCTGGGCCTGTGCCTGTGCCACAGCTGTGGCCTGGCCTGCGACATGACCGACGAGCCCGAAACCTGCCCCCGCTGCGACGCCGCCCTGCATCGACGCAAACCCGACGCCATCACCCGCACCTGGGCCTACATGCTGGCCGCGCTGGTGTTCTACATCCCGGCCAACCTGCTACCGGTCATGAATACCCAGATGCTCGGTGAAGGCGCCGACAGCACCATCATCAGCGGCGTCATCGAGTTCTGGCAAAGCGGCGCCTGGGACATCGCCCTGATTATCTTCATCGCCAGCATTGCGGTGCCCGGCATCAAGTTCGTGGTGCTGACCCTGTTGCTGGTGACCGCACAGCGGCGCAGCACCTGGGCCCAAGTCCAGCGGGCGAAGCTGTACCGGCTGGTGGAAGTCATCGGCTACTGGTCAATGCTCGATGTGCTGGTGGTGGCCCTGGTGGCGGCATTGGTCAAGTTCCAGGCATTGAGCGACATCGAACCACGACCGGGCATCCTGTTCTTCGGCCTCGTGGTGCTGTTCACCATGCTGTCGGCCATGAGTTTCGACCCCCGGCTGATCTGGGACACTCAACCATCCGAGGAGGTCATGGATGAAGTCGCAAGCCACTGACGGGCAGCAACCCGCACCCGGCCGCGCCCACGTCACCACCCGCCGCTGGACGGTGTCGCTGGTGTGGATCGTGCCGATCATCGCGGTCCTGGTGGGGCTGTCCCTGGTGGTCCACAACTGGCTGCAGGAAGGCCCGACCATCACCATCACCTTCAAGACCGGCCAGGGCCTGACCGCCAACAAGACCCAGGTGAAATATCGCAACGTGGTCATCGGCCAGGTCACCGACGTGCAACTGAGCGAGGACCAGAAGAACGTCACCGCCACGGTCAAGCTCGCCAAGACTGCCGACACCTTCACTCACGAAGATTCGGTGTTCTGGGTCGTACGGCCACGCATCGGGGCCGGCGGTATTTCGGGGATCGACACCTTGCTGTCGGGGGATTTCATTGGGGCCGACGCCGGTCAGTCGAAAGTGCGCGCCAAGTCCTTCACGGGCCTGGAGAACCCGCCGCCCATCACCTACGGCGAACCAGGCAAGCGCTTCACCCTGCACTCCCAGGACCTCGGTTCACTGGACATCGGCTCGCCGGTGTACCTGCGCAAGATCCCGGTGGGCCAAGTCGTGTCCTACGCCCTGGACGCCGACGGCAAAGGCGTCAACATCGACGTGTTCATCAACGCGCCCAACGATGTGTATGTCACCGAAAACACCCGGTTCTGGAACGTCAGCGGCGTCGACGTGAACGTCGGCGCCAACGGTTTCGCCGTCAAGACCGAATCGCTCTCGGCCTTGCTCTTGGGTGGCATCGCGTTCCGGGCACCGGAGTACAGCCCCAACGACACCGCCGCCAGCGAAGACAAGACCTTCGAGCTGTTTGCCGACCAGCAGAGCGCCCTCGCCCCGCCCGATGGCAAGGGCCAATACCTGGCCCTGCGTTTCGACCAGGCCCTGCGCGGGTTACGCGTCGGTGCGCCGGTGGAGTTCCTCGGCGTGGAAATCGGCAGGGTGGTGGCCATCAACCTCGATTTCGATGAGAAGCAACGCAGCTTTCCGGTTAACGTCGGCGTGGTGATCTACCCTCAGCGCCTGGGCAAGGCCCATGAAAAACTGCTCAAGTCGCTCAACCACGACCCCGAAGACGAAGCCGCCAGTGCCCGCCTGATGGGCAGCTTCGTCGAGCGCGGCCTGCGTGCCCAGGCCCGTAGCGGCAACCTGCTGACCGGGCAGTTGTACATCTCGCTGGACTTCTACCCCAAGGCTGAAAAAGTGGCCTTCGATCCCAGCGCCCGCCCCGTGCGAATCCCGACCCTCCCGGGCAGTCTCCAGCAATTGCAGGAACAACTGCAGACGATGATCGAGCGGATCAACAAACTGCCACTGGAGAGCATTGCCGGCAACCTGGATGGCAACCTGGTGGAGCTGCGCAAAGGCCTGGCCCAGTTCAACAGCAAGACCCTGCCGGGCGTGCAAAGCACCTTGCAAGACGTCAGCAAGACCCTGCAATCGGCTAACTCGACCCTGGCCGAAGATTCACCGCAGCGCGAACAACTGACCCAGACCCTGGACGACCTGGGGCGCATGTCGCGCTCGCTGCGCGAACTGTCGGACTACCTGAGCCGCCATCCCGAATCGCTGCTTCGCGGGCGTCCCAAGGACGCACCGGCGCAGAACCTCACATTGCCGGTGAAAGAATGATCACAGGAGCCCGCCCCATGCCACTGACGCTGAAACTCACCCTGGTTGCCGTGGCGTTGCTGCTCGGCGCCTGCCGCAGCGATCCGATCCACTATCACACGTTGAGCCCGGCCCAACCGGCAGGCCAATCGCGCTCCAGCGTGGACATCCAGATCGAACAGGTCAGTGTCCCACCCCAAGTGGATCGCACCCAGATGGTCATTCGCCAAGGCAACAGCGGGTTGGCGATCATGGAAACCGAATGGTGGGGCGCCAGCCTGGCCGATGAACTGCACAGCAGCCTGGACGAACAACTGAGCAACCCTGGCGCCCCCAAATCATTGCTGCGGGTAGAGGTGCAACGCTTTGACTCGATCCCTGGCCGCTATGCCCGCATGGACGTGCAATGGCGACTGCGCAACCCGGGCAATGACGCCCGTCCCATCACGTGCCGCAGCAGCCTGCAAACGCCGGCGGGCGCCAGTATCGACGAACTGGTGACGGCGCATCAGGAGAATGTCCGGCAATTTGCCGGCCTTGTCGAGCAAGCGGCTGCACGCAAGGCGTGTCCTTGATTCACTCAGGCCAATGCAGCGACAGCACCGGCGCAACGCGCGGATGGTGGTCAATGCGCTCCAACAGCTCATGGAACGCTGGACGGGCGCTCAGCATCGCCTCCCGCGTATTTCTCCACTTCGTGATCACGGCCGCCAGGATATCCAGCGCTCCGGGTTCGTCACCGCCTAGAAAAGGTCGGGCCGGGAACTGGTCGGCAAACAGCGCCCAATTGCGATACAGCCGTTGCTGCGTGCCGGATATCAATCGCTGTCGAGTCGCTTCGTCCGCCTCGTCCAGCCAGCGTTCCGGAAAATCGATAATGCCGATGGGCGTGTAGCAATTGGCCGCGATGTAGACCAGGCCCCGTATGGCCTGGGCACACTGGGCCGGGTCTTGCGGGAGCAGCTTCGAGGCTGGGAAGGTCAACCCGAGGTGAATCAGGATCGCCGCCGCTTCAGTCAGCACCGAACCGTCCGGCAACTGCAAGGTCGGCACCTGCTTCAGAGGATTGAGTGTCTCAAGCTCTTTCGCCGCATCGTTGTCTTGCGTCGAATAGGCGTCGACCCGCCGATAAGCCACCTCACAGAGACACAGGGCAACCTCCACCGCCGAAGAGCCCGATTGCCTGCAACCGAATAACTGATACATGAACGTACCTCCTGCATAAGCGTTATGCCGGTAGAGCCCGCGAGCCCATCAGTGTTCCATCGAGCTGACCGGTAGCGGGCCAACGAGCTATCACTGCCATCGATGTTCACCATCATGTCAATGAAGTTCTCTTGATGATCGCCCGGGACAACAATGGCCCCACACAAACCACTGCACCCCCGGAGCACACCATCATGAAACGCCAAGTCATCCTCAGCCTCGCTTTCTCTGTACTGGCCGCCAACGTATTTGCCGCCTCCTCCCAACCTGTCGTCGCCGAAGGCGGTTCTGATCGCCTGATCGAAAACCGCGTCGCCGAAGGCGGT
>NZ_FNNL01000009.1:0-121709 GCF_900106735.1 Pseudomonas sp. NFACC08-1 | reverse complement strand
GTCGCCGAAGGTGGCTCCGATCGCCTGATCGAAAACCGCGTCGCTGAAGGCGGTGCCGATCGCTTGCTGGAACGTCGTGTCGCTGAAGGTGGCTCCGATCGTCTGATCGAAAACCGCGTATGAGTTGCTTGACCGCAATGCCTGGAGATATCGCAAATCATGTGCAACACACCCCGTGGCGAGGGAGCTTGCTCCCGCTCGGGCGCGCAGCGGCCGCAACCTTCACGCAGCCGCTGCGCAGTTCACCCGACACACCGCTCCAGAACACTCCCAAACCAAACCCATCACAGTAAAAGCCCGGCCTCATCCGCCGGGCTTTTACATGCCTCAACGCCTGGCTAGCGCCCCGTCGCCCGCGCCATGCATCGCTGATAACGCTCATCCACCCGCTTGGCGAACCATGCCGTGGTCAGCTTGCGCGTGATCTTCGGGCTCTTGAGCACGATCCCCGGCAATACCGCCCGAGGCAACGCCTTGCCCTCGGCCTTGTCAGCCAGTTCGAACACACGTTTGTAGAGCTTGCTGTCCTCGAACGCCAGACTGTCACCCTGTTCCAGTTGATCGCGGATGGTCGGGTTGCGCATTCCCAGCGACTTGCCCAGCGTGCGCACCGCCAGTTCCGTGCTGCCTGGCATGATGGAATCGTGGGCGATCAGATCGCCGTCCAGCGCCAGGGAAATGCCCGATGCCACACTCACCGCATGCTGGAAAGCTGCGTTGCGGCTGGCGTACCACCCGGCATTGAAATCGGCAAAACGATACAACGGCTCGGTGTAGCTCACCGGATAGCCCAGTAAATGCGCGATGCCGAAATACATCCCGCCACGACGACTGAACACTTCGCGACGAATCGAGCCCTCCACCGTATAGGGATAATTGCGCGCATTGGCCTGGGCAAACGCGATGCTGACCTGCATCGGCCCACCCGTGTGCACCGGATTGAAACCGCCAAACAGTGTCTTGCCCAGCGGCACCATGCCGATGAAATCATCGAAAATCCCGCTCAGCTCTTTCTCGCTGCGCGCCGCATTGAGCCGATCGCTGTAGCTTTTGCCGTTGGGCGAACGCACCTGGAGTGCACCACTGACCAACAGCTCCGGAATGTGCACCTTCGCCGCACGGCGGTTGATCTCCTGACGAGCGATCTTGCCCAGCCCCGGCACTGGCGGATCGGATTGGAACGTCGACTCCTGTTCGGTCACCGCCAGGACAGCACAGATGTTCTGCGTCGTAGAGGGAATCTGCTGGGCCGAAAAGGCCACGTAGATGTCAGTCGCCCAGCCTTCGCGATCCGCAGTCTTGGCCGGCAACAACTGCACAATCTGCTTCTTGACCTCAGCGGGCTGACGCTCAGGCTCCTGCGCCTGACGGCTGCCGCAACCGGCCAAGGCCAGCAGCGCAGCAAGGCTGATCATCAATCGGTTGAATTGCATGGTGCTCCATCGGGTTCGTTATTCCGGAGCAACCATACGATCAAAAGTGGATGCGGGCTATGCCCAATGTAGGAGCGAGCTTGCTCGCGATGGCGGTGGCACGGGCACCACTGATGCAAGTCGAGATCAGATCCCGCTCAGCGCCAGGTCCATGGCGAAGTAGGTGAAGATCAGGTCTGCCCCCGCCCGCTTGATTGCGCCAAGGCTCTCGCGTATCACGCGGCCCTCGTCGATGGCGCCAGCCTGGGCGGCGAACTTGATCATCGCGTATTCGCCACTGACCTGATAAGCCGACAGCGGCAGGTTCGAAGCCTGGCGAATGTCGCGGATGATATCGAGGTAAGCACCGGCCGGCTTGACCATCAGTGCATCGGCACCTTCCTGCTCGTCGAGCAAGGATTCGCGCAGCGCTTCGCGGCGGTTCATCGGGTTCATCTGGTAGCTCTTGCGGTCACCTTTCAACGCGCTACCGCCGGCCTCGCGGAACGGGCCATAGAGTGCCGAGGCGAACTTGGTGGAATAGGCCATGATTGCCGTCTGGCTGAAACCGGCTTCATCCAGGGCCCGGCGAATGGCCTGGACCTGCCCGTCCATGGCCGCCGATGGCGCGATCACATCGGCACCGGCGCGGGCCGCCGCCACCGCTTGCTTGCCCAGGTTGACCAGGGTCCGGTCGTTGTCCACTTCATCGCCGTGGAGCACACCGCAGTGACCATGATCGGTGTACTCACAGAAGCAGGTGTCGGACATCACGACCATCTCCGGCACCGCGTCCTTGCAGATCCCGGCCATGCGCGACACCAGGCCGCGCTCGCTCCAGGTATCGCTGCCATCGTTGTCCAGGTGATGGGACACACCAAAGGTCATCACCGATTTGATGCCGGCACGGGCATAGCGCTCGATCTCGCCGGCCAGTTTCGATTCTGGGATGCGCACCACACCGGGCATGCTCTTGATCGGCACAAAATCATCGATTTCTTCTTCGACAAAAATCGGCAGCACCAGGTCGTTCAAGGTGAACTCGGTTTCCTGGAACAGGCTGCGCAGGCTTGCATTGCGACGCAGACGGCGTGGACGTGCTTCGGGGAACTGGCTGGACATGGGACTCCTGGGGCAAATAGGTGCGCGATCACAGGGGGCAAAGCTTATGCCCTGGTCGGCCAGGGCACAAATACCGGCTGGAAAATAGCGTGTTACCAGCCGGGCAATAATCCCCTCACACGGTCAGCGAGCCATTGATGCACGTCACCACCGCGCCGCCAATCCAGACGTCATCGCCCAATTGCTCGACATGAATGCGCCCTGCCCGGCCCATCGTCAGCCCCTGGCTGACCACATAGGATGTCGGCGCCAAGCCCTTGGCCAGCATCCATTGCGCGAGCCCGGCGTTCAGGCTGCCCGTGGCGGGATCCTCCGGCATGCCATCACCGGCGATGAAGCCTCGCACTTCAAAGTGCGCTTCATCGCCATCCATGGCCAGATCCCAAGGTGCAATCACGCCCACGGCCAGATCCAGCAACTGAGGGTAATCGGGGTCGAGCGTCAGGACCTGTTGGCGATCCTTGAGCATCAAGGCCAGCCAGCCGGCACCGTTATCGACCCATTGCGCCTCGACAATCGCCTCGGCTGCGAGCCCCAACCCCTTGCGCACCCGCTCCAGCAGGTCGGCCTCCAGCGGACCGGACTTGAGCAAGGGCGGTGCGAGGAATGCCAAGCCATGATCACTGCGGCGAATCCTGACCAGGCCGATGCCACATTCCTGCACGATCTCCTGCCCTTTGGGCACGCCTCCGGCTTCCAGCCAGGCGTGACAACTGCCCAGGGTCGGATGCCCGGCAAACGGCAATTCGGTCGAGGTGGTGAAAATACGCACCCGGTAATCGGCTTCCGGGTGCTGTGGCGCCAACACGAATGTGGTTTCGCTGAGGTTGGTCCAATTGGCAAAAGCAGCCATGCGCGAGTCACTGAGCCCATCGGCCCCCAGCACCACCGCCAGCGGATTGCCCTTGAGTGGCACGTCGCTGAACACATCCAGTTGCTTGTAATCGAATCGGCGAATCGTCGGCTGACTCATTCCGGAATCTTCAGCCCGCGCGCCACAGCCGGTCGAGCCAGGAAGCGCTCCAGTACCCGCGTCACGTTGGGGAAATCCTGGATACCGACCAAATCACCGGCCTCGTAAAAGCCGATCAAGTTGCGCACCCAGGGGAACGTGGCGATATCAGCGATGGTGTAGCGCTCGCCCATGATCCAGTCGCGCCCTTGCAGACGGCCATCGAGCACCTTGAGCAGGCGTTTGCTTTCCTCGACGTAGCGATCGCGCGGCCGCTTGTCCTCGTAGTCCTTGCCGGCAAGCTTGTTGAAGAACCCCAACTGCCCGAACATCGGCCCGATGCCACCCATCTGGAACATCAGCCACTGGATCGTCTCGTAGCGCGCCGCCGACTCCTGGGCCAGCAACTGCCCGCTCTTGTCCGCCAGATAAATCAGGATCGCCCCCGACTCGAACAACGCCAACGGCTGGTCGCCCGGCCCATGGGGATCGAGAATCGCCGGGATCTTGTTGTTGGGGTTCAGGGAAAGGAACTCGGGCGATAGCTGGTCGTTGCTGGCGAAGTCCACTTTGTGGGGCTCGTACGGCAGGCCGATCTCTTCCAGCATGATCGAGACCTTCACGCCGTTGGGGGTGGGCAGGGAGTAGAGCTGGATCCACTCCGGGAACTGGGCAGGCCATTTCTCGGTGATGGGGAATGGGGTCAAGTCGGGCATGGGGTCGGCTCGGAAATGAAGGAAAGCCCGAGGATAATCCAAGATGTACGGGACGGCATCACTGCCCATCACGGAATTCACATCGGCTTTTCTTAAATCCGCAACATCCTGTCGCTAACATTCGCCCTGCCTCCCCACAGGAGGCCTTACAGTGCACCGGGACCAGCCAGGATCGAACCAAAGGGCTTGAAGAGACTCTGAGCAATGCCCCCGAGGATTCAACGCGGCGTAACGACAGGGAAAACACCCGAGGCCAGCCGCTTCGCGGTGCCAGGGTTTGTCAGCCTGACTCAAGAGTGCTGAAGAATAACTATTCGATGATGAACCCACTGAATTTAGCCAGACATTTCAAACACCGTTCGTGGCTGCTGCTGCCGACGCTGCTTGTGGTCTGTGGCCTGGGGTTGGCGCTGGAATCCAGCATCAGCCGCGCCCAACCAGCCGACGGCGTGCAGACCCTGGTGTTCCTGCGTCATGCCGAAAAACCCGCCGGTGGCCTGGGCCAGCTCAACTGCCAGGGTCTCAACCGCGCCATCGACCTGGCCACCCTGCTGCCGGAAAAATTCGGCAAGGCCGACTACGTGTTCGCGGCCAACCCGACCCGCAATGTCGAAGAGGGCGAGCTGGACAATTCCTATAGCTATATTCGCCCGCTGATGACCATCAGCCCCAGCGCCATCAAGCTCGGGTTGCCGGTGAACATCAATTATTCGGCCAACGACACCAGCGACCTGGCTGAGGAACTGCTGCACGACAAGTACCACAACGCCACCATCTATACCGCCTGGTCCCATGGCTACCTGCCGGAGCTGATCAACAAGGTCGCCGCAGAGGCGGTGGGCAAGAAGCAAACCATTACCGAAGACTGGGCCTCGGGAGACTTCGACTCCCTGTATGTGCTGACCCTCACCTGGCACAACGGCAAGGCCAGCCTCACCAGCCAGAGCCACAAGCAAGGTTTGGACAATGGCAAGCAAGCCTGCCCGACCTGATCAACCGGTATTTCCCGTGGGAGCGGGCTTGCTCGCGAAGACGATGGCAGTCGGCATCACCGCCAACTGATCCACCGCTTTCGCGAGCAAGCCCGCTCCCACAGAGTTGAGGGTGGATGCCGAACCTGTGGTCACCCTCCCCGGGCCGCCCGCTCCCGCAGATATTCCAGCACCGCCGCCTGCTCTCCCGAGAACTCGATCCGCAAGCCCTTCTTTTCCCGCTGGAACACGTACATCGGGTCGTAATACTCACGCAGCAAACCCTCGATCCAACCGCGATGCACGTCGACGGCACCGCTGTGGGCCTGCTCGGCCAGGGCGGTTTCCAGGATGTCCTTCAAGCGCCGGTGACGGTCACCGCCCAGGCGCTTGTGGATGTTGTCCAGGCTTGCCAGCAATCGCTCGGAAAACAGTGCGAAACCTTCGTCGCCATGTACGGCGACAAATTCAGCGCACAGGTCGATGACGTAATCCTGCAGGATCCGTTCGACCCGATGCTCCAGGCTGTCTTCCAGCCAGACCATCGGAACCTGCTGCATGCGCTGGTACAAAGGCAGCGGCAAGGCGCAACTGCCGACCGCACGGCTCTCATCCTCAAGCACGAATTGTTCGATGCCGCTGGCGCGTTTTTTCAGTACGTCCACGGCCAGGCGGTTTTCAAAATCGATGTTGGAAGGCTGGCCGGTGGCGCGTTTGCCGAAGCTGGAACCGCGATGGTTGGCATAACCTTCCAGATCCAGGCTGTTGCTCAGTTGAGCCAGCGCTTCGGTCTTGCCGGTGCCGGTCATGCCGCCCAGCAGCACCAGGTCGCACTGGGCAACCGCCTGTTCGACCGTGTCCAGCAAAAAGCTGCGCATGGCCTTGTAGCCACCGCCGACCCTGGGGTAATCAATGCCCGCTTCGTCCTTGAGCCACTGCTGGACGATCTGCGAACGCAAGCCGCCGCGAAAGCAATACAGCAGACCGTCGGGATGAGTCTTGGCGAACTCGGCCCAGGCCTGGATGCGTTCGGCCTTGATTTCACCGGACACCAACTGATGCCCCAGGACAATGGCCGCCTGCTGCCCCTGCTGTTTGTAGCAGGTGCCGACGCGTTGCCGTTCGCTGTCGGTCATCAACGGCAGATTGACCACGCCGGGGAAGGCGCCCTTGATGAATTCGACCGGGGCGCGTGTGTCCATCATCGGCCGGTCATTGAGGAAGATATCGCGGTAATCGGTGAGGTCATGGCTCATCAAGACACCTCGACCGCGTAACCCTGTCGCTCGACCAGTTCGCCGATAGGTTCCAGAGCCAGCCCGAGTTCAGCGGCAACCTGCAGGAACTCACTTTCGCCTTCCGGGGTGACGGCAATCAGCAGGCCGCCGCTGGTCTGCGGGTCACACAGCACGCGCTTGTGCAGTTCCTGGACCCGACCGACCTTGCTGGCGTAGCTGTCGTAGTTACGCAGCGTACCGCCCGGCACACACCCCTGGTCGAGGTAGTACTCGACACCCGGCAGGCGTGGCACCGCGTCATAGCGGATGCGCGCGGTCAGTTGGCTGCCGTCGGCCATTTCCACCAGGTGACCGAGCAGGCCGAAACCGGTGACGTCGGTCATCGCCGTCACACCGTCGAGCTTGCCGAAGCGGCTGCCAGGTTTGTTGAGGGTACACATCCAGTCACGGGCCAGGCCGACATCGGCGGCGCGCAGCTTGCCTTTCTTTTCCGCCGTGGTGAGGATGCCGATGCCCAGGGGCTTGGTCAGGTACAGGCGGCAACCGGCGGTGGCCGTGTCGTTGCGTTTCATATGGCGCTTTTGCACCAGGCCTGTGACCGCCAGGCCGAAAATCGGCTCAGGCGCGTCGATCGAATGCCCGCCGGCCAGGGGAATACCGGCCTCGTCGCACACGGAGCGACCGCCACGAATCACTTCCCGAGCAATTTCCGGGGCCAATACGTTGACGGGCCAACCGAGAATCGCAATGGCCATCAGCGGGTCACCGCCCATGGCGTAGATGTCGCTGATGGCATTGGTGGCGGCGATGCGACCGAAATCGAAAGGATCATCGACAATCGGCATGAAAAAATCGGTGGTCGAGACCACCCCGCGCTCCTCGTCGATGGCGTACACCGCAGCATCGTCCCGGGACGCATTGCCGACCCACAAATTGGGATCAAGGTTCTGCGCACCGCTGCCGGCCAGGATCACTTCCAGTACCTGGGGCGAAATCTTGCAGCCGCAACCGGCACCGTGGCTGTACTGGGTCAGGCGAATCGGCTCGCTCATGGGCATACCTCTGGTCAGTCAAGATGGCCGATTCTATCAGCAACGCCACCGCCTCAGTGCCGCGTCGATCACATGCCCCTGCAACACGTTGGTGCCCCTTCACCCGACACTGCCGAATTCGGTGCACCGAGCCTGACCAACACGACAGGAAAAAAGCCTGAACCCCATGCATTTCAAGCCAATACAAAAAATTGGTACGACATGTGCAAACGTTTGCGCAATCGATCCTACCCAGCGGATCGATGGTTTTTCTTATCCACGGAACCCGGGCTTCGGCCCGCACGAACAAGGACTTTCCATGCACTGCACTTCCCGGTGTCGCGCTACACCCGGCGTATTGGCAGCCGCCCTGCTACTGACCGCCGTTACCGGACTACTCAGCACCACGACCCAAGCCCAGACCGCCGAGGCGTCCGCCCAGGGCGAAGCCCTCAGCCCCGAGGCCACCCCCTCGAAAAAAGGCGCCTACCTGTCGGACTGGTACAATCAGGACCTGACGCTCATCGGCAGCAAGGACATCAGCTTCGGCCCGCAACCGGTCGACGATGTCTACCTGGAATATGAATACTTCGGACGCAAAGGGCCCTTCGAGCTCTATGGCTACGTCGACATTCCAAAGATTTTCAACATTGGCAACAGTCACGACAAAGGGGTGTGGGACCACGGTTCTCCCGTGTTCATGGAGCACGAACCGCGTATTTCCATCGACTACCTGGCCGGCCGCAGCCTGGCCATCGGGCCGTTCAAGGAATGGTATGTGGCGTTCGACTGGATCTACGATCACGGCAGCAACAGCGCCAATCGCGCGAACACCTTGTACAGCGGGCTGGGCACCGACATCGACACCCACTCGAGGGTCAACCTGTCGGCCAACTTCTATGGCCGTTATCAATGGGAAAACTATGGCGCCAGCAATGAATACTCCTGGGACGGCTACCGCGCCCAGCTCAAATACATCGTGCCGATCAGCCAGTTCAGCAACGGCGCATCCCTGACTTACATTGGTTTCACCAACTTCGACTTCGGTTCGGACCTGCACAAGGACAACCCCGCCCGCACCGCCAACGCGACGGTCGCCACCAACGTTTTGCTGTATTCGTTCACGCACCTGCGCTTTACGCTGGTGGGCCGTTACTTCCACAACGGCGGCAACTGGCAGGACGGCAGTGAGCTTAACTTTGGCGACGGCAACTTCCGCGCCCGCTCCGATGGCTGGGGATACTACGCCGGGGTTGGCTATCAATTCTGAGCAAGCTGTAGAAGCACCACTTCGAATCCATGGAGGTCACGAATACATGATCAATCGCCTGTCTATTTCAATCGGCCTGGCCTGCACGGCTCTGTTCTGCTCGACCGCCGGGGCCGCACCGCCACTTCAACCCAAAGTGATGCTGATCACGATGTTCGCTCCTGAAGCGCAGAACTGGATCGATCGCCTCGAACTCAAGACTGAAATCCGCGTGCCGGGACTTTCCGCCGAATACCCGACGATCCGCTGCAATGCCGAACGGGTCTGCCTGCTGATTACCGGCATGGGCCAGACCAACGCGGCGGCTTCGACCCTGGCCCTGGCGCTCTCCCCGACCGTCGACCTGCGCAAAAGCTATTTCCTGGTGGCCGGGATCGCCGGCATCAACCCGCACCACGGCACGCTTGGCACAACCGCCTGGGCCCATTACCTGGTGGAGTTCGGCACCCAATGGGAGCTGGATTCGCGGGATGTGCCCAAGGACTGGCCTACCGGCTACCTGGGCATCAACACCAAGGGGCCGAACGAAAAACCGCCGCTGGACTACAAGACGGAAGTCTTCGAACTCAACCCGGCCCTGCAAGCCAAAGCCTTTGCCCTCAGCCAGAAGGTAACCTTGGCGGAAAGCAAGGAATCGGCGGCCTGGCGCTTGAAGTATCCGTACGCCCCGGCCAACCAGCCGCCGGTGGTGACCCGCTGCGACACCCTGGCCGGTAACACCTGGTTCTCCGGTACGCGCCTGAGCGAGCGCGCCGAAGTCTGGACGCGCCTGCTCACCGACAACAAAGGCGTCTACTGCACCACCCAACAGGAAGACAACTCCACCTACGAGGCCTTGCTCCGCGCCAGCCGCGAAGGTCGGGTGGACATCAACCGGCTGGCCGTGCTGCGGGCCGGGTCCGATTTCGACCGCCCCGAGCCCGGCGGCAACGAAGTGGACAACCTGCTCAAATACGCCGACCAGGGCGCGTTCGTCCCGGCGTTGGAAAACCTGTTCCGCACCGGCAACCCGCTGGTGCAGGACATTGTGAAGAACTGGTCGGTGTGGAAGGACGGCGTGCCTGGCGTCTGATCTGACGAGTGCCTGTTTGGAATGGCCCCCTGTGGCGAGGGAGCTTGCTCCCGCTGGGTCGCGTAGCGGCCCCGGCTTTTTGCGGCTGCTTCGCAGCCGAGCGGGAGCAAGCTCCCTCGCCACAGGGAAAATGAGAACGGCAGAAGTTGGGGCTAATCTCTACAGATCACCCAATGGAATTTTCCATCCCGGGCGGGATCATTTGAACATCAACCGCGCGTACCCAGGAGACCGCCGATGCCTCTCGCCCGATCCTCCGTCGACAGCACTCACCTTGACTACGGTCTCGACACGCTGCTTGGTCGCAATACCAAAAGCATCAACTGTCAGTACGAGGTCAAGCACCTCGACGACGACAAACCGGTGTGGTTCGTGTTGCACGTTCATCCACCGATGCCGGACGACCTGGACAAGGCCCAGATCGTGACGTTCTACGCCGAGGGCCGGCACCTGAGCGGCATCGTGCGAAGTACGAAGCGCCTGGCCGACGACAGCCTGCAATTGGACGTGGAACCCGACTGAGTGCTTCAGGCCGGGTTCCCACGGTGATCGAGCGGGTCCTTACGTATGTCGCGAAGTGCTCAGTCGAACTTGACCAGGTTCAGCACCGGCAGCGGACCGCCTGGGAACTGGGTCAAGCGTGCGCCGACACTCAGGGGCCCCAGGTCCACACCGAAAAAGCCCAGGCGCTCGATCAACTGCGCGACTTCACCCCGTGCCTGCGCGTCGTCACCGGTCAGGAACAGCACCCGCTTGCCGCCTTCGGACGTCGGGTCTGCCTCCAGCAGGCGCGCCAGCAGATGATTGAAGGCCTTGACCACCCGTGCGCCCGGCACCCACTCGCTGAACACCTCGGTCGAGGCCCGGCCCTGGAGATCCACGGCCTTGAACCCCGGCACTTCGATCGCGTTGTTGGCGTCGATCACGATTCGCCCGGCAAAATCCGGCAAACCGCCCAGCGCCTGGGGCAACTTCGACCAGTTAACCGCCACCAGCACCATCGGCTGGGCGGCGGCTTCCTCCACGGTGCCGGCGCGTACGCTAGGACCGAGATCAGCCACAAGCTCGGCCAGGCTTTGCGGGCCACGGCTGTTGGCAATCACTACGTTGATGTTCTGGCGGGCCAGGGCGCGGGCGAAAGCACTGCCGATGGCGCCGGCGCCAATGATGCCGATGGTATCGATGCTGCTCATGTTTTGTGTCCTCAAGGTTGGATAAGCCTGGCGGTAATGTCCGCCGTTGAGGTGCATGGTGCCCCTGCCATTACATTCTGATTAGCCGGTAATATGGCGAATCATTTTCAAGCATTACTATCAGGTCCATGCCATGGAAAGCCTCGCCAACCTCGAATGCTTTGTCCGCAGCGCCGAAACCGGCAGTTTTTCGGCGGCCGCGCGGTTGCTTGCCCTGACGCCCGCTGCCGTGAGCCGCAACGTGGCGATGCTGGAGCGCAATCTGGGGGTGCGGTTGTTCCAGCGCTCGACCCGCAAGCTGTCTCTGACCGAAACGGGAGAACATTTCCTGGCCAGCATCGGTGGCAACTTGCACGCCCTGCAGGCGGCCATTGGTGCGGTGACCACGGAGCGCGGCGAACCGGCCGGCGTCTTGCGCGTCAGCCTTTCGCCAAGTTTCGGTATCGGCCAGGTACTGCCGTTGATGCCGCAATGGCTGGCTCGCTACCCGCTGATCCGGCCGGACTGGCATTTCGAAAACCGCCCGGTCGACCTGATCGCCGAAGGTTTCGACGCGGCCATCGGAGGCGGCTTCACACTGACGCCCGGGGTAGTATCGCGCACCCTGGCGCCCGCTCACCTGATTGCCGTCGCCAGCCCAGCCTATCTGGGCGAGCGCGCCCTGCCCCGGCAACCCGAAGACCTGGCCGGCCTGGACAACATCGTGCTGCGGGCCAGCCGTACTGGCCGGGTACGCCAGACTGTGTTGCGCAACGCCGCCGGGCGCGAATCCGCCGTGCAACTGAACGAGTCCATGATCTTCAATGACCCCGTTGCCATGCGTGAGGCCGCCTTGCTCGGCCTGGGCGTGGCCCTGCTGGTGGTGCCCGACGCCCTGCCCTGGCTGGAGCGCGACGAACTGGTGCGGCTGTTACCGGATTGGTATGTGGACCTGGGGGTGATTTCGCTCTACTACCCCAGCCGCACGCTGATGCCGGCCAAGACCCGCGCCTTTATCGATTTCATCACCGAGCACTTCGAGCGCGAGTCGTTGGCCCGGCGCTTCAGTGCCGGAGCGGTTTGAGCGCCCGGATGAGGGTGCCAATCAAGCGCGCTCCGCCCCGGCACCGCAATGACCGGCCCATTCGCCACGGACGCTGGAGTCAGGCATGGCGCCCATGGGATGATCGGCCTCCAAGCGCGACCACCGTGGAGAGTTTCAATGTCATTGCTGAGTAAACATGCCGCCGCCCTGCTGCTGGCGGCCATCGCCGCTCTGGTCCTGGCGCCTGCCCAGGCGGCCCCGTCCAAAGCCGCCGGCAATGCAGCGGCGCAGAAGGTTTCGATGCTGGGCGGCAAGTTCGTCTTCACCTTGCCCAAGGGGTTCATCGCAACCCCATTGCCCGCCGGAGAGGCCGCCCAAGGTACCGCTGGCGCGACGGGGACGATGTACAGCAATGCCACCAGCCGGACCGTGGTGATCGCGGCGGAGAACACCATCATTAACGGCGCGAACGTAAAGGACGACGATGGCGCGTTCCTCGACACCACCATGGGAGACTTCGCGGCACAGCGAACCACAGCGCTGCCGGACGCCAAGATCCTGAGCGCAAAAAGCCTGACCCAGAAAGGCACCGGCCTGGGCCTGCGCCAGATCGACACCAGCGCCACCCAGGGCGGCGGGCCAACCCTCGACACCACGTTGCTGGCTGCCTCCGGCACGCGCATGGCGGTGGTGCAAATCATCTCCCGGGCCAGTGACAAGGCCGGTCATGAGGCGTTGGTGAAGCAGATCGCCAGCGGTCAATAAGCGCCCCCAGAACATGTGGGAGCCGAGCTTGCTCGCGATGGCGTCGGTACACCCAACTTTGATGCAAGCTGACCCACCGCTATCGCGAGCAAGCTCAGCTCCCACAGGGATCTATTTCCCACAGGGTTCTATTTTGGTCAGGGATTGAGCCGCTCCAGCCAGGCCCGCAGGTCCTGCACTTCCAGGGCGCTGATGCTGTGGCCCACACCCGGGTAGGCATGGAATTCCGGTTCCAGCGCCAGGGTCTTCAGGAAGCTGTTGGCCTCGGTGCCATCGTGGTAGGGAATGATCGGGTCTGCCGTGCCATGGCCGATGAATACCGCCAGTGTCCGGCGCGGTTCATCGGGGGTCAGTTCCGCCCGCAGCACCGACAGGACCCGCCCGCCCATTGCGGCAATACCGCCAACGGCTTCGGGATGTCGCAGGGCCACTTCGTAGCTCATCATCGCGCCCTGGCTGAACCCGACCAGGTAGACCTTGCTCGGATCGGTCGAGTACTTGGCCCGAGCCTTGTCGATGAAGTCCAGCAGCACCTGGCCGCTGGCCTTCAAGTCCGAGGTGTCACCGTCGTAGGCACCGTCGCCCTGTTTCGCGAACCACTGATAACGGTCCTGTTCCATACTCTTCGGCGCCCGCACCGAGAGGTAGTTGTAATCGCGCGGCAACTCGTCCTTGAGTGCGAACAGGTCCTGTTCGTTGCTGCCGGAACCGTGCAGGAAGATCACCAGCGGTCGGTTCCGAACCTGCTCATCGACTTGGGCCAGGTAGTTGAGCGGCAAGTCCGTGTGCAGCGAGGGTTGGGCCTGCAACCCGGACGAGACCAGCAATAGAAACAGGGCGAGCGCTTTGAACATCGATCTTCCTCCATCGTTCGATAGCCGCACGACAAGAAGCGTGCGGTGAGGTAGACAGCACTTATCAGTCGTTGATCAATTTCCCCGTTCGAATCGGCTCACGCCCGGCGACTTTTGCCTGCCAGATACCCGGCTGGGTGTAGCGCCCGCGGTCCAGGGCAAACAGCACGCCACTGGTGCCGGCCCGCACGATGGTGACCCGATCATTCAATGGATCGACCACTTCGAATAGCGGATCGCCGCGCTCCACCCACTCACCGGCTTCACGCAGAAAGCTCACCACGCCATGGTGCGGCGCGAACAGGTATTGAGTGCCTTCGAACGGAAAGCCTTCACAACATTGCGCCGGCGCGGGCGGCCAATCCCCGCCAATGAAACCTTGCTCAGCCAGGAACCCGAGAATGGCTTCACAATTGGCCTGGGCCTGTTCCACGCGGGTGTCACCCATGCTGCCCAGCTCCAGCGTCGTCGCCAGGTTCGCCGCCGGGATCGCCGCCGCAGGAAAGGCTTTGGCCAGGCGCAACCAGGGTGAGGAGCAGGACTCATCGAACGAACTGCCACCGGAATCTTCACTCAGCAACGCCACCCCGGCCTTCAGGCGTGCGGCCAGGGAGCGCCATTGCGGCCACTGTTGCGGCAAGGCATACAAGTGGATCGCAGCCTCGAAATCGCAATGCAGGTCCAGGGTGATGTCGGCGTCGCAGGCATGGCGCAGCAGCAGGCGATGCAGCGCTTCAAGTTGCGAAGGCGGCGCCGGCAGGTCGTCGAGAACCTGGGCCATGGTCTGGCGGATCAAGGTGATATTGGCGGCCGGGTCGTCACCCAGGCGATCACCGATGCGTTGCGCCACCGGTGCACTGAGCTCCACGAAAGAGCGGTTGAAATTCTTGCCACTGCCCAACTCGAAACGCCCCATGTGAGCGCTTTGCAGATGTTGATCCAGGCCGATGGGATTGGCCGCCGGCACCAGCTCGATCACCCCTTTGAGCAGGCCTTGCGCCTCGAGGTCGTTGAGCCGCTGCTTCAGCTCCCAGGCAGTACGCATGCCCGGCAGTTCGTCGGCGTGCAGACTGGCCTGGATATAAACCTTGCGCGGGCCATGGCCGTAACGAAACACACTGAGCCGGCGCTCAGTGCCCAGGTGGCTCCATGGCAGGGTATGGTCGATGCGTTGCATGAAATCTCCGAATGACTAGGTGTGGAGCTGTCGAGTGCAACGAGGCTGCGATCTTTGCTCAGCCCCTTGAGCCTCAAAAAGATCGCAGCCTTCGGCAGCGCCTACCGATTAATGCCCGTAGACATCAAAGGCGAAGTATTTGTCCTGCACCTTCTTGTACGTACCATTGGCGCGGATTTCGCTGATGGCGGCGTTGAATTTATCGGCCAGGGCCTTATCGCCCTTGCGCACCGCAATGCCGGCGCCACCGCCGAAATATTTCGCGTCTTCATAGGTCGGGCCCACGAAGGCAAAGCCTTTGCCGGCATCGGTCTTCAGGAAACCGTCGTCGAGGTTGACCGAGTCGGCCAGCATGGCGTCGAGGCGACCGGCGACCATGTCCAGGTTGGCTTCCTGCTGGGAGCCGTAGCGCACCAGGTTGATCCCGGCAGGCACCAGCACTTCGGTGGCGAAACGGTCGTGGGTGCTGGCACGCAGCACACCGACTTTCTTGCCCTTGAGCTCGGTCAGCGGGTCCTTGACCTCGGAGCCTTCCTTCATTACGAACCGCGCCGGGGTGTGGTAGTACTTGATGGTGAAATCGACGTTTTTCTTGCGATCGTCGGTGATGGTCATGGACGACAGGATCGCATCGATCTTCTTCACTTTCAGCGCGGGGATCAGGCCATCGAACTCCTGCTCGACCCAGGTGCACTTGACCTTCATCTGCTCGCAGAGGGCGTCGCCGATATCGACATCGAAGCCGGTCAGCTTGCCGTCGGGGGTTTTCATCGAAAAAGGCGGATAACCGGCTTCGATCCCGAGACGGATCGGCTTGGCGTCTTCGGCCACGGCCGACAGGGACAATACGGACAGTGCCAGGGCACCGAACATGGCTAGTTTCTTCATTTTCGCTCCTGAGTGTGCAGGGGTTTTTATTGGCAATTATTGGCAGATTCGTAGGCAGCGTTCGGTCAGCGAGGCACCGAAGTGGGCGGGAGTCTAGAGGGGTGCTCTGGAGGGGAATTGTGTTGAGGCGACAAATAGTTATGAAAATAATCAGGGTTGGCTGGGGAGCATTAGGTTTGGGAAAAACCTGACAGGTTGTAGTTCGGGTGTATATCCGTTTCTTCGGTAACGGCCACTTAGGGTTCCGCCCTGACGGCGGGTCACTTTCGAAAAAGCGTGTACGGACCGGACACATGGTTGACGGGTGTGCGGGGACACGGTTGACACTTTCCAGCGAGCCAATTTCGCCGGAAAGCCATCATGCCGCCGCGTTCCGTTTCTGAAATCAATTGCTCCCCCTGGCCTTCTGAAAATCTCGTAGGAATCTGCTCTCCGTGGCGAGGGAGCTTGCTCCCGCTGGACTGCGAAGCATTCCTCTCTTTCTGTCAGGCCCACCGCATGTCCCGACTTTACGGCGGCTGCGCCACCGAGCGGGAGCAAGCTCCCTCGCCACGGGGTTGGTGGGCGTCCTACAGGTCGATTGTTGCCTCAAAAATCCCCTTCTATAGTTCGGTTCACCTGCTGGCTTTGGTCAGTGGGGAGGGTTTCGCAGCCCTAACAACGGATGAGACTTTGCACCGTCGAATGAAAACTCAGGCAAACTTGCCCGCGTTCGTTTTATGGCGGTTGCGCGTGGGAGATCTTCGGGTCTGCCGGGTTTGGTCTCTTCCTCGGTCTGCGAACCCGCGCGCAACTGCCACCCGTTTGATTCGCAGCAAACAAGGTGGCAATTCATTTTCCTTGATAGAGCCCAACCTTATGACGACAAATCAATCATCTAACCGCTTTACCCCGCTAACCCCAATCGCCACCACCCACCCTATCCTGTTCATCGACCGCACCGCCCCATTGCCCGAACTCCACGCCTGCGTCAGCGAACGCCTGCACGCCACCCTCGACTACCTGACACTCATGGCCTGCACCACACTGCGCGATTCAGCCGACACCGACATCAATACGATCACCAACATCGCCCGGATCATGGTCCAGGATGTGGCGGATGTTTTTGGGGTAATTGAACAGCGCGGGCTTGAAGGACAGTAAAGCGCCTCTGGTAGGAACAAGCCCGCTCCCACAGGAGGAATGCGTTCACCCCAAACCAGGCCGGCTATCAGGCCGCCTCGCGTCGGACGTTGATCTCGGCGCCCCGTTAACCACGATGGCCGAACGTAGGTATTGCGCAGTGGGCACCTCGGCATGGATGCCGAGGTAGCCGCGCTGGACCATGGATGGTCCTTCGCGGCGGGCCCACGGAGCAATGCCTGCGTTCGGGCATGCCGAGCCTAGGCGAGGCACCGAGTGGTGGGGCTAAAGCGTTTTGCTTACTTTTGCGCTTCTCAAAAGTGAGACGCCGTAAGGGCGGAACCCTAAGTGGCCGTTACCGCAGCAACGGATATACACACAAACTATAAAAACCAAATCAGCAATCACAACGGATAGCCTGGTCCGCCACACGCTCCACCAAACCATTCAGACGAAAGCCCTCATCGAGCCACCCCATAACCCCGCCAATCATCTCCTTCACCGGATACCCCAAGGTCGCCAGACGCACCGCCGCCTTGTTCGCGCCATTGCAATGCGGACCAGCGCAATACACCACAAACAGAGTGGTCTTAGGGTAGGCAGCCAAAGCCTCGGCAGTGAGCGTGCGGGTTGGCAGGTTGATCGCCCCGGGCACGTGCCCGCGTTCGTAGGCCAGTGGTCCGCGTACATCCACCAGCACAAAATCGACATCGCCGGCCTGTTGGCTGGCGTAAACGTCGGAACAATCGGTTTCGAATGTCAGGCGACGGCTGAAATGCTGCAGGGCAATATCGGAGGGGGCAGCAGGCACTTCGCGAACCAGGCTGGTCATGGGCGTGTACTCCAGGATAGATAAGGCGTGAAGAGACTTTATCCCCTCGGCGCATACCGCTACAGTGGCGCACAAGACACTCTGTGGGAATTTTCCGCCAAATGCAGTCTCCCCCTGGTCTGGTCGCAATCCTCGCCTACGACGGCCTGTGCACGTTCGAATTCGGTGTCGCCGTCGAGATCTTCGGATTGGAGCGACCGGAATTCGATTTCCCCTGGTACACGCATCGGATCGTCGCGGTCGATGACGGCCCGATGCGTGCCATGGGCGGCTTTCAGGTATTGGCCGATGGCGGCATGGAACTGCTCGAAACCGCCCGGACCATTGTCGTGCCAGGCTGGCGTAACCGCAGCGAGCCACCGTCCCAGGCGTTGCTCGAGGCACTGCACAGGGCCCACGCCCGTGGTGCGCGCCTGCTGTCGATCTGCTCCGGAGCCTTCGTACTCGCTGCCGCCGGGCTGCTCGATGGCCTGGGCGCCACGACTCATTGGCGCTACACCGACGAACTGGCCGCAAGCTTTCCGGCCGTGCGAGTAGACCCGGATGTGCTGTACGTGGATTCAGGACAGGTCATCACCTCGGCGGGCAGCGCCGCCGGTATCGATGCCTGCCTGCACCTGGTGGCACGGGACTATGGCGTCCAGGTCGCCAACGCCGTGGCACGCCGGTTGGTGATGTCGCCGCAACGTACGGGCGGCCAGGCGCAGTTCATTCCCTCACCGGTCAGCCGCACGCCACGCAGTGACCTGTCGAGTGTCATGCAATGGGCCCGCGAACGCCTGCACGAACCCCTCGGGGTGCGCGAACTGGCCAGCCAGGCGGCCATGAGCGAACGCACCTTCCTGCGCCATTTCACCCAGGCCTGCGGCGTGTCGCCCAAGACCTGGCTGCAACATGAACGCCTGGCCAGGGCCCGCGAGTTGCTGGAAAGCAGCGGGGACAACACCGACAACATCGCGCAGCTGTGTGGCTACCGCTCGGTGGAAAGCTTTCGTGTGGCGTTTCGCAACGTCGTGGGGTTGGCGCCGTCGGTGTATCGGGAGCGGTTTGGGCGGGGGTGAAGATGCCGGAGTGCATCTGCAATCCCCGTGGCGAGGGAGCTTGCTCCCGCTCGACTGCGAAGCAGGCGCAAGATTGAAGTCATGACACAGCTTGTGCATTGGGGGTTGCTGCGCGACCCAGCGGGAGCAAGCTCCCTCGCCACGGTTCGGTTTGAGTCGTCAGATCAAGGCTTGCGCAACAGATACGTATCCATGATCCACCCGTTGGCTGCTCGCGCAGCCTTGCGGGTGCGCTCGATGTCATCGGCCACATCCCCCAGGCGACCAGCGATAAGGATTTCATCCGGCGTCCCCACATAGGCTCCCCAATAGATGTGCGTATCGGGATCGCTCACCTGGCGATAAGCGTCCTCGGCATCGAGCATCACCACCACACTCGTCGCGTCGCCTACCTGCCCCGCCGCCAACCGGCGTCCGGTGGTGATTTCCAGCGAACCGCCAATGCTGTTCAACGGCACTTTATGCCGGGCGGCCAGGGCCTGGACGCTGGAGATGCCGGGGATCACCTCGAACTCGAAGGCGCAGCGGCCCGCCTTGAGGATCGCCTGCAGGATGCGCACGGTACTGTCGTACAACGCCGGATCGCCCCACACCAGAAAACCACCCCGTTGACCGTCGGACAGTTCTTCATTGATCAAGCGTTCGAAGGTGGCCTGTTTAGCCCGGTTCAATGCTTCGACGCTGTCCGTGTAGTCCAGGCCGCCGCGTTGGCGTTCCGGGCTGTAGGCTTCGACGAAACGGTAGGTGCGATCAACGATGTAGCGCCGACAGACTTCGCGCCGCAGATCCAACAGTTTGTCCTTGGCCGGCCCCTTGTCCATGAGGAAGACCACGTCCAAGCGGCTCAAGGCTTTCACTGCCTGCATCGTCAGCTGATCCGGATCGCCGGCCCCAACGCCAATGACTGACAACGTCTTCATCGCGGCGACTCCTGGTCAGGTCCCTGGGTGCGTAAACGCCATACGCCGTTGAAACGCAATTCGAGGGTGGACAAGGGTTCAATGTCGATCCGGTTGAATGTAGCGGCCGGGCAGCCCAAGACATTCACCAGGGCGGCGCGGATCACGAAGGGGTGGGTGACGGCCAGCAGATGTCCTGGCCGGGTTTCCAGACTGGCCAGCCAATTCCCGACACGGCGGCACAACTGGGCGACAGATTCACCACCATGGGGAGCCGCCTCGGCATCGTCGAGCCAACTCTGCAGGGCTTGCGGTTCAGCCTGGAGCAAGTCATCGATGGACAACCCGCGCCAGCGTCCCAGATCGCAATCGGCCAGGGCCAGGTCCTGCTCGGGCTCGTCGCCGAACAAGGCAGCGGTCTGGCGCGTGCGCAGTTCCGGCCCGCACAGCAGTTGCCGGACATTTCGGTAGCGGTGCCCGACCTGCGCGCGGCGTGCCAGCCAGTCGGCATCCAGCGGTTCGTCCAGGCCAAAGCGCGCCTGCTTCTGGGCGGCGGTGCGGGCGTGGCAGATCAAGGTCAGACGAGTGGCTTGCACACTGGATTCTCAGACAATCGGGAGAGTCGCATGGACGGGATATTCACGCACTTAGTTGTACAGCACCTTATACGAAATCAAATAAGTGAGACAAAAAGGCGTTATGTCCGACATCGCCAGAAGCATCAACTGACATACCCGGTCTACCCAGCCGAGACCAACTCCTACAAGGGTTTCGCACAATACTGGAGCATTTTAAACGGAACGTAAAAACCACTGGACATGTAGCACCAGCTACATAAATACTGTTTTCAGGAGTTATGAAAGAAATTCAACACCCATCCTGGCAAGGAGCACGGATGCCACCTCTCAGAGACCTGATCACCGATCCCGGCCTGGTTTTGACGCCGTCGGAACGCAAGGTCGTACGTGCCCTGCTCGATCACTACCCACGCAACGGCCTCGGCCCGATGTCACGCCTGGCAGACCATGCCGGCGTCAGCGACCCGACTATCGTGCGACTGGTGAAAAAACTCGGGTTTGGCGGTTACGCCGAATTCCAGGATGCACTGCTCAGTGACATGGACCATCGCCTGCGCTCCCCTCGCACCCTGTTGAAACCGCGGGCCAAATTGCAGCAAGGCGATACCTGGAGCCAGTACCTGGCCGCCAGTCAACGCCACCTCATCGACACCCAGGCCCTGACCCAACCCGAAGACGTGCGCATTCTCGTGCAGTGGTTGCTCGACAGCCGCCATCAGGTACATTGCTTCGGCGGGCGTTTCAGCAGCTTCCTGGCCCACTACCTGCTCAATCATTTGCGTCTGTTGCGCGCCGGCTGTTTTGCCCTGGAAGACAACGCCCAACTGCCTGACCGGCTATTCGACGTGCAGCGCCAGGATGTGGTGCTGATCTTCGATTACCGCCGCTACCAGGCCCAGGCCCTGCGCGTGGCCAGCGCGGCCAAGGAGCGCCACGCCCGGGTCGTGCTGTTCAGCGACGTCTACGCTTCGCCATTGCGCGAGCTGGCCGACCTGATCATCAGCGCCCCGGTGGAGTCGATCTCGGCCTTCGACAGCCTGGTGCCGGCACTGGCCCAGGTCGAGGCGCTGATTGCCTGCCTGACCCTGCAATGCCCCGAGCTGGCCGAACGCCTGGAAGGCATCGATGCCTTGCGCACGGAATTCAACACGCACCTGCTGGAGGAAAAATAAGGATGTTCTCGCTCCCCCACCGCTCGCCCCGGGATCTGCCGTTCACCTGCCAGCACACCGCTTTGCTGCTGGTGGACATGCAACGCGCCTGGCTGGAACCGCAATTCGATGCCCACCTGCACACCCGCGAGGCCGAGTATTTCATCCAGCGGGCCCGCCAGCAGGTCATCCCCAACCAGCAGCGCTTGCTCAACGCGATGCGCGAAGCACAGCACAACGTGTTGCACACCCACATCGAAAGCCTCACCGCCGATGGCCGCGACCGTTCCCTGGATCACAAGCTGTCGGACATGCACCTGCCCAAGGGCAGCCCCGAGGCGCAGATCATTGCCGAACTGGCGCCGCTGGAAAACGAAATCGTGCTGCCCAAGACCTCCTCCGGGGTTTTCAATTCCACCAACATCGACTACGTGCTGCGCAACCTGCAGACCCGCCACTTGATCGTCGCCGGCATCGTCACCGACCAGTGCGTCGACATGGCCGTGCGCGACGCCGCCGATCGCGGCTACCTGGTCACGCTGGTGGAAGATGCCTGCGCCACCTACACCGAACAACGGCACCTGGCGTGCCTGAACGCGATCAAGGGCTATTGCTGGATCACCGATACCGACACCGTGCTCGCGCGTTTGCAGGAGATGCAGCCATGAGCCGCCTCGATCCTGCCGCCGTCCTCGCGCCGTTGCCCGTGACGACCCTGGTGACCACCGACCTGATCGGCGTGACCCGTGGGCGCTCGTTTCCCAGTGATGAGTTGCCCCACTACGTCACCGCTGGCTGTGGCTGGGTGCCGGCCAACAGTGCACTGACGCCCCAGGACATCATCGCTTCGACCAACCCCTGGGGTGCTTATGGCGACCTGCGGCTGGTGCCGGACCTGTCTAGCCGGGTGACCGTCAACAACGGTCCCGACGCCCAGGCGCCCGTCCTCGACTTTATCCATTGCGATGTGCGCGAGACCGACGGCCGGCCCTGGAGCGCCTGCCCGCGCACGCTGTTACAGGACGAAGTGGAGCGTTATCGCGTCGAACTGGGCTTACAGGTTTTCGCCGCGTTCGAGCATGAATTCAACCTGGTTGCCACGCCTGCGCAGCCTGATCGCCTGGCCTTCAGCCTCCAGGCCCAGCGCCAGCAAGCCGAATTCGCTGGCTGGTTGCTCAGTGCCCTGCGGGCCGGCGGTGTCGAGCCGGAAATGTTCCTGCCGGAATACGGCCAGCATCAATACGAAATCACCTGCCGCCCGACGTTGGGCGTAGCCGCCGCCGACCGGGCCGTGAACGTACGGGAAATCACCCGCGAGATCGCCCGGCAAATGGGCCTGGACGTGAGCTTCGCCCCCAAGGTTTCGGAACATGCCGTGTGCAACGGCGTGCATTTGCACCTGAGCCTGCAAGACCTGGGCGCGGACCCGGTGCTGCATGACGCCGCCAGCAGCAACGGTTTGTCCAGCCTCGGCCAGCATTGGGCCGCGGGTGTGCTGCACTATCTGCCGGCACTGTGTGCGCTGACCGCGCCGACGCCGGTGTCCTACGAGCGCCTGCAACCTCATCACTGGAGCGCATCCTATGCGTGCCTGGGACAGCGCAACCGCGAAGCGGCGCTGCGCATCTGCCCGACCGTGAGCCTGAGCGGCAAACCGCTGGCGAACCAGTACAACCTGGAGTTCCGCGCCATGGACGCCACCGCCTCGCCGCACCTGGCGATGGCGGCGCTGTTGATTGCCGGGCGACTTGGCATCCAGCAACGGCTGGCATTGAACGCTGTCACCGATCAAATACCCGATGAGCTGGATGAAGCACAACGTCGTGCCCGTGGCATTATCGCCCTGCCGACAACCCTGGCCCAGGCACTGGACTGCCTGCGCCACAGCGGGGCGCTGCTCGAGACCCTGCCCGGCCCGTTGGTCGACACCTATTTCGCCTTGAAGGCCCAGGAGCTGGCCTTGACCGAGGCGCTGTCACCTGCCGAGCGTTGTGAGCACTATGCACGAATCTATTGAGTGTGCTGAAACGGGCCTCTACACCAGGCCGCCCTACCGACTGGTCCGGGAGGAATCCGAACACCCGGTGCTGCTGGTGTGCGAACACGCCAGCCGCTTCATTCCCGCGGCGCTGAACGATCTGGGCCTGGATGAAACGGCCTCCCAGGAGCACATCGCCTGGGACATCGGTGCCCTGGCCCTGGCCGAACGCCTGTCCGAAACCCTTGGCGCGACCTTGCTGACGGCCAATTATTCACGGCTGTTGATCGACCTCAACCGTCCGCTGCACGTACCGGACAGCATTCCGCCCCAGAGCGAGATCTATCAGGTGCCGGGCAACCAGGCTCTGGACGAGCCTACGCGCGAATATCGCCGCCAGTGCCTGTTCCACCCTTTTCATGACCGACTACGCGCGTTGATCGACCAGCGCCTGGCCGCCAACCGGTCGGTGCGCGTGGTGGGCATCCACAGCTTCACCCCGGTGTTCTATGGTCAACCGCGCGCGCTGGAAGCTGGCGTGCTGTTCGGCGAAGCCAAGGATTATGCCCAACGCATCGTCGACGGGCTGAGCCGGCATTCGCTACGCGCAGCGGGCAACCAGCCCTACAAGATCAACCCCTTGACCGACATGACCGTCCCGGTGCACGGCGATGCCCGCGGCCTGGATTCGGTGTTGATCGAAGTGCGCAACGACCAACTGCGCAGCCCCGAGGCGGTACGGACCTGGAGCGCTTACTTGGCCCCATTGCTGTAGAAAAACAGCGGCAACCCGCAAGGACATCCACCCACAGCTGAGAAGGAGAACGGCTCATGAGCATTGAGGCATTTGGCTACAAACAGGAATTGAAACGCGGCCTGTCGCTGACAGACCTGGTGGTGTACGGGATGATTTTCATGATCCCCATCGCCCCGTTCGGCGTGTATGGCTATGTCAACGCCGAGGCACCGGGGATGGTGCCGCTGGCGTACATCATCGGCATGGTGGCAATGTTGTTCACCGCGTTGAGCTACGGCAGCATGGCCCGGGCTTTTCCAGTGGCCGGTTCCGTCTACTCCTACGCACAACGGGGCCTTAACCCACACGTCGGCTTCATCGCCGGCTGGCTGATGCTGCTGGACTACCTGCTGATCCCACCGCTGCTCTATGTCTACGCCGCCATGGCGCTGAACCATTTGTACCCGGACATCCCCAAGGTCGGTTTCATCCTGGCGTTCCTGGTGAGCGCGACCTTCGTCAACCTGCGGGGCATCACCTTCACCGCGCGGATGAACATCATTTTCCTGCTGGCGCAGCTGGTGGTGCTGGGGATTTTCCTGTTCTACGCCTGGAACGCCCTGCACGGCGGGGCCGGTAACGGCCAGCTGACCCTGGCGCCGCTGTACAGCCCGGAACACTTCAACTTCGCCCTGCTGATGCAAGCCGTGTCCATCGCGGTATTGTCGTTCCTGGGCTTCGACGCCATTTCCACCCTGGCGGAAGAGATCAAGGGCGACCCGGGCCGCAGCGTCGGCAAGGCAGCCCTGGTGACCTTGCTGGTGATGGGGGCGATCTTCGTGGTGCAGACCTGGATCGCCACGGACCTGGCCGCCGGCATGGGTTTCAAATCCGCCGACACCGCATTCTATGAAATCGCCGAACTGGCAGCCGGCAGTTGGCTGGCCACCTTGACCGCGGTTGCCACGGCCCTGGCCTGGGGCGTGGCCGTGGCGATCACTTCCCAGGCGGCGGTGTCGCGCCTGTTGTTCGGCATGGCCCGGGACGGCCAGTTGCCCAAGGTGCTGGCCAAAGTCCATCCAACCCACAACACCCCATACCTGAGCATTTACCTGGTGGCAGTGCTGTCGCTGTTGATCTGCTACCTGTTCATCGACGCCGTGGACACCCTCACCTCCCTGGTCAATTTCGGCGCCCTGAGCGGCTTCATGTTGCTGCACATCACGGTCATCAACCACTACTGGCGCCGCCAGCAGTCCGGCCAACTGATTCGCCACTTGATTTGCCCACTGGTCGGCTTCGTGATCGTCGCGGCCATCATGTACAACATGGGCGTGGCTGCGCAGAAGCTCGGCCTGATCTGGATCGCCGCGGGCGTGATTTATCTGTGCGTTCTCAACAAATTCGGCAACCCTGCCGCCGTGCCCGATCCGGCCGGTCAGTGAGGGCCGGTGGTCGAAGGACTCGGCCAACCGTGGTTACAACGCGTGGACATCGACAGTGATCGTCAAGCCCGGTGCTGGTTACCGGGCTCTCTGGAACAGGAGTGCAATCCATGCTGGCCTTACGTCCAGTTCAATTAACCGATCTGCCGCAACTGCAACAATTGGCCCGTGACAGCCTGGTGGGGGTCACGTCGCTACCGGACGATACCGCGCGCCTAGAGGAAAAGATCCTCGACTCGTGCGCCTCGTTCGAGGCCGATGTGCAGGGCCCTGGCGCGGAGAATTATTTTTTTGTCCTGGAGGACCTGGAATCCAGGCGCCTGGTCGGTTGTTCGGAAATTCTCTCCAGCACCGGTTACAACGAACCGTTCTACAGTCTGCGCAACCGGCCGTTTTCCAGCGAGTCCCGCGAGCTGAACATCCAGCATGGCGTGCCCGCGCTGTCACTGTGCCAGGACCTCAACGGGCAGACGCTGCTGCGTGGCTTCCACATCGACGCCGAGCGGGTGCGCACGCCGGAATCGGAGCTGCTGTCCCGGGCCCGGCTGATGTTCATCGCCGCCCATCCCCAGCGCTTCGCCGAATCGGTCATCACCGAAATCGTCGGTTTCAGCAGCGAGGACGGTCAGTCGCCATTCTGGGACGCCATCGGCCAGCACTTCTTCGACCTGCCCTACGTCGAAGCCGAACGGCTGTGTGGCTTGCAGAGCCGGACCTTTCTCGCCGAGCTGATGCCGCAATACCCGATCTACGTACCCATGCTGCCGCCAGCGGCCCAGGCCTGCATCGGTCGAGTGCATCCCGACGGCCAGGAAGCCTTCGACATCCTGGCGCGCGAGGGTTTCGAGACCAACAACTACGTCGATATCTTCGACGGTGGGCCGACCTTGCATGCCCGTATCGCCAACGTCCGTACCATCACGCAAAGTCGGAGCGCCACGGCCCGGCAAAGCCTGCAGATCGATGCCACAGGCCGTTACCTGGTGAGTAACGACCGTCTTGGAAACTACCGGGCCATCGTCGCCGAGCTGGACGTCAACGACGAGGGCCCCGTGGCCCTGTCGCCCGACATGCTGGCCGCCCTGGGCGTCATGGATGGCGAGCGGATCCGGGTGGTCGCCCTATGAACCTCACTCGATCCCGTGGCACGCATCAGCGCTTGGACCGACGTAATGAAGGAGCTGCAGCATGATTGTCCGTCCGGTCGCCATTACCGATCTGCCCGCATTGCTGGACCTGGCTCGTTGCGCAGGCCCCGGTTTCACCAGCCTGCCGGCCAACGAAGAGCGCCTGGCCCATCGTATTCGCTGGGCCCAACGGACCTTTGCCGGACAAGTCGAACGTGCCGACGCCGATTACCTGTTCGTGCTCGAAGACGATGATCGGCAGGTGGTGGGCATCAGCGCCCTGACCGGCGCGGTCGGGCTGCGCGAGCCCTGGTACAACTATCGGGTCGGGCTGACGGTCAGCTCGGCGCCGGAGCTGGGGATCCAGCGGCAGATCCCGACCCTGTTCCTCAACAACGAGATGTCCGGGCAATCGGAGATCTGCTCGTTGTTCCTTCACCCCGAGCAACGTCGCGGTCACAACGGACGCCTGCTGTCCCTGGCGCGCCTGCTGTTCGTGGCCGAGTTCTCCCAGCTGTTCGGCGAAAAAATGATCGCCGAACTGCGAGGCCATGCCGACGAACGAGGCAGTTCGCCGTTCTGGGACAGCCTGGGACGGCATTTTTTCAAGAAGGATTTCAGTTACGCCGATCAGTTGTCCGGCATGGGCAACAAGTCGTTCATCGCCGAACTCATGCCACGTCAGCCGCTGTACACCTGCCTGCTCACCGAGCAGGCCCAGGCGGTGATCGGCAAGGCTCACCCGAACACCGAGCCGGCCCTGAAGATCCTCAGTGCCGAAGGTTTCAGCCACAAGGGTTACATCGACATCTTTGACGGCGGCCCGGTGATCGAGGCGCCGGTGTCGAAGATCCGCACCGTCCGCGACAGCCAGATGCTGACCCTGGTCATTGGCACCCCGGACCCACAGGCACCGGTCTGGCTGATTCACAATCGGCGCCTGGAAAACTGCCGCGTCACCAGCGCTCGCGCACACCAGCATGGCCACAAGCTGCTTGTCGATCGCCTCACCGCCAAACGCCTGCAAGTGCAACCGGGTGATACGGTGCGGGCCGTGGCATTGCCCAGGCTGGGGCAACAGGCGGTGGCGGCGTAGCCTCGTTACCGCCCAACCTTGGATATTCAATACATAAGAATGTCGTTAATCAGTAATACTTCTCCACAATTGCATAATTGCCACCCACCTACTCGAGACCCATACTTTCGCGCACCGCCCCACTGTAACGACAATGTTCATGATCAAGAATCTGATTGCCACACGATTACCGCTCGAACACATAGCGGAGAAAATCAAGACATTAGACATGAACGCGCAAATCAAACAACTGATCGCCGATCTGGATATTCAACACAAAGTTGCTACGGCACAGTCTCGACGCGCGGCCATCATGAACATGACCAACCCGCACACTGGCACCATCACGCTGCATTGTACGAGCATTGGTAATATCAGCATCAAGGCACTTGCATCTAACACTGCGTCTTCGCAACTGTACTCGGTGCCCGGCCAAAGTATTCTATTCGCACTCGATCAGCCTTTCGAAATCCAGCAATACACCCTCAACACGCATCAACTTGAAAAAACCGACACCTCGATCGTCGACCCGTGCAATCCGCTGATCATTGATGGCAATCGAACCTTATTCGACTATTCTCCAAGGGGCGAAAAACAGCCGACATTGATTGGCAGGATCAACTTCCCCGACCGCAGTGCGGACATCAGCGTATTTGACCCTGTCTCATTGCGCAAAACAGCCTGGCTGCCTCACGACAACAGTGCCGCCCGGTACCTGGTGAGCCTCGAATTACTCGAAACGATCGAGGACCCGGGAGTGGTCAGGGTTGCCGGGGAGCTGATCTACCATTATCACCCTGCCGTGGCGTGGAAAGCCTTCCAGATGCTTTATCGGGCTGACCCGCAAAACGCGTTGAGTTACGTCCCGTTGCTGAAAAAACGCAAGGACGCACGCCTGGACAATTTGCTCCGTCCACTGGAGCTGGCGGCATGAACCTGAAAACGTTTGTCGAGCGCCTGAACACTTATGACATGCAGCGAGACAAAGCCGGGATCATTGCAGACTTGCGCCAATTGGCCAAAAACCGTTGTCTATTGAGCGATCATCTGTATACCACCCTCCGGCAAGACGGTTTTAGTACACGCAACAGCCTCTATAACGCCTATGGCTTTTTACTGCACAAGAATGATTCATTCACCCTTCGCCTGGGGTTCTGGTCGCCGGTAGAGACTCATGATGAAAGCGAAACATTCATTTATAACCTGAACCACAGTCACGACTTTGAACTTTATGCGGTCGGCTACAGCGGAGATGGCTACACCACCTTTGTACGCGAGCTACTTGATGATCTACCGTTGCAAAAAGGTAAAAGACCCCGACTGGGCAAGGAGCGCAGGCTTAAACTTGCGCCAGGAGAAGTCTTGTACATGCCAGCCTTGCGGAAAATCCATAAACAACTAGCCCCGAACTCAATGTCTGCCTCACTCAGCCTGCTTGTCCATCCCGAACGCCTGGACAAGATCGACGAAGCATGGTGCTTCGACAAAGATTACATACCCCTTTACCCCGGCGTAGCTGCGCAAGAGATCACGCTGTTTACAGAGACACTATCACTGCTCCATGCCGGTAGTCATTCGCTGTTCAGCAACTGAAGAAAGGAGGAGCCTTGAATAACCTGATGAAAGACTGGGATGAAACCCCATTACTGCGGGCCGGTACCAATATGGTCGATACCGCGATGCAACTGACGAACGAAATCCACTGCACACTCCCCGGCTTCCCGACGCGCTTCAACGTCGGAAACATCCATGAGATCAAGCAATTCTGGAGCCTACCGAGCGAAGACTTAATAGTTTGAAATGGGCTTTTTTGCCTGGCTGCCGACCTTTCCGGGCCTGCAGCCTTTTTTCGATGCCATAACGGCATCACCCATACACATTCGTCATCATCTTTGCGCTTGCCACGTGATAGCCTTTGGATCTTTCGGCGTTGACACTTTTGCTCAAGCCTTTCCATTCCATTGGTGGAACTCACATGTCCAGGCTTTCCCATCAAGATTTGCGTCGTAACTTCCGCCAATTGCTGGCTTCCAACACCTGCTACCACACCGCCTCGGTGTTCGACCCGATGTCGGCGCGCATTGCTGCTGATCTGGGTTTCGAAGTAGGCATCCTCGGAGGTTCGGTGGCGTCGTTGCAAGTATTGGGCGCGCCGGACTTCGCCCTGATCACCCTCAGCGAATTTGCCGAACAGGCCACCCGCATCGGCCGCGTGGCCCAACTGCCGGTGATTGCCGACGCCGACCATGGCTATGGCAATGCCCTGAACGTGATGCGCACCATCGTCGAACTGGAACGGGCCGGCATCGCCGCGCTGACCATCGAGGACACCTTGCTGCCGGCCCAGTTCGGGCGTAAATCCACCGACCTGATCGGCGTAGCCGAAGGCGTCGGCAAGATTCGTGCGGCGCTGGAAGCGCGAGTCGATCCGGAAATGGCGATCATCGCCCGGACCAACGCGGGGATTTTGCCGGTCCAGGAAATCATCAGCCGGACCCAGCAATATGAGCGTGCCGGTGCCGACGGGATTTGCATGGTGGGGGTGCAAGACTTCGAGCACCTGGAAAAAATCAGCGAAAACCTGACGGTGCCGCTGATGCTTGTCACTTATGGCAACCCGTTGCTACGCGACGACAAGCGCCTGGCCGAATTGGGCGTACGCGTGACCATCGACGGCCACGGCGCCTATTTCGCCGCGATCAAGGCCACCTACGACAGCCTGCGGGAACAGCGGCAGATCTTCACCCAGGCGTCGGACCTGAGCGCCACCGAACTGACCCACACCTACACCCAGCCCGAGGACTACATCCGTTGGGCCGAGGAATACATGAGCGTCAAGGAGTAAGAAGACTCACTGTCCGGGAAGCCGCCATCGCGAGCAAGCTCGCGATAGCGGTGGGTCAGCTTGCATGAGTGTTGGATGTGCCAACGCCATCGCGAGCAGGCTCCCACAGGGGGATTTGTGGTGAGCGCAATGGCGTTGCCAAGGTAAAACAGGTCTTCAGCGCCCGCTGCGCAACATTTCCCTGGGCACGTACTTGCCAATCTCGAACTTGCCGATGGCGGCGCGGTGGACTTCATCCGGACCGTCGGCCAGGCGCAGGGTGCGTTGCATGGCGTACATGTAGGCCAGCGGGAAGTCGTTGGAAACCCCGGCCCCGCCGTGGATCTGGATCGCCCGGTCGATGACCTTCAGGGCCACGTTCGGCGCGACGACCTTGATCTGGGCGATTTCGCTCTTCGCCACTTTATTACCGACCGTGTCCATCATGTACGCCGCCTTCAACGTCAGCAGGCGCGCCATGTCGATTTCCATCCGTGAGTCGGCAATCTTGTCGATGTTACCGCCCAGGCGTGCCAACGGTTGGCCGAAGGCCGTGCGGCTGACGGCACGCTTGCACATCAATTCCAGTGCGCGCTCGGCCATGCCGATGGAGCGCATGCAGTGATGAATCCGGCCCGGGCCAAGGCGACCCTGGGCAATTTCAAAGCCGCGTCCTTCACCCAACAGGACATTTTCGTATGGCACGCGCACGTTCTCGAACAGCACTTCGGCATGCCCGTGAGGCGCATCATCGTAGCCGAACACCGGCAGCGGCCGGACGATCTTGACCCCGGGGGTGTCCACCGGCACCAGGATCATCGAGTGCTGGGCATGGCGCGGCGCATCAGGGTTGCTCAGGCCCATGAAGATCAGGATCTTGCAGCGCGGGTCGCAGGCCCCTGAGGTCCACCACTTCTTGCCATTGATGACCCACTGGTCGCCGTCGCGCTCGGCACGAGCGGCCATGTTGGTGGCGTCCGAGGAGGCAACGTCCGGCTCGGTCATGGCAAACGCCGAGCGGATCTCGCCGCGCAGCAGTGGCTCGAGCCAGCGTTGCTTTTGTTCTTCATTGGCGTAGCGCACCAGCACTTCCATGTTGCCGGTGTCCGGCGCCGAGCAATTGAACGGTTCAGGACCCAGCAGCGAACGGCCCATGATCTCTGCCAACGGCGCGTATTCCAGGTTGGTCAGGCCGGCACCCAGCTCGGACTCAGGCAGAAACAGATTCCACAAACCCTCGGCCTTGGCCTTGGCCTTGAGCTCTTCCATGATGGCCGTGGGCTGCCAGCGGTCGCCTTCGGCCACTTGCTGCTCGAACACGGCTTCAGCCGGGTAAACGTAGGCATCCATGAACGCCGTGACGCGTTCACGCAGTGCCTGAACCTTGGGGGAATAAGCAAAATCCATGAGCAGCACCTTCTTGGCAGAGGTTGTTTTAGGTCATGAAATCGATGCTAGTTCAGCTACGAAAATTTACCTAACCTATTCTCGGCGTGTATTAACATTCATCACCGATATATGTTTCACTGATTCGCATCGCCATCCGGCACCTCACAACACGTCCAAGAATAAGAGTGCAGCGCCATGAATCTGAGCAAGGTCGATCTCAACCTTTTCATTGTCTTCGATGCGATCTACACCGAAGCCAACCTGACCCGCGCCGGGCAGATCGTCGGCATCACGCAGCCGGCCGTGTCCAATGCCCTGGCGCGCCTGCGGGAGACCTTCAACGACCCGCTCTTCGTGCGCACCGCCCAAGGCATGGTGCCGACGCCCATGGCCCAGAACATCATCGGCCCGGTGCGCAACGCCCTGTCGCTGCTGCGGGTGTCGGTGCAGGAAAGCCGGATCTTCAACCCGTTGCAGGCCGTCAAGACCTACCGCATCAGCATGACCGACCTCACCGAAGGCGTGATCCTACCGCCGCTGTTCCAGCGCCTGCGTCGCCTGGCACCTACCGTGGCGATCGAAAGCTTCCTCTCCAAGCGCCGTGAAACCACCAAGGAGCTGGCCGCCGGCCGCCTCGACTTCGCCGTGGACGCACCGCTCAACACCGACCCGCAGGTACGCCACGTCAAGTTGATGGAAGATCGCTACGTGTGCGCCATGCGCAAGGGCCATCCGCTGGCGGGCAAGGAAAAGATCAGCCTCGACGATTACCTGGCCCAGACCCACGTGCATATTTCCAGCCGCCGCAACGGGCTGGGTTATGTCGACCTGGCCCTCGGCAAGATGGGTATCCAGCGCAAGATCGCCCTGCGCTCCCAGCATTACCTGATGGCCTCCCAGGTCCTGCAACAAACGGACATGGTCATGACCGTCCCCGAGCGCTTTGCCCGTCGTCACGATCTGCACGCCTTCCTGTTACCAGTCAACGACGTGCCGCCGGTGGAAACCCACCTCTACTGGCACGAAAGCACCGACCAGGACCCGGCCAACCGCTGGATGCGCGAGCAGATGATCGAGCTGTGCCAGCAGGTGACGGCCCATGAGAAGAAGCTCGACAAGGTTTAGGCGATCAAAATTGTGGGAGCGAGCTTGCTCACGATGGCGTCGGATCAGTCGCCATTGATATTGGCCGGTCTACCGCTATCGCGAGCAAGCTCGCTCCCACAGGTTCATGCCTGCCATGCAGTGCCGGCCCCATGCTTGACGCGAACGTCAACCTGCCTTTAGCTTAGCGCCAGCCCCTTTCGTTTCGAGCGCGTCCATGAGCAGCCAGACCTACAGCATCTCCGACCTCGCCCGCGAGCTGGATATCACCACCCGGGCCATCCGTTTCTATGAAGAACAAGGCCTGTTGAGCCCGGAACGACGGGGCCAGGAGCGCATTTACTCGCCGCGGGACAAGGTCAGCCTGAAGCTGATCCTGCGCGGCAAGCGCATCGGCTTTTCCCTGGCCGAGTGCCGCGAACTGATCGAACTCTACGACCCCTCCAGCGGCAATCAGAAACAGCTGCACAGCATGCTGGCGAAAATCGCCGAACGCCGGGAACAGCTCGAACAGCAATTGCTGGACATCGAACAGATGAAGCTGGAACTCGACACCGCCGAAGAACGCTGCATCCAGGCGCTGGAGCAGACACTCAAGGGCGAGGAAATCGTCCAGTAACACTTTCTCCCTGTGGGAGCGAGCAAGCTCGCTCCCACAATGGGTTCATCATTGCGCTCGACATATTGGCAACTCACTACAGGTCAATCCCCATGTCCCTCCCCTCCTTTGTACGCCTGATCGAAGTCGGCCCCCGTGACGGGCTGCAGAATGAAGCACAGCCCATCAGCGTCGCCGACAAGGTGCGTCTGGTGGATGCCTTGAGCGCCGCCGGCCTGGGCTACATCGAAGTCGGCAGTTTCGTCTCGCCCAAGTGGGTGCCGCAAATGGCCGGCTCCGCCGAGGTGTTCGCGCAGATCCAGCGCAAGCCCGGTGTAACCTATGGCGCCCTGGCGCCGAACCTGCGGGGTTTTGAAGATGCGCTGGCGGCGGGAGTGAAAGAAGTGGCGGTGTTCGCCGCCGCGTCCGAAGCATTCTCCCAGCGCAATATCAACTGCTCCATCAAGGACAGCCTGGAGCGTTTCGAGCCGATCATGGAGGCCGCCAGACAACACGGCGTCAGTGTGCGCGGTTACGTGTCCTGCGTGTTGGGCTGCCCGTATGAAGGTGCGGTCAAGCCTGAGCAGGTGGCTTGGGTCGCTCGGGAGCTGTATGCCATGGGCTGCTACGAAGTCTCCCTGGGCGACACCATCGGCACGGGCACCGCCGGTGCCACCCGCAGGATGTTCGAGGTGGTGGGCGCCGAGGTGCCTCGAGACAAGCTCGCCGGACACTTCCACGATACCTACGGCCAAGCCATGGCCAACGTATACGCCAGCCTGCTGGAAGGCATCGCGGTGTTCGACAGCTCCATCGCGGGCCTGGGCGGCTGCCCTTATGCCAAGGGCGCCAGCGGTAACGTTGCCACCGAGGACGTGCTGTACCTGCTCAATGGCTTGGGTATCGAGACCGGTGTCGACCTGGACGCCCTGATCGCCGCGGGTCGGCAGATCTGCGACGTGCTCGGCCGCCCTAGCGGTTCGCGTGTCGCCAAGGCCCGCAGCGCACAGTGAGGTGTTACCGCTGGCTTTGTAACGGCGGCGAAACGAGTAACACGGAAACAATTTGTCAGGTTTGACGCGCCAGGTTTTTCAGCTAAAAAATTCAAGCCATTGATTTATATAGAGTTTTAAAAGTTGGCACGCCACCTGCTATATCTCTCGCATAACAAGAATAAAAAAACGCAGCAAACCCAATAAAAACAAGACGAAACGACTCTGGCATAACAAAAACAACACGGCAGAGACGCAGCTAACAGATTTTTTTGGAGAGGATGTGCTTTTCAGGGTGCTTTCAGGAGCAACCCGCAACCGGGCTGAGAACAATAAAACTACCTTCAGGTAGCTCCCGAATCGGTTGGATCGCAAGGCGAAAAAGCAGATCAGCGCTCAAAAAAATACGTTTGCTCTTGATCCCGGATGGGGATCGCCAAAAACAGCGGTAAAGGGCAACGGCTGCCAAAAACAACAACAGGCCGCCCCTCAATAATAAAAAAAGAGCACGCGACGACAAAATTAAAGGGGAGCTTCGGCTCCCCTTTGTGCTTTTCCGGATTTCACATTTCCCCCGTGGATGCGAGCATGCTCGCGATGACGGCGGCACAGCCAACCTATCTGTCGACTATCCCACCGCCATCGCGAGCAGACTCGCTCCCGCAAGTGTTGCGGCTAGCTTTGCTTATCGCGCAGCTCTTCGATGCTGATTTCGCGCATGCGGAATTTCTGGATCTTACCGGTGACCGTCATGGGAAATTCTTCGACGAATTTGAAATGACGCGGCGTCTTGAAGTGGGCGATGCGCTCCTTGCACCAGGCTTGCAGTTCCTGTTCGCAGGCACTGTGGCCGGGATGAAACTTGATCCACGCAACGATTTCCTCGCCATAACGCGAACACGGAATGCCGATCACTTGCACGTCCGCCACCGCCGGGTGAGTGAAGAAAAACTCCTCCAGCTCACGCGGGTAAATATTCTCCCCGCCGCGGATGATCATGTCCTTGTTGCGCCCGACAATGCGCACGTAGCCCTGCTCGTCCATGGTCGCCAAGTCGCCGGTGTGCATCCAGCCATCCGGGTCGATGGCATCGGCGGTGCCCTTGGGGTTGTTCCAATAGCCGAGCATCACGCTGTAGCCACGGGTACATAATTCGCCGACAGCACCACGCGGGACGAGATTGCCGGCCGCATCGATAATTTTACTTTCCAGTTGCGGCTGGGTACGGCCAACGGTGGTTACGCGCAGTTCCAGTTCGTCGGTAGGACCGGTCTGCAATGACACCGGGCTGGTTTCCGTCATGCCGTAGGCAATCTGCACTTCGGCCATGTGCATTTCATTGATGACCCGTCGCATCACTTCGATGGGGCATGTGGCCCCGGCCATGATGCCCGTGCGCAGGCTGGACAGGTCGAAGTCGCCCCGCTGCGGCTGGTCCAGCAGGGCGATGAACATGGTGGGCACACCATACAACGCAGTGGCCTTTTCTTCGGCCACGGCCTTGAGCGTCAGCAGCGGGTCGAAGGCATCGTTGGGGTAAATCATGGTGCTGCCATGGGTCATGCAGCCCAGGTTACCCATGACCATACCGAAGCAATGGTAGAGCGGCACCGGGATCACCAACCGATCGTCAGCCGTCAGGCCCAGGCTTTCGCCGACCATGTAACCGTTATTGAGAATGTTGTGATGACTGAGGGTAGCGCCCTTGGGGAAGCCAGTGGTGCCGGAGGTGTACTGGATATTCACCGGTTGATCGAAGTGCAGGCTGGATTGGCGCTCGGCCAGTTGTCCAGGCGTCACCGCCGCGCCCAGGGCGGCCAGTTGCGACCAAGGCAGGAAGCCTGACGGTGGCTGGGAATCGAGGCTGATCACGCCGCGCAACTCCGGCAGGCGCTCGCTCTGCATCTGGCCGATCGGTTGCTCTGCCAGTTCCGGTGCCAGCGTTTGCAGCATGGCGTGATAGTCCGAGGTCTTGAACGCCCCGGCACACACCAGCCATTGGCATCCGGATTGTTTGAGCACGTATTCGAGCTCAGAGACGCGATAGGCCGGATTGATGTTGACCAGAATCACGCCGAGCTTCGCACTGGCGAACTGGCTGATGCACCACTGGGCGCAATTGGGTGCCCACACGCCAAGGCGATCACCGGTTTTCAAGCCTAGCGCCAATAAGGCTCGGGCGTGCAGATCGACAGCCTCGGCCAGTTGTCGCCAAGTATAGCGCAGCGATTGATGGCGAACCACCAACGCCTCGCCCTCCGGATAACGGGCCACCGTCTGGTCGAAAACCTCGCCGATGGTTTGAGCCAACAAGGCCTTGGCCGCGGAACCACGGGTGTAGCTGAGCTGCGAATGCAAACCGGGTTGATCCATGACGCCCCCTCTTGTCTTTATTAGTGGGTGTAGCGGTAACCTGATGCAACAACATGCCTTTGCGGGCACTTACTCTGGCTCAAGTTGACGTTAACGTAAAGGGCGATTGACAGCCTCTCGTCGCAGGCTTACGTTAACGTAAAGGTGAGAGCCATTCCCCCCCGCTCTCCGCACCCGATAAAAAAGCCAAAGGTGTCCCATGAGCTACCCATCCCTGAACTTTGCCCTCGGCGAAACCATCGACATGTTGCGCGACCAGGTGCAGGCCTTCGTCAAGGCTGAACTGGCGCCGCGAGCAGCGCAAATCGATATCGACAACCTGTTTCCCGCCGACATGTGGCGCAAGTTCGGCGACATGGGCCTGCTGGGTATCACCGTACCGGAAGAATACGGCGGCGCTGGCCTGGGCTACCTGGCCCACGTGGTGGCGATGGAAGAAATCAGCCGTGGTTCGGCCTCGGTCGCCCTCTCCTACGGTGCCCACTCCAACCTCTGCGTGAACCAGATCAACCGCAACGGCAATCACGAACAGAAAACCAAATACCTGCCCAAGCTGATCAGCGGCGAACACATCGGCGCCCTGGCAATGAGCGAGCCGAACGCCGGCTCCGACGTGGTCTCGATGAAACTGCGGGCCGACAAGCGTGGCGACAAGTACGTGCTCAATGGCAGCAAGACCTGGATCACCAACGGCCCCGATGCCAACACCTACGTGATCTACGCCAAGACCGACCTGGAAAAAGGTCCCCATGGCATCACCGCCTTCATCGTCGAGCGCGACTGGAAAGGCTTCAGCCGCAGCAATAAATTCGACAAGCTCGGCATGCGTGGCTCCAACACCTGCGAGTTGTTCTTCGATGACGTCGAAGTGCCGGAAGACAACATCCTCGGCGCGCTCAATGGCGGTGTGAAAGTGCTGATGAGCGGCCTCGACTACGAGCGCGTCGTGCTCTCTGGCGGCCCGACCGGGATCATGCAGGCCTGCATGGACCTGATCGTGCCCTACATCCATGACCGCAAGCAGTTCGGCCAGAGCATTGGCGAATTCCAGCTGATCCAGGGCAAGGTCGCCGACATGTACACCCAGCTCAACGCCAGCCGCGCCTATCTGTATGCCGTGGCGCAGGCCTGCGAGCGCGGCGAAACCACCCGCAAGGACGCCGCCGGGGTGATCCTCTACAGCGCCGAACGCGCCACGCAAATGGCCCTCGACGCCATCCAGATCCTCGGCGGCAATGGCTACATCAACGAATTCCCGGCCGGCCGCCTGCTGCGTGACGCCAAGCTGTACGAAATCGGTGCTGGCACCAGTGAGATTCGTCGGATGTTGATCGGCCGCGAACTGTTCAACGAAACGAAATGAATTTCGTCAGCTACGAGCGACAAGCTTCAAGCGGCAAGCGAACTGCGCTCTTGCTTGCAGCTTGTGGCTTGAAGCTCAAAGCTGCTACGGAGTAGCCCATGATTCTGCACACTCAGCTCAACCCGCGCTCGCCGGAGTTCATCGCCAACCGCGATGCGATGCTCGGACACGTCGAAGCCTTGCGCACCTTGCTCGCGCAAATTCGCCAAGGCGGCGGTCCCAAGGCCCAGGAAAGGCACACGTCGCGGGGCAAGTTACTGCCCCGTGAACGCATCAACCGACTGCTGGACCCGGGCTCGCCGTTTTTGGAAATCAGCCCATTGGCAGCCCACGCAGTCTATGGCGAAGACGTGCCGGCAGCCGGTGTGATTGCCGGCATCGGACGCGTGGAAGGCGTCGAATGCATGATTGTCGCCAACGATGCGACGGTCAAAGGTGGTTCCTACTACCCGCTAACGGTGAAAAAACACCTGCGCGCCCAGACCATCGCCCAGCAGAATCGCCTGCCCTGCATTTACCTGGTGGACTCCGGCGGCGCCAATCTGCCGCGCCAGGACGAGGTGTTCCCGGACCGCGAGCACTTTGGCCGGATCTTCTTCAACCAGGCCAACATGAGTGCCCAGGGCATCCCGCAGATCGCCGTGGTCATGGGTTCCTGCACCGCCGGTGGCGCCTATGTGCCGGCCATGGCGGACGAGGCGATCATGGTCCGCCAGCAGGCGACGATTTTCCTCGCCGGCCCACCGTTGGTGAAAGCGGCCACCGGTGAGGTGGTCAGTGCCGAAGACCTGGGCGGCGCCGATGTGCACTGCAAGATCTCCGGCGTGGCCGACCATTACGCCGACAGCGACGAACATGCCCTGGCCCTGGCTCGCCGCAGCGTGGCCAACCTCAATTGGCGCAAACAGGGCGAGTTGCAGCATCGTCTGCCGATTGCCCCGCTTTACTCCGGCGAGGAGCTGTACGGCGTGGTTTCGGCCGACGCCAAGCAGCCGTTCGATGTGCGGGAAGTGATCGCGCGCCTGGTGGACGGCTCGGTGTTCGACGAATTCAAGGCGCTGTTCGGAACGACGCTGGTGTGCGGCTTCGCCCACTTGCATGGCTACCCGATCGCGATCCTGGCCAACAACGGCATTCTCTTCGCCGAAGCCGCGCAGAAAGGCGCGCACTTCATCGAGCTGGCCTGTCAGCGCGGCATACCGTTGCTGTTCCTACAGAACATCACCGGGTTCATGGTCGGCCAAAAGTACGAGGCCGGCGGTATCGCCAAGCACGGCGCGAAACTGGTGACCGCCGTGGCGTGCGCCAAGGTGCCGAAATTCACCGTGATCATTGGCGGCAGTTTCGGCGCGGGTAACTACGGCATGTGCGGTCGCGCCTACGACCCACGTTTTCTGTGGATGTGGCCGAACGCGCGGATAGGCGTGATGGGCGCCGAACAGGCGGCCGGCGTGCTCGTGCAGGTCAAGCGTGAACAAGCCGAACGCAGTGGCCACCCTTTCAGCGCCGAGCAGGAAGCCGAGATCAAGCAACCGATCCTCGATCAGTACGAAGAACAGGGTCACCCCTATTATTCCAGTGCCAGGCTGTGGGACGACGGCGTCATCGACCCGGCCCAGACCCGCGACGTGCTGGGCCTGGCCTTGTCCGCGTCACTGAGCGCGCCTATCGAACCGAGCCGCTTCGGCGTGTTCCGGATGTAAACGGGGAATGCCCATGGATAACTTCAACACCCTCGAACTGCACAGCGACCCACGGGGCGTTGCTACCCTGTGGCTCAGCCGCGAGTCGAAAAACAACGCGTTCAACGCCGAAATGATCCGCGAACTGATCCTGGCCCTGGACCACGTCAGCAGCGATCCAAACTTGCGCTTCCTGCTGATCCGCGGCCGCGGCAAGCATTTCAGCGCCGGCGCCGACCTGGCCTGGATGCAACAATCGGCCGAACTCGACTACCACACAAACCTTGATGACGCCCGGGAACTGGCGGAGCTGATGTACAACCTCGCCAAGCTGAAAATTCCTACCCTAGCCGTCGTCCAGGGCGCCGCGTTCGGTGGCGCACTGGGGCTTATCAGCGCTTGTGACATGGCCATTGGCGCCGATGAAGCACAGTTCTGCCTGTCGGAAGTGCGCATTGGCCTGGCGCCAGCGGTGATCAGCCCGTTCGTGGTGCAAGCCATCGGCGAGCGGGCGGCGCGTCGTTATGCCCTGACGGCGGAACGCTTCGACGGGCAACGTGCGAAAGAAATCGGTTTGCTGTCGGAAAGTTACCCGGCCGAGGTCCTGGACCAGCAGGTCGAACAGTGGATCGACAACCTGTTGCTCAACAGCCCGGCGGCCATGCGCGCCAGCAAGGAACTGCTGCGTGAAGTCGGCAACGGCGCCCTTACCCCGGCGCTGCGGCGCTACACCGAAAATGCCATCGCCCGCATCCGCGTCAGCCCGGAGGGTCAGGAAGGCCTGCGGGCGTTCCTGCAAAAGCGTGCGCCGAACTGGCAAGCCGAATCGAATAACAAGGAGCCGCGTCGATGAGCGCCCCTGCCCTCACCACGTTGCTGGTGGCCAACCGCGGTGAAATCGCCTGCCGCGTGATGCGCACCGCCAAAGCCATGGGCCTGACCACCGTTGCCGTCCACAGCGCCACCGACCGCGACGCCCGCCACAGCCGTGAAGCCGATATCCGCGTCGACCTGGGCGGAAGCAAGGCCGCCGACAGCTACTTGCAAATCGACAAGCTGATCGCCGCAGCGAAAGCCAGCGGCGCCCAGGCCATCCACCCCGGCTATGGCTTTCTGTCCGAGAACGCCGGGTTCGCCCGGGCGATTGAAAACGCCGGGCTGATCTTCCTCGGCCCACCGGCCTCGGCCATCGATGCCATGGGCAGCAAATCGGCGGCCAAGGCTTTGATGGAAACCGCCGGCGTGCCCCTGGTGCCCGGTTATCACGGCGAAGCCCAGGACCTGGAGACCTTTCGCGACGCCGCCGAGCGCATCGGCTACCCGGTATTGCTCAAGGCCACGGCCGGCGGTGGCGGAAAGGGCATGAAAGTCGTCGAGGATGTCAGCCAACTGGCCGAAGCCCTGGCCTCGGCCCAGCGTGAAGCGCAGTCCTCGTTCGGCGACTCACGGATGCTGGTGGAAAAATACCTGCTCAAGCCACGCCACGTGGAAATCCAGGTATTTGCCGACCAACACGGCAACTGCCTGTACCTCAACGAACGCGATTGCTCGATCCAGCGCCGCCACCAGAAAGTCGTGGAAGAAGCCCCCGCCCCCGGCCTGACCGCGCAATTGCGCCAGGCCATGGGTGAAGCCGCCGTGCGCGCAGCCCAGGCGATTGGTTACGTCGGGGCCGGCACGGTGGAGTTCCTGCTGGATGCGCGGGGCGAGTTTTTCTTCATGGAAATGAATACCCGCTTGCAGGTCGAGCATCCGGTCACCGAAGCGATCACCGGACTGGACCTGGTGGCCTGGCAGATCCGCGTTGCCCAAGGCGAACCCTTGCCGATCACTCAAGCGCAAGTGCCGCTGCTCGGTCACGCCATCGAAGTGCGGCTGTATGCCGAAGACCCGGTCAACGATTTTCTGCCAGCCACCGGCCGCCTGGCGTTGTATCGCGAATCGGTCAAGGGGCCGGGTCGGCGGGTCGACAGCGGGGTTGAAGAAGGGGATGAAATCTCGCCGTTCTACGACCCGATGCTTGGCAAGCTGATTGCCTGGGGTGAGGATCGCGAACAGGCGCGCTTGCGGCTGTTGAGCATGCTCGACGAATTTGCCATTGGCGGGCTGAAAACCAACATCGGGTTCCTGCGCCGAATCGTCGCCCATCCCGCCTTCGCGGCGGCAGAGCTGGACACCGGATTTATCCCACGTTACCAAGCGCAATTGCTGCCAGAGCCGGGCGAATTGGATGACGCATTCTGGCTTGCAGCCGCTCAAGGCTTCGCCTTGAGCCTGGCACCGCACGTACGCGGCGATGACGCCGGCTCACCGTGGGCCAGCACCACCGGGATGCGCCTGGGGTTGCCGAGGGAAACCACCTTGCACCTGAGCTGTGAAGGCCAGGATCGTGCGCTGACGCTGGACGTCACAGCCCATTGCGCGGAACTCAAGGGTGAGCGACTGACGATCGAGCACCATGGTGTGCGCCGCAGCCATCGGGCCATTCGCCAGGGCGACAGCCTGTATCTGCACTGGGCGGGAGACCTGCATCGGATCGATCTGTACGACCCGTTGGCCGCGGCAGAGGCCAGCCACAGCCATCAGGGCGGCCTGGCCGCGCCCATGAACGGCAGTATCGTGCGGGTCTTGGTGAGTGTCGGTCAGCCGGTGGAAGCCGGAGCTCAACTGGTGGTCCTGGAGGCCATGAAAATGGAGCACAGCATTCGTGCGCCCAAGGCCGGGGTGATCAAGGCGCTGTATTGCCAGGAAGGTGAAATGGTCAGCGAAGGCAGTGCCCTGGTGGCGTTCGAAGAATAGGCATCGGCCCGCTCCCAGGGCCGATCCAGTCAGAACCTGATGGTGGCCTGCACCACCACACCGATGAGCCGACATTGCTCGGTGTACAGGTTTTTCGGGTAAGTCGGATTGAGCGGAACCAGGTAACGCTGCCCGCTCTCTTCGATCAATTTGCGAAAGGTCGCGTCACTGCTGCCGGGCAAGCAGGCAACCACCAGTTTGCCTGGCACCGCCTCGATGGCCGGATCCACCAGGATCGACATGCCCTCGGGAATGCTCAAGCCGCTGGGTGCGGTCATCGCGTCGCCCACCACCACCAGCCAGAACGCGGCCCCCAGGGCGTGGTAGTCCGTCAGCTCGTAGCGCGCCTGGCTGTAGGCACCAGGATCGCCTTCGCGAACCTCGCCAACCTCGTGCCATTCACTGACCGGGTAGCGGAAGTACGGATTGTACTTCTGCGCCAGGGCCATGCCTTCGTCCGTGGAAGTGTCCGGCTCGCGAATCACCATCGCCACTTCCAGAAACTCCAGCCCCAGCTCCCGCAGGACCCGGTTCATGTCTTCGACACTGGGTTGCCGGCGCCTGGTCAGCCAATGGCCGACGCCGCCCTGGGACATTCCCAACCGTTCTGCAAGCACCACTTGCGTGATGCGCAGCTCCTTCATCTTGGCCTTGACCAACTCTATCCATTTATCCATGTGCGGCACGATACGTGGATGACTCCGGCCATTCAAAACACAAATTGTAGTATTTAAATTATCGTCACAATTACGATAAGTACTATTCTGGATTCAGGAGTTCAGCCCCCCACACGGAGATTTTCATCACCATGGATACACCCAACAAAAACCAACCCGGCAGCCCTTTCGACAGCACGTTCCCTTCCTTGCAGGATTGCCCGGCGGCCAAGCGCGCCCTCGATTACTACTTGAAACCAGGTGTTTCGCAGGCACAGGCAGAACATCGCTTCTTCGACGTCAATCACAGCGTCAGCGCAGAAGAAGCCCTTGTTCACGCATGCGACCTGCTGCGCTGTGCAGCGGCAACCGCCCACGAGTCCGCCAACCAGTTGAACGGTTCGAACCGTGACCTGGCGTTTTCGGTGGTGCACATGATTGACCTGGTCAAGGTGATGCTTGACCGATCCCTGGATGGCTACCCGATTCGCTAGGGGTAACACTCGGGAATGTCGCCGCGAACGCGGACGACGAGAAAAATTTTCCATCGACGCGATAAAATCATTTGACTTGCAAATGATAATGATTATTATTGCATCAGCTGGTCGCGAGATCAGTCGATAGACCAGAAGACCTTAGGTCGGACTTCTGGAATATCTCCTCATCAGGCTAATCACGGTTTTTGACCCGGCTTTTTGCCGGGTCTTTTTTTGCCGATTTTTCGGCTTATGGCTTCAGGCTAATGAAGTCTTTTTGGGTGCTGCCAATTCGATGGCGGCGATGATAGCAAATGAATACCCGTTTGCAAGAGCAGCCCCGCCACGCAGGCGGAAACTATCGACAACCAGCGCTTGAGAATCAATTGCAGACTCTCTAAGCTGGCTCGGCGTCCAGGGAGGACGCCCCCTCGTTTACGTGACGTAAAGCGTCTCGGTTCCCCCCGTCTTGCGTGTACAGTAATGGCCATGAAAATCCTCTCCAGGAATCGTGACCGTGGCTAAATCTTCCTTTGATATCAGCGCCAATTTCGACAGCGGCAACATCGAGGTCGTCGACATCAGCAACCCGTTGCAGTCGTTGCTCAAGATCAGGCCCGACACCCGCAGCGCCCATTTCCAATGGTTCCACTTCAAGGCCAGCGGCCTGCACGTCGGCCAGGAATATTCCTTTCGGCTGCTCAACGCCAGTCAATCGTCTTACAACAAGGCCTGGACGGGCTACCAGGCCGTTGCCTCCTACGATCACGTCAATTGGTTCCGCATTCCGACCCAATTTGAAGGCGACGCCCTGCGCTTTTATCTGGAGACCGAACAGACCAACGTCTGGTTCGCCTACTTCGAACCCTACAGTCGCGGCCGACATGATTGGCTGATCGAGCAAGCACAGCACAAGGCTGGCACCGAACTCTTGGCCGTCGGTAAAAGCGTGGAAGGCCGGGACATTCAGCTGCTGCGCAAAGGCAGCGGTGCCGAAGGCCGGCGCAAAGTCTGGATCATCGCCCAGCAACATCCCGGCGAGCACATGGCCGAGTGGTTCATGGAGGGCGTGATCGAACGCCTTCAGCAGCATGACGATGCGCAACTGAACCAGTTGCTCGCCAAGGCCGATCTGTACCTGGTGCCGAACATGAACCCGGACGGCGCATTCCATGGGCATCTGCGGACCAACGCCATGGGCCAGGACCTCAACCGCGCCTGGCAGAACGCCAGTTCGGAAATCAGCCCCGAGGTCTTTTTCGTCCAGCAACAAATGGAAAAGTACGGCGTCGATCTGTTCCTCGATGCTCACGGCGATGAGGAAATTCCCCACGTCTTCACCGCCGGTTGCGAAGGCAACCCGGGCTACACGCCACGCATTGCCGAACTTGAAGAGCGCTTTCGCAGCCATCTCAAGCATCAGACCAAAGACTTCCAGACCACTCACGGCTACACCCGCGACGAACCGGGCCAGGCCAACATGACCCTGGCCTGTAACGCGGTCGGCCAGAAATATGACTGCCTGTCCCTGACCCTGGAGATGCCGTTCAAGGACCACAACGATCACCCGAACCCGATCACCGGCTGGTCCGGCAAACGCTCGATGCAGCTGGGCAAGGATGTGTTGAGCACCATCGAGGCCATGGTCGACGAATTGCGCTGATCCGAAGACCTGATCAATCCCCTGTGGCCAGGGAGCTTGCTCCCTGGCCACAATCCATCAACCCTTGCCGCGCAACATACTGTCCAACACCTCATCCCGGCGCACCCAAGCGTGAAACAACGCCGCCGCCAGATGCACCAGCACCGTCACGAACAACAGGTAAGCCAGGTACCCGTGGGCCTTGCGCAGCAGTGCGAACGTCTGCGCGTGGGCTGGCAGAATCGAAGGCAGTTGCAACGAGTCGCCGAGCATCACCGGGTCCCCCGCCGCCGAAATCATGCCCCAGCCCAACAACGGCAAGAGCAGCATCAGGGCGTACAACAGCACATGCGAGGCGTTTGCCGCCAGCACTTGCCAGGCCGGCAGATCCGCCGGCAGCGGCGGTTGGCGGGTAGTAAAACGCACCATCAGGCGCACAATCACCAACAGCAAAATCGCGATACCCAATGGTTTGTGCAACTGCAACAGCCATTCATGGCGTTCGGACACCGAGGCGACCATGCCCGCGCCGATGAACAGCATGGCGATGACCATCACGGCCATCAGCCAGTGCAGCAGCCGGGCCAGCGGTGCAAAGTGACGAGGGGCGCTCATGGACGGGACTCCTGTTTGGCGGGCAACTGGCTCACTTCGCTGGTACGTCGCAAGTAGGAACTGGCATAGGCGGCGGAGCGCGCGACCAATAGCGGGTCTTCGGAACCTTCGATCCCTTGGGGCAGGATCAGCGGGTCATAGTTGATGTCGCGGCATTCGCCGTTGTCCTGCGCCTGGGTGCGCTCCAGCACCAACGTGCCGGCATTGAGTACCTTGCGGTCAGCGGGCCAGGCCTTGCTGGCATCGTTCACCGGGTCACCCGGGTTGGCCAGGGTGATGTTCAACTGCCAGCGCAACGGCCCGGCGGCGAGGCGCTTCACCAGGTCTTGCTCGAGGAAGTCGCCCCCCTGGGGTGGCGTCGCATCCGCAACATCCTGGCTCATCGGCACCATGCCCCAGCGCACCGCCTGACGCTGCCCGGCGGGGTTGATCAGATAGAACGCGTTGATGCCGTTGTAGGTTTCAGTGGCATAGCTGGCCGACGGCTTGGCGGTCTTGATCCATTGCAGGAACGGCGCCGCTTCGGGGTGTGCGGCAAAGAACGCCGGTACGGCCGCAGGGTTCGGTTTTCCTGTGGCAGGGTCCGGCGACTGGGCTTGCTGGAGTTGGTAGAAAGCTTGCGGCGTACCCACCGGAAACACCGGCATGCTGTTCATGCCGGTGCGCCATTGCTGGCCGTTGGCCTGGGTAAAGCGCAGTGCCAGGCTGCGAATCGGCACGCTGCCGTCCGGTGCATAGGGATTGCCGCTGGGCAAGGCGAAACGCCCAACCACAGGCGTTTGCGGCAGCGAGAACACCTGGGCGCTGGAATAGGCGCTGGCCTCGCCCGAGCTTTGGAAGTAACCCGCGACGCAGACCCCTTTCGAGTGGTTGCGTCGAAAGCCCGGGTGAACGCCGTTGTTTTTTTCCAGCACATTGACCAATGCCTGTGGTGTCAGGCGTTGTGGGTCGAGGCTGCCATTGACGTAGGCAAACGCCCCGGCCAACGCAGCAACAATCACGGCGATGCCGCTCAGGCGTAATGTCAGGCCAGCGGCACTCAAGGGTGGCCGGCTCGACGAGGATGAAGGATCAACCATGAGAAATCTCCAGGCCTCGAGGCCATTTGTTGGAAAGGACCCGTCAGACGAAGGCCCGGCAGGTTTATTCCCACGCCTCGTATTTATTTTTCCTGCACTGGAATAATCTCGTTCGCGGGTCGTCTTTCCAGTCCCGGCGCAATGACTGCCCACAGAAGCCACACCCCTATGAACGCATTCGACGAACAGTTGCGCGAGCTCATCCCCAGGCTACGGCGTTTTGCCGTGTCGCTGACGCGCAACCCGAGCAACGCCGACGACCTGGTGCAGATGTGCCTGGAACGGGCATTGTCCAAATGGAACGACAAGCGTCCGGACGGCGATCTGCGGGCCTGGCTGTTTTCGATTCTGTATCGGCAGTTTCTCGACAGCCATCGCCGCTCACGACGGTATGCGCGCATGCTGGAGTTTTTCACCGGCCGCGACGATGCCCACCCTTCGGCCGAGCGCAGCGTGATCGCGCAATCGTCGTTGCAGGCCTTCGATCAGCTCACGACGGAACAGCGCGCGTTGTTGCTCTGGGTGTCGGTGGAAGGCTTGAGTTACCAGCAAATCGCCGACATCCTCGGCGTGCCGACCGGCACGGTAATGTCCCGCCTGTCCCGCGCTCGCCAGGCCCTGCGCCAACTCAGCGACGGCGAAGTCACCCGCCCTACCCTGCGGATACTCAAATGATCAGCATGCCCCCCAGCGACAACGACCTGCACGCCTACGTCGATCGCCAACTGAGCGAGGCCGACCAGCGCCTGGTGCAGGCCTACCTGGCCAACCAGCCGGAAGTCGCCGCCCGGGTCCGCGCCTGGCAACAAGACGCGCAGCACCTGCGCACGGCCCTGAGCGGCGCCTTGCAACAGCCGCCCAATCCGGATCTCGACCCGGCCATGATTCGCCAGCACCTGAAACATCGCTCCCGCCGCCACCTGGCCAGCGTCGCGGTGTTGCTGCTGGCCGTCAGCGTAGGCGGGGTCAGCGGCTGGCAGGCGCGACAAATGACCCTACTCAGCGCCGCAGCCCCCATGGCTGACGCCCTCCAGGCGTACCGGTTGATTGCCCAGCAGGGCATCCTTCCGGCCGATTACCAGACCGGCGACGAGCAGAGCATGCAAGGCTGGCTCGACCGTTACTTCACCCAGGCTGACCGGCTGCCAGACCTGTCGGGGGCGGGCTTCAAGCCGGTCAGCGGACGCTTGCTCAGCACCGAACAAGGCGCGGCGGCGATGGTGGTCTATCAGGACCCGAGCGGTCAGAAAATCAGCTTCTACGTGCGCCCACCCGGCCCGAAAAACTTCCTCCTGCCGCGGGGCAGTCGTCGCGAGGGCGAGTTGCAAGCCGAGTACTGGTCCGGGCCGGGCTACAACTATGCGATGGTCATCCCCAGTGATGCGCCGACGGTGCAAAGACTCAAGCAGACATTGGACTTCTGATCAGCGGTGGGTTTGAGGCAGTGTTCAACCCTGCCCAAACACCTGCGAAGGCCTGCGCAGCAACGGGTCGAACGGGTTGATCCGCGGTCCGATCAGGGCCGCCTCGCGCTTGAGCATGTCCACCACCATCGGCAGGCGATCGGGCCCCAGGCGGTCGCTCACCGTTGCCACGCTCAAGGCGGCCACGGCTCGGCCGTCACGGTCGAGGATCGGCAATACCTGGAAACGGCGATTGCCGTGGATTGGGACCAGGTCAACGAGCAATGCCCGGCCTGGAACGCCCGCTGGAACCGCAGCATCGAGCGCTAGCGCGAATTTTGCAGTTATCATGCGGCCCTCTCGGGCTTAGTGCCTGAAGATAACCTGTGGCGAGGGAGCTTGCTCCCGCTGGGCTGCGAAGCAGCCCTCAAACCTGACACCAAGGTGTGTCAGACTGATTGCATAGCCGCTTTTTGGGGCTGCCATGCAGCCCAGCGGGAGCAAGCTCCCTCGCCACAGGTTCTTGTGCCCACTCCTTGATCAACAGCGACCCCATCCATGCACACCCTCGCCCAACTACGCGCCGGCCAGCTCTGCGGCATTACCCGGCTGGACCTGGCCTGCGGCTTGACGGAGTTTCCCCGGGAAATCTTCGACCTGGCCGATTCCCTCGAGATCCTCAACCTCAGCGGCAATCAGTTGGACACGCTGCCCGACGACCTGCATCGGCTGACTCGCCTGCGCGTACTGTTCTGTTCCGACAACCGCTTCACTGAACTGCCCGAATGCCTGGGCCGTTGCAGCGCGCTGACCATGGTCGGTTTCAAGGCCAACCGCATCAACCGCGTCACGGGCGCCGCACTGCCGCCACTGCTGCGCTGGCTGATCCTGACCGACAACTGCGTCAGCCGCTTGCCGGATGAACTGGGCCAACGCCCCTATCTGCAAAAACTGATGCTGGCCGGCAACCGTTTGCAGCAGTTGCCAGCCAGCCTGGGCCAGTGTCATCGCCTCGAACTGTTACGCATCGCCGCCAACCAACTGACCGAACTGCCGCAATGGCTGCTCACGTTGCCAAGCCTCAGTTGGCTGGCCTACGCCGGCAACCCACTGGAAACCCAGGCGCAAGCGACGGCCCTGAAAACCACGACGCCTATCGAATGGTCGCATCTGGAACTGCAACGACAACTGGGCGAAGGCGCGTCGGGGGTGATTCATCAGGCGCTCTGGCAGACGCCCGGCCAGGCGGCACGAAAGGTCGCAGTGAAGTTGTACAAGGGCCAGATGACCAGCGACGGCTCGCCCCTGCATGAGATGCATGCCTGCATCACGGCCGGTCGCCACTCGAACCTGATTGAGGTGCTGGGTCAGGTTGCCGGGCACCCCGAGCAACAGGCCGGGCTGGTGATGGCGCTGATCGAGCCCAGCTACCGTAACCTCGCCGGGCTGCCGAGCCTGGCGTCATGCAGCCGCGACGTGTATGCCGATGAACTGCGCCTGAGCGCCCCGGTGGCCTTGCGCATCGCCCACGGCATTGCCTCGGTGGCGGCGCACCTGCACCGCCATGGCATCACCCATGGGGATCTCTACGGGCACAATATTCTGTGCGATGAACAGGGCGATTGCCTGCTGGGGGACTTTGGCGCGGCGTCGTTCCACGCCACCACAGACAACCTGCAAACCCGTGCGCTGCAACGCATCGAGGTACGGGCCTTCGGGATTTTGCTGGGGGAATTGCTGGCGCGGATCGAACCGACGCTCAGTGCTGAGGAACTGGCAGCGTTACAGGATCTGCAGGTGCGTTGCTGTCAGCCAGAGGTGTTGGCGCGGCCGGGGTTCGATGAGATCAGGCAGCTGTTGTCCAGCTTCTAATCCACTGATTCAATCGACGTCATCGGTTGATCGCCCGAACCTTTGTGGCGAGGGGATTTATCCCCGCTGGGCTGCGCAGCAGCCCCCAAAACTCTGCCGAGTCAGCCAGACATACCCAAGTTGTCTGGTTTCAGGGCCGCTTCGCGGCCCAGCGGGGATAAATCCCCTCGCCACATGTCCATCCTGTCCCTGGTCCAAGCAGGGTGGGGTTAACCCGCCAACCCGACAAACATGTCCTGCACGTCATCGTGGTTGTCGAGGCCTTCGAGGAAGGCTTCTACTTCAGCCATCTGCTCGTCGGTCAGGCCACTGACCGGGTTTTTCGGCTGATAGCCCAGCTTGGCCGACAATACGGTGAAACCCTGCTCCGGCAAGGCCTTCTGTACGGCATCGAGGTCGGCAGGATCGGTGAGAAACAACGTCGCGCCTTCTTCGCCCGGTTCGAAATCCTGGGCACCGGCCTCGATGGCGGCCATTTCCGGATCGGCGTCCGGGCTGTCCGGCGCGGCTTCGATCATGCCGACATGGTTGAAGTCCCACGCCACCGAACCCGAGGCGCCGAGTTGGCCCTTGCGGAACGCGACGCGAATTTCGGCAACAGTACGGTTGATGTTATCGGTCACGCACTCAACGATCAGGGGCACCTGGTGCGGCGCAAACCCTTCGTAGGTGACGCGGTGGTATTGCACGGTTTCACCGAGCTGGCCAGAACCTTTCTTGATCGCACGTTCCAGGGTCTCGCGGGGCATCGAGGCCTTCTTCGCCTGTTCGACCACCAGTCGCAAGTGCGCGTTGGTCGCGGTATCAGCGCCGTTGCGCGCGGCAATGGTGATTTCCTTCACCAGCTTGCCGAAGATCTTGCCCTTGGCGTTGGCAGCCGCTTCTTTGTGTTTAACCTTCCACTGTGCGCCCATTACTCACTCTCTTGTCTGACGCGCCGAGACATCTGCCGGCCGGCGCTGTGGCGCAAGTTTATACGGCCTAAACCGGCTGATCGACCAAAAAATTCACCCTGCCGGATCGACATTTTCACAGCGTGTTGTAGGGCGTTTCTGAAATAGCGACTCACAAGCACCGTTTTCCCCTGCGGTTTCGTACCCTCTGCGCCTCTCTCCCTGCCAGTAGGAGCTGCGATGCGCAACGACACGGAAAGTCCCTTCAGCCTGACGCTCACGCAAAGCGGCTTGCAACTGCAAGTCTTGCGGTTCAGTGGCCGCGAAGCCCTCAACCAGCCATACCGCTTTGACCTCGAACTGATCGGCCTGGCCCCGCCGATAGATCTCCAACTGCTCTTGGGGCATCCGGCCTTCCTGCGCCTGGAAGGCGAATCGGGCGTCCATGGGATTGTCCACAGCGTTAGCCTCAGTGCCCTGGCGCCGCGGCGTATCGGCTATCGTGTGACGTTGGTTCCCTACCTCCAGCAACTGGAGCAAGGCCCACAGCGCCGGGTTTTCCATCGGCTCAGCGTGGTGCAGCTGCTGCAACGCCTGCTGGAAGAACACGCGCTACCCGTCGACAGCTACCGTTTCGAACTGCCCCATGGGCTGTATCCGTGTCGCCCGTTTTGCATCCAGTACGACGAAAGCGACCTGACCCTCCTGCAACGACTGTGTGAGGAAGAAGGCATTCATTACCACTTCGAACATGCTCCCCAGGGCCATGTCCTGGTGTTTGCCGAAGACCCGAAGAGCTTTCCCGCGCGCCCCATCGAGCTGCCCCTGCGCCCGAACGACAGCCTGCAGCCGGCCATCAGACGCTTGTATTTGCGTCACCATCCGATGATGCCTGGGCTGCCCGTCGGGTTCAGTGACCGGGCCCCGCCCGAAGCCGAGGCCTCGGCGGCGAATCAACCCCTTGAGCGGCTCGATCACGAAGCCATGCACGGCAACCCGGCCTTGGCTCACCGTTACCAGGCCGGTCGCCGCCACCTTGAACGGCTGCGCTGCCGGCAACGGGAGATCCATGGCCACAGTACCCAACCGGCCCTGCACGGCGGCGACATCGTACAGGTCTGCGAACACCCGGTTTCCACCTTCAACGATCAATGGTTGATCACCGAGGTCCAGCATCGCGGACGGCAGTTCTCGATCCTGGAGCCAGACCTGCCCGCCGCACCGTCGGCCCGTGACTACCGCAACCGGTTCACCGCCATTCCCTGGTCCACCACGTTCAGGCCAGCCCTCAAGCACCCCAAGCCCCCCGTCCCCGGGTACCACCTGGCCCATGTACTCGGCAGCACCGGCCAGCCGGCCAGCGCCGATGAACGTGGCCAGGTGAGTGTCAGCCTATGGGCGCCGGACCAGGACGGCATCACGCTGCCCGTGTCGCGGCTGACGCTGGATGGCAGCCCCAGGCTGATGGCCGGCAGCGAAGTGCTGGTGAGTTTTCTCGATGGCGACCCTGATCGACCGGTGCTGTGCCCAGGGGCTGTCGATACCGGCGCAGGCCATACCGCCACGTCCCCGAAATCGCCCCGTGGGGACCATGATGCGGGGCTGCTGTTGGACTGGCTGCTGAATCCGCCGGATTTGACTCCCTGACTCAACCCTGTGGCTTCATGCCGGCAAAAGTGATCTGGCTCAAGCAAACCCAGCGAAACGGGCTTACAGTAAACGGATAACGCCGCTCTAGACGGCGCTCTACCCTGATCGTTGGAGAGGCCTGCAATGCCCTGGAAAAACTCAGAAAGCCGCTACAGTACCGTCACGGTCACCTTGCATTGGCTGATGCTGGTTCTGCTGGCCGTGGTTTACGCCTGCATCGAGTTCCGCGGGATTTTCCCCAAAGGCAGTGGCGGTCGCACCCTGATCAAGGAAGCGCACTTCATGCTCGGCCTGACGGTGTTCCTGCTGGTCTGGCTACGCCTGTTCGCCCGCAGCATGGGTAAGGCTCCGGCGATTTTCCCGGCGTCGCCTGCATGGCAAACCGTTCTCGCTCGCCTGATGCATTGGGCGCTGTACCTGTTCATGATCGCCATGCCGCTGCTGGGCTGGCTGATCACCAGCGCCGAAGGGCACCAGGTGATGTTCTACGGTTTCGATCTGCCGTTGCTCATCAATCAAGACAAGGATTTCGCCAAGCAACTGGAAGGCTGGCACGTGCTGGGCGGCACCATCGGCTATTGGCTGATTGGCCTGCATGCCTTGGCGGGGCTGTACCACCACTATGTGGTACGGGACAACACGCTGCTGCGGATGATGCCCAAACGCGGCTGACCGTCGTTACTCGAACCCCCGGCGGCCTTGCAAACCGCCGGTGTGGACGAAGACCAGACGGGTATCCGGGGCAAATCGTCCGGCCTCGACTTGCGTCTTGAGCAACATTAAGGCTTTGCCGGTGTACAACGGCTCCAGTTCGATGGCCGTCGTGGTTTCGATGAACTCGGTGAGTTCGGCATCGACCCGGGCGAACCCGCCACGGCTGCCGTCGAAGAACTCATGACGCGGGCTGGAAAGCCCGGCTTCTCCCACGATGCGCTCGACCTGCCGGGCCACGCCATGGTCCGGAGGCACGGCCAGCACGCCGTAGACCGGGCGCTCGCCCGCTTCGGCCAGCACCAGTCCGGCCAGCGATGTTCCAGTACCGCAAGCCAACCACCAGCCGTGATAATCCGCCCATCCCAGCGCCGCCAATTGTTCACGGACACTGGCCACCCACGTCATGCAGCCTTGCGCCCCAGGCAATCCCGAACCGCCCTCGGGCACCGGATGCAAATGTGGATAGCGAATCTGCCACGGTTCCCAGAAATCCGCTGCGTGCCGCTCTCGGTATCCGCCATAACCCAACCAGTGCAGGTCCATGCCAAACGCTTTCAGGTCGCGCACCGTCGGCGTGTCCTGGGGATGACCGCGCAATAGCCCGGCCGTGGAAAAGCCGAAGCGCCTGCCGGCCGCCGCCAGCGCATGCAAATGGTTGGAATAGGCACCGCCCAGGCTCATGACCCCTTCGGCTCCGGCCTCATGGGCGGTGCGCAGATGAGGGACCAGCTTGAACCACTTGTTGCCGCTGATCAGCGGATCGATCCGGTCCAGGCGCAACACCGCCACTTCGACACCGGCACGGGCGAGCCAGTCCAGGTGAAGGGGTTCGAGTCGGGGTTGGGGATGCCAGTCGAGGGCGGGAAGCAGCATTGCGGCGGGCCGGAGGGGAAGATACCGGCATCTTAACAGCTCGGTGTTGAGAGACTTCAGGATCGGAGTTCACCGCCTCCTGTGGGAGCGAGCTCGCTCCCACAGGGGATCCGGGTTCTACAGAGCGTGTGAGTTACAACTGCGCCGCCAACCGCGACCCCTGGTTGATCGCCCGCTTGGCATCCAGTTCCGCTGCCACGTCGGCGCCGCCAATGAGGTGGACGGTCTGCCCCGCCGCTTCCAGGCCTTCCTGCAACTCGCGCAGCGGATCCTGGCCGGCGCAGATCACGATGTTATCCACGGCCAGCACTTGCGGCTCGCCGGTTTCGCCGATGCGAATGTGCAGTCCGTCATCGTCGATCTTCAGGTATTCGACGCTGTTGAGCATCTGCACCTGCTTGTTCTTCAGGCCTGTGCGGTGAATCCAGCCGGTGGTCTTGCCCAGGCCGTCACCGACCTTGGACGCCTTGCGTTGCAGCAGGAACACCTGGCGCGCCGGTGCATGGGGTTCAGCCTTGATCCCGGCCACACCGCCGCGAGCCTCGAGGTGGGTGTCGATGCCCCACTCCCTCCAGAACGCCTCACGGTCCTGGCTGGTGGCGACGCCCTGATGCACCAGGAACTCCGACACGTCGAAGCCAATACCGCCGGCACCGATCACCGCGACGCTACGGCCCACCGGCTTGCGCTCGAGGATCACGTCCAGGTAGCTCAACACCTTGGCATGCTCCACCCCGGGAATCGCCGGCACGCGCGGCGCGATGCCGGTGGCGAGGATGATCTCGTCGTAGCCGCCGGCCACCAATTGCGCCACATCCACCCGGGTATCGAGGCACAGCTCGACATGGCTGGTCTGCAATTTGCGCTTGAAGTAGCGCAGGGTTTCGAAGAACTCCTCCTTGCCTGGCACGCGCTTGGCGACGTTGAACTGCCCGCCAATTTCGCTGGCCGAATCGAACAGCGTCACCTGGTGCCCACGCTCGGCCGCCACCGTGGCTGCGGACAGCCCGGCCGGGCCGGCACCGACCACGGCGATTTTCTTCACCTGGGTCACCGGCAGGTAGTTCAGCTCGGTTTCATGGCAAGCCCGTGGGTTGACCAGGCAACTGGTGAGCTTGCCGCCAAAGGTGTGGTCCAGGCACGCCTGGTTGCAGCCGATGCAGGTGTTGATTTCATCACTGCGACCGGCAGCGGCCTTGTTGACGAACTCCGGATCGGCCAGGAACGGCCGGGCCATGGAGACCATATCGGCATCGCCCTCAGCGAGGATCTGCTCGGCCACTTCCGGGGTGTTGATGCGATTGGTCGTGATCAGCGGGATGCTTACCGAACCACGCAGCTTGGCCGTGACCTTGCTGAACGCCGCCCGTGGAACCTTGGTGGCAATGGTGGGAATCCGCGCTTCGTGCCAACCGATACCGGTGTTGATGATCGTTGCGCCGGCCTGCTCGATGGCCTTGGCCAACTGGACGATTTCGTCCCACGAACTGCCACCTTCCACCAGATCGAGCATCGACAGGCGAAAGATGATGATGAAGTTCGGGCCTACTGCCTCACGCACCCGACGCACGATTTCCACCGGCAGGCGCATGCGGTTTTCATAGCTGCCGCCCCAACGGTCGGTACGGTGGTTGGTGTGGGCCGCCAGGAACTGGTTAATGAAATAACCTTCCGAGCCCATGATCTCGACGCCGTCGTATTCGGCCTTCTGGGCCAGGACCGAACAGGTGACGAAATCGCTGATCTGTTTCTCAATACCCTCCTCGTCCAGTTCCTTGGGCTTGAACGGGTTGATCGGTGCCTGGATCGCGCTCGGTGCGACCTGCTTGGGGCTGTAGGCGTAGCGCCCGGCATGGAGAATCTGCATGCAGATCTTGCCACCGGCCTCGTGTACGGCCCGGGTCACGATCTGGTGCTTGAGCGCTTCTTCCTCGGTGGTCAGCTTGGCCGCCCCGGAGTACACGCCGCCCTCGTCATTCGGCCCGATCCCACCGGTGACCATCAGGCCCACGCCGCCCCGGGCGCGCTCAGCAAAATACGCCGCCATGCGTTCGAAACCGCCGGGTTTCTCTTCCAGGCCGGTGTGCATCGAGCCCATCAGGGTACGGTTGCGCAACGTGGTGAAACCCAGGTCCAGCGGGGCCAGCAGGTGCGGGTAATGAGAGGCGGTCATCGGTAACTCCACAACGGGCGATCACGGGGAAAAGCGCAAGCTCTGCGGCTTGCGTCTGTCATGACCCACAGCGTAAGAGTCCGGATGCGGGCGCTCAATGACCGTAACTGACAAGTTAATGATCCAAATGTGCAGCGCACCGATCAGCGGCGCGTGACTCTCGCTGGAATGCACCAGTCCTATCAACGCTGTTCCAGGTGCTCAACCCTAAAATAACCTTAATAACACGGTCGCCCTCGCATGCATCCCCAACGAAAAATGCTGCACAACGAGTTGCACGCCCGCCCGTCGCTGTACTTCGACGAGCCGGCCCACGTCTTCCACCTGGCGTTTCTTGGCGACAATGCCCAGTGCAACGCGCTGCTCGAGCGACTGTGCCCGGAAACCGTCGCAGCAGAGGCCGCACAAGGCATCACCCGCCTTGAAGGCCATCCACTCAAGTGGGAGCGCCACGCCGAGTTCTTCACCCTGACCCTGGTCGTTCCCGCCAGCACCAACGAACCGCACTGGACAACGCTGCCCGAATGCCTTGCCCAGGGTATCGAAGGCCATTCCCAGCACCTCATCAATGCCGTTCAGGTGGTGGTGCGCGCCGAAGCCGGTCTCGACCTGCCCAGCTACGGTTTCAAGGACCCCTGCGGTTCTTGCGTGGGCGGTGGCGATGCGGTGGTCTGGAGCGATTTTCGCCTGACCGAGGACGGCACCAACCGCCTGCTGTTCATCAACCGACGGCTCAACGCTTATCGTCAGGGCCGCATGATCCGGCGCCTGCTGGAAATCGAGACCTATCGCATGATGGCGTCCTTGTCGCTCAATACCGCCAAGGCACTGGACCCGCAACTGAACGAATTCGATCGCACCCTGGTGAGCCTGTCCGAACGCAACGCCAATGCCAGCGGCGTGCATGCCAAGGCCCTGCTGGAGGACATCGCCCTGCTGTCTCGCCAGGTTGTCAGCAGCACGGTCAAGAATCGCCACCGTTTCAGCGCCACCCGCGCCTATGCCCAACTGGTGTTCGAGCGCCTGGGGGAGTTGCGTGAAAGTCACCTGGGGGATTGCCAGCGGCTGGGCGTGTTCATCGAACGGCGTTTCAAACCCACGGTGCGTTATTGCGCAGCCACCGAACAGCGCCTCGAGCAACTGGCCATGAGCGTCGCCAACCTGGGTGACTTGTTGCAAGCACGCGTACAGGTCGAAATGGAGGATCAGAACGCCGAGATCCTGCGCAGCCTCAATGCACGCGCCGATGCACAGATAAAGATCCAGCGCGCGGTGGAAGGCCTGTCGATCATTGCCATCACCTACTACCTGATCAATCTGTTCAAACTGGTCTATAGCGGGCTGCACACCTTGGGCGCAAGCCTCTCGGCCCGCGAGGCACTGCTGGGCATGACGCCACCAGTGCTGTTGATCATGCTGCTGATTCTGATCCGCATCAGGAAGGCCAAAAGTCATTAGTGCGCCTTGCTCGCGCGGAGGGTGTCCAAGGATTCCATGGACGCCTTGGCGCAGGCCTGGCGCAAGTACAAATCAGCGCCCGCCCTTCGCTAATCCCTTGTTTTACCGTACCCTGCCCCGTAGCTCCTGATGAAAAATCACGAACCTGCACACGGCCGCTGACTGTTCTCCCATGCGCAAATTTCTGTACCTGCTGTTTTCCCTGGCCTTGATTGCCGCCCTGATCACCTACGCCCTGTGGACGACGGATCGTCCGACGGGTCATTACCTGTCGGACCTGCGCATCAGCCTGGCGGTCGATCAGGGCACACCCGCCGACCGCGGTAACCTGCTGGGCATCCAACCCGAACTGTTCCCCACCGACTACCAGAGCCCCGAGCGCCTGCATCGCAAACTGGCAGCCTATCTGCAGACGGCTCGCGACCAGGGCTTTCTCAATGCCAAGACCGTGGTGGTCCTGCCCGAGCACATCGGCACCTGGTTGATGGTCGGCGGCGAAAAAGACGAGTTGTACCAGGCCAGCAGCCTGAAGGAAGCCATGAACTGGCTGGCGATCAGTAATCCGCTGGCGTTTATCCAGGCATTGATCAGCGCTCAAGGCGATAGCCGACTGGACGATGCCCACCTGCGCATGAAAGCCGAGCGCATGGCCCATGACTATCAAGCGCTGTTCGGTGGGCTGGCCAAGGAGTTCGGTATCACCCTGGTGGCCGGCTCCATCGTGCTTCCCGAGCCCAGTGTCAGTGACGGTGAACTGAAGATCGGTCGCGGTGCGCTGTACAACAGCAGCCTGGTGTTCGGCAGCGATGGCCGGCCGATCGGCCAGCCACAACGCCAACGACATCCGGTGTTTGAACAGCGCGACGTGCTTGGGGCCGACCGCCCGACCGCTGTCCAAGTCATCGACACCCCCGCCGGGCGCCTGGGCGTGCTGATCGGCAGCGACAGTTGGTACCCGCTCCACTACCGGCAACTCAACGACCAGGGCGCGCAACTGATTGCGGTGCCCGCCTTCATCCTCGGTCGCGACACATGGGACAAACCCTGGAGCGGTTATAAAGGCCTGTCCACGCCGAGCGAGGTGAGCCTCAAGCCAGGTGAAGTGAGCGAGGGCCAAGCCTGGCATCGCCTGACACTGACCGGCCAATTGCCCATCAGCCAGGCCCAGGGCGGCGTCAGCGTGTTCCTGCGGGGCCAGTTCTGGGACAACGGCAGCGCCGGCCAGAGTTTCATCAGCCACAACGGCCAACACTTCCCCGATGGCAACGCCCGCGGCGCCCGCCTGCTGAACCTGTGGTTGTGAACATGAAACCGCAGCCGATGCGCCTGGGCGACCTGTCTGTGGGCTTTGTCCATAGCTTGGCTGACGCCGTCGCCAGCCATGGGCAAGACCCTCAACCTCTGCTTGAACAGTACGGTCTCGATGCCGCGCGCCTGGCCGAGCCCGGGGCACGATTGTCGATCCCGCGCTACATGCGTCTGGGCCACGCCGCGATTCAACAAACTCAGGACCCAGCCTTGGGCCTGCGCATGGGCCAACTCGGCCGCTTGAGCCAGGCCGGGCTGGCGGGCGTTACCGCGGCCCAGGCGCCCACCGTGCGCGAGGCCGCCCGCTGCATGATCCGCTTCGAGCCGCTGTACGGCTCCAACTATCGCGGCCAATCGAGTTTCCATGAAGATGCCCGAGGCGCTTGGCTACGGTTCTATTCCATCAGCCCGTATAACGCCTACAACCGCTTTGTCGTGGACTCGATCATTGCCGGCTGGCTTGCGCAACTGTCCAGCGTCAGCGGCATCGCGCTGCGGCCAGAACGCATCGAAATCGAATTCGAGGAGCCGGCATACGTGGAGGCCTACCGCACGCTCGGTGACTGCCCGATCCAATTTGGCGCCGAACAGAATCAACTGCGACTGGGCCTGGACAGCCTCGCCCAGCGCAACCCACAGCATTGCCCCAGCACCTGGCACCATCTGCTTCAATTGTGTGAACGGGAACTGGAACAACTGACCCGCACCCGCAGCCTGCGCGAGCGCATCATCCAACTGCTGGGACCGTTGCTCAACGGCGGCCGGGAACCCGACCTGGAAGAAGTGGCGGCTCGCCTGAAGCTGCCAACCTGGACCCTGCGTCGCAAGCTGGCCGAGGAAGGCACGCAGTTTCGCGCCATCCTCAACGACACCCGCCGCGACCTGGCCATGACCTACATACGCGATACCGAACTGGCGTTTGGCGAAATCGCTTATCTATTGGGATTCGCCTCAGCCGAGGCATTTCAACGAGCCTTCAAGCGCTGGAACAACCAGACACCCGGAGAGTTTCGTCGTAGTCACCGAGGGGTTTGAGCTTCAAGAACCTGGCTGGTGCTTACCATTTGTAGCTTGTCGCGATCCTTACAACTCCGTCGCATCTTCGGCGGGTTCCAACGGGTCCAGTTCATACGCCTGGTATTCCAGCAGCTCTTCCTGATAATCATCCATTACGTGTCCTTCCCCTGTCATTGAAACCGATGCCTTATGGCGCTGGCATCAGCATAAAGCTGCTTTATGAATAAAACATGAAGCAAAGGCTTCATGAATTAAACGTAGCACAGGGTCGGGAAATTACTGTGTAAAGAGTGACTGGGCATTACTCCCTGCCACTGAACCTCAGGATGACGGAAGCGGCTGGATCGGCTCGGTCGGTGCCGGTAACGAGCTGGACGGTGGTGGCGGTGGTGTAACGGTTTGCGTCGTCGGCGCAGACTCGAACGACTCGGGTGCAATCGACTCGGGTGCAATCGGCGCTGGCTCGCTCGGCGGTGCGACGGGCTCCGAGACCGTGGGAGTGGTTTCGACGGGGGCCGGCGCGGCCTCTTCCACCGGGGTGGCTGGCGCCGGGGCAATCGGCTCCGGCTCCGGCGCAGGCGCTGGAGCAGGCGCTGGAGCAGGCACCAGGGCAGCCGGTTCGACCTTGGTTTCCGGAATGCCCAGTTCAGTTTTCGGTTTCTCGGCGTTATCAGCCGCTTTCTTCGCCTCGGGAGGCAGGAACAGCTCCACCAGGGCAAAGAAGCGCTCATAGAACTTGGACGCCGACACGGTTTCGCTGGCGACCTTGACCATCGAATCATCCGAGGAGCCGATCGGCATCGATACCGAACCCAACACGCCCACGCCCAGGCTGGCGGAGTTGTTGATCTTCTTGAGGGCATAACGGTCCTGCAAGGCGTTGGCGAACATCGTCGCACGGTGGCCAGTACCGCCGTCTTCGGCACAGACCAGGTTGAAGCTGATTTCCATGTGGGTGTCGCCGGTCTGCTGGAAGCTCTTGTGACCGCTGACCAGCTTCGGATCGCTGCTGGTGATGATGTAGCCCTGGCTGAGCAACGCCCGACGCCCGGCCTCGCAGGTCGCCGCGTCGTTCACTGGATAAGTGCGCGAGAACGTGCCGGAGTCGTCGAAATTCTCGTGCTCGTAAATGGCTGCTTTCTTCGACGAGCAACCGGCTGCGGCGGCCAGCAACAGTGCAAGCCCGACGGTGCGCATGGGAAATGATTTGAACATTGAACATCCTGAGAAAAACGGTCCGGGGCGTATTGTGCAACAGAACGCGACTCGGCAGCGTGGCTAATCTTGTTTCAAGGGGGTTACAAGTTTACTGGGGGTTGTTTGCAGGAAAAAGACGCCAACCGGATAGATCGACGAACACCCGCTTTCCAGGCAACAAGCAGATACAAAAATCTGACGGTTCGGGCTAATGCTGTTCACTTCAGCGGTCAATGAAGTTTTTTATTCCGTTTCCAGAGACGTGGTTTATTTGGACATACACCCAAAATCCAAAACCCAAGCCAAAAAAAACGGCGCTTCCCATTTCTGGAGAAGCGCCGTTTTCTCTAAAGCGAACAGCATTACAATCAGGCTTGGCCAAACCTCAAGCAATTAGAAACGCTTGATATCCGCCTGGCTCTCCAACTGCTTGCGATACGCCGCAAAGTCCTGCTGACCAACACGGGACGCGAGGTAGCGGCGATATTCCGCCTTCTCTTCGTCAGTCGGTGCCGCTGCTTCGTTCACGCCATTCAAACGCACGACCATCAGGCTGCCATCAGGCAAGGTCACACTGGTGAACGTCGGTTTGTCCTTGGACTCAGGCTTAGGCATGCGGAACAGTGCTTGCAGCACCGCCGGGTCGATGCCTTCCTGGTTGCGGGTGGCCGCCTCGATGGCTTTCCAGCCTTGGCCGTCAACCGGTTTATCCAGTGCCGTCTTGCCGTCGCGCAGGCTGGCGATCAGCTCGTCGGCGCGGGTCTTGGCCGCTGCGCTGGCATGTTCCTTGGTCAATTGAGCACGAATCGGCCCTGCCACGCTTTCCAGCGGCAGTTGCTCAGGCTTGCGGTGCTCCTTGGCACGCAGCACTACGACGGTTTCCGGGTCCAGTTCGATGGCGGTGCTGTTGGCACCTTCATCCAGCACTTCCGGGCTGAACGCCGCAGTGACCACGGCGCGATTGGCCGCAATCCCTTCACCGCCTTCACGACCGAACGGGGCCGATGTATGAATGGTCAGCTTCAGGTCCTGGGCCGGCTGCGCCAGGTCGGACGCTTCGAACGAGGCATCTTCCAGTTGCTTGGTCGCCTCCACGAAACGCTGCTCCACCTGCTGAGTCTTCAGCTCGCGGGTCAGTTTGTCCTTGAGGCTGGCGAAGGTCGGCACTTCAGGCGCTTCGACCCCCAGCAGCTTGATCAGGTGCAGACCGAAATCGGTACGGACCGGTGCCGAGACCTGGTCCTTGTTCAAGGCGTACAAGGCCTTTTCGAACTCCGGATCGTAGACACCTGGGCCGGCATAGCCGAGATCGCCGCCGTTGTTCGCCGAACCCGGGTCCTGGGAAAACTCCTTCGCCAACGCTTCAAACGACTCACCTTTGGCCAAGCGAGCCTGGATCTCTTCGATCTTCGCCTTGGCCTGGGCTTCGGTCACCTTGTCGTTCACTTCGATCAGGATGTGCGCAGCGCGACGCTGTTCGGACAGGTTGGCGATTTCTTTCTGATAGGCCGCTTGCAGGTCTTCGTCCTTGACGCTGACCTGATCGAAGAAAGAGGCTTTCTTCAGCTCGAGATAATCGATGACCACCTGGTCAGGCGTCATGAATTCCTTGGCGTGTTGGTCGTAGTAAGCCTTGACCTCATCGTCGGTCAGCTTTACCGACGCAGGATCGGCCTTGATGTTCAAGGTGGCGAAATCACGCGTCTGTTTTTCCAGGCGTGCAAATGCCAGCACTTGGGCATCTGTGACGAAACCGCTGCCCGCCAGGCCGGCGCGCAACTGACCGATCAGCATTTCCTGAGCCAGCATCTGGCGGAACTGCATACGGCTATAACCCAGCTGGCGGATCACCTGATCGAAACGCTCGGCGCTGAATTTACCATCCACCTGGAACTCAGGCGTCTGCAGGATGACTTGATCAAGCGCAGCTTCCGAGAAAGCGAATTTCGCATCGTGTGCACCTTGCAGCAGCAACTTGCGGTCGATCAGGCCCTTGAGCGCCGAATCGCGCAGCATTTTTTCGTCCAGCAGGGAGGCGTCGAAATCCTTGCCCAGCTGTTGCATGAGCTGACGGCGTTGCATGTCGACCGCCTGGCTCAGCTCGTTCTGGCTGATTTTTTCGCCGTTGACCTTGGCCGCGTCATTGCTGTTGGTGGTGGCTTGAAAAATGGCATCGAAACCGGTCAACGCCATCAATGCGACGATGACCCCGATGATGGTCTTGGCAATCCAGCCTTGTGAATTGTCCCTGATATTCTGCAGCATGCGTCCCCCAGAAACGGTTGAACTTCAAATTTAGGCAACCGTGGAGCGTGGGTAGAATCCGGATAGAAGAAAGGCGCATCCGAGGATGCGCCTTCTCGTAACTGGCGGAGCGGACCGGGCTCTAACCTGCAAGCCCTGGTGTGCCAGACCGGTTGCAACCGGCCGTATTACCGCTCCGCTGCCAAGCCAGGCATGACCCCGACCCGGATAAACTCAACGAAACCTTAGTTAACGGCTTCTTTCAGTGCTTTACCAGCTTTGAAGCCTGGCTTTTTGGCAGCAGCGATTTCCAGCGTCTTACCGGTCTGCGGGTTGCGACCGATACGAGCAGGACGATCGGTCACGGAGAAGGTACCGAAACCAACCAGAACAACGGAGTCGCCAGCCTTCAGAGCGCCAGTGACGGATTCGATTACAGCGTCCAGCGCACGGCCAGCAGCAGCTTTCGGGATATCAGCGGATGCAGCGATAGCATCAATCAGTTCCGACTTGTTCACTCTAAGTCCCCTTATATCTATTTGAGATGATTCTAAGTTTTTTTGGTGAAAGCAAAAACGAGTGCTGAATGGCCTGCAGACACTTAAGAGCCGCTTTATAACAAGGGCTCTAAAAAACTGTCAAGGAAGCCCCCCAGGCAAATGCGTATTAATGCGTGCTAATTCTTTCCTTAGAGTCAGACTCTCGCTTTTCTTCCTTCGCGACAATCTCCGGAGCCACATCCGGCAAGGGCTCCGGCGCGTATTGCAGCGCAATTTGCAGGACCTCGTCAATCCATTTAACGGGTTTGATCTGAAGATCTTGCTTGATGTTGTCAGGAATTTCCTTCAGGTCGCGGACATTCTCTTCGGGAATGATCACGATCTTGATCCCGCCACGGTGTGCCGCCAGCAGTTTTTCCTTCAGGCCGCCAATCGCCAGGACCTGGCCACGCAACGTGATTTCACCCGTCATGGCGACGTCGGCGCGCACCGGAATACCGGTCAATGCCGAAACCAGGGCCGTGCACATGCCTACACCAGCGCTTGGGCCGTCCTTGGGCGTAGCCCCTTCAGGCATGTGGATATGCGTATCGCGCTTCTCATGGAAGTCCAGGGGAATACCCAGGCTCCGGGCGCGACTGCGAACCACCGTCAGCGCAGCGGTGATCGATTCGACCATCACGTCGCCCAGGGAACCGGTCTTGATCAGTTGCCCCTTGCCCGGCACCACGGCGGCTTCGATGGTCAGCAACTCACCACCGACCTGGGTCCAGGCCAAGCCAGTCACCTGGCCGATCTGGTCCTGTTGCTCGGCAAGGCCATAGCGGAACTTGCGTACGCCCAGGAAGTGCTCCAGCAGGTCCGCAGTGACCTTGACCGCGAAGCGTTTTTCCAGCGCATGTTCCTTGACCGCCTTGCGGCAAACCTTGGCAATCTGCCGTTCCAGGCCACGCACACCGGCTTCGCGGGTGTAGTAGCGGATGATGTCGCGAATCGCTTCCTCGTCGAATTCCAGCTCGCCTTTTTTCAGGCCGTTGGCCTGGATCTGCTTGGGCGAAAGGTATTTCACGGCGATGTTGATCTTCTCGTCCTCGGTGTAACCCGGCAGACGAATCACCTCCATCCGGTCCAGCAACGCTGGCGGAATGTTCATGGAGTTGGAGGTGCAAAGGAACATCACGTCCGACAGGTCGTAATCGACCTCCAGGTAGTGATCGTTGAAGTTGTGATTCTGCTCAGGATCGAGGACTTCGAGCAACGCAGAGGCTGGATCGCCGCGCATGTCGCTACCCATCTTGTCGATTTCGTCCAAAAGGAACAGCGGATTGCGCACGCCGACCTTTGTCATCTTTTGAATCAATCTTCCTGGCATCGAACCGATGTAGGTACGGCGATGGCCCCGAATTTCCGCCTCATCGCGCACGCCGCCAAGGGCCATGCGTACAAATTTGCGGTTGGTGGCGTGGGCAATCGACTCCGCAAGGGAGGTTTTACCGACCCCTGGAGGACCAACCAGGCACAGGACCGGGCCACGGATCTTCTTCACGCGCTTCTGCACGGCGAGGTATTCCAGGATGCGTTCCTTGACCTCTTCCAGGCCGTAATGATCGGCGTCGAGGATGTCTTCGGCACGCGCCAGGTCCAGACGCACCTTGCTCTGGGCTTTCCACGGCACCTGGACCAACCAGTCGATGTAGGAGCGCACGACGGTGGCCTCGGCAGACATCGGCGACATTTGCTTGAGCTTGTTCAGCTCGGCCTGGGCCTTAGCCAGTGCATCCTTGGGCAAGCCGGCAGCATCGATGCGCTTTTTCAGCTCCTCGATTTCGTTGTGACCTTCGTCGCCATCGCCCAGCTCTTTCTGGATGGCCTTCATCTGCTCATTCAGGTAGTACTCGCGCTGGCTGCGCTCCATCTGCTTCTTGACGCGACCGCGAATGCGTTTCTCGACCTGCAACAGATCGATTTCGCCGTCGAGCAGTGCCAGCACGTGTTCGACACGGGCCGACAAATCAATGATTTCGAGAATTTCCTGCTTCTGCTCGATTTTGAGGGCCATGTGGGCCGCCATCGTATCGACCAATCGCCCAGGCTCATCGATGCTGTTAAGCGACGACAGGACCTCTGCAGGCACCTTCTTGCCCAGTTGCACGTATTGTTCGAACTGCGACAGCAGGCTGCGGACAAACACTTCTGATTCACGCTCGGGCGCATCGACCTCTTCGATCAGCGACACCTCGGCCCGGCAATGGCCGTCCACTTCGCTGAAACGCTCGATAGCACCACGCTGCTCGCCTTCGACCAGGACCTTGACGGTGCCGTCGGGCAGCTTGAGCAATTGCAGAACCGTTGCAATCGTACCTACGCGATACAGTGCGTCTTCGCCGGGATCATCGTCGGCAGGATTTCTCTGAGCCAGCAGAAGAATCTGCTTGTCACCCGTCATCGCAGCCTCAAGGGCTTCGATGGACTTCTCGCGCCCCACGAACAGCGGGATAACCATGTGCGGATACACCACGACATCGCGCAATGGCAGGAGAGGCAATTCGATGGTTGTCTTCATGATTTCGCCTCTACGGCGGCCCTCGGGCCGGAAACAGATGGAAGTAAGCTTGAAACCAAGATGGGGGCAGCCTCGAAAAAAAACAAGCGCTAAGACACGTCTAAAACGCGCAAAAAGCAAAGGGGCCCGAAGGCCCCTTCTTTGTTCCGGCAGCGGGACGCTTAAGCGTCCGGTGCGGCCTTGGCAGCCGGCTCATTGTTTTCATAGATATACAATGGCTTGGACTTGCCTTCTATGACGCTTTCATCGATCACGACTTTACTCACCTCTGACTGCGAGGGGATCTCGTACATCGTGTCGAGCAATACGCCTTCGAGGATCGAGCGCAATCCACGCGCACCGGTCTTGCGTTCCAGGGCACGTTTTGCGACCGATTTCAGCGCGTCGGAACGGAACTCCAGGTCTACACCTTCCATTTCGAACAGCTTGGCATACTGCTTGGTCAGGGCGTTTTTCGGCTCGGTCAGGATCTGCATCAACGCAGCTTCATCCAACTCGTCCAGCGTCGCCAGGACCGGCAGACGACCGACGAATTCCGGGATCAGACCGAACTTGACCAAATCGTCAGGTTCGACTTCACGCAGGGACTCACCGACCTTCTTGCCCTCTTCCTTGCTTCGCACTTCGGCGTTGAAACCAATGCCGCCACGGGTGGAACGGTTTTGAATAACCTTTTCCAGGCCGGAGAACGCACCACCGCAGATGAACAGGATGTTACGGGTGTCGACTTGCAGGAATTCCTGCTGCGGATGCTTGCGGCCACCTTGGGGTGGAACGGAAGCGACCGTACCTTCGATCAACTTGAGCAAGGCCTGCTGCACGCCCTCACCGGAAACATCCCGGGTGATGGACGGGTTGTCGGACTTGCGTGAAATCTTGTCGATTTCGTCGATATAGACAATGCCCATCTGGGCCTTTTCCACATCGTAGTCGCACTTCTGCAACAGCTTCTGAATGATGTTCTCGACGTCTTCACCTACATAACCCGCCTCGGTGAGGGTGGTTGCGTCGGCGATGGTGAACGGAACGTTCAGCAAGCGGGCCAGGGTTTCGGCAAGCAGGGTCTTACCCGAGCCTGTCGGGCCGATCAGCAGGATGTTGCTCTTGCCGAGTTCGACCTCGTCATTCTTCTTGTCACGCTGGTTCAGGCGCTTGTAGTGGTTGTACACCGCTACGGCCAGTACTTTTTTCGCACGTTCCTGACCAATCACATACTGATCAAGGATGCCGCTGATTTCTTTAGGCGAAGGCAATTTATGCGCGCTGCTCTCGGCCTGGGCTTCCTGCACCTCCTCGCGGATGATGTCATTGCACAGGTCGACGCACTCGTCGCAAATGAAGACCGAGGGGCCGGCAATCAATTTGCGCACTTCATGCTGGCTTTTGCCACAGAAGGAGCAATAAAGCAGTTTGCCGTTGTCCTCGCCGTTGCGGGTGTCAGTCATTCGATCGATCCAAATCCGATAGGCTTGCAACACAAGATGAAGGCAATTGCGGGCTTTTTCAAGCCCGCAGGCGGCCGGTCATCCCAACCACCTGCATATTGAGCGGCTTAGGCAGGCATTTGACGCTTGTTGATCACGGAGTCGATCAGGCCATATTCGGCCGCACGCTCGGCGCTCATGAAGTTGTCACGCTCGGTGTCACGCTCAATGGTTTCGAGGCTTTGGCCGGTATGATGGGCCAGCAACGAGTTCAGGCGCGAACGAATGTGGAGGATTTCCTTGGCATGGATGTCGATATCCGACGCCTGGCCCTGGAAGCCGCCCAATGGCTGGTGAATCATCATCCGCGAGTTAGGCAGGCAGTGACGCTTGCCCGCTGCGCCGCCGGCGAGCAGGAAAGCACCCATGCTGCAGGCCTGGCCGATGCAGATGGTGGAAACGTCAGGCTTGATGAACTGCATGGTGTCGTAGATCGACATGCCCGCAGTCACCGAACCGCCAGGTGAGTTGATGTACAGATGGATATCCTTGTCCGGGTTTTCCGCTTCAAGGAACAACAGCTGCGCCGCGACCAGGTTGGCCATGTAGTCTTCAACGGGGCCGATCAGGAAGATGACGCGTTCCTTGAGCAGACGCGAGTAGATGTCATAGGCACGTTCGCCGCGGGCGGACTGCTCGATAACCATCGGGACCAGGCCGCCTGCGGCCTGGATGTCAGAGCTCTGCTGATAAAAAGAATTGCGGGACATGTCTCGCAGTCACTCCCAAATAGTTATGTCTTGAATACGCATAAGCCAGCGCGAAGGCTGGCTTATGGGTGTTTATTTCTTACCGCAGAACCATCAATCGGCTTGTGGAGCTTCCACCGGCTTGACCGCTTCTTCGTAAGAGACCGCTTTATCGGTCACGCTAGCTTTCTGCAGAACAGTATCCACAACTTGTTCTTCCAGCACAACCGAACGGACTTCGTTCAGTTGCTGGTCGTTCTTGTAGTACCAGGACACGACTTGCTCAGGCTCTTGATAGGCCGAGGCCATTTCCTGGATCAGCTCGCGGACGCGGGCTTCGTCAGGCTTGAGCTCGAACTGCTTGACCACTTCGGCGACGATCAGGCCCAGTACGACGCGGCGCTTGGCTTGTTCTTCGAACAATTCGGCAGGCAGTTGGTCCGGCTTGATGTTGCCACCGAACTGCTGAACAGCCTGCACACGCAGACGGTTCACTTCGTTATCCAGCAGAGCCTTTGGCACTTCGATCGGGTTGGAGGCCAGCAGACCGTCCATGACCTGGTTCTTGACCTTGGACTTGATGGCCTGGCGCAGCTCACGCTCCATGTTCTTGCGAACTTCGGCGCGGAAACCTTCCAGACCGGTTTCCTTGATGCCGAACTGGGCGAAGAACTCTTCGTTCAGCTCAGGCAGTTTCGGCTCGGAAACAGTGTTGACGGTCACGGTGAACTCGGCGGCTTTGCCAGCCAGGTCCAGGTTCTGGTAGTCCTCAGGGAAGGTCACGTTCAGAACGCGCTCTTCACCGGCCTTGGCGCCAACCAGGCCATCTTCGAAGCCAGGAATCATGCGACCGGAGCCCAGCACCAACTGAGTAGCCTTGGCGGAACCGCCGGCGAACACTTCACCGTCGACCTTGCCGACGAAATCGATGTTCAGTTGATCTTCGTTCTGGGCAGCACGCTCAGTCACTTCGAAACGGGTGTTCTGCTTGCGCAGGATGTCCAGCATCTTGTCCAGGTCGGCATCCGACACGTCAGCGCTCAGGCGCTCGACGGCGATGGATTCGAAACCGGCAACCGTGAACTCAGGGAACACTTCGAACGTGGCGACGAATTCCAGGTCCTTGCCTTTTTCCAACACTTTAGGCTCGACGGACGGAGCGCCGGCCGGGTTCAGCTTCTGCTCGACGACCGCTTCGTAGAACGAAGACTGGATCACGTCGCCCACGGCTTCCTGACGCGCATCAGCTTCGTAACGCTGACGGATCACGCTCATTGGCACTTTGCCTGGGCGGAAACCTGGGATTTTGGCCTTTTGGGCAGTCTGCTGCAGACGCTTGTTGACCTGAGTCTCGATGCGCTCAGCCGGCACGGTGATGCTCATGCGGCGCTCAAGAGCAGAAGTATTTTCAACAGAAACTTGCATGGATATTCCTCGTTGCACAGACGTTGGCCGGGCGTTTCCGACCCCAGAATCAAGGGCATGCATTCTAGTAGGTCAAACTCAAGAAGTCACCCTACTGAAAACGCGCTGGAAACAGGCGCCGGATTTAGGACGGGACAAACGCTCATGCCCCACCCGGATTGCAAATACAGTCGATTCAGCCCAGGGCTCTGCGCCGACGCTTCTATATATAGAAGCAGCTTGCCCGATCGCGCGACGCCCGCCCCCACAAGGGGACCGACGGACATGTCACGCATCATCGCGAAACACATTCGCGAAAACCGATCGCTACGCGCAGCGCCAAAAAACCGTACCGACGCCAAACACAGAACCACTGAAAACAAAAACGGCGCAGCCCCTTTCAGGTACTGCGCCGTTTTCTGCTATTTAAATAGCGACTTGTATGGTGCGGACGGAGAGACTCGAACTCTCACACCTTGCGGCGCTGGAACCTAAATCCAGTGTGTCTACCAATTCCACCACATCCGCGTATCAAGCTTTTAAAGCAAAGGCGCCAGATTGTTAGATCTGGCGCCTTTCTAGAATATGGGGTGGACGATGGGGATCGAACCCACGACAACGGGAGTCACAATCCCGTGCTCTACCAACTGAGCTACGCCCACCATATTGCCTTGTTGCCTTACTTGTGCCAAAGCTGCCTAATTGGCGCACCCGGCAGGACTCGAACCTGCGACCATCCGCTTAGAAGGCGGATGCTCTATCCAGCTGAGCTACGGGCGCCTTTTTAATCTGTATTCTTGGACGATTACAAACTAAGTGCTTTCAGTTTCGCCGAGTTTAAACAACCAACTCCGCTCCACCTTCTTAACCAGTGCTAGGCTGTGCCCGACAAGTGCGACGAATGTTATAGACGGCCTGATAGGTCGTCAACTCTTTTTTAAAAAAAATTCATTTAATTAAAGGGGTTAGGGGAATTTGCAGACCAAGCGCCTTTGCCCTCACGCCCCGGCATGCGAGAATGCGTTCTCTTTTTTTCCCCTCTCGATGGTTAACCACGCGCAATGACTGCACAACTTATCGACGGCAAATCGATCGCCGCCAGCCTGCGCCAGCAGATCGCCCAACGAGTCACCGAGCGCCGCCAGCAAGGCCTGCGCACGCCCGGCCTTGCGGTGATCCTGGTCGGCAGCGATCCTGCCTCTCAGGTTTATGTCTCGCACAAGCGTAAAGACTGTGAAGAGGTCGGCTTCCTTTCCCAGGCCTACGACCTGCCTTCCGAAACCACCCAGCAAGCGTTGGCCGATCTGATCGATCGCTTGAACGATGACCCGAACATCGACGGCGTTCTGCTCCAGCTGCCGCTGCCTGAACACCTCGACGCCTCCAAGCTGTTGGAGCGTATCCGCCCGGACAAAGACGTCGATGGCTTCCATCCTTATAACGTCGGTCGCCTGGCCCAGCGCATCCCGTTGCTTCGTCCCTGCACCCCGAAAGGCATCATGACGTTGCTGGAAAGCACTGGCGTGGACCTGTATGGCCTCGACGCCGTAGTAGTGGGTGCGTCCAACATCGTTGGTCGTCCAATGGCCATGGAGCTGCTGCTGGCCGGCTGCACCGTGACCGTGACCCATCGTTTCACCAAGGATCTGGCTGGCCATGTCGGCCGCGCGGACCTGGTGGTGGTGGCCGCCGGCAAACCCGGCCTGGTCAAAGGCGAGTGGATCAAGGAAGGCGCCATCGTCATCGACGTGGGCATCAATCGCCAGGAAGATGGCAAGCTGGTGGGCGACGTGGTCTACGAGACCGCCCTGCCCCGCGCCGGCTGGATCACGCCGGTACCTGGCGGCGTAGGCCCGATGACCCGCGCCTGCCTGCTGGAAAACACGTTGTACGCGGCTGAAACGCTGCACAGCTGATACGCGTCAACAAAAAACCTGTGGGAGCGAGCTTGCTCGCGATAGCGATGGACCAGCCAACATCCAGTTGACTGACACACCGCTATCGCGAGCAAGCTCGCTCCCGCAGATGTTTCCGGCGACGGACTTTAGCCGCCAAATTACACATTTTTCAGATTCGTTTCGCCAAAATCCCCCGCCATGAAACTTTATTTATTCATAAGCCTTGGCGGTACAGGCATATAGCGCTGCTGTCGCCCATACTCCTAAAATGCGACGTTTTTTTTTAAAAGTCGTTGCTCAACGGCACCTTCAACTCTATCGAGCCTACTCGCGTGAAAATCCGTCTTTCGATCATCAGCCTGTTCATCGCTTTCACAGGCAGTTTTATCACGCAGAATGTCGCTGCACAGGAAACCATCGCAGCCCCACGGGATACGGCCAAACTGCAAGTCGCCTCGGGCAGCGCGATGTTGCTGGACCTGCAGACGGATAAAGTCGTTTATTCGAGCAACCCGGACGTGGTGGTGCCCATCGCGTCGGTGACCAAGTTGATGACCGGCCTGATCGTGCTGGATGCCAAACAGAACCTGGATGAGTACATCTCCATCACCATCGCCAACACCCCAGAGATGAAGGGCGTGTTTTCCCGGGTCAAGCTCAACAGCGAGCTGTCGCGCCGGGACGTGCTGCTGATCGCCCTGATGTCTTCGGAAAACCGCGCCGCCGCCAGCCTCGCCCACCACTATCCGGGGGGCTATGCGGCGTTCATTGCCGCCATGAACGCCAAGGCGAAGGCGCTGGGCATGACCAGCACCCATTACGTCGAACCGACGGGCCTGTCGATCCACAACGTCTCGACTGCCAGGGACCTGACCAAGCTGCTGATCGCCGCGCGCAAGTACCCGCTGCTGAGCGAACTGAGCACGACCAAGGAAAAGACCGTTACGTTCCGCAAGCCTGTGTACAGCCTGGGATTCCGCAACACCGACCACCTGGTCCACAAGGCTAACTGGGATATCCAGTTGACCAAGACTGGCTTCACCAACCAGGCCGGTCACTGCCTGGTGCTGGTGACGAAAATGGGCAATCGCCCGATGGCGCTGGTGATCCTCGACGCCTTTGGCAAGTACACGCACTTCGCCGATGCCAGCCGGATTCGTAGCTGGGTGGAAACCGGAAAAAGCGCCGCGGTACCAGCGGTGGCCCTGCAATACAAGGCCGCCAAGAATCTCAAGAGCCGCCAGAGTGGCGTGGTGGAAGCCTCCCAATAACCACAGGTTATTTATGGCTTCAAGTCCCCCAGCGGATCATAGGGCTTGGGCTTGCGCTCATCCTTCTTGTCCAGGGGCGCCTTGGCCGGCCCTACCGGATCGACCTGGGGATCCTCAAGATCCGGTGAATCCGGATCGAACCCCAAATCATCGCCGCTGGAATGCTCTGACGAATGTGGCCCCGTAGGTGTTTTCGACTGCGCCATGCGTGCCTCCTCCAATCACGGTCGGAAAATGCCCAACCCTGACGATAAGAGCTTCAGACCTGCCTGGTTGTGCCCGGCAAGTGACGAACGGGGTGAGCGATCAATGCGCCGCTTCCAAGGTCTTGGTGGCCCGCGCCGCGGCTTGTTCCTGCCCTGCCCCGCCCAATTCGACCGCCGCCTTGAGCCACCGCTGCGAGTCGACATTGGCCGGCAGCTGCGTAGGTCGCTGGACCAGCACCGCCCAGCCACCCGCGCTCTGGAAGGCCGACTCGAAGGCACTGAAGCTTATCAATTGCCGCCGGTTCATGCCTGAGCGCAGCAATACCGTCTGCTTCTGACGGTTGTAGCCGGCGAGAATCCCATACCGAGGCTCGGCCCAGAACGTCGAACCGTCGATATAGCGCACCAGCACCGGATAGCCCGCCGCGACCTGTTCCAACAACGCGGGCAGCTTGGCGTCGAGGGGATACACCAGCAACCCGTATTCACGCGCCAGGGTCTGCATATTCAGTTGCAAACCGGCTTCGCCACCCGGCAGGTGCAACGGTTTCTCCAGCAGCCCCGGCGTGATCACCGTGCCTTGCAACGTCAGCAGGGCAGCCAGGGACTGCGGGGCGCCCTGGTACATTTCGCCGCGAAAGAACGGCACGCTGTTAAGTTCCACCCGCTCGGGCAGGCGCTGTATCTGCGGCGACACACTGCCCGCACACCCCACCAGGGCAACGAGGCAGGACAGCGTCAGGACCAGTGATCGAAAAGATGAAATAACCGGCGACATGATGACTCTCTTGTTCAGACGCCCGGCATCCGGGGCCAGGCTTGGGTCGACGATCATAAGGCGCGCACAGCCCTGGGTATAGCCATAACAGCAGTTTTACGAGCGCGATAGAACGAACCGATCCGTGCCCGAGCGCCACGGATCGATTACCTGCAACACTTGGACGACTAGACTGTCCATGTATTAGGTGCGTGATCCCGGACCGGGATAAAAAGGAGGCACAGATGAGCCTGACCACGACAATTCTGATGCTGATATTCGGCTGGCTGAGCGTAGCCACGGCCATGCTGTGGGGTGTGCTCCGGATCACCCGGCGCCATCATCACGCGCCACCTGCGCAATCGGAAAAAACCAGAAAACCCGCGCGACGCCACGCCACCGCACACTGAGCATTCGCTTTTCAAACCCTAACAAAAAAGCCACCCGGGCCTGGACCCGGGTGGCTTCTGTCTGCCTGGCATCAGGCGTTGTCGGCCAACGCCCTTTCCCTGGCCCGACGGGACAACATGTTCAACACTTCGATCGCCGCCGAGAACGCCATGGCCGCATAGATATAGCCCTTGGGCACATGGGCACCGAAGCCTTCGGCGATCAGCGTCATGCCGATCATGATCAGGAAACCCAGGGCCAACATCACCACCGTCGGGTTGTCATTGATGAACTTGGCGAGCGGCTCGGCCGCCAGCAGCATCACCAACACCGACACAACGACCGCGATGATCATGATCGGCAAATGTTCGGTCATGCCCACAGCCGTGATGATGCTGTCGATGGAAAACACCAGGTCCAACATCAGGATCTGACCGATTGCTGCAGCAAAGCCCAGGGTCACGCCGGACGTGGCCGACTTGGGGTCATTCGGTGCAGGGTCCATGCTGTGGTGAATTTCAGTGGTCGCTTTCCACAGCAGGAACAGGCCGCCGGCAATCAGGATCATGTCTTTCCAGGAGAACGCCTGGCCCAGGATTTCGATGACCGGTTCGGTCAACTGCACAATGAAGGCAATGGTGCTCAACAAGCCCAGGCGCAGAATCAGCGCCATGCCGATACCGATCCGCCGCGCCTTGGCACGGTGCTGGGCGGGCAGCTTGTTGGTCAGAATCGAAATGAAGATCAGGTTATCGATGCCAAGCACGATTTCCATGACCACCAGAGTTGCCAGGGCGATCCACGCGGTGGGGCTGGCGGCGAGTTGTAGAAGATAATCCATGGGTCAGTCCTGACTGATGTGACGTGTTAGATGGTTTTGGTCGGGGTTTGTGTTTCGTCAGCTTCGTCCGCCGGTTTTTTCTTCGGGCTGATCAACCCGCCGGTAGCTTCGCTGATCGCCTGTTCGGCGGCCTTGTGGGTGTCATCAATGGCCTGCTTGGCGGTTTCCGCAGCCTGGCCCATCAGTTGCTGGGCACTTTTCTCAGCCTGTTCACAACCCGCCAGTGTCGTTACGGACATCACAAGCAGGGCTGCCAGCCCCAGGGATTTGTATGTCATGGAATGAATGCCTCTTGGGAGAATAAAAGGAGCACGAAAGTGGCCCACCAATGGCAAGGCATTCTAGAGACGCGAATACTTCAGGAAAATTCGTATTTTCAGCGGTTATACTTCGGTTTTTACGAAGAAACGTGATCCCATGCTCAACTATCGACAACTGCATTATTTCTGGGTGGTGGCTAAAACCGGCAGCATCGTGCGCGCCTGCGAGCAGTTGAACCTGACCCCACAGACCATCAGCGGGCAGATTTCCCTGTTCGAACAGACCTATAACATCAAGCTGTTTCGCCGCGTCGGACGGCAGCTGGAACTGACCGAGGCCGGCCGCCAGACCTTGCCCTACGCCGAACACATGTTCCAGTTGGGTGGCGAGCTGGAATTGATGCTGCGAGCCCAGCCCAACGAGCAGCAAACCCTGTTTCGGGTCGGGGTGGCGGATGTGGTGCCCAAATCCATCGTCTACCGGCTGCTCGCGCCGACCATGGAGTTGAGTGAGCCGCTGCGCATCACCTGTCGCGAGGACAAGCTCGAACGGTTGCTGGCGGACTTGGCAATCCAGCGTCTGGACCTGGTGATTTCCGACAGCCCGATGCCGACCCACCTGGACATCAAGGGCTACAGCCAGAAACTGGGAGAATGCGGGATCAGCTTTTTCGCCACCGCCGCGCTGGCCGAACGCTACGGGCAGGATTTCCCCCACGGCCTGCATGACGCTCCACTGCTGATTCCCGGGCCGGAAACCGTGGTGCGCAGTCGCTTGCAACGCTGGTTCGCCGAGCAACAGATCCAGCCGCGTATCGTCGGCGAGTTCGACGACAGCGCATTGATGCAGGCCTTCGGCCAATCAGGCAGCGGGATTTTCATCGGCCCGAGCGTGATCGCCGAAGAGGTCAAGCGCCAGTACGGCGTAGAAGTGATCGGCCAGACCAATGCGGTGAGCGAATCCTTCTACGCCATTTCCGTGGAGCGCAAGGTCAGCCACCCCGGCATCGTCGCGATTGCCGAAGGCGCGCGTCGCGAGTTGTTCAGCGCTTAGCAGGCAACACGAGGTTTGAAGGTCATCAGCAGCAACGCCAGCAGGATCGATATGAAGATGAACCCGGCCGCCGCAAACCCGACACTGCCCAGGCCCAAGGTATCGATGACCCGGCCACCGACCATCGCCCCCAGGCCAATCCCCAGGTTGGCCCCGGCGATGTTCAACGATGCGGCAAAGGCCGGGGCCTGCGGAGCCGCCTTCATCAGCCGCACATGACTGACCAGGAACAAGGCCGCCTGGGTTACGCCCCAGATGCCCATTGCCGCCGCCAGCGCGAGGGGCGAATGAATGCTCGGCACCAACGCCACCATGCCGCCGATCAGGAACAGGCAGAAGACCATCGATGCGATCAACGGATGCCGGTCCACCGCCCGACCGCCCAGGGAATTGCCCAGCAGCCCGACGGCGCCGAAGCCCATCAGGCACCAGCCCACCAGGGTGCCATCGAACCCAGCGAGGCGTTCGAGGATATCCGCCAGGTAGGTATAGGCGGTGAACATGCCGCTGAACACCAGGATCGACAACAGCACATGCCCTTGCATCAACGGGCTGCGCAGGATCTTGAATTGCGAACGAAAGCTCACCTGATGCTGGTGCAGGTTGGTTTTCGGCAAGTAGATAAACAGCAGCAAGGCCTTGGCGAAGGCGATGACCGCCAGGATCGCGAACGCACTGCGCCAGCCAAACGCATCGGAAATCAACGTGCCCACGGGAATGCCGAACACCGTGGCACAGACGATGCCAAAGCCGATTCGGGCGATGGCCCGCCCGGCCAACTGTGGCCCGACAATGTCCACCGCCGTTTCACTGGCCAGCGCCCAGAACACCGGCAGGCCCAGGGCCGGGATCAACCGGGCAACGGCCATCACCCAGATGTTGGGGGCAACGGCGGCGAGCATGTTGGCCAGACCGAACATCACCAGCACGCTGATAAACAACTTGCGCCGCTCAAAGCGGGCGAACCAGGCCGTCAGGAAAGGCCCGAACGCCGCCACCGTAAACGCGAACAACGTCACCAGTAGGCCGGCCTGGGGGATGCTGACCTGCAAGTCGCGGGCGATAGAGGGCAACAGGCCAACGATGACGAATTCCGTGGTCAGCACCGTAAAACCGGCGGCCGACAACAGGAAAATGGGTAACAGCATGCAGAACTCCAGCGAAACGACGACACCAGCGTTAGCCCAAGGGCCCGCTGGCAGTAAGAAAGTGAGAACGGCAAAGCCTAACAGAATGCGCGCGTCTTACAAACGCATGCCAGGACCCGGATAAGGGTGACGGACTGTCACAGGTCCGTCAGATTTGTTACCGGCTGTGATAAAGTCCGCGGCCTGCAAACGCCGTACTTTCCCACGGTCCGCTCATGTGGCCTGCCCGCTTGTTGCCCTGACTCGTCGACCGTCGCACACAATAAAATCAGAGATGCCGCTATGACAGCTTCGTCCGTTACCCCTATGCAACGCCTCAAACGCACCAGCCTGGTGACGCAAATCATCATCGGTCTGATCGCCGGTATTGTCCTGGCATGGCTGGCGCCCGACGTGGCCAAGTCCACCGCATTCATCGGCAAGGTCTTCGTGTCCGCGCTCAAGGCCGTAGCACCGATTTTGGTATTCGTGCTGGTCATGGCATCCATCGCCAACCACAAGCACGGCCAGGAAACCCATATCCGGCCGATCCTGTTCCTCTACCTACTGGGCACTTTCGCCGCGGCGGTGGTCGCGGTGGTTGCCAGTACACTGTTTCCGTCCAGCCTGGTGCTATCGACCCAAGACGTCGCGGTCACGGCGCCCGGGGGCATCAGCGAGGTGCTGCAAAGCCTGCTGCTGAGCGTGGTGGATAACCCGGTCCGGGCGCTGATGGACGGTAACTTCATCGGCATCCTGGCCTGGGCCATCGGCATGGGCATCGCCATTCGTCATGCTGGTCAGACCACCCGCACCGTGCTCGAAGACCTGTCCAACGGCGTGACTGTCATCGTGCGCGTGGTCATTCGCTTCGCCCCACTGGGGATCTTCGGCCTGGTAGCCTCGACGCTGGCCACTTCCGGCTTCGGCGCGCTGCTTGGTTATCTGCACCTGCTCACCGTACTGATCGGCTGCATGCTGTTCGTGGCGTTGGTAGTCAACCCACTCATCGTGTTCTGGAAACTGCGTCGCAACCCCTACCCGCTGGTATTCACCTGCCTGCGCGAGAGCGGTATCACGGCATTTTTCACGCGCAGCTCGGCGGCGAATATTCCGGTGAACCTGGAGCTGAGCAAACGCCTGGGCCTGCACGAAGACACCTATTCGGTGTCGATCCCCCTGGGCGCGACCATCAACATGGCCGGCGCCGCCATCACCATCACCGTACTGACCCTGGCGGCCGTGCATACCCTGGGTATCGCAGTGGATATCCCAACGGCCGTGCTGCTGAGCGTTGTCGCGGCCATTTGCGCGTGCGGCGCATCCGGGGTGGCCGGTGGTTCGCTGTTGCTGATTCCCCTGGCGTGCAGCCTGTTTGGCATTCCCAGCGAAATCGCCATGCAAGTGGTCGCGGTGGGCTTCATCATCGGTGTCCTGCAGGACTCGGCGGAGACGGCGTTGAATTCGTCTACGGATGTGCTGTTCACAGCGGCGGCGTGCCTGGGTGAGGAAGAGAAGCTCGCGCGTACGGCGTAACAACTGCGGTGGCTATTCGGTCGTCATCGTCGGATCGCCGCCCAGAGCAAGCGCTCCCACAGAGGGCAGCGGCGCTCACACAATAGCCGCTACACAACAGATCCCCTGTGGGAGCGAGCTTGCTCGCGATAGCGGCGGTATATCCGCCGAGGATGTGACAGCCACAAAAAAGCCCGGGAACGGCCCACACCGTCCCGGGCTTTTTCATGCCGGCGGGTTAGAACGCGCCCATGTAGTCGCGCTTGCCCACTTCCACGCCATTGTGGCGCAGCAAGGCATAAGTAGTGGTGACGTGGAAGAAGAACTGCGGCAGGCCGTAGGTCAGCAGATAATTCTGGCCGCTGAAGCGCTTCTCTTTCGGCGTCCCTGGACGGGTAACGATTTCGATGCCTTCCTTGCCATCGATCTGCGCAGGGCTGATGCCGTCGATAAAGGCCAAGACCTTGGCGATCAGGGCTTGCAGCTCGGCGAACGTGGTCTCGGTGTCCTCATACTTCGGCACGTCGATCTCGGCAAGGCGTGCAGACACACCTTTGGCGAAGTCCACCGCGATCTGTACCTGGCGCACCAGCGGGAACATGTCCGGGTACAGGCGAGCTTGCAGGAAGGCGTTCGGGTCGATGTTTTTCGCGGTGGCGTGGGCTTCGGCCTTGTTCAGAACGTCGCTCAACGCGTTGAGCATCTGCTTGAAAACCGGGACGGAAGCGGCGTACAGGGAAATAGTCATGGCAATCTCATGCAGGTGGCAGGAAAGAATGAATCAAACGGCTGCGATTATAGCCACGGCTTGTTGCACGACTTGTCTTTTATTGCGCAAGGATTAGGCTAGGCGGCTTCCACAGCATAGGGAACGCGCGATGAGCATCGAAGAACAACAGCAGGCTGAAGAACCACGGCTCAATAGCACGGAAATCCGCATCCTCGGCGCGCTGGTCGAAAAACAGGCCACCAACCCTGAGACCTACCCGCTGACGCTCAACGCCCTGGTACTGGCCTGCAACCAGAAAACCAGCCGCGAACCGGTGATGAACCTCAACCCGGGCCAGGTCGGCCAGAGCCTGCGGGCGTTGGAAGGTCGCGGCTTTACCAAACTGGTGATGGGCAGCCGCGCCGACCGCTGGGAACATCGGGTCGACAAAGCCCTGGAGCTGGTGCCAGCCCAGGTGGTCCTGATGGGCCTGCTGTTCCTGCGTGGCCCGCAAACAGTCAATGAGCTACTGACCCGCAGCGGTCGGATGCACGACTTCGAAGACGCCGAACAAGTGGTGCACCAGCTTGAGCGCCTGATCGCCCGGGGACTGGCGCTGCTGGTGCCACGCCAGGCCGGCCAGCGCGAAGACCGCTATGTGCACGCCATGGGCGATCCGGCGGACATCGAAGCGATTCTCGCCGCCCGCCAGCACCCATTGGAGCGTGGAGCCGGTGGCGCTGTCTCGCTGGAGCGCATCGAAGAACTCGAAGCCCGGATCGCAGCCCTGGAAGAACGCCTGTCGCGGCTGGAATAGCAGTGCCTACGCCGACCGGGCGAAGGTCACGGCTTTTTCAAATTGCTCCAGGTTGGGCCGCACGCCGGTGTACAGCACGAACTGTTCCAGGGCCTGGATCGCAATGACTTCCAGCCCGGTGATGACCCGCTTGCCTTCGGCGCGGGCGCGCACGATCAGTGGCGTTTCCGACGGGATCGCCACGACATCGAACACAGTCTCGGCCGCGACGATGGTCTCGGGCTCAAACGCCAACTGATCGGCCTCCGGGCCGCCAGTCATGCCGATCGGCGTGACGTTGATCAGCATCTGCGGCCGCCGGGTACCCAGGTCAGCTTGCCATTCATATCCCAGGGACTCGGCCAGGGCTCGCCCCGCGGCTTCATTGCGGGCAACGATCAGCCCGTTCTGGTAACCCCCATCGCGCAAGGCACTGGCCACAGCCTTGGCCATGCCGCCGCTGCCGCGCAAGGCAAAGGTCGAGTCCTTGGGCACCGCGTGGCTTTGTAACAACTGGGCGATGGCAATGTAGTCGGTGTTGTAGGCCTTCAGATGGCCGTTGGTATTGACGATCGTATTGATCGACTGGATCGCGGCGGCGGAAGGATCCAGCTCATCCACCAGGGCAATGCAGGCTTCCTTGAACGGCATCGACACACCGCATCCACGAATCCCCAGGGCACGGATACCGCCCACGGCTCCAGGCAAATCCTGGCTGCTAAACGCCTTGTAATAGAAATTCAGGCCCAATTGTTCATACAGGTGATTATGAAAACGCAGGCCGAAGTTTCCGGGACGCCCCGAGAGCGACATGCACAGTTGGGTGTCTTTGTTGGGATTGATCTGCATGCGTGTCTCCTTGCATTCACTTTCGGACAGATGGAAGGGCCGTCGCGAAAGGTCTATTCGATGATGATACCGCCAGGCCCGGCCCTATCTCAGGCCACAGGATGACCCGGCGCGGTCAATAAAAGCGCTACAGACCTTACACAATATTTACCCAACGGCGTTGCAAATCCTGAGAAAATCGCTGTCATAGCAAGTATCCCCGCGACCCTCATCGGGTCTGTTGCAGACCACAGGCGCCGGGGCCGAAACGAGGAACAGCCATGAATCGTAGACTTCCCATCATCGCCCTGCTCATGGGGGCACTCGCGGTCACCGGCCAGGCATCCGCCCACGGTCGTGGTGGTTGGGAGGGGCCCGCCGTTTTTGGTGCCATCGTCGGTTCGGCCATCGTTGGCTCAGCCATCATCAACCGTGATCGGCCGGTGTATGTGCAGCAACCGGTCTATGTCCAGCCGCAGCCGGTCTACTACCAGGCCCCGCCACCGGTCTACTACCAGCCGCAGCCGGTGTATGTAGAGCGACCGATCTACTATCGCCCGGCACCGGTGTATTACGGGCCACCACGGGGCTATTACTACGGCCCACCCCGGGGTCATTACGGCCGCTGGTAACCGGCTCCCGGGCGGCACAAAAAAGCCTGTGATCATTGATCCCAGGCTTTTTCGTGTCCACTGGATAACCCCTGTGGCGAGGGAGCTTGCTCCCGCTGGGCTGCGCAGCAGTCCTAAAACAGGGCCGCTTCGCGTCCAGCGGGAGCAAGCTCCCTCGCCACAGGGAATTGTCAGACGTGCTCGCTGCTTTTCAGACGGATCGGCGCATGCTCCGCCGCCCCGTGAACAGGCTCAGCCACCACGGGAATCTCGTTGCCATCGCAGTCGTGCAGCTTGCCATCGCTGAAGTAATCACCTTCACGTAGCGCTGCCAGGTCCTGATAGCGCAACACTCGCTCGGTGCCGGCGGCGAAAACCGACTGCTGGTCGGAGTTACCGGCGGTGAAGTGGTTGAACGCCAGGTTCAGCGCGATCGCCATGATCGCCGAAGAACTGATGCCCGAATGGAAAATGGTCGCGAACCAGCTCGGGAAATGGTCATAGAAATTCGGTGCGGCGATGGGAATCATGCCAAAACCAATGGAGGTGGCGACGATGATCAGGTTGACGTTATTCCGGTAATCGACTTTGGACAGCGTGCGGATGCCACTGGCAGCCACGGTGCCGAACAGCACGATACCGGCACCGCCCAGCACCGAGGTCGGCACCGCCGCGATCACCCGGCCCATGAACGGCAGCAGCCCGAGTACCACCAGGAACACGCCACCGGTCGCCACCACGAAACGGCTCTTGATTCCTGTCACGGCCACCAGCCCGACGTTCTGGGCAAAGGCGCTTTGGGTGAAGGAACCGAAGATCGGCGCGATCATGCTCGACAGCATGTCAGCCCGCAAGCCGTTACCCAGGCGCCTGGAGTCGACCCTGGTGTCGATGATCTCGCCCACAGCCAGGATGTCGGCAGAGGTTTCCACCAAGGTCACCATGATCACAATGCACATCGACAGGATCGCGGCGATGTGGAAAGTCGGCATGCCGAAATGGAACGGTGTCGGGAAGCCGAACATCGGGCCTTGGCTGACCGATGAAAAGTCCGCCATGCCAAGGAACACGGCGATGACGGTACCAATGACCATCGCCAACAGAATCGACAACCGGGAGATGGTTGCGCTGCCCATTTTGCTCAGCAATAGCACCAGCACCAGGGTCACCGCCGCCAGGCCGATATTGGCCATGCTGCCAAAATCAGCGGCATGGCTGTTGCCACCCATGGCCCAGCGCGCCGCTACCGGCATCAGGGTCAGGCCGATGGTGGTGATCACGATGCCGGTGACCAACGGCGGAAAGAACCGGGTAATGCGCGAAAACACCGGGGTAATCAGCAAACCAATCAGCGACGCGGCGATCACCGCGCCCAGGATGGCTTGAAAGCCGCCTTCCCCGCCGCTGCCGACAATCGCCACCATGGTCGCCACGCCCGAGAACGATACGCCCTGCACCAAGGGCAATTGACAGCCAAAAAACGGCAGGCCGAGGGTTTGCAGCAACGTTGCCATGCCCCCCGCGAACAATGACGCGGCAATCAACAGACCGATGTCCGCGGGCGAGAGCCCGGCCGCCTGGCCGATGATCAACGGCACGGCGACGATGCCGCCGTACATGGTCAACACATGTTGCAGGCCGTAAGCCATATTCGCGCCGACGCCAAGGTTTTCGTCCTCGGGCCGTGGGAGTGAAACATGGGGCGTTTTCATGGTTCGGGGATTCCCTGTTTTTTGTTATGGGCACACTGTATTCAAAATTCAGGACAAATGTCCATATAGTTGTATACAACTTGTTGCCCTACCCAGGAACAGGTACCCCGGCCAACAGCCTTCTTATGGCTGGAGCACCTTCACAATCGCCGGTCGCAACAGCTCGCGCGGCGGTACGCGCAGGCCAAACTCTTGTTCGAGCAAGTCAATCAACTCATCGGCATCGGCGATCACCCGGCGTTCGCTCTGCTGCCCTATCCGGTGCACCGCGTAGCTGTTGCCGTTCAGGGTCTTGCGCAACCCGTCACCGGTGCGTGCAACCATCAACCGGCCCATGAACGGGGATTCCGGGTGGCTGCTGACGTACCAATTACCGAGGGTGTAGTCGATGTCTTCCTGGCGTTGCAGATCGAACAGATACATTGGCCGCCATTCGTCGTCGACGTTGGCGCGCAGCAGGTAACCGTCCGCATGGGTTTCGATGCGGTACAGCTCATGGGGGGTGGTTTGGGCCTCACGGCTGTCCAGCAGCAACGGCGCAGTGGGCACCATGCCACCAAAGCCGACGTCGGTGATGTAGCGCACGCCGTCTAACGTCACCAGGCTCAACCGGTGGGTCCGGGCAGCCCAAGAGCCTTCAGGCGCGTTCATCACCACGCGCCCGGTGATGCCGCGGGCGTCGAAACCCAACTCCAGCAACAGCGCAAAAAATAGTTGATTGAGTTCATAGCAATAGCCGCCGCGCCCTTGTTCGAACACTTTTCGTTCGACCGATTCAAGGTCGATGGGCACGGGTTGACGCAGCAACGTCGACAGGGTTTCAAAAGGGAACTCGGCGGTATGGCGCCGTTGCAGTTGACGCAACGTGTCGAGGGTCGGCGCTGGCGGGGTGTCGAAACCCAGGCGCAGCAGATAGCGGGCCGTGTCGCTCAGTTGGAGGTGACTCATGAGGGGTGTCCTTTTCCAGGGTCGGCGCTACGCTCACGACAAGCGCACCGGTGTTGGGCGCCAGGTATAAGGCATTCCCCTCACAGAGACAACAATCGACCGGGATGCCTCGCCTGGTCACCGCCGCTTGCGTGACGCCAGCCGGATCCAGGTGGGCGCGTGGTCGCTGGGGTGGGGTTGGTTCCGGACCCAGGCGTCCACGCCGGCCTCGCTCAGGTACGCGCTGGCCGCCGGGTTGAGTAGCAGGTGATCGATGCGCAGCCCGGAGTTTTTCTGCCAGTGCTGACGGAAATAGTCCCAGAAAGTGTAGACCCGCTCATCTGGATACAGGTGGCGCAACGAATCGGTCCAGCCCTGGTCCAGCAGTCGCTGGTAGCACGCGCGGCTTTCTGGCTGCAACAGCGCATCCTTGAGCCAGGAGCGCGGGTTGTAAATGTCCATGTCGGTGGGAACTACGTTGTAGTCACCGGCCAGCACCACAGGGTGATCGCTGGCCTGCAACCCTTGGGCGTAGTCGATCAGCCGTTCGAACCACGCCAGTTTGTAGTCGAACTTGGGACCCGGCTGCGGATTGCCGTTGGGCAGGTACAGGCAGCCCACCAGCACGCCATGCACCGCCGCCTCCAGATAGCGACTGTGGCTGTCGTCATCCCCACCAGGCAGGCCTCGGCGGCTCTCCAGCGGCTGCGCGTCACGGGCCAGGATCGCGACGCCGTTCCAGGACGCCTGCCCATGCCAGATCGCCCCGTACCCCACCGACTCCAGTTCCGCCGCCGGGAAATCATTGTCCACGGCCTTGAGCTCCTGCAAACAGGCAATGTCGGGTTTTTCCCGCTCCAGCCATTCCAGCAGGTTGGGCAGCCGGGCCCGGATGCCATTGATATTGAAGGTCGCGATCCGAAGGTTTTTCATAGCGCCAGAACTCGAAATGCCCAGTCACAGTTGTGACCGACAACCGGACTGGGTGGTTGCAACAGGTTTTCAGGAACCCGTTTTCGGCAGGGGCAGGCCACTCTCCAATAAGCGTGCAAAGGCTTGCTTGTCGATCGGCCGGCTGAGGAAATAACCCTGCACCTCGTGGCACTGGTCCGAGCCCAGTGAGCCGAGCTGGGCCAGGGTTTCCACGCCCTCGGCAGTCACCGTCAGCCCCATGGCCTTGCCCAGGTTGATGATCGCCTGCACCACGGCGCGGTCATTGCTGCTGTTGCTCATCGAAGCAATGAAGCGCTTGTCGATCTTGATGCCATCGAATGGATAGGTGCGCAGATAACCGAGGGACGAATAACCGGTACCGAAATCGTCCATGTTCAAGCGCACGCCCAGTTCCTTCAGGGCATTCATGACCTGCAGGGCGCCATCAACGTCATTGAGCATCACGTTTTCAGTGATCTCCAGTTCCAGGCGACTCGCCGGGAAACGGGTTTCGATCAACACCTGTCGCACATCCTCCACCACATCGCTGCGCTCAAACTGCGCCGGTGACAGGTTGACCGAAACCATCAATTCTCCTGGCCAGGTCAGTGCGGTTTCGCAGGCCTCGCGCAATACCCATCGCGAAAGCGGGACAATCAGGTCGGTTTGCTCGGCCAATGGAATAAAGGCGTCGGGGCTCAACAAGCCTTGGGTCGGATGCTGCCAGCGAACCAACGCCTCGACCGCCACGATCTCCCGACCATCGACGGTGTAGCGCGGCTGGAAATGCAGGACGAATTCGTTTTTCTTCACCGCCTGGCGCAGGTCGCTCTCCAGTTGGCGACGATGCTGGATCTGATCGTTCATCTGCGAAGCGAAATAGCACCAGGTTTTCTTGCCCTCGGACTTGGCCTGGTACAAGGCAATGTCGGCGCAGCGGATCAGTTCTCCGGGTACATACCCCTGGCGCCGGCTGACAGCGATGCCAATGCTCGCCCCGATATGCAACGAATGGGTTTCGTAGAGGATCGGCTGCTGCAGGCTGTCGATCAGCCGCTCACAGAATCGATCGATCTCAGTGGTGTGCTCCATCCCGTTGAGCACTACCACGAACTCGTCCCCTCCCAGGCGCGCCACCAGGTCTTGCTCGCGGGTGCAGTCGCGCAGTCGCTGGGCCACTTCCAGCAACACCGCGTCGCCGGCCGGGTGGCCGAGAGAGTCGTTGATCGGCTTGAAGTTGTCCAGGTCGACCATCAGCAAGGTCAGCGGCGCGGAATGCTCCTTGGCCACCAGCGCATCATCGAGGTGTCGCGCCAGCTTGTTACGGTTTGGCAGGCCGGTCAGTGCATCATGCATCGACAGGTGCTGGACCTGGGCATGGGCCGCCACTTCATCGGTGATGTCACTGGCGGTGCCGCGATAGCCCACCACCTGAGCCTTGTTAAAGATCGGGCGTGCCGAGACACGGCAGAAACGCAACTGCCCGGAATGATCACGGTAGGAACAGCGCAAGTTGCTGGCGTTCTGCTCCTCCGTCAACTTGCCCAGCCAGAGGGCAATCGGCGTGGTGTCGCAATACAGCAGTTGTTCGATGTCCTGCCCCAGCCATTGCTGGTCGGAAAACCCGGTGACCGTATTGAAACGCCCCGACAGGTAAGTGATGCGTTGCTGCCCGTCGATTTCCCAAATCCAGTCGGAAGCCGCCTCGGCCACGGCCCGGAAGCGCTCTTCGCTGGCCTCCAGGGCATGCGCCGACTGTTCCAGCCGGTCGTAACTGGCGTCCACATGCCGTGCCGTGCGCAACGCATAGCGAGAAAAGTAGGCGGTCAGCAATGCCAGAATCAGCAACGCGCCACCCAGCGGCGGCAACAGGGACCAGAGCAATTGCTGGCCCGGCCGCTCCAGGCGAGACACCAGGCTGAAACCGGTACTGTCCAGCGGCACGGCCGGCTGGCCAGGCTCAAGCTCGATGTCTTTCTTGAGATTCAAGTCGGTGAGGCCATAACTCTTGCCCAACTTGCGCAGCTTGACCGGCGTCAGTTGGTCGACGAACAGCAAGACCGAGGTGCCTTTGGACTCGACCTGGGGTCGTTCGTCGTTGGGCAGGATCACCGAAGCCGTCATGATGGCCGGCCAGCCCTCGAACAAGGTGTAGCGAGTCATGGACATCGTCAGGTCGGGCTGCGCCTGGAGCTGGTCGACCAGGTCCGTCAGCGATGCATTCATATAAACCGCGGCATCACCTTGGACATTGCGCCCGCGCACCACGGCATATTTGGTGCGTTGCCGATCAATGACAAACACACCCTCGTATTCATCATTGGTGAACAGGGTCTTGCCCATGTTCTGTTCGGCGTAGGCCCATTGCACATCGACTTCACCGTTGAGGCGCTCGTAGCCCGTGGTCCAGTAGGCATAACTGGCAATGTAGTTTTTCGAAGCGGTAATGCGATTTTCGAGGGCACGCTCGATATAGAAATGCGTCTTGCGCACATCCTCCGCGTCCAGCTTTTGCGCAATATTGAACAACGCGGCAACCGCCACCAGAACGCCCAGGACAAATAGTGCCCCGACCGCCACCACCAGGCGACGGGTAATCGGTGTGTGGCGCGCAGTGTTTGAAGGGGTATCGGCAGCGGAATCCATTGATCTGCTCCTGTCCTGTCAACGCTGGCTCCGATCGAGAACGGTGAGGATCCGCGGCCAGTCATGCTCCCAACCTTAGCACCCGCTGCCTGATCATTTGGCGAGCCCACGGTTTTTTGCGAAAGAACCTACACACCTCGTCTATGGCACCAGCGCAGTGTCTGAACAATGGACCGTGGCACGTTGCCGATGATTCCAACCGATCTCAACGATCCGAGCGCGCCAGTGTATCGAGCCCACCTTCCGTCGATAGCACCGCCACACGGTTGCGGCCGCTGTACTTGGCCTGGTAAAGCGCCGCATCGGCCCGCTGGATGAAGACTTCGATGCTGTCCAGGCTGCTGGGCACAAAGGCATAGCAGCCCAGGCTCACCGTGAGGTAACCGGTCGGAGAGCCGGAATGGATGATGTGCTTGTCGATGACGCTGCGGCGGATCTGTTCGGCCAACGCCATGGCCCCCGAAAGATTGGTGTCGGGCAACAAAACCGCAAACTCTTCGCCGCCATACCGCACCGCCAGATCGGCCTTGCGATGGCAACAGCCCTTGAGCACCTTGGCCACTTCCGCCAGGCAATGGTCCCCGGCCACGTGCCCATAGGCGTCGTTGTAGCGCTTGAAGAAATCGATATCGAGCATGATCAGGCTCAAGGGACTGCGCTGACGGGCGCCCCGCCCGAATTCGACGTCCAAGGCCCGTTCGAACAGACGCCGGTTCGCCAGCCCGGTGAGGCTGTCATGGGTGGCAATCAGCTCCAACGCTTCCTGAGCCTTGCGCAAGTCAGCCTCGATCCGTTCGCTGTTACGTACCTGGCGCACGAATACCCAGCCGAACAAGCAAATGCCCAGCACCACCAGGCCGACAATCAGACTGGATTGGAAAGCCCTGTCATGCCACCCCAACAGGATCGCTTCTTCGGACACCGCGGCACTGACCACCAGCGGATAAGCCTGTAAATGTTGGTGCCCATACAGCCTGACGACGCCATCGATGGCTGATCGGATGATTGCATCGCTGGCCATCACGCTTGCCGCGTCATGCTTGAAGATATTCTCTTCACCCAGCGGATGACCGATTCGCGCCTGATCGAAAGGGCGACGCGCCAACAGTGTCCCGTCAGACAAGGCCAGGGCCATCTCGCCTTGATCATCCAGACTGAAGCTCCTGAAAAATCGGTCGAAGTACGACATTTTGATGCCGGCCATCAACACGCCTTGGAAGTTGCCATCCTGATCGTTCAAACGTCGGGAAACGGGAATGATCCACTCGCCGTTTTGCCGGCTGCGGATTGCCGGGCCGATATGAGCGATCAAGGAGGCATTCTGTTCGTGGAAAGTAAAATACTCCCGATCCGCCACCCCTGCGCCCCTGTGCAGGTTGTCAAAAGAGGTCACCACCCAGTGGCCGTGCTTGTCGAACAGGAACAGGCCATGCAACTGCTCAAGCGATTGCACACGTCGGGCAAAGGTTTGCTGCAAGCGCGGCTGTACGGCGGGACCATAGCCATCGACCTGGATCCAATCCGCCAGGCTGGCCAACACCAGATCAGCTTGGAGAAAGGTGTCCTGGGCCTGCTGGGCCATGGCCCGGGTAAGGGTCGCCGAAGCGACGCGGGCCGACTCCAGATCGTGGCTGCGGGACTGTTCCAGCTGCAGGTAAAGCAAACCGCACAAGCACAGGCACACCGCCGCGATAAACGTCACCGCTGCCTTGAGCAACGGCAGGCGCTTCAAGGCACCGCCAGGGGCATGGAAAGGATCGAGAATAGGGATAGGCAAGCGAATTCCTGAAGGGGGCAAAACATGAGCGAATTCGCTCAAAGCCCCCAATATTCGTGAGCTTAGCCTACCGCTTGTGAGGCGGCAATTTGCCTGTGCAGCAGAGCCGATGGGTGGCTGCAGTGGATCCAAAAAACCGCCTGCCAGCCGATAAAAATGCCCTCTTCAGAACGAAGAAATTCCCCGTGGCGAGGGGATTTATCCCCGCTGGGCTGCGCAGCAGTCCTAAAGCAGTGAACTCAATCTTCCTGGCACACCGAGTTGCCTGGTTTTTTGGGGGCCGCTGCGCGCCCGACGGGGATAAATCCCCTCGCCACAGGCCAGGTTTGTGGCTCTCACCGTACCGGGGGCACCCGGATCTCCCCGGCCCGGCATTGTGTCCTGACGCCCCTGCCACACGCGGCAAACGCCAGGTCCTTGTCCATGCACACTCGCACTTCCGACAATTGAGGTCCGCTGCAAATCACCGCAATGCCGTCGGACGCAATGCCTGGATTGCTTTGGCGGAACAGCCGGATGATTTCATCAGCCTCGAAATAATACGAGGAGTTGAGCGGTTGCAGCTGCGGTGGGATTTTCACCGCGCCCAAGGCTTTGTCGGCAACCTCCAGGTAGCCCATGGCGCCCAGGCCACTGCAAGTGCCGTGCTTGGACCATTCATGCGCCATCAACTTGCGGGTGGGAAACAAGGTCAGGCCCTTCTGCTGCTCCGCTGCCGTCAACGGCACCTGGGGCGCACAGGATTGCGGCCAGCCGCCCCGGGTGTATTGCGGCCAGAGGCCATGGAGCACAAAGCCGTAGCCCTTGCCGGAACACTGCGCATCCTTCTGGTGAGTCAGGCAAAACGTCGGCGACCAGGACAGCGCCAGCAAATAGTAATCGAATACCCCGGCCACGGATTGCGCCCGTGCATTGCCGGATTCGCGGGCATTCGCCGCGCCCATGGAACCCAGTGTCAGTACCATCAGCACGACAATGGCAAGACGTTGTTTCATTGACCCACTCCTTGGGGCGATTGTGCGAAAGCAAGATGATCGGGCGATGATTGTTCCAACCTTGTGTTTCAAATCTCTGAAGGGCTGTTTTTTACAAGCAAACCTTGCCGGGGGGCTATCTAAATTGCGTAACGCCCCATAACGTAGATCGCCTTTGACTTTTACGTGCCCCGTCGCCCATGAGCAAATCGACCCGAACCGATGACGAACAGCCCCTGACCCGACCCGACGCCGTCAGCCTGCGCGTGGCCTTCTGGTTCTGGCTCAAACTAGGCTTCATCAGCTTCGGCGGCCCTGCGGGGCAGATCTCGATCATGCACCAGGAGTTGGTGGAGCGCCGACGCTGGATTTCCGAACGACGATTCCTGCATGCCCTCAATTACTGCATGTTGCTGCCGGGACCAGAAGCCCAGCAACTGGCCACCTACCTGGGCTGGCTGATGCACCGCGGTTGGGGCGGGATCATCGCCGGGGCATTGTTCGTACTGCCTTCACTGTTCATCCTCATCACCTTGTCCTGGTTGTATGTCGCCTTTGGCGAAGTGCCGGTGGTGGCGGGCATTTTCTACGGCATCAAGCCAGCGGTAACGGCAATCGTGGCGCATGCCGCCCACCGGATCGGCTCCCGCGCACTCAAGAACAATTGGCTGTGGGCGATCGCTGCGGCGTCGTTCACCGCGATATTCGCCTTCAACGTGCCCTTCCCGCTGATCGTGCTGGGTGCCGCCGTCATCGGTTACCTGGGGGGTCGCTGGGTACCGGAAAAATTCAGCCTGGGCGGCCACGATGACAAGCACCAATCCTTCGGCCCGGCATTGATCGACGATGACACCCCGCCCCCGGAGCACGTCCGGTTCAGCGCTTTCAGGCTCGCCCGGCTGTCGATCATCGGTGCCCTGCTGTGGGCGTTGCCAATGGGCCTGCTGACCGCGGTGTTCGGCTGGGAAGGCACGCTGACGCAAATGGCCTGGTTTTTCACCAAGGCTGCATTGTTGACGTTCGGCGGTGCCTATGCGGTTTTACCCTACGTGTACCAGGGTGCCGTCGGCCACTTCGGCTGGCTGACACCGACACAAATGATCGACGGCCTGGCCCTGGGCGAAACCACGCCCGGGCCGCTGATCATGGTCGTGGCCTTCGTCGGTTTCGTCGGAGGCTACGTGATGCAGGTGTTCGGTCCCGAACAGGCGTTTCTCGCCGGGGCCGTCGCGGCCACGCTGGTGACCTGGTTCACGTTCCTGCCCTCATTCCTGTTCATCCTGGCCGGCGGCCCGTTGGTGGAGTCGACGCACAACGCGCTGAAATTCACCGCGCCGCTGACTGCGATCACCGCGGCGGTGGTCGGGGTGATCCTCAACCTGGCGTGCTTCTTCGGTTACCACGTACTCTGGCCCAATGGTTTTGCAGGTGCCCTGGACTGGCCGTCGGCAATCATCGCAATCGCAGCGGCCGTTGCGCTGTTTCGCTACAAGCTGGGGGTGATCCAGGTGTTGATCGCGTGCGGGCTGGCTGGGCTGGCGGTGCACTTGCTGCGCTAGACGAGACGTTTGCCCAGGTAGGTCGCCGAAGCCGGGCACAAGGTTTTGAATTGGGCCGTCGCACCGATCGAAGCAGGCGCCAGCGATCGGTCCCGCGCCTGATAGCCCTGGCTGGTAAAAAACGCGGCGGCACTGTCAGTCAGCAGATGGAGCTGCTCTACACCCTCACGTTTTGCAAACGCCTCGATAGCGGCCAACACCGCCGCGCCAACGCCCTTCCCCCGCTGCCCCTCGAGGACAACCAGCGAGCGCAGCAACCGGTCAGCCCCCTCCCCCTCGATGCCACCAAACGCCACAACAACATCTTGGTCGCTGAAGCTGAAGAACTGTCGACCGGGATACGCCAGATCGTCGATGGGTAGACCGGCCAGGGTGAGCGCATCGCGCAAAGGTCCCAGGTCGTTGTTGCTCAGTATTCTCATGTGCATGACTTGCTCCTCGTAAATTGTTCCGGTGATCGTCATCGCACCGAAACTCAACAACACACCACCCCATGACCCAGCGCAAATGAACCCCCCAGCCCATCAGCTAAGCTCAACCTATCATCACGACAGGGAATCGACATGAGCAAGGCAGACGAGCTAGCGGCCAAACTGAGGAAAACCCAGCAAACCCGCGCGGATACCGACAATTGCGCCGACCTGGCGATCGAACACTGGCCCGCCCAGGTCTACGAACTGTATCGCCAGATCGAAATCTGGCTGGCGCCCGTGTGCGAGGCCGGCCTGGACATTCGGCGCAACCCCACCCATGTATTTGAAAGTCATTCCAGCGGTTCGACGTACAGCTACGCCATCGATCAACTGGTGATCGAAGGCAATCATCACCGCATTTCATTCGACCCCATTGCACGTTTCTCGTCCAAGGGAGAGGGATGTATTGAAGTTCATATGAAGGGGCAGGAACACTGCATCGTACGCAAACTTGGCGAACATGGTGAATCGCTCTGGCATATCCAGGCACTGCGCCTGAGCGAACAACCGCGTCCAGAACCCGCCATGCTGGACGAGGACACCTTGCTCGCGCTGGTAGAGCAAGGCCTGGGGCTTTAACGCAAATGGGCGACCCTTGAGGTCGCCCTTTCAACGGTCTTTGGCTTTGCGTCCGCGCGAGGTCCCCTTCACAGGCACGCTGTTGCCATATTCCGCCCCAGGTCGTCAACGCCTCCATCGTCGGCCCAAGCCCTCGGGTCTTTGCGTGATTTCGTATTCCACCCGCGGCGGCACTTCTGCGAACACAGCGCGAGACACCAGGCCATCTCTTTCCAGTTCGCGAAGTTGCGCCGTCAACATGTATTGCGTGATGCCGGGAATGGCCTTTCGCAGTTCCCCAAAGCGGTAGATCCGTTGATTGAGCAGGCTGCGGTTGAACGAAGCAAAACGCTTGATGCTCAATGAGCACGTGGACGTGGCGAGTGCGGCCTTCAAGGTGGGTTATGAAAGCCCTTCCCAGTTCAGCCGCGAATACGCCCGTTTGTTTGGTGTGCCGCCCAAGCGGGACATTGCGGCGTTGCGTGGGCCGGCCAACCACACCAAGGTGGTTTGATAGATTCAGGTTTGACTTATTGTGGCCTGACTCATTGTGGCGAGGGAGCTTGCTCCCGCTGGGCTGCGTAGCAGCCCCTTTTGTGAGCGCTTCGCACTCAAGCGGGAGCAAGCTCCCTCGCCACAAGAGCCAAATTTCAACCGTCAGATAGCAGCAATATCCTTCGACGTTTTCAGAACGCTCATCGGCTTTTCAGCCCTCTGCGCCAACGTCACACACTTCAACGCCAGAATCATCGTCGGATCAACCAGCGCCACCCTGTGCCCATTGATATCGAACGCATCGCAATGCGCCAGCACCAGCGGCAACTCCGTACACCCCAGGATCAACACCCCGGCCCCCAGCTCGCACAGATGCTCGGCCGCCAGCAACAGTTGCTCTTTGCAGAGCCCTTGTGTGAAGCCAGCCTTGATACCCCGCGGTCCGTAGATGGCGTCCATGACCATCGCCTGGTAATCGACACCTGGCGTGAGGACCTGGAGCCCGGCATGGCGCGCCGCCTGGTGATAGACCTGGCTCTGCACCGTACCGGAAGTCGCCAGCAGGCCAATCGCCTTGCCCGAACCATAGGTCCGCGCGATCCACTCCACCGTCTCACTCAACATGTTCACGATAGGCACCCTCAGGTGGGCCTGGATCCGCTCGACGAAGGCATGGGCGGTGTTGCAGGGAATCGCAATGGCATTGGCGCCAGCACTTTCGAGGCGTTTGCAGGTGGCATACATCGCCATCGTCGGGTCGGTTTCATCACGCAGCAGGCTGGCCGTCCGATCCGGTATCTGCGGGTTTTGCTCGACCACCATCTTGATGTGGTCCTGGTCCTTTCCCGCCGGGGTATTGGCCACCACCTTGGCCATGAAATCCACTGTGGCGGCAGGCCCGACACCTCCCACGATGCCCAGCTTGAAAGGTGGGCGCCTGGGCTGCGGGTCCAGTGTCGCGAAGTCGGCGTAGATCTCATTGATGTCCAGCACGGTGATCCCGCGACGCTGCAAATCGGCACAAACCAGGGACAGCTCGGTCATGCCGGGCAGAATCACCGTCGCACCCTGGGTCTGCAATGAGAGACACGCCCGATAGACCGCCTCAAGCGGCACGCCTTCGAGATGACCGTCCTTGATGCCGTTGAGGCCGTACATCGCCTCCATCAACCCCACTTGAGCGTCTGCGTCGGGGTAAACAATCCGGAAGTCTTTCCCAAAATATCGCTCGAACAATCCGCAATGGCACACGAAGTCGGAGGCGATCACCCCCAACGTCGCCTGGGGCGGCACCGTGTGGCTGACGTGCCGGGTCAAGGCGGCCATCATGTCCAGCACGGGAATGCCCAGTTCCTCCTCGATTTCAGCGCGAAAGGTATGACTGGCGAAGCATGGGAGCATCACCGCATCGAAGCCACTGTCCTCGAACGACTTGCACACCTGGAACACATAAAACTTGCGCGACGTCATGCTCGCGCCCTGGTCCAGCGGCAGCAGCACGTCCTTGAACGGGTGCTGTTCGAACAGGAAATGGTAGCGCCCCTGATCCTCGAGCACCGCCCGGGACTTGACCAACTTGAAGAACAGATCGCCCCCGGCCAGAGACCCAAGCCCACCGACGATGCCCAACTTGCGCACCACAGAAGCCTTGTGACTCGACTTCGCTTTAGCCTTCATGAACGTATCCTCAAGCCACCGGCACCGGCTCGGATCGCGACCGAACCGGGGCACCTGCGCCCTCGTCCTCGTCGGCCTCTTCGTGGGGTTCGGACTTGGCGACAACCGCCGTCGCAATGCTGTTACCCACCACGTTGGTGGCGGTACGGGCCATGTCGAGGAACTGGTCGATGCCGATGATCAACAGCAGCCCCGCCTCGGGAAGATTGAACATCGGCAACGTGGCCGCGACCACAACCACCGAAGCCCGCGCGACACCGGCCATGCCCTTGCTGGTGACCATCAGCGTCAGAAGAATCAGCAACTGCTGCGTGAAACTCAAATCAATGTTGTAGGCCTGGGCGATAAACAGGATGGCGAACGCCTGATACATCATGGAACCGTCGAGGTTGAACGAGTAACCGAGGGGCAACACGAAACTGGACACGCGTTTGGGCGCACCAAATTTCTCCAGTGCCTCGATGGTCTTCGGGTAGGCGGACTCGCTGCTGGCGGTGGAAAAGGCCAGGAGAATCGGTTCGCGGATGAGCTTGCCGAGGTGGAAAACCGAGCGACCAAGGAACAGGTAACCGGCACCGAACAGCAGCGCCCAGAGAATCAGGATTCCCAGGTAGAACTCAGCAATCAGCTTGCCGTAATCCACCAGCAGGCCAAGCCCCTGGGTGGTAATGGCCGAGGCGATCGCGGCAAACACCCCAATCGGCGCAAACGCCATCACGTAGTCGGTGATCTTGAACATCACCTTCGCCAGTTCTTCGATGCAATCGGTGATCCGGGTGTAACCCGCCCGTTTCACGCCGGCCAGTGCAAAGCCGAAGAACAGCGAGAACACCACGATCTGCAGGATCTCGTTGTTGGCCATCGCTTCGGCAATGCTGCGCGGAAACACATGACCGATGAACGCCTTGAGACTGAAGTCGCCGGTGTTGACCGGCACGGCCGCCGTTGCGTGCTGGGCCACGTCCATGTTCAGCCCGGCACCGGGTTGAAACAGGTTGACTAGCCCCATGCCGATCAGCAGCGAGACGACCGAGGCGGTGACAAACCAGGCCATCGCCCGGGCCCCGATCCTGCCGACGGAACGGGAACTACCCATGCTAGCGATACCACCGACCAGCGTCGCAAAAACCAGCGGCGCGATGATCATCTTGATCATGCGCAGGAAAATATCAGTGACCATCGAGAAGTAACTGGCGATCTCTTTGGCACTTTGCTCGCTCCCTGCGAAATGGTGACACGCCCAACCAACAAGTACGCCCAGGGCAATGCCCATGGCAATTCGACGTGGGAGCTTATTCTTCTTCACGGAGCTGTCCTCAAGTAGTTCTTGGAGTTTTTTTACTTGGCAGGATCGATTCTAAGGAGCCGATTCGCAGAGATGATGAGTAATCCAGCTAACCCCATGCGCTTTTGGAATAGTTAGCGAAAGGCCGCGCTATGCCGGGAGATTGCGCAGTAAAATCGCGCTCTCACAGGGGGAGTTTCTCGATATGCAACTCAAATGGCTGGATGATCTTCAGGCGATTGGCGAATGGAAAAACTTCTCCCGCGCCGCCGAGGTTCGTTGCGTGACGCAATCGGCCTTGTCCCGGCGTATCCGCTCACTCGAGGAATGGGTGGGCGTCAAGCTGGTGGACCGGGGCACCTACCCTGTCCAGCTCACCCCCGCGGGAGTCACCTTCTGCGATGAAAGCCGAGAGGCCCTCGCCGGACTACTGAGGTTGCGCTCGACACTGCGCGACGTGGAACGAATGCCCGGACGCTCGATCCAGATCACCGCCGGCCACAGCCTGTCGATGACCTTCCTGCCCAAGTGGCTCTCGCAGTTCCAGCAACACAACGAACAGTTCAACGCCCGGGTGGTGGCCGCCAATATTCATGACGCCGTCATTGCACTGGAGGAAGGCAGTTGCGACTTGATGATGGTCTATCACCATCCGCTTGCCCCCATCCTGCTGGACCCCGAGCGTTTTGGCAGCCTGGTGCTCGGCCACGATGCGTTCATCCCCTTGTGCGCGCCCAACCGCAAGGGCGAACCGCTGTTCCGCCTGCCCGACCGCGCCGGCAAACCGGTGCCCTACCTGGCCTACACGGCAACGACGTTCCTGGGGCGCGTCGCGGACATCGTCATCAACAACGGCCCTGAACCGATCACCCTGGAACGCTGTTATGAAGCGGACATGGCGATGCTACTGATGCGCATGGCCATCGAGGGCTACGGCGTGGCCTGGCTGCCGCAGAGTGCAGTGGCCGACGAGTTGGAGCGTGGACTGTTGGTGCGGGCCGGTAGCGAGCAATGGAGCACGCGATTGGAGATTCGCTCGTACTGTGCGATTGCCAATCGCAACCCAACGATGCGTAAGCTGTGGAAAACCCTGGAAGGCGCTTCGCTGCAGCGGCCGGGCAACGCACCCACTACGTCAGAAGGTGCGAACTGATCGGTGGAGGCTACGCGTTCAAGCCGATCCAGCCGTGGATGCCCACGTAGAGACCGACGCCGATGATCAATACACTGGACAAGTAAGGTGCCCGGCGAGCAACGGTGCCCAGCCAAGGCCAGCGATTGGAAGCCTGCCGTGCACCAATGGCCGCCGCAGCCCCCACGGTCACCAAGGTAATCGCCAGGCCGATGCTGAAGCACAGGACGAGCAGGCCACCCAGCGCGACCTCTTTGACTTGCAGGCACAGCAGCAGCACGGTAATGGCCGCGGGGCAAGGAATGAGCCCGCCCGTCAGGCCGAACACGATGATCTGGCCGGTGGTGACCTGCCGATTGTTGAAGCGCTTACGGATATCGTTGGCATGTGCCTGCTCGTGGGCATCCTGGTAGCCCTCCAGCGACAGCGCCAGGCCTTTGGGTTCGGGATGCCCGTTGTCATGTTCATGGTGGTGGTGATCGTGATCGTGATGATGGTGGTCATGTCCCTGCTCGAACCTGAACATCCGCTCGCCACGCCAGGTACGCCACAGCATCCACAGCGCGATGGCAACGATCAGCGCAGCGGATGCCAGTTGGAAATACGGCTCGGTGGTTTCAGCGTCCAACCCCTGGCCCAGGTACATGCCGCCGAGGGCGACCAGCCACACCACGACGGTGTGGGACAGCGTCGCCGCCAGGCCTAGCAACACTGCCTGTTTGACCGAGCCCCGAATCGCCACGATAAACGCCGCCATCATGGTTTTCGAATGACCAGGCTCCAGGCCATGCAAGGCGCCCAGCAAGATAGCGCTGGGGAAGTACAGCCAGGCGTGCGTGCCCCCCTGTTGCAGCAGTTCAGCAAAATTGGGCATGTCGGGCCTAGAGGTACTTGGTGATTTGTTTGAAGGCTTCCAGCGGAGCGCGCTCGCCTTTATTCAACGACGAAACGGTGTCCTCCAGGCAGTGATCGATGTGATCCTGGATCAACGTCCGCTTGGCTTGGCACACCGCTTTCTCCACCGCATGCAACTGCTGGGCGATATCGACGCACTCACGGCCCTCTTCGATCATCGTGATAATGCTGCGCAAATGACCGTCCGCGCGCTTGAGACGCTTGATGATCGCCGCATGGCTTTGGTGGGGATGTTCGTGGTCGTGCTCAGTCATGGTTTGAGCCTTGGGTTTCGATGAATTTACGCTCGCCATCCTATCCCCCCAGGGGGGATATAAGCAAACCCATCGAAACGCAGATCAACCTGTGGGAGCGAGCTTGCTCGCGATGACGGCAACACATCCAACATCGCCATCAACTGACCCACCGCTATCGCGAGCAAGCTCGCTCCGACAGGATTGCAAACTGCACAGGGTGATGAGCAAGACAGTGCAGGCGACCTCGTGAGGTCGCCCACTTCCCTTACGACGCCAAGACCTGCGCCTGCAATCGCCGCCCAATCACATCCAGCAAATCACACCCATCGCGCAGGGGGATCGCTAGCACTTGGGCGAAATCATGAAGTATCACGGCGTCCGTACTAATGTCAGAACGCATGGCGAGGTTTTCCAGCAACTGAGTGACAGCGGCGATGCGGTAAGCGGCGGTGTCGTGCAGCACGTCCAGCGGTGCTTCTGTGTCGATCAAGAGCGCGTGGAAATTGTTTTCGATACCGGTGATGGGCATGTAACGGGACATGAGGGGTCACTCCTGCGGGGATGGGAGTTCAGTGGCGGATTGGGATGCCGCTGGCAAAGAGAGCGAATTCGGGATCGATATTCGGATATTTGGCAGGAGATATTCTTGGGTGACGCTAGACGAAAGCCATCTTGGATTGGTTGTGGCTTTCGGAGGGTTGGGGGTGAGCTTTTTCATTGGCTTGTACCTAGGTTATGTAAAGGAACTGCCTTCACCACTTCCACCTGGTGGGTGGCAGCTGTACGCGGGTGTGGAAGACCGAGAACCTAGGACCCGGCGCACCCGAAGGCGCCCCGCGTACAGCCGCCGTAATTTAACAGCAGACCTAGGAAAAGCGTCTGCTTTTTAATTTAGCGGTGCAACGCGCTAGGTTTTTGTGAGGGCTTCCACACCCTCTCGCTGAATTTGCAGCGACGGAGAGAACTTAGCGCACGAGGTGATTGGGTGGACAGTCAGCGGGGAGCGACACAACTTGAGGGAAATTTCCGATGGGGGCGTCCGGCGATGGATTGGGTAGCGCAGCTATGGGCGACAAGGACAAATCTCGAAACGAATGAGCGCCCAACGCCTTGGCATCATCAACCATCTACTGCGCCAGGGCCTGCTATCAAAGACTGCTCACAATCTGGAATAGTCAGCCCAAAAACGGCCTCGCACAGTCAAACCTGATTCGTCCAGCCGCAACATAGGCCACGCCAACGGGATGGGCTATAATCCGCCCACCAGCGCGATTTGAGGTCCAGCCCATGGGCAATGTCAGCCTTGAAACCAAAAAGGCCTATGCCGCCAGGACGCGTAGATCCAACTACGCGGCCAGCCTCCGCCTGGAAGGTTTTAAAACGACCTTCGCGGACGGCGAACGCAAAATGCCAACGCGTGAAGAGGTCTTGAAGGCCTTCACCCAGACCAGAACCTGATGGCTGACAAATATGGAGTCGGCGAGGACGCTTATTGCTATCCCGGCTCCACGGTCCTTCGCAACAAACTCGATATCCGTGACGAACCGACCCTAAGCGAAGCCGAACAACAGCTCTCGGCCATCGCAGCGGACAACGTCGAATTCAGCCCTCCTCCCTACAGCCTGGCCTACCTTCAGAACATTCATCGAATCCTCTTTTCGGACCTGTTCGAATGGGCCGGAGAGCTGCGCACCGTTGGCATGTCCAAACAAGCCACCCGCTTTTGCCAACCCCAGTACATGCAAGCGGAGGCCAACAAGATCTTCATGCACATGGCGGCGGCCAACTGGTTCGAGGGCATGGAGCGGGCTGAGCTGATCGTCGCCGTTGCAGAGGCCTATTCCGACATCAACGTCGTACACCCCTTCCGCGAAGGCAACGGTCGTGCGCAACGCATCCTGTTTGAACACCTCATCATGAATGCCGGGTTTGAAATCAGTTGGTGGGGGATTGAGAAGGACGAGTGGATCTTTGCCAACATTGCGGCTTATAACGGCGTCATGGGGCCTATGGAGCAGGTTTTTGAGAAATGTATCGGGCAGGCGATTCAAGCTTGACCGTACAACGTTATTCCCTCGCTCACCGCCTTACGGTTTATTTCGCCAAGTGATACAGTCGCCGTCAATTAACGTCTGCTAAAGAACTGACAATGTACAGGACGAGATCTTTCCCACCCAACAAAAAAGGTCGCGACTTTGTGGTGGGCGACATCCACGGGCATTTCAAACTTCTAACAGCAGCCTTGAACAAACTAGACTTCAACACTGAGCTGGATCGCATCTTTTCCGTGGGAGACCTTATCGACCGCGGCCCCGATTCCATGGACGTATTGAACTGGCTTGAAAAGCCGTGGTTCCATGCCGTGCGCGGCAATCATGAGCAGATGCTTATTGACTGCATCTCCGGCCATGGTGACATACCCCGACATATCCGAAACGGTGGTGCCTGGCTCTACGAGTTACAACCCGATATTCAGCAAGAACTATCAAAAGCCCTGCAAGCACTTCCACTGATCATTGAGATAAATTTATCAAGTGATCAAACAATTGGAATAGTCCATGCCGAAGCTCCTGTCATCAGGAGTAATGATGGTTGGCAGGAAGCTAAAGATGCTATCACTGGAAAATCGGGGGAACAGTATCAGCGGCAAGCCTTAAAAGCAGCGCTGTATGCTAGAAAAAAAATCGAGCAACAAAACCACACTTCCATTAAAGGAATAGACCGAATCTATGTTGGGCACTCAACAGTGCCCAGCGTTATGCGCTTGGGCAATGTCGTATATATTGACACTGGCTGCGCATTTTCCGATGGTGCATTAAGTCTGATAGACATCCAAACTGAAACCGTCACAAGTATAAATATGAGCCAGTAACAAGGCATCGCTCTACCTAGTTTTTATCTCCGAGGCGTAATCGCCATCAGATGAAGTTGCCGAGTCTACCGGGGTGCGTAGCAGATTATTCAGTTTTGAGAGGCCAGAGATTCCGCGGCCTTAGCGGCTCAGCAATCGACCTCGCACATAATTTAGGGAAGTTTCCTACGCACCAATTTCTTGCTGAATTTTTATCAGGAAGCCTATAGTTCATGCGTTCATCAATGAGTCAATGACTATGAAATCTTATCAAGAGAGCGATAAAAGCCGAGCGATTTGCAGTCACTGCGAAGGCTTGGTCCAGACGACATTTACCCACAGAAACGTACCATTCGACGATGGTGTTGGTGAGGTAAATGGCGTTTTGGTTTCAGTGTGTGACGTATGTGATCAGGTCGTGGGGGTACCCGCGCAGTCCATTCCTGCAATCAAAGCGGCTAGGGAGACTGCAGTTGCATCTATCGAAACAAGACACCTGCTCGTATCTTGATCGATTGGATCAAGCCATGCATATGATCCCAATACCCCTACAAGCTGTTTCACTGTCCCACCGCTTCTCCATCGGATGGATTGGACGATTAATCGCTGCGCCGCTGGGCGAGAATCACACCGCTATGTCGGGTGGGTTCTGCTTGGTTCACGGAGGTAGTAAAATCGGCGACTCCATGCCCAGTGTTACCCGGTTTTTCTCGACAAAACGCGACGATTGGTACGGGAATTGGTACGAGGTTTCCCGAAAAGACGGGAATGGGACGTCTATTCTCAACGCCTGCCTTCACGCAGGCTAGCATCTAATTCGAAAAGGAATACCGCATTGACTCAATCGTTACTTCCAATGGCTTTCAGCGAGTACGACGAGCCAGTCCCCACAGCAGACCAAGTCCGTACCATTTTGGCGGTGTTACCGGTAGAAGTTGGAAATGGCTTACGCGAAAAACTCAACGATGTACTTAAGGCCCGCGCGCCGGGTCCATTCTGTGATGCCCTAGGGGATTTGGAAGCATATTTGAGCGCGTTGGACGATACTCGTCTAATGCCTTTCGAAAACCAAATTGCGCTTAAGACGTATGTCATGCTCGGCTGGAGAGAATGGCGAGCTAGCTTTAACACATTCGAAGCTCTTTAATTTCTAGCAACCGCAATCAAAAACCAGTATACCTGTAGAACAACAAAGCTCCTCCCCTAGGGGAAGGGGTTGTTCAACATCTAAGTACGAATCGGAAGAGACACCACCGGTTCCAATACCTCAAGCAATGCAATTGCATCAAGAATATCTTGATGCAATTGCGGATATTTAGAGGCTGAAACAGTCACCATAAGTGGATAGCAATTTTTTCGGCACTGCTCAACGCGGCGAGCGTCGTAGTGAACATTGCGAAAAAGGGGAAAGATTTATTTAGCGGCTCTGCGACGGCCTGTAGTTCAACCAATCTAGCTCGCCAGCCTTACCCGATCCCATTCCTGATAAACTCCCTGCCTCTGCCCTACCCATTCAGATTTCCCAATGCCCTTATCACTCTCCCGTCGCTTCACCGTCGCCCCCATGATGGATTGGACAGATTAATCGCCGAACCCGCCGCTTCACTTGCTTGGCGCCGTTTTCTTCGTCGCTCCCGTAGCAAATATCTAGCAACTACAGCTTGGCGTGTTACAACCGCGCGGCACTGGCCGAGAATTACACCGTTATGTTGGGTGGGTTCTGGTTGGTGGTCAGAGGTAATTGAATCGGGGGGTTTGTGCTTAGGGCTACCTGATTTTTCTCGCCAGAACGCAACGATTGGTACGGGAATTGGTACGAGAATTCATGCACCCTAGAGCCCCGTGTCGCCTGCAAAGACTCGGGGCTTTTTCTGAGCTGGAGATGAACCCTTTTCGCTTGCTCAGTGTCGGCTTATGAACGAGGCTGTGTAAAACGTTCTAGGACAAGTTCAACGGTCAAAAATCCGAACGAAAATGTCGTTCCTACACAAATTTTAGGTCTGCTCTGGCTAACCAAAGCACAGGCAGATTTTACGTAGCAACGCAGACACAGCGCCGACGTTTTTACACAGCCTGGGTGTAAGCAGCCATTCACAATAGACCTGCTCGGTGCAAGTGGAGTAGTGTTTGAGGCTAACCTGATCACGCAACTGAGCGAGTTCGCTTAAGTACGTTCCCAGCCTAGCGGCCGGCCCTGACGGGCACTGCTTAACTTTGCGTTAGAAGAAGCCAAAGGATTACATAGTGTTCAACAAAAATCGCAATCCAGATAATCATCTGCTTGACCCTTTAGTAAAGCCACTTGCATCTAGATTTTTCTTAATTGCAGTATCGCTAGCAGCATTCAGTGCAGGAATTATTTTATCCGTCAGCCATAAAGACTGGACTTGGATCAATCGATTTGGCGCTATTGTTATAGTCATAGGGTTACTTTTTACAATGTCACCTCTTTTCTCAAAAGGCATTTACAAATCACAATCTGGTGCGGGTCGCCTTGCGCATATGCATACCGATGGTACATTAATAACAACAATTCCTGAAGAGAGAACAATCGGCAACAATATTGTCTTTGGTATAATTGTTACCGCCGCAGGGACTATAACAAATGCGTTTGGTGATTTGCTTGCAAGCAACATTTATAGCTTCTAGCAAACGGCTCAAACCGTGTGCTTCGCTCTCTGGGGCGGGCTAAAGTCCGCCCCTTAACCTGGCCGTTTCAATTAGGAGGCCGCATGCAGCATAACCTCACATTTGTGCAGTTGACCGCTGAGCAAATCGCTTTTGCCAAAGAAGCTAATGGCTCGCGCAAGCAAATAACTCATGGATTAATATGTGGTCCACACGGGCAGATTTTTGGCACAGAAAAACAATGCCAAAAGTACTACTCCGTATGGGCAGACACTTTTCCCAACTTGTTTGACAAAGGGATAAAAACCAACAATTTTAAAATCAACAATTACAAAGAGACATTTAATCTAGTAAATATATTAATTGAGATTCATGATTCTCTTGAAAATGAGAGCAGCCCGAAAATCAAAACTTTACCTATTAAAAATGATAAGCAACCCGCAAACAATTTAGTTTCTCGCTTGTGGACCAGAATTACCGGCTCATAATAGTGCTTTTATGGACTCATCCCAAGGCGGTGAGTAACGTTTTCCTGTCTTTAACCAGTGCGTTGCATTCGTATATCCGGTCTGTATGAGCGCTCAGCGCTGGGCTTGTAACCAATCAGAACGACGCCCGCCATTGTCCGCAATGGGTCGATTCTGTTGAAAAAGTCGATCCTGGTTTCCACAGTAGAAAATTACGCGCTTGAGATTGAAATTTTTACATTGAGCAGAGGGTGCCGGGCTCAGATTTCGCGTAGCAGCGCGCAAAAGGCGTTTTCAGCGGTTATTATGCGGTCAGTCTGGCAGAACCGACTTTTTCAACAGAATCGGTCGTTTGCGGTCGGTCGCGATAATAAAAAAGCTTATACTGGCATCATCTCTAGTACGGAATTTACTTACCATGCTGCATCACTACACAACAGTAAGCACTCTCGCTTTGATCCTACGATATCGCACCTTGCGCTTTACGCGACTGGACCAATTCGATGACGTGACAGAGGGCCGCTCCATTGGCTGCTTCCCCCTTGGAGCACGTATGTTTGCAAGTTGCTGGTCAGCAGTTGACGAAGAGAGTATCCCACAATGGGCTATGTATGGCGACACAATGAAGGGAGTTAGAATTTCTCTGAGGACCGATCCATTTATTTGGCACCCCATCGATATCAGGTGGCATGAAAATTTTCAGTTCATAGATCTTGAGGCTCCGTTTAGCGTAGAAGAAATGCTTGGCTCAAACATTACACTCATACCTACCCCTCGGATGCGGTCGACGTTTGGCCAACCGGTGCGCTATGTCCAGGATGTTCCATTGGCAATTGAAAGTCTATATACCGCAAAAAACTCTGATGAGATCAAACTCTTTGGAGAGGGAAATGAGATTGCTTTTTTTAAGCCTAATAATTGGGCGTTTCAGCAGGAGCATCGATTTGTATTAGTCGCGGCTCCAGGCCCCGCAAAAGCCTACCAGGGAGATCCTGCGGCGTATATCCAGTCCAGAAAAGAGTGGCACAGTAACGGTGTGAATTTCATGACCGATATTTCAAACCGCCTTCATGTTGACCTCCGGCTCGACCCGGCGGCACTGAATTGCGCAGAAATTACGGTAGGCCCCCTAGCGCCAGCAGGCACGTTCGAGATCGTTGAATCGTTGTTAGCTAGTTATGCTGAAGGCGCAACAGTAAGGCGTAGCATTCTTAGCAATACAATCCGCTCAAGATAATCCTGAATCGCACTCAGTGAACGGCTTGGAGGCAGACCAACCCACCGTGGATGAGCTAGAAATATAAGCAGGGGGGGCCCCGTGACTCACTCCACAAATGACCTCTGTTGGTGGACTTCTACCATTGGGTCCGACAGCTTCGGGTAAAAAGAGGCAGCCGGATAGGGAGCGAATCGAACGAAAGTAACTCAACTCCTTCCACCATACGCCAAGTGGCGCTGCGGTATGTGATGGATTTGGCACAGAAGCTCCATGTTTTCTGATTATGGTATCAGCTCGAACGTTACAAATTAGATACTATCAACCTCTCTACGGGCAAAATCCAGCTCGAAAAACTTAAAAAACTCAACTATCTCGGCCGCGAGACTTGTAACTTCTTAAACATCTGAACAAATTGCACAGGAATAAATCTCCCCCCTGTTATCTTCAGCATTGACTTAGTAACAACTGTATATGCCAGATCTTTTTTTGGCCCATTCCCCAGATATGAATTCAGACCCTTGTAGGCGGCAATTACCATTCTCTCTAGTGCACCATCCATAAAAAGATATCGCTTATCGGTTAACAACTTCACCCCAGAAATATACTCTAATTCCACATCCCGCTGGCTAGGAGAGCCTAATACACGCTCCACAAATCGATCCAAAGAGGTCTGTAGCAAATCCAAACGGCAAATCCAGGCCGTCCAAGGGACATCCTCTCCGCATAAAGTAAACATTGAGTATTCAATTCCTTTATCCAGATGAAGCAGTAAAAGAATTGAAATCGGGTCCAGCGCAATATTTTCCGTGGTATAGGCATAATTTTCTGCAAAAACAACCACGCCCGGTGCCGGCTTATTTTTCAGATCCCAATCAACCACGCCCCTAACATATTTACTATTAACATCAGTAAACTTCTCCACTGCGCCGTAAACGTGCGAACAACTACCAACACCATTTATCGCCTGAACAACGTTTGAAATCAGTTCTTGATCTTTTGAAACCAAACTACGCATTGCATCGACAATGCGCGCGCTTGGAACCGTTTCTCCGGACGGAATAAAACTCAAAGAAACCTTAGAATCGATTTCGGCCTCCACCCCTCGAACATGTGCATATAGCACACTGAATAAATTCGCATCATAAAAACTTTCAACAAACACATTAAGCCTATTCTCAGGATCTATAGATATCTGACCAACTCCATCCAAAAGTTCAGAAATTGCCAAATCTTTATCCACTAAAACCACACGCCCTTCATCTACGACATAAACGCTACTTGGAGCCAAAGCGACCGTCGTTGGCGAGTGTGTAGTTACAACAACAAAAGCATCAAAAACTGTCGTAAACAAATTCAGAAAGGTATAAAGTTTTTCTACCATTTTCGGATGAAGAAAAGCGTCTGGCTCATCAATGAGCAATAATTTAGGAACAGCAGACTCCAAGGTTTTTCGGTACTGAGTATTGAAGAGTGTTATGGCAAGCCATAACAACGTTTTCTCACCGGACGAAAGTGAGTCCGGGCCTAGAAACTCCCCGCTATCCTTCAACATTAACTGAGCCACGTAATCAAAAACTTCCGACTCTTCATCAGGAACAGAAAAAATAAACTTTTTGTCAAACACCATTTCCAAGATTGAATTAATCAAGTCCCAGGGTTTTGGACCAAAGACCTTATCTACTTCATCCTCTTCCACGAAGCTTATTTCTTTATTCCCCCTCGATGCACGCCACGCATTAAATTCATTCTCATAGAGTCGCCTTCTATAAGAATTACTTATCAAAGAAATATCACCACTACCGAAAGGAGAATCCAACACTTCGTCAAAATGAACCCTTATATGCTCCACATCAAGCTTATCAACTGGCAAACTCAACCGTTCCGACACAATCCGGCATAAGTTATGCAATTTTCCGTAACTGAGAGCTGGCCGCCCCTCTATACCTCTTGAATACATCATATGATGCTGGTCTTTATTTTGATCATATGGCTCGTTAAATTCTTGTCTATTTCTAACAAAGTACTCTATTGTTCGCCGAACTCCCGCGACATGCGAGTAGTCATCAACGGGCATTCCAAACGCAGGCACCAATGCCGACTGAGCCAAAAATACAATATTGCTTTTTTCTATTTCATTATCACCACAAAAGACCCTAGATGCTAAATCTCTAATACTTTCGAGAAACCGTGTCTTACCACCTCCATTTTTTCCTGTCAACACAACAATACGTCCCTCGATCTCTAGAGGTTGCTCCAATAAAAACCCTTTATAATCGACACCACCAATAACTTTCAGCATGAACCACCCCCCTATAAAAAATCAGTCAACGACAATAATAGCTTGGTGAGTCAAAAAAATTATTATTTTTTTGGCACCCAAGCCAACCTTGACTCCCTATTATTTTAAGCAACCTCGCAAACAAGCAAAAAATCTTTTACGTGAAACTGCACTGGAGGGTATTATTATTTATTGAAACGTGACTAGCCTGGCCCAGACGAGGTCCATAGTCGACGACTCTTGCTCACAGCTCTTTAGATTTATCAAAATAATCCGCCCAATTTCTCCGGCTCCCAATTCATTATTACCAACTCGCCACTCATCTCGGCCTTGCTCTGACGCTGGTTCATGTTGCTGTACCGAATGTCCAACGTCTCGAAGTGAAAGCCTTCGAACACGCGACGGATGTCCGGGTGGTCGTTGATGCTGACCATTACCTTGCCCTTGCAACGGCGCATAAACTCAGCCATCCGTTCGTAATTCTCGAACGGGAAATCCACGCCATATCCAGCGGTCTGCCAGTACGGCGGATCCATGTAATGGAACGTATGAGCGCGGTCGTAGCGCTCAGCACAGTCAAGCCAGGGGAGATTTTCGACGTAGGTGCCGGACAGTCGCTGCCACGCGGCCGAGAGGTTCTCCTCGATCCGCAGCAGGTTGATGGCCGGGCCAGTGGTCGCGGTGCCGAACGTCTGCCCGGTGACCTTGCCGGCGAAAGCATGGTGCTGCAGGTAGAAGAACCGGGCGGCGCGCTGGATGTCGGTGAGGGTTTCGGGACGGGTCATTTTCTGCCACTCGAACACCTGGCGGGAGCTGAGCGCCCATTTGAACTGGCGCACAAATTCTTCCAGGTGGTTCTGCACGACGCGATAGAGCGTCACCAGGTCGCCGTTGATGTCGTTCAGGACTTCAACCGGGGCGGCCCGGGCTCGCATGAAGTAAAGCGCGGCGCCGCCGACAAAGACTTCGACATAGCATTCGTGAGGCGGAAAAAGCGGAATGAGGCGGTCGGCTAGGCGGCGTTTTCCGCCCATCCATGCGAAAGAAATGGGACAAAGAAATGGGACAGATTCATTAAATTTTCTATCAAGAAGGCAATTAAGAGTAAGAGCCGAACAATTTGTAGTCACTGCACAGGCCTGGCCCAAACCAGATTCACCCGCAGAAATGTACCCTTCTTCGACGGCGGCGTCTGTGAGGCTTTTCAGATCTACGCAAGAGGGAAACAATTCACGTCGAGACACACCTTGCGACGGCCTGCTGATTCAAGCGCTCGGTCAACGGTGTAAGATGCCCGAAAACGTCCACCATCGAGGCTGCCATGTCCGGCATATCCCTGAATCTGCCCGAAGACCTATCAAACTCCCTCGCCGATCTGGCCAAGACCAACGGCCAAAGTGCGAGCTATCTAGCGATGGACGTTCTTCGCGACTACATCGAACACGAAAAAGCTCTGACTACACAGATCGAACTTGCAGTAAAGGAAGCTGACCAAGGCAAATTTGCTACCGATGAGCAAGTCGCAGCGATGCGCGCTCGGCGCTGGAGTCAGAATGCAGGTTGAGTGGCTGGAAAAAGCACTCAAAAACCTGGAGGACGAAGCCAACTATATTGCACTTGAAAACCCCAAGGCTGCTGACGACTTCTCCGAAGCGATCTTTGCCAGCGTAGACAAATTGGCTCAGTTTCCCGCAATGGGTCGAGAAGGACGAGTCAAACAGACGCGGGAATGGGCAGTCCCAAACTGGTCTTACCTGATTCCGTATCGCGTACACGGTGATCGCCTCCAAATCCTCGGCGTATTTCACACTCGACAACGCCCCCGCACCAACTGGTGAATCCGGCGCAATATTGCTCTCCCAACACCTCCTGCCCTTCCCTGATAAACTGTGCCATCCGCCTCGCTGATTCAGATTCCCAATGCCCCTACAAACTGCACCACTCTCCCGCCGCTTTTCCATCGCCCCGATGATGGACTGGACCGACGCCCACTGCCGTTTCTTCCTACGCATCCTCTCCAAGCACGCCCTGCTCTACACCGAAATGGTCACCACCGGCGCCTTGCTCAACGGCGACCACGAACGCTTCCTGCGCCATCACCCATCCGAACACCCCCTGGCCCTGCAACTAGGCGGCAGTGTCCCAGCCGACCTGGCTGCCTGCGCCCGTATGGCCCAGGAGCACGGTTACGACGAGGTGAACCTCAACGTCGGCTGCCCCAGCGATCGGGTGCAGAACAATATGATCGGCGCGTGCCTGATGGGGCATCCGGATTTGGTGGCTGACTGTGTGAAAGCCATGCGCGATGCGGTATCAATTCCGGTGACGGTCAAGCATCGCATCGGGATCAATGGGCGGGACAGTTACGAGCAGTTGTGTGAGTTTGTCGGGACGGTGCGTGAGGCCGGGTGCACGAGTTTTACCGTGCATGCGCGGATTGCGATTCTGGAGGGGTTGTCGCCAAAGGAGAATCGCGACATCCCGCCGCTGCGTTATGACGTGGCCGCGCGGTTGAAGGCGGATTTTCCGGAGTTGGAGATTGTGCTCAACGGCGGGATCAAGACGCTGGAGGCCTGCCACGAGCATCTGCAAACGTTCGACGGTGTGATGCTGGGGCGCGAGGCGTATCACAACCCGTACCTGCTGGCCGAGGTGGATCAACAGCTGTTCGGCAGCACCGCGCCGATCATCAGCCGGGCCGAGGCGCTGGCGCAGTTGCGGCCTTATATCGCCGATCACCTGGCCGCCGGTGGCGCAATGCATCACATCACCCGTCATGTGCTCGGGCTGGGTACCGGTTTTCCAGGGGCGCGGCGGTTTCGGCAGTTGTTGTCGGTGGATATCCACAAGACCAAGGATCCGCTGGCGTTGCTCGATCAGGCGGGGCAACTGCTGGAAGGGCGTTAACCGTCACTTGCTTTGAACCTGCGCGCTGTTTTGGCATCGTATCTACCGATACCGCCCCGGCCTTTCAAACAGCCGTTTTCAGGTTGTTGCCGCTGGGGCCCGTCGATACCCCTTCACGCCCTTGAGTGGCTGCCAGCCCTCGGGTAATGTCAACGGACCCATAGGACAGAGCACGCTCATGACTTCCAAGCTGGAACAACTCAAACAGTTCACCACCGTCGTGGCCGACACCGGCGACTTCGAGGCCATCGCCCGCGTCAAGCCCGTGGACGCTACCACCAACCCTTCCCTGCTACTCAAGGCGTCGGCCATTCAAGGTTATGCCGAGCAACTGAACGCCTGTGTGGCGGACTGCAAGGGCGATGTGGGCCTGGCCAGCGACCGTTTTGCCGTGGCGGTTGGGCAAGAAATCCTGAAAGTGATCCCGGGGCGTATTTCCACTGAAGTGGACGCGCGCCTGTCGTTCGACACCGAGGCCATGTTGAAGCGTGCGCATCGCCTGATCGATCTGTACGAAAAGGCCGGCATTGGCCGCGAGCGCGTGCTGATCAAGATCGCTTCCACCTGGGAAGGTATTCGCGCCGCCGAGCAGTTGGAGCGTGAAGGCATCCAGTGCAACCTGACCCTGCTGTTCTCCTTCGCCCAGGCCGCCGCCTGCGCCGATGCCGGGGTGTTCCTGATTTCGCCGTTCGTGGGCCGAATCTACGACTGGTACAAGAAAGCCAATGGCAACGACTACACCGGCGCTGATGATCCAGGCGTGCAGTCGGTGACGCGCATCTACAACTACTACAAGGCCAATGACTACAAGACCGTGGTCATGGGCGCGAGCTTCCGCAACCTCAACCAGATCGAGCAACTGGCCGGCTGCGACCGCCTGACCGTCAGCCCGGACCTGCTGGAAAAACTCGCCGCCGACGAAGGCAAGCTGGAGCGCAAGCTGGCGCCAGGGCAAGCCGGGGAAGCGCGCTTGATCCTCAATGAAGCGCAGTTCCGCTGGTTGTCCAACGAGGACGCCATGGCGACCGAGAAACTGGCAGAAGGTATTCGTCAGTTTGCCCGGGACCAGGAGAAGCTGGAGGCGTTGCTGCAAGCCAAGCTTTGAGCTGATTCACAAAGGCGTGCAAAAAGGGCGAACCTTGGTGGGTTCGCCCTTTTTTATGTGGCTTGGCCTGAGGGGAATGGCGGATCGATAAACGCTATCGCGAGCAAGCCAGGTGACTGCATTCCAATGAGGGAGCGAGCTTGCTCCGGGCGGCGCTCCGACGATGAGGCCGGTCAGCCTAAGCAAAACCCAGGGGTCAAGGCCCTTCCAGCGCATTCACCAGGTCATGGAAGGCTTCACGATTGGAATCGTTGAGCCCCATCAGGATCTTGTGGGCTTCGAGCACCTTGATCCGCACTTCTTCTTCGGACTGGTCCTGGTCAGGCAGGTCGTCCAGGCATTCCGGGCACGGCACAGGGTCGCCCACGATGTTGAACACCTGGTCGAAGCCCATCGATTGCAGTAGACGGGTAATGTCGTTGTGGGTGGTGACGACAGTCGGCAGCAGGCCGACCTTCTGCCGCGACAGGATCGACAGTTTGGCCAGCAGGCCCAATGTGGTGCTGTCGATGCTGCGGGTTTCGGTCAGGTCGATCACGATGGCGTTGAAATTCAACGAAGTGAAGATCCGCTCAATAGTCGCATCCAGCGCCGAACACAGAGTCAGGCGCACTTCACCGACAAACTTCAGGACAAAGGTGCCGTCCTGCTCGGCGAACTGGATTCTACCGGTACTCATCAAAGGTTCCTGCTCAACACTAACAGGGCGATATCATCCGGCATCTCCCCGAGCGTGGCTAATCCAAACACTTGACGCAAGCCTTCCAGGCTGCCGCCCGCCGCACTCACCCGTTCAGGCAAGGCCGCTTCTTTCTCTTTGAGTGTAGGTTCTGTCAAAAGGTCCAAAATGCCATCAGACATCAGCGTCAGGCTGAATGTCGGCGGCAATTCCAGTACGTGGTCTTCGTAGGTGGCCTCGTTGAACAGGCCCACCGGCAAACCACGCCCTTCCAGGTAACGCACACTGTCTGGTGTATACAACACAGGCAAAGGCAGGTGGCCGCCGATGCTATAGGTCAACAAACCAGTCTCCTCGTCGATGACTCCACCGACCATTGTGACGTGTTTGCCCAGCTTACAACTGATCAGGCCTCGGTTGATATGCCCAAGGACCTCAGAAGGCTTGAATTCTGGCAGAGTGCCATTACGCTTGGACTCGAACAACAGGCGCGTGGTCATGAACTTCAACAGCACCGTGACGAATGCCGAAGAAGCACCATGGCCGGAAACGTCCGCCAGATAGAACGCTACACGCCGCTCGTCGACCCGAAAATAGTCCACGAAATCACCCGACAGGTACAACGACGGGATGATCTGGTGGGCAAAACGGAAATCGTCGACGGTCCAGGGGCTGACCGGCAGCATGTTCATCTGCACCTGGCGCCCAGCGTTCTGGTCTTCCTGCAACAGGTTCAGGCTGGCTTCCAGCTCACGGTTGGCGGTTTCCAGCTTCTCGCGGTAGCGCTGGTTTTCCACCAACAGGCGCGAGCGGTCCAAGGCCCGGCGCACCGAGTGCTCGAGCACCGCAAGGTCTTCAAGGGGCTTGATCAGGTAATCCGCCGCGCCCAGGCGCAACGCCTCGACCGCGTCGTTCATCACGCCTGCGCCCGAAACCACGATCACCGGGGTCTGCGAGGAAATCTCGGTGACCTGGCGAATGAGTTCGAGTCCGCCCATCTGCGGCATGCGCAGGTCGCAGATGACCAGGTCGGGCTTGTCTTGCTCGAATACCTGAAGACCCTGTTGGCCATTGCTGGCCTGCAGGACGCTGAAACCACTGTCTTCCAAGTAGGCTGCGAGACTGGCTCGCACCACTTCGTCATCATCGATTATCAGCAGCGTGGCACTGGTTTTTGGCATGTGGGCAAACGGCGCCAGAATTAGGTTGGCGTAGCGGGCTGGGCCGTCTGGCCTTGCACGCACTACTGGATTCGCTTTCTAGCCTCTCTGTCGTACCGGTTTCAGGCCATTGCCCTACACACAACTACACCAGAGGTGCCCTTCTAAGGCGCAGACGGTACTCCCATCCGCGGGGCGTTTCAAGCTCAGGCAGATAGCCGCTTGCCGTCTTTATTTGTCAAAGTACAGAGAGTTATAAGAACCGAGCGAAGCGTAACTCAATGGAAGGATCAAACCCGCTCAAACACGACGCCAAAGCACAGAGGCGGCCTTTTTGGCCGCCTTCGTGGTTTTACAGGTCGGAATTAAAAATCGTCTTCGACCTGGCCATCCTTGACCTTGAATTCGCGGTTTTGCAAGTAGGCGTTGCGGATGAAGACATACTTGTCGCCGCTCACCATCTTCTCGGCCGACAACAGGCTGGCGCGGGTGTCGACGACGTTCAGGCCTCGAATAGAGTTACGCACTGAGACGTTATCGATATAACGATACGGGGCGGTGTAGTCATCGACCAGCTTGGCCGGCGCGTCACGCAGGGTACTTGGCCCCAGCAGCGGCAGCATTACATATGGCCCGCTGCCCAGGCCCCAGTAGCCCAAGGTCTGGCCAAAATCTTCATCGCTGCGCTGCAGGCCCATCTGGGTGCCCACATCAAAGAAACCCAGCAGGCCGAAGGTGGTGTTGAAGATCAACCGGGCGGTGTCGACCCCGGCAGCGGCCGGCTTGGCCTGCAGCACGTTGTTGGCCAGGTTGCCCACGTCACCGATGTTGCGGAACATGTTGTGGACGCCGTCTTCGAGGAACTGCGGCGTCACATATTGATAACCCTGGGCCAGTGGCTTGAGCGCGTAGGTATCAATGGTGTCGTTGAAGGTAAAGATCGGACGGTTGATGCTTTCCCAAGGATCTTCTTCCGTGGCGGCCTGGGCAGCGAACGGAACCAGCATGACGCTGGCAGACAAACACAGCTGAGCTAGACGATGGCTCCAGCGCATAGGGGAAAACTCCTTGGATTAATCAGGCAAGGGCGCCGAGCCCAGGCGGTAAGGTGGCTAGTATAAGGCGGAAAAGTCCTACTGGCAGCATTCAAAAAAAGAAGCTGATTCTAGGACCCTTCTGTCATCTGCTGCCTTCATTTCGCTGTCACGGGACTGTCATGGAGGGCCGTTAGGCTGCTGGTTATTTCAAGGATGTTCCCATGGCCCGCGCCGAAGCCCTGCCCCTCCCCGTCCCCAGCCTGACCGCCGTACTGTTTGGCCTGAGTGGATGCCTGGTGGATTTCGGGGCGCGCATTCGCCAGCCTGGGGCAGCACCGGTCGAGCATGCACAGCCGACGCCTGGCGCACTTGAGAGTTTGCATCACCTGCAGGACCAGGGAATTCCTTGCGCCTGGCTCGATGAACTGCCACCGGCCACCAGTCATGCCCTGGCGGCTTCATTGCCGACGTGGATCAAACCGCCGCAACTTCCAGCAACAATTAATCCTTGGCCGGCGCCTCATGCCTGTTGGCAAGCCTTGATGGCGCTGAACGTCCAGCAACTGGACGGTTGCGTGTTGGTCAGTGGCGAACCCCGGTTGTTGCAGTCAGGGCTCAACGCCGGTTTATGGACCATCGGATTGGCGTCCTGCGGCTCGCTATGCGGCCTGGCACCCATCGAATGGCAGGCACTGAGCCAACAGCAACGGGAAACCAAGCGCGCCAAGGCCACCGTGCAATTATTTGGCCTGGGCGTGCATTCGGTGATCGATCACTTGGGTGAACTCGACACGTGCCTGGCCGACATCAGCCTGCGCCGACTCAAAGGTGAGAAGCCATGACCGGGATCATGCAGGCAGCGCGACGGTAGATTACTCTTAAGGCAGGCCATGGACTTTTGACCCAGCGTCGCGGTCCATGGCAGTGCCTATCAATAAAGGGAGTACGCCAATGCCTGCCCGCGAATTGCAAGAACAGCTCAACAAACTGCGCGAGCAATTGGAACAGAATCCACCACTTTCCGAAGTCGAGCGCGATGACCTGCACGCGCTGATGCAAAAGATCGAACTTGAGCTTGAGTTGGAAACCAAAGCGCCGGACAACAACCTCGCCGACAATGTAAACCTGGCTGTCGAGCGCTTCGAGGTGGAACACCCCACCCTTGCCGGGACCTTGCGCAACATTGTGCAAGCTTTGGGCAATATGGGGATCTGAACCCTTTAAATGCAAAAAGCCCTGCTATCGAGAGCGGGGCTTTTTAATGCAATCCATTGTGGGAGCGAGCAAGCTCCCACATTTATAGCTTCATTGGCGGACCAGGCGGTGGTTCGGCAGTTGAACGTCTTCAGTACTGCGATACGGGTTGATATCCAGCCCGCCCCGACGCACATACCGCGCGTACACCGTCAATTTCTCCGGCTTGAGCAAGCGCTGCAGGTCGAGAAAGATCCGTTCCACGCACTGCTCATGGAAATCCGAATGCTGGCGGAAGCTGACGATGTAGGCCAGCAGGCTGGCGGGATCCAGGGCCGCACCGCGATATTCCACCGCCACGCTGCCCCAGTCCGGCTGGCTGGTCACCGGGCAGTTGGACTTGAGCAGATGGCTGTGCAGGCTTTGCTCGACGATGCGCGAGGCATCGCAACGCAGCAGTTCCGGGCGCGGGTGCGCGTAGGAGTCGACGCTGATGTCCAAATCGTCGATGCAGGTACCGGGCATCGCCACGATGCCTTCACGCTCCACATCCTTGAGGCTGCGGATCCGCACACCCACTGCTTTACCGGCAGCCGCCGACAGGTCCTGGCGCAGGGTCGCTTCCAGGCTCGCGGTATCGGCAAACGGGGTCTGGTTCAAGGAGTTGAGGTACAACTTGAAGGATTTGGACTCGATGATATTCGGCGAATCCGCCGGGATCGCGAATTCACCGATGGCCACCACCGGCTTGCCGGACGGCAGCAGCCACGACAGCTCGAAGCAGTTCCAGAAATCCACGCCCTTGTACGGCAAGGTCTCGGCCGTCAGGCCCAATTCCGCCCATTTCGCCGTGCGCGGGATCGGAAACAGCAGTGACGGCGTGTACGTGGCGATGTATTCGCTGGATTTGCCCAGCGGCGAATGTTCGGCTGCGGGATGCATGACGGAAACCTGACTGAAGAATCAGCCGATTCTATCAGCCTTTGCCACAGCCTTTGAGTGCTTACTGACTGACTGTCAGGTCGCCCTTCATCCCCGCCTGGTAATGACCGGGGACATTGCAGGCAAATTCCAGCCGGGTAGCCTTATCGAAAGCCCAGGTCAGCTCGGCGGACTTACCCGGCTCAACCAGCACGCTGTTAGCGTCGTCGTGGCGCATCATGCCGTCTTTACCACCGTGCTTCATCGAGGCCGGATTCATCGATGCATGGTCCATTCCCGGCTTCATCCCGGTCGGCGTCAACATGCCGCTCTGTTGCATCTTGAGCATTTCCTGCTGGTGCTGGGCATGCATCGCGGCGTTACCGAGGTTGAATTCGTGCAACAACTGGCCTTTATTGATGAGTACAAACCGCACCGTCTCGCCTGCCTTGATATCCAGCGTGCCAGGATTGAACGACATGTCGCCCATCACCACCTCGATGGTGCGACTGGCCTTGGCCGCCGGTGCGGGCTGGCCGAAATCAAAGTGCGCACCAGGAGACGCCCACAACGAGGTACTCAATACCCACGCAGAGGCGGCCAGGATCAGACGGTTTACCATCAACATGTTCATACTCCGACAAGGTAAGGTTCAACTTGTCCAAGACTCTAGATCGGTGCGGCTGCCAATTGACTGACAGTTGCATTACAACTCTGTCAGGTTGTGCCACGGCGCTGGCCGCTGCGGTATAACGCCCACGTTAAAACCATGCCCTGAGCTGCCCATGAAACTGCTGATCGTCGAAGACCAAACCAAAACCGGCCAATACCTGCGCCAAGGCCTGGGCGAAGCCGGGTTCAACGCCGACCTGGTGGCCGATGGCATCACCGGCCAGCAACTGGCCTTGAGCGGTGAATACGCCCTGCTGATCCTCGACGTGATGTTGCCCGGCCGCGATGGCTGGCAGATCCTGCAAGCCGTCCGTGGCGCCGGGCTGGATACACCGGTGCTGTTTCTCACCGCGCGGGATGCGATACAGGATCGCGTACACGGCCTGGAGCTGGGCGCCGATGATTACCTGGTCAAGCCCTTTGCCTTTTCCGAGTTGCTGGCACGGGTGCGCAGCCTGTTGCGTCGAGGCAGTTCGACACAACAGGAAACCAGCCTGCAACTGGCCGACTTGCGCCTGGACCTGATTCGCCGTCGCGTCGAACGCAGCGGCCGACGCATCGACCTCACCGCCAAGGAATTCGCCTTGCTGGAAATGCTTCTGCGCCGCCAGGGCGAAGTGCTGCCCAAATCGCTGATCGCGTCCCAGGTCTGGGACATGAATTTCGACAGCGACACCAACGTCATCGAAGTCGCGATACGACGCCTGCGAATCAAGATTGACGATGACTTCCCCAGCAAACTCATCCATACCGTGCGGGGCATGGGCTATGTGCTTGAAGAGCGCAGCCTGTGAGGGGTCGGTGGTCGCTGAGCAGTCGCCTGGCCCTGCTGTTCGCCGCCTGCACCGCGGTGGTGTCGTTGTTTGCCGGGGTGTTGTTCAGCCGCGGCAGCGAGGCGCATTTCATCGAGCTGGACCAGCAACTGCTCGAAGGCAAGCTGATCGGTCTGCGCCGGGCCCTGCAAGACCTTGACGCCGAGCAGACCCAGCGCCGCCTGGAAGATGAATTGAGCCGTCAGGCCGACCTGGCGCTGCGCATCAAGGGCAGCGACGGTGTGCGCTGGTACGACAGTTCGATCCGGATTCCGGCCCAGTTGCCGGAGCAACCCGGCCTGTCGACCCTCAGCGATGCCGACAACGATTACCGAGTGTTGAACGCGCCCTTGCACCCCAATCGAGCCGATTCGCCGCAACTGACCCTGTTGCTGGACATCACCCACCACCAGCACTTCCTGCAACGCATGCAGCGCCTGATCTGGCTGACCGTCGGCCTCTCGGCCCTGGCCACCGCCCTGCTCGGCGCCTGGGCCGCCCGGCGGGCCTTGCGCCCCTTGCGACGCATGGGCGCCATTGCCGGCAGTGTCTCGGCCCGCTCACTCAACGCCCGGCTGCCCGAAGAGCAAATGCCCGCCGAACTGGCGGAATTGGCCCACAGCATCAACGCCATGCTCGGACGCCTCGACGATGCGTTTCAGCGGCTCTCAGCGTTCTCTGCCGACATCGCCCATGAATTACGCACGCCGCTGTCGAACCTGCTGACCCACACCCAGGTCACCCTCACCCGCGAACGCCCCCTGGAGGATTACCGCGAGGCGTTGCACAGCAATCTCGAAGAACTGCAATGGATGGCGCAACTGGTCAACGACATGCTGTACCTGGCCAAGGCCGACCACGGCTTGCTGGCGCTCAATCGCGAACCGCTGCAATTGGCCGAGGAAGTGGACGTGCTGCTGGACTTCTTCGCGCCGCTGGCCGAAGACACCAACGTCCGCCTGAGCCGCGAGGGCGATGGCCGCATAGAGGGTGACCGCAACATGTTGCGCCGGGCGCTCTCCAACCTGCTGGACAACGCCCTGCGCTTCACCCCCGCTGACGGCGAAGTGCGGGTGCACATTGTCGATGCGACTCAAGGGATGAGCGTCAGTGTGGAGAACAGTGGCGAAGGAATTGCAGCGGACTTGCTGCCGCGCCTGTTCGACCGCTTCTACCGCGCCGACCCGGCTCGCCAGGAGGGCAGCAGCGAACACGCGGGGCTCGGACTGGCCATCACCCGCTCAATTATCCGCGCCCATGGCGGGCAGATCCGCTGTGAATCGACCGATGGCTGGACGCGGTTCCTGATTGAGCTACCGAAGGCCAGCCAGCCCTGACACAAAACCCTGTGGCGAGGGAGCTTGCTCCCGCGGGAGTGCGAAGCGCTCCCAAAAATCTGAAAGCCCGCACATCATTTTGCATAAGCCGCCGCTTTGGGGCTGCTGCGCAGCCCAGCGGGAGCAAGCTCCCTCGCCACAAAAGCATCCCGCTCGA
>NZ_FNNL01000023.1:0-68363 GCF_900106735.1 Pseudomonas sp. NFACC08-1 | reverse complement strand
TTCGGCTGATTCGCCAACCTGCTACCAAGTGTTTCAACCCAGTAAATTCCCGCCCCAAGCGCTCGTTTACCAGAACAGCCTCCCGTCCCTGCCCTGCCTGCGACGGACCCGATATCACCGGCCGGAACCCCGCATGAAACGTCCCCGCCCTACCCGACGCGCCTGGCTTCTCACCTTCGCCCTGCTTCCGGCCGTGGCCTTCGCCGCGTGGCAAGCGGTCGCGCCAAGCCGGGCGCCCCTGGTCACCGCGCCCGTCACCCGTGGCGATATCGAAAACAGCGTCACCGCCCTGGGCACCCTGCAACCGCGGCGTTATGTCGACGTCGGCGCCCAGGCGTCCGGGCAGATCCAAAAGATTCATGTGGAAGCCGGCGACGAGGTGCGCGAAGGCCAACTACTGGTTGAAATCGACCCTTCCACACAAAAGGCCCGGCTGGACGCCGGACGCTTCTCCATCGAGAACCTCAAGGCCCAGCTCCAGGAACAGCGCGCCCAGCACGACCTGGCGCAGCAGAAATTCCGCCGCCAGCAGCAACTCAAGGCCGGTGGCGCCACCCGCGAGGAAGACGTGCAGACCGCCCAGGCCGAAGTGCGGGCGACCCAGGCGCGCATCGACATGTTCCAGGCCCAGATCCGCCAGGCCCAGGCCAGCCTGCGCAGCGACGAGGCCGAGCTGGGCTACACGCGGATCTATGCGCCCATGAGCGGCACCGTGGTCGCCGTCGGTGCCCGGGAAGGCCAGACCCTCAATGCCCAGCAGCAAACCCCGCTGATCCTGCGCATCGCCCGGCTGTCGCCGATGACGGTCTGGGCCGAAGTCTCGGAGGCCGACATCGGCCACGTCAAGCCGGGCATGACCGCCTACTTCACCACCCTGGCCGGCGGCAGCCGGCGCTGGAGCAGCACCGTGCGCCAGATCCTCCCGGTGCCGCCACGCCCGCTGGAAGCCAGCCAGGGTGGCAGCCCCAGCGGTGGGCGCAGCGGCAGCGAACGAGTGGTGCTCTACACCGTGTTGCTCGACGTAGACAACGCCGACCGCAGCCTGATGACCGACATGACCGCCCAAGTGTTTTTCGTCGCGGCCCAGGCCCAGAACGTGCTGACCGTGCCCACCGCTGCGTTACAGGACAACGCCGGCCAGGTGCGGGTGCTGGCCGACAATGGCGATGTCCAGTCGCGGACCGTTCGCACCGGCGTTAGCGATCGACTGCGCATCCAGATCGTCGACGGCCTGAGCGAGGGCGAACAGGTGCTGATCGGACCGACCACCGGCAGCGGAGACTGAATGAACACGCCCCTGATCGAACTGCGGGACATTCGCAAGGCCTACGGCGGTGGCGACAGCCCTCGGGTGGAGGTGCTGCGCGGCATCGACTTGTCCATTCACGCTGGGGAGTTCCTGGCGATTGTCGGCGCGTCGGGCTCCGGCAAATCCACCTTGATGAACATCCTCGGCTGCCTCGACCGCCCCACCAGCGGCGAGTACCGTTTTGCCGGCGAAGACGTCGCCAATCTGGGCAGCGACGAGCTGGCCTGGCTACGGCGCGAAGCGTTCGGCTTCGTGTTCCAGGGCTATCACCTGATTCCTTCCGGCACCGCCCAGGAAAACGTCGAGATGCCGGCCATCTATGCCGGCACCTCGGCCACCGAGCGCCATGCCCGGGCCAGTGCCCTGCTGGAACGCCTGGGCCTGGCCAGCCGCACTGGCAACCGTCCGCATCAGTTGTCCGGCGGCCAGCAGCAACGGGTGTCGATCGCCCGAGCCTTGATGAACGGCGGCCACATCATCCTCGCCGACGAACCCACCGGCGCCCTCGACAGCCAGAGCGGTATCGAGGTCATGGCCTTGCTCGACGAACTGGCGAGCCAGGGCCACGTGGTGATCCTGATCACCCACGACCGCGAAGTGGCGGCCCGGGCCAAGCGCATCATCGAGATCCGCGATGGGCTGATCATCAGTGACAGCGCCGGCCCCGGGTCGGCCACGCCCCATGCCCATCCAAAGGCGTTGCAAGCCGTGGACCTGCGCCAGCGCCTGAGTGCCGGCAGCGAACACAACGGCGCCTGGAAAGGCGAGTTGCTCGACGCCGTGCAGGCCGCGTGGCGGGTGATGTGGATCAACCGTTTCCGCACCGCCCTGACCTTGCTCGGCATCATCATCGGCGTGGCCTCGGTGGTGGTGATGCTGGCCGTGGGCGAAGGCAGCAAGCGCCAGGTCATGGCCCAGATGGGCGCCTTCGGTTCCAACATCATCTACCTCAATGGCAGCGCACCCAGCCCGCGCGCGGCCAAGGGCATCATCAGCGAATATGACCTGGCCGCCCTCGCCGCCCTGCCCGAAGTGCAGCGGATCATGCCGGTCAACGGCGCCGACGCCAGCGTGCGTTTCGGCAACCTCGACCACACCAGCTACGTCGGCGGTAACGACACGAATTTCCCGATCATCTTCAATTGGCCGGTGGCCCAGGGCAGTTACTTCAGCGAGGCCGATGAGCGTAGCGCTGCCGCGGTGGCGGTGATCGGCTACCGGGTCCGGCAGAAACTGTTCAAGGACGTCGCCGACCCCGTCGGCCGCTACATCTTGATCGAGAACATGCCGTTCCAGGTGGTCGGCGTGCTGGCCGAAAAAGGCGCCAGCTCCGGGGATTCGGACGCCGACGACCGCGTCGCCGTGCCCTACTCCGCCGCCAGCGTGCGGCTGTTCGGCAGTCGTCATCCCGAGTACGTGGTGATCGCCGCCAAGGACGCGGGCAAGGTCAAGGAAGCCGAGCAAGCCATCTCCCGAACGCTGCTGCGCCTGCATGACGGCAAGCAGGATTTCGAACTGACCAACAACGCCGCGATGATCCAGGCCGAAGCCCGCACCCAGGGCACGCTGTCGCTGATGCTCGGCGCCATCGCGGCGATTTCGCTGTTGGTGGGCGGCATCGGCGTGATGAACATCATGCTCATGACCGTGCGCGAACGGACCCGGGAAATCGGCATCCGCATGGCCACCGGCGCTCGCCAGCGCGACATCCTGCGCCAGTTCCTCACCGAAGCGGTGATGCTCTCGGTGGTCGGCGGGCTGGCGGGCATCGGCCTGGCCCTGCTGGTGGGCGGTGCGTTGCTGCTGGGCAAGATCGCCGTGGCGTTCGAATGGCTGGCAGTGTTCGGCGCCTTCGGCTGCGCCCTGGTCACCGGCGTCGTCTTCGGTTTCATGCCGGCCCGCAAGGCCGCCCGCCTCGACCCGGTCGCGGCCCTCACCAGTGAATGAACCTCATCCCATGAAAGCGTCCCTGACCCTCCTGGCCGCCAGCCTGCTATTGGCGGCCTGCGCCAGCCCGTTGTCGCCTTCGGACAGCGGCATCCAGCCACCGCCGGCCTGGCAGCACCTCGACACGCCCAGCGCCCGAGCGGTAAACCTGCAATGGTGGACACGCTTCGGCAGCCCACAGTTGAACCGGCTGATCGAACAAGCGCGCCTGGACAGCCACGACCTCGCCGCCGCCATGGCCCGGGTTCGCCAAGCCCAGGCCAGCGCGGTGATCGCCGGCGCTCCACTGCTGCCGGAAATCCGGGCCGGGCTCAACGGCAATCGCCAAGAGTTGCTGCGGGGCAAGGGCTACAGCCAATTGGACGTGGATCAGGATAACCGCACCATTGATTACTACGACGCCAACCTCAGCGCCAGCTATGAGCTGGATTTCTGGGGCGGCAAACGGGCGGCCCGGGACAGTGCGCTGAGCACGCTCTCGGCCAGTCAGTTCGACCGGGCGACCGTGGAGTTGACCTTGCTCAGCGCGGTCGCCAACAGCTACACCCAGGCGTTGTCCCTGCGCGAACAGCAGCGCATCGCCGAACTGAATCTCGCCAACGCCGAAAGCGTGCTCGAGCTGGTGCAGACCCGCTACGACGCCGGCAGCGCCACGGCCCTGGAACTGTCCCAGCAAAAAAGCCTGGTGGCGGCGCAGCAACGCCGCTTGCCCCAAGTGCAGCAACAGGCCAAGGAAGCGCTGATTACCCTGGCGGCGCTGCTGGGGCAACCGGTGCAGGCGGTCAGGCTCGACGATGAACAGTTCGAACACCTGCAGTGGCCTTCCATCGACGCCGGGGTACCCAGCGACCTGCTCCGCCGCCGCCCGGACATCGCCGCCGCCGAAGCGCGCCTCACCGCCGCCCAGGCCGACATCACGGTGGCCCGCGCCGCCATGCTGCCCTCGGTGACCCTGGGCCTGAGCCTGGGCACTGGCGCCGACATCGCCGACCAGTTGCTGCGCAACAACTTCTACAACCTCACCGCCGGTTTGGCCGCGCCAATCTTCAACAACGGTCGCCTGCGGGCCGAACGGGACAAGGCCACTGCCCGCCAGGAGGAACTGTTGGAACTCTACCGCGCCGCCATCATCAACGGCTTCGCCGACGTCGAAAAAGCCCTGAACAGCATCAACGGCCTGGACCAGCAACGGCAATGGCAAACCGAAGAACTGCACCAGGCCCAGACCGCCTTCGACATCGCCCAGCGTCGCTACCAGGCCGGCGCCGAAGACCTCCTCACCGTGCTGGAAACCCAACGCACGCTGTACGCCGCCCAGGACATGAACGTGCAACTGAGGCTGGCGCGGGTGCAGGCGAGTGTGGCGTTGTACAGGGCGTTGGGTGGGGGTTGGCGGGTGATGTAAGCGTCGAATACACATTCAAGCCAAGTGACGCCCGTGGCGAGGGGATTTATCCCCGCTGGGTTGCGCAGCCCAGCATTATCACTAGATTGGCCACCGTTCAATATCGGGGTTACTGTCAAAGCATCCATTAGAGCAGTTAAGACACTAAGAAGTACGTATCCAAATCGATTTTCAAAAAACGACGTCCATCCGAGCCCGATGACTTGGATGGAACTCGTCTAGTACGCTAGCCAAGACATTTTACAATGTCACCACACCAAACCTCTCTAATCACCCGAGAGACTCACACCCCGTCAACTTTCAAAAACCACAACTGGATTCTCGTTGCAAATAACATCTATCCACTCCTCAGTAACAATTGCCAAATGAAAAATCGGATCATCTTTATAAATATCAAGCGAGTTGCCATTCAACCACGCTAAAAATTCCGAATTCTCGACTAAAAAGAATGAATTTTCGATTTCTTTTGGCACCAACGGTAACGAGGCAAGTCTCATACTTTCGTTTGTTATACGCATAGCGGTAGGAAGTTCAGGGAAGTCCAAATATAGACGTCTACCTGCCTCCCCCGCCTCTCTAAGGTGAATCCGCATACCACTCCCATATGTAATGCGCTCGAGAGTCACCCGACCGGAAGCAGGTAAGCCTGGTACGTTCCACGGTCGAAAAGTTTGTGTATTCATATCAGCATCCATTAGTCGTAACGTATCTTATCGCGACTCGCTTAGCATCCGGTCGCTATATTTCAATGGTTCGATCGTTCCCACGCTCCGCGTGGGAATGTCTCTACGGACGCTCTGCGTTCGGCTCTCTGGGACGCGGAGTGTCCCTGGCTGTATTCCCACGCGAAGTGGGAATGATCAGCAATGGTGCTCGGCTTGGGCTCTGTTTATCGGGCCATGTAGGACTCCCGAGCGAGGCTACGTCGCCTTGCGTCGTTGCCTACAACTGCGCCAGAGTCCGCCGGCTTGTGCGCTTGGCACCCCATCGATAACTTGCTTCCCGTCACAGCCCATCAGTGATCGGGTCTGCAAGCCCGACGAAATACCAGGCGCATAGCCACAAGCCAATCGACACACCCGTGTCGCTCAATGGCAGCTGTGTGCGGGAGACCTTCGGGTCTGCCGGGTTCCTGGTTTCCCGGTCTTGCAGACCCACGCATAGCTGCCACCCATCATCTGCAAGTGATGCCTGGCAGCGCCTCATAAATAACCAGGAGCTGCACAATGTTCAAGATCCCCCCAATCCCCCCGAAGACGAGTCCAAAAAACTCAACAAAGCCGCCGCGCTCTCGCCTTTTATCTCGATCCCAAACCTGAAACACCCAATCCGCCACCGGGCCAGTTGTTCACCGTAGCGGAAGGCGCGGACCTGGAATGCCTGCTAGCCAACCTCAGCGAAACCCTCGCCTCGGTCAATGTCATGGCCAACGAGCTGGCATTTGATTTGGAGGGCGCGCGACGGAGTTTTGCCCTGGGGATCCACCAGATGGTCGAGTTGAGTGAGCTGCTGGCAAACCGCGCCCTGGACATCTCCGCGCCGCGATAGAGGCCCGCGCCACAACCCTCAAGCCAAGTGGCACCCGTGGCGATGGAGTTTGCTCCGCTGGTCTACGAAGCGGTCCCAAGATTTTGCGGTTGCTGCGCAACCAGCGGGAGCAAGGCTGGTAATTGCCGTCAACAACACGCTGTTGCCAGCCAGACAAAATGGCCGAGCAGCTCATTTCTTCAATCGTCGGTGCCAGGCGCTGCCAGTGACCAAGGCACACAGCAGCGCAGGCTCCCCCCTCTGCTTGCACCCTCTAACTGGCGGGCTCTAAGTCAGATTCATGAATCTCCAGTGAGGATCCATCTTCAAACTCAATCGAGTAGACGGTACCAGGTGGAAATTTGTCAAAGTAGCTGCCCGGCCGGTCATCAAAGACGCCGACGATCCATGCTTGCTTACCTGGCCTGAGCGCCTCCGGTGCGTGCGCTACCACTTTTACCATGTCGTCGTAAGTGAACTTAGTCATATCAATGATAGATCGGAAGGTGAGGGTTACCATCGGGCGTTGCAACACCTAGCCGATGACCGTGTGGTTCCTGAGCACGAGGATCATTTTGATTCCTGTGTCCTCCTCTGTCCAAGCAATCACCGGCAGGATTAACACCCGGTCCGAGAACCTGCTGGTATTCGCAGCCAGGAGATCCCTCCACATACTCCCCAAGATTAACAGGAGTTGCATTTCCGTGTTCGTCAACAACTACAACGGGCTGATCCACAGGTCCTTTGTATGGATTTGTGTTGTCGCCTGTTTTCGCGCCGTCTCCGCTGTTCGTACTATCCTGCTCGTTGTGAACCCGCCTGCTGGACCAAGAGCTGGGATTACCTATGTCAGACCCTGAAGAACTCCCAAGGCTAAAACCATCACCCGATTTTCCACCGTTGCCATTAAGCATTGCGTCCACTGTCAGCGCGCTCGCCAGAGCAAGCAGCGCGTTAAAGTCAGGAGCCCGCCCGGCTGGGCGGGCTCCTCATTTAGGCAGTATCAGTTGTTTATTTTTTCATCCAGCCAGACGTCATTCGTAGGAGCGTGGAATCGGTAGCCGAACGGTAGCGCTAAAAACCTCACCAAGTCTGGTCGACTTACCGAGACATGCTGGGCATGAACCGTCTTCAGATTTTTTATATCCCCATCAAATCTGTCCGTGGTGAGCCACCACCCTGACATATGCTCGGGAGAGGGGTAGCGTACTCCTTCAGCAGGATCGCCTTCCTGGATGCCATCTGAGATCACAATCATCTGGTCGAACGTCGGTGCGGCGTAGTCCACGCCGGCCTTCTCACACACCGCATGCTGTTCGGCCCAGAGTCTCAGCGTGGTACTGATGCCTTGTACATAAACCCCAGTTATCGGTGACTGCTCAAAAAACACCAACTCTCGTTTGTCGTTCAGATGCATCTTCGTGACCCAACATCCATACTCCAAGGTTTCATCTGGAGCGACCCTATAACCCGCCTCAACATAGCGAACGACGAGGTCGATGAAGTCGATGGCACCTTCTTTCAGACCAGCGTCATCGACCATGACGCTGACCTCATAGTCAAACCGCTCCGCAAGTCCCTCGGTTTTCAATGTCAGACCCGAGCCTGCTTCGATACTGCTGATTTTCATTGATTACACTCGTAGCACCATGCACTTGACCCCCCTGGATACAACTGCAGCCCAGACAGTGCGGGTAAAGTCGCTGCTCACCCCCAGCCGGGTTCAGCCCATGGCCGGTTGATAATCAGGTATGTAGTTGCCGCTTTTAGTGCCTGGATCAGTTTTGCGCAAGTATGACAGGCGTGTTAATTTTTCATTCAATTCTCAAAAGTTTTGTCATGTAGCTTTATCGCCTCTTCTAGAGAGGGCCGCCATTGGCAGCGAGATAAAGGACTCTCCTCCATAAAAAGCCCTATCGTATTTCTCAGGGCATTTAACTGATACTCATGCGCCAAAGGCAGACGGAAGAATTCAACATTTTGAACGCAATACTCGCCACTATTTAAATTTTCGAAGCAAAAATAAATAGCAAGAGTATGTGAATCCATGGCTTTCCATACTTCATGAGATCTTAACATTTCTCCTCCATTAATCTGTTGGGCCCCACTTACCGCTAGCAACCGATCGATTAGTATCTGCACGATTGCTTAAGCTGCGATACAGTATTCCCTCTACTACCAGCAATTACCACTTTATTCCTCTTGACGTTAATATTGCGTCCCGTACCGTTATCAACATAGTGACGCCCTCCTTCAACATTCCTATTAGATCAGTAATGGTGCTCGGCTCTGGCTCTGTTTATCCGGCCATGTAGGACTCCCGAGCGAGGCTACGCTGCCTTGCGCCATTGCCTACAACTGCGCCAGAATCCGCCGGCTTGTGCGCTTGGCTCGTGGCTTTTACTGTTTCCGGGTCGCTGATTTCAGCGATCGGGTTTGGTAGCCCGCGAGTTAACTAGGCGCAAGCGCCACCTCCTGCAGATGCTCTCTCGGTGTCTGTTTCATGGTGGCCGTGCGCAGGGCGTCTTCGGGCGCGCCGGGTTCCTAGTGCTCCGGTCTACCAACCCGCGTACGGCCGCCACCTCATCGTTTGGTAGCGATAGTGTCGGCTCCTGAAACTAATACTAGGAGCTACACCATGTTCAAGATCACCCCCAATCCCCCCGCAGACGATTCGAAAAAACTCAACGAAGCCGCCCACCGCGCCCTCGCCTTTTACCTCGATCCCAAGCCTGAAAACCCAATCCGCCACCGGGCCAGTTGTTCACTGTTGCGGAAGGCGCGGACATGGAATGTCTATTGGCCAACCTCAGCGAAACCCTCGCTTCGGTCAACGTCATGGCAAGCGAGCAGGCCTTTGAACTGGAAGGCTCGCGGCGCCATTTTGCGCTGGGCATCCAGCAAATGATCGAGTTGGCAGAACTGCTGGCGAACCGCGCCCGGGACATCGCCGCGCCGCGCTAAACGCACTCAAGCCAAGTGACACCTGTGGCGAGGGAGCTTGCTCCCGCTGGGCTGCGCAGCAGCCCCAATGACCGGCACCTCGGTGGGTCAGATATTTTTGAGGGGGCTGGTTTGGGGGCTGCTTCGCAGCCCAGCGGGAGCAAGCTCCCTCGCCACAACAGCGTTCGCTTCAGTTTTTTGGGAGGGCGGGGTTTACACCGGCTTGCTCTTGAGATTGCGCGCATACCACGGCCGTTGCGGCACGCGACGGAACAGTTCGGAGAGTTTTTTGTCGTCACTGCCGAAGGTAATGCGCAGGGCCAGTTTCATGGTTTCCGGGTCCATTTCCACCGAGCGTCCGGCCTGCAGCCCCGGCGTGGCGTTGCAACCGTGGGTGTCCGGGCCCAGCCAGGGGTCGGCGATTTCGACCCAGCGGCCGGGGGCGAACCAAGGTACGCCGCTGACTTCGAGCCGGCTCACTTCCCCCGGGTGGAAACGTTCGTGGGCACGGAACCAGTCTTCGAGGCGGTCGTCGATCCAGCCGTGGAAGGCCCAGAACACCGGATTGACATGGGAAGAGAACGGATCACCGAGGAAGTCGTTTTCCGGCGCGTACCAGCGCTGGGCGAAGTCGTCCGGGTCACGAGCGAACGGCACCGGGTGGCCGTTGGACGGGTCACGCGGCACCGAGGCCCAGCGCATGTGCAGCCAGTCGTGCAGGCCCAGTTCCACTTCTGAGCCGAACTGGCCCAGGGTCAGTTTCGCCAGGTAGCGCGGGTCGCGGTAGCGCGATTCCCAGACCTGGAAATTGCTGTGGTAGGTCTCGGCGGTCTTGATGTCGCTGACCCATTGCGCGTATTGATCGTCGCCGTCAGCCAGCCAGGTCGGCGGCAAGGCCGTGCCGTCGTGGTTATCGAAATAGCGGGCGAAGCCAAGGCGATCGCGCTCCAGTTCCGGTTGCGGCAAGGGGAAGCGTGGCCACGACGGCAACGCCTGGAACGAACGCGCCGTGCCCAGCATGTGCCGGTGCATGAAGAAGAAGTCGATGCCCGAGCCGTTGCGATCCTTGCGCGGGCCGCGGGCGTCGCGCTCCTGATCTCGTGGGCCGGGCTGCCAACCGATGCCGCGCAGGGCGTTACGCTTGTCTTCGTCCAGGGTGTGCCATTTGTCCCGCGAAGCGTGCCAGAGCTGGTGGAACAGCCGATGTTCTGGCGACACCAGCCAAGCCAACAGCGCCGGGCTCAGCGGTGTACGTTCGCGGGCTTCGGGGAATGGTTGCTTGCGGGCGATGAACTGATTGTCGAGTTCCAGCAGGCCCAGCGGACGATCCAACCGCAACACACGACCGCTGAGCGTCGCGGAGCCGGCATTGCCGAAGCCGGCCCAGACTTCGTCCAGGGTCATGGTGAATTCATAGTCCGGCGCGCCGCCCGGGGCCTGGGCGCCGATCAGTCGCCAGCTCAGTTGCTTCGGATCGGCGTCGGCCAGATCGCCCAACACCCGATAACGTGGCTCATCCCCGGCGCGCAGCCGCTCGGCGGTGTCAAGGCACCCCACCAGGCCACGGCCCTTGTGGCCGATATCGAGGAACACCTGGAGACCGTCCTGGGGCAAGCCATCGAGGCCAGCGTCGCGACCGGTGAAGCGGATCGTCCAGATGCCCCGCAACGTATCGGCCCGACGCTGGCCCGCCATGTCGGCCACATCGAACGAGGCCTCGCCGGGGGTGATGGTCGGGTCCGGTCGGGTCAGTTCGCGATGCCCGTAATACACCGCAGGCACGGCGGCACCGGTCAGCGCCAGGCCTGCCATGAACCATCGTCGAGAAATCGTCATTGCCTTACCTGTGTCCAGCCCTGGAACGGGCTTTATCCAAGCTAGAACGATGGGTGGGCCAACAAATTTATAGAGGCCCTCGAAGCCGCCTAAATTTCCCCACCGATCACTCGTTCTCCCCAGATAGCAAAGGCCCCCGCGCCTGTCCTTCCAAGGCGAACCTGACTGAGATCGGCAATGACAACACGACGTTCGAAAAAGGCTCTTTTCATCGGCCTGCCATTGGCCCTGGCGCTGGCCGTCGGTGGCGGTCTGGCAGCCTGGGACCACTGGTGGCGGGACAATCCCGGCTACCCGGTCAAGGTGATGAAAGAAGCCCGGGAACTGCACGAACGCCTGCTGTCCTTTGACAGCCACATCACCGTGCCGCTGGATTTCGGCACTGCTGGTAACGAAGCCGACAAGGACGGCAACGGTCAGTTCGACCTGGTCAAAGCCAACCGCGGGCAGCTGTCCGGCGCGGCCCTGACGGTGTTCGGCTGGCCCGAGCTGTGGAACGGTGACAACGCGCCGCACAAGCCTACTGCCGGTTTCGTCGAGGAAGCGCGCAACCAACAGGAAGTGCGCTACAAGATCATCACCGGCCTGGTCCGGGACTTTCCCAACCAGGTCGCCATTGCCTACACCCCGGATGATTTCCGCCGCCTGCACGGCGAAGGCAAGTTCGCGATTTTCATCAGCATGCTCAACGCCTATCCCCTGGGCCACGACCTGAGCCTGCTGGACCTGTGGACGGCGCGGGGCATGCGCATGTTCGGCTTCAGCTACATCGGCAATAACGACTGGGCCGACTCCTCGCGTCCGCTGCCGTTCTTCAACGATTCCCCCGACGCCCTCGGCGGCCTGTCGGACATCGGCAAGCAAGCGGTGTCGCGCCTGAACGACCTGGGCGTGATCATCGACGTGTCGCAGATGTCGACCCTGGCCCTGGAGCAAGTCGCGCAACTGAGCCGCACGCCGCTGGTGGCTTCCCATTCGGCGCCACGGGCGATGGTGGACATCCCGCGCAACCTCAGCGACAAGGAAATGCAACTGATCAAGGCCAGCGGCGGCGTGGTGCAGATCGTCGGCTTCTCCCAATACCTGCGCCCCCTGACACAAAAAACCCAGGACAAACTCAACGCCTTGCGCGAGCGTTTTGGTCTGCAACCGCTGCCCAACCTGGCGATGGCACTGATGCCCGGCGACCCCATCATCGCCGCCTGGCCCGAGCAGAAGTTCGGCCAGTACGCCAGCCAGCTCTACGCCATCCTGGAAGAAGAACCCAAGGCCAGCCTCAAGGACCTGGGGGACGCCATCGACTACACCGTGCGCAAGATCGGCATCGACCACGTCGGCATCAGCTCCGACTTCAATGAAGGCGGCGGCGTCAAAGGCTGGGAAAACGTCGGCGACATCCGCAACGTCACCGCCGAACTGCTGACCCGCGGCTACTCCGAAGCCGACATCGCCAAACTGTGGGGCGGCAATTTCCTGCGGGTCTGGGATCAGGTCCAGAAAGCCGCACGCCCCGCCATCGCCTCGACCCAGAAGACCGTCCAGCCATGAATGAACGTCGCACCTTCCTGAAGCAGGCCGGGATCCTCGCCGCCGGCCTGCCCCTGGCCACCAGCCTGTCCGCCACGGCCAGTGCCGATCCTCTGCCGCCGCTGCCCAAGAATAAATGGGCACAACTGCGCTCGCTGTTCGACCAGGACCCGGACTACCTGCACTTCTCCAATTTCCTGGTCACCACTCACCCGCGCCCGGTGCGCGAGGCCATCGAAAAGCACCGCGCGGCCCTGGATAAAAACCCGGGGCTGTTGATGGACTGGGACCTGGGCGTCACCGAAGAGCGTGAGGAAAACGTGCGCATCTGGGCCGGCCGTTACCTGCAAGCAAGCTCGAAGCAAATCGCCCTCACCGGCAGCACCACCGAGGGCCTGGCGATGATCTACGGCGGCGTCCATGTGGCGGCCGACCAGGAAATCCTCACCACCGCCCACGAACACTACGCCACCCACACCATTCTCGACCTGCGCACCCAACGCAGCGGCACCCGGGTGCGCAAGATCAAGCTGTTCGACAACGCCCACGACGCCAGTCACGAACAAATCCTCATAGCCATCGACCGCAACATCCGCCCGGAGACGCGGGTGCTGGGCATGACCTGGGTGCATTCGGGCAGCGGCGTGAAGCTGCCGATCGACAAGATCGGCGCCCTGGTGGACAAGCACAACCAGGGCCGCAGCGACGAGCAGCGGATCATTTATGTGGTGGATGGCGTGCACGGTTTCGGCGTCGAAGACCTCAGTTTCCCCAAGATGAATTGCGACTTTTTCATCGCCGGGACCCACAAGTGGATGTTCGGCCCGCGCGGCACGGGCCTGGTGTGCAGCCGCAGCGAAGAGCTCAAGTACGTCACGCCGATCATCCCGACCTTCTCCGAAGCCACGGCGTTTTCCACCACCATGACGCCGGGCGGCTACCACGCCTTCGAGCATCGCTGGGCGGCGGACGAAGCGTTCAAGCTGCACTTGCAACTGGGCAAGGCCGAGGTGCAGGCGCGCATTCATACCCTCAACAGCTACTTGAAAAAACAGCTGGTGGCACTGCCGCAAATCGAGCTGGTCACGCCGCTGAGCCCGGACCTGTCCGCCGGTTTCACCTTCTTCCGGGTCAAAGGCCGCGAGAGCGACGAGGTGGCCGCCTACCTGATGAAGAACCGAGTGATTGCCGACGCCGTGCATCGCGACGCAGGACCGGTAATCCGCACCGCGCCGGGGTTGCTCAACAGCGAAGCCGAGATCGATCGCTTCATGGGCTTGTTGGACAAGACACTCTGAACCTGACTTATCGAGAGAGACGGATGAACAGTTTTTCGTTGAAGCTACTCCCGGCATTGACCCTCGCCGCCCTGCTGCCCTCCGGCGCCCAGGCCTCGCAACCGGGTCAGGTCTTTCGCGACTGCAAGGACTGCCCGGAAATGGTCGTGCTGCCCACCGGCACCTTCCAGATGGGTACCCCGGAAGATGAAGTGGGCCGCGAACCCGACGAAGGTCCGATGCACCCGGTGACGTTTGCCAAGCCCCTGGCGATCAGCCGCTTCCAGGTGCTCAAGGGCGAATGGTTCGCCTACCTGCGCGACACCGGCTACACGATGCCCGACGGCGACAAGCGTCCCGGTCGCGCCTGCAAGGCCGGCATCCCGGATTACCAGGGCAGCGACCCACGCAAGCAATACACCGACCGACACCCGGCGGTGTGCATGGACTTCGCCGAGGCCAACGCTTACGTGGCCTGGCTGTCGAAAAAAACCGGCAAACAGTACCGACTGGTCAGCGAATCCCTGCGCGAGTACGCAGCGCGCGGCGGCAGCGCCGGCCCGTTCCCCTTTCCGTTCGATGCAGGCAAGGAATACAGCATCGCCCAACATGCCAACACCTACGGCGCGGCCGACGGCTACAACTTCACCGCACCGGCCGGCAGCTACGCGCCCAATGCCTTCGGCGTCTACGACATGCACGGCAACGTCTACGAGTGGACGGCCGATTGCTATAACGACAGCTACGTCGGCGCACCGAGCGATGGCAGCGCCTGGCTGACCGGCAAGTGCGAGTTCAAGCGCATCCGTGGCAACGACTGGGGCGAAGCACCGGTGTTCTCCCGCTCGGGCAACCGCAACGCGCTGGTGCCCAGCGATCGCGGCGACTGGATTGGTTTTCGGGTGGCGCGGGATATGTAATCAACTGCCCGCCTGAAGACCCGCTTTTGTGGCGAGGGAGCTTGCTCCCGCTGGGCTGCGTAGCGGCCCCAGATTTTGCGGTCGCTGCGCAACCGAGCGGGAGCAAGCTCCCTCGCCACAATAATGTGTGTCAGACGATTCCTCGTTAAATCCCCTGCCACAAAAGTGCGAGTTCAAGCGTATCCGTGGCAATGACTGGGGCGAAGCCCCGGTGTTCTCCCGCTCCGGCAACCGCAACGCATTGGTGCCCAGCGATCGGGGGGACTGGATTGGTTTTCGGGTGGCGCGGGATTTGTAATCAACTGCCCGCCTGAAGATCCGCTTTTGTGGCGAGGGAGCTTGCTCCCGCTGGGCTGCGCAGCAGTCCTGAAACCGGCTGCCGCTATTTGTCTGGCTCACCGCGTGAGGGCTTTTGGGGCTGCTGCGCAGCCCAGCGGGAGCAAGCTCCCTCGCCACAATAATGTGTGTCAGGCGATTCCTCGTTAAATCCCCTCCCCTACCAATCGTTCTACAGGTGGGCGCGCCCCAACCGGCGTGCCGCCGTCCTCCAGCCCATGCGGTGAATGCCCGCGCTGGCCTTCGCCCTTTCATCAAGCAGGGAAACCTCCATGAGCCAACCAACCCGCGGGGTGATCAATGAAATGTTCAGCCTGCTCAAACCCTTCCGGCTGATTGTCGTAGGTTCCATTCTCTTGGGCATGCTGGGCGGCCTGAGCATCACCGCCCTGCTGGCGACCATCAACGACGCCCTGAACGCCGCCACAACGCCCACGCCCCGGCTGCTGGCGACGTTCGCCGGGCTTTGCGCGGCGGCGCTGCTGGCCTCGATTCTGTCGGACATCGGCACCAACCATGTCGGCCAGAACATCATCGCCGAGCTGCGTAAGTCCCTGGGCAAGAAAGTCCTGCTGGCGCCCATCGAACAGATCGAACGCTATCGCAGCCATCGGCTCATTCCAGTCTTGACCCACGACGTCAACACCGTCAGCGACTTCGCGTTTTCCTTCGCGCCGCTGGCCATCGCCTTCACGGTCACCCTCGGTTGCCTGGGTTACCTGGCCTACTTGTCACTGCCGATGTTTTTCCTGCTGCTGGTGGCGCTGGTGATCGGCACGGTCGTGCAATACCTGGCGCGTGCCCGTGGCATCCGCGGTTTCGAAGCGGCCCGTGAGGCCGAGGATGCGCTGCAGAAACACTACGGCGCCATCGCCGCCGGGGCCAAGGAACTGCGCATTCATCGCCCGCGCCGCCAGCGCATGTTCAGCCAGCGCATCGAAGCGACCGCCGACTACATCTGCGCGACCAACATCCGCTCGGTCAACACGTTCGTGGTGGCCAAGACCTTCGGCTCGATGCTGTTTTTTGTGGTCATTGGCCTGGTCCTGGCCCTGCAATCACTGTGGCTGGGCATCGATAAAACCGTGCTCAGCGGCTTCGTGCTGGTGCTGTTGTACATGAAGGGCCCGCTGGAATACCTGGTGATGACCTTGCCGGTGATCAGCCGGGCGAACATCGCCTTCAAGCGCATTGCCGAACTGGCCGAGCAATTCTCCTCACCCGAGCCGCACCTGCTGCTCAACGACAAGCACCTGCGCAAGCCCACGATCCAACAGCTGGAACTGCGTGATGTGCACTACGCCTTCCCGGTGGTCGAAGGCAGCCAACCCTTCGCCCTGGGACCGGTCAACCTGTCCATCGCCCAAGGTGACATCGTGTTCATCGTCGGCGAAAACGGTGGAGGCAAGACCACGCTGATCAAGCTGCTGCTGGGCCTCTATTTCCCCCAGGGTGGTGAAATTCTTCTCGACGGCGCGCCGGTAGGCGCCGCTCAACGGGACGATTATCGCCAGTTGTTCACCACGATTTTTGCCGATTACTACCTGTTCGATGAGCTGGTCCAGGGCGATCAACAGGTGCCCAAGGACGCCAACCGCTACCTGGAGCGCCTGGAAATCGCCCACAAGGTCAGTATCCGCGACGGTGCCTTCAGCACCACCGACCTGTCCACCGGCCAGCGCAAACGCCTGGCGTTGCTCAATGCCTGGCTCGAGGAGCGTCCCGTGCTGGTGTTCGACGAATGGGCCGCCGACCAGGATCCGCTGTTCCGGCGGGTGTTCTATACCGAACTGCTGCCGGAACTGAAGGCGCTGGGCAAAACCATCATCGTCATTTCCCACGACGACCGCTATTTCGACATCGCCGATCAACTGGTCCGGATGCAGGCCGGTCAGGTGGTCAGTGAAAAAGCTCCGGCGGCGTTTGCCTGAACCCGCCCGACGCAATGCTGTTTACCGCGAGAACACCATGAACGAACTGCTAGATGATGATCTGCTGACGCTGCTGCTCGATGACCTGGCGGGCGACACGCACGCCAGCTCCAGCCGCCGCCGACTGGACCGCGCCCCCCTGTCTTTCGCCCAGCAACGCTTGTGGTTGGAGCACCAGCGTGACCCGGCCCGTTCGGCCTACAACCTGCCACGGGCCCTGCGCCTGAGCGGTGAGCTCGATGCCGACGCCCTGGAGCAAGCCCTGAATCGCGTCATCGACCGACACGACATCCTGCGTACCGCGTTCAATGACATCGACGGCGCGCCGGTCCAGGTGGTCGAGCGTGACGCCTGCCTCGTCCTGCACCGGGAAGACCTCGGCGACCTCGCCCCCCAGGCGCGTGCCACGGCGCTCTCACAGCGCATCGAGCGGCACGCGCGGCAACCGTTCGATCTCAGCCGCGCGCCGCTGATGCGGGCCACGCTCCTGAGGCTGGACAGCGACGAACATGTGCTGTTGCTCAACATGCATCACATCGTCTCCGATGCCTGGTCCAACACGATCCTCATGCAGGACATGACCCAGGCCTATGCCCGGGCCTTGCTCGGCGATCCATCGCCGCTGCCACAGCTGCCCATGCAATACGCCGACTACGCCACCCACCAGCGAGGCGAGTATTTACAAAGCACGGCCTGCCAACGCAGTGGCGAATACTGGAGTCGCTACTTGGGGCAGGACCTGCCCACGTTGGAGCTGCCCCAGGATTTCCCCCGCGCCACGGGCCAGCAACATATGGCCGGACGCGTACATCTGTCACTTGCCCCCGCAATGGCCCGGGCCCTGGACACGTTCTGCCAACGCCAGGGGCTGACGCCTTTCGTGGTGGCGCTGGGGGCCTGGCAAATGTTGCTGGGCCGGTACAGCAACCAGGACGATTTCACCGTCGGCGTCCCCAACGCCAACCGCAACAGCCATGAAAGCCAAGAGCTGGTAGGTTTTTTCGTCAGCAGCCAGGTGTATCGCACGCGAATCGACTCGAGCCGCAGCGGGCTGGATTTTCTGCGGGATCTGCGCGGGCAGTCCCTCGCCGCCCTTGAACATGCCGACTACCCGCTGGAGCTGATCCTCGATCAACTGCAACACCCCGGCGCACAGGGCTTGTTCCAGGTCTTGTTCAACTGGCGCACCGGCTCACCGGCCCTGCCGATCTCCCCCAAAGGCGAACTGGCCCTGGAATTTCTCGACACAGGCGACAGCCAGGCCAAGTTCGACCTGTCGCTGGATGTCGACTATTCACAACAGCAGATAGTGGCGACCTTCGAATACAGCCGTGATCTCTATCGCACTGACACCATCGAGCGCATGGCCGAGCACTGGCAGAACCTGTTGCGGGGCCTGATCGAAACACCTGAACGCGCCTTCGGCGAGCTGCCATTGCTCAGTGCTGATGAACGCCAGCTAACCCTGCACGACTGGAACCGCCAGCCGACCCAACTGCCTCGTGAGCGTTGCCTGCACCAGATGATCGAAAGCCATGCCGCCACCACGGGCGACGCCATGGCCCTGACCTTTGAAGGGCTGCACATGAGCTATGCCGAGCTCAACCGACGGGCCAACCAATTGGCCCACCGGCTGATCGAGCAAAGCGTCGGACCCGACGTACTGGTCGGCATCGCCGTCGAGCGCACACCGCAGATGATCATCGGCCTGCTGGCAATCCTCAAGGCCGGCGGTGCCTACGTGCCACTGGACCCGGCCTACCCGGCTGACCGCCTGGCGTACATGATCGAGGACAGTGGCGTGACGCAGATCCTGACCCAGGCCCATCTGCGTGAATCGCTGGCGTTGCCCGCCACCATAAACTGCCTGTTGCTGGATTCGGGCGACGCCGATAGCGCCTATCCCGAACACAATCCGGATGTGCCGATACACCCGGATAACCTGGCGTACGTGATCTACACCTCAGGCTCGACCGGCAAGCCCAAGGGCGCACTGCTGGCGCATCACAACGTCAGCCGCTTGTTCCAGGCCACGGAGCACTGGTTCAGCTTCGATCACCAGGACGTCTGGTGCCTGTTTCATTCCTATGCCTTCGACTTTTCCGTGTGGGAGATTTTCGGCGCGTTGCTGCACGGCGGCCGACTGGTCATCGTGCCCCACGCCGTGAGCCGTTCGCCGCAGGAATTCTACGCCCTGCTTTGCCAGGAAAACGTTACGGTGCTCAACCAGACACCTTCGGCGTTCAAGTCGTTGTTGCAGGTCGCCTGCGACGCTCACCAGCCGCTTGCTCATCGGTTGCGGCAGGTGATTTTTGGCGGCGAAGCGATTGACGTGCAGAGCCTGCGCCCCTGGTTCGAACGTTTCGGCGACGAGTCGCCGCAATTGATCAACATGTATGGCATCACGGAAACCACGGTCCATGTCACCTGGCGACCGCTGTCGATCGACGACTTGCACAGCGAGACCACGAGCCCGATCGGCCAGCCCATCGTCGACCTGTCCTGGTACTTGCTCGACGCGCACCTGAACCCGGTTCCCAAGGGGTGCATCGGTGAGCTGTATGTCGGCCGGGCCGGCCTGGCTCGTGGCTACCACCAGCGCGCCGACCTGACCGCCAGCCGGTTTATCCCCGATCCGTTCGATCCGCTGCCGGGTGGCCGCCTGTATCGCACCGGCGACCTGGCGCGCTACCGCACCGACGGCAGCATCGAGTACATCGGGCGCCTGGATCATCAGGTCAAGATCCGCGGATTCCGCATTGAATTGGGCGAAATCCAGGCACGTTTGCAAGCGCTGCCGGCGGTCCAGGATTGTGTGGTACTGACCCATGACGGCCCGACCGGCCTGCAACTGGTCGCCTACGTGATTGCCACGCAACCGCCCAGCGCCGAGTTACGCGAAGGTTTGTTGAGCGCGCTCAAAGCGCATCTGCCGGACTACATGGTGCCCAGCCACCTGCTGTTCATCGACCGGTTCCCTCTCAACGCCAACGGCAAACTAGACCGCAAGGCCTTGCCGGAGCCTGACGCCAGCCTCCGGCATTCGAACTACGTGGCGCCCCGCACTCAGTTGGAAGAGGCCCTGGCGCAGCTCTGGCAACAGTCCCTCAAGGTTGAGCGCGTGGGTGTCAACGACAGCTTCTTTGAACTGGGCGGGCATTCGATCCTGGCCATCGAGCTGATCGCCAACCTCAAGGCCCGCCTGAATATCACGGTGCGGCTGCAAGAGCTGCTGGCCCACCCGAGCATCACCGAGTTGGCCCTGTTCATTTCGCAAAAACATCGGGAGCAGACCCCATGCCTTGTGGAATTGAACAACGCCCCCGCCAGCGCACCGCAATTATTTTGCCTGCATCCCAGCGGGGGCATCGTCTTCTGCTATCAGCCACTGGCGCGCAAACTCCAACACCGGGCGCGCACCTTTGGCGTCATGCACCGTGGCTTCAGCGAGCCCCATGCGAGCCCTGAAGCCTGGCGCGAGATGATCGCCGATTACAGCCAGGAAATCGTCAACGCCCAGCCCCAGGGCCCGTATTACCTGATGGGCTGGTCCTTGGGCGGGACCATCGCCCTGGACATTGCGGCGACGCTGGAAAGCCAGGGCCATACGGTGAGTTTCCTTGGCCTGGTGGACAGCACGATTCCGGAACACCTGTACCCGGCAACCCTATCGCGTCATCGGCATTTGCCAGGCGATGGGCAAACCGACCCGGCCTCCCAGGATCTGCTTGGGGCCATCGAATATTTCGACCTGCTGTTTCCAACCCTCACCGAGCGCACGGCGGCTTACCGGCAACAGAACCCCGACAGCACGGTCCAGGCATTCCACGAATGGGCCGCCAGCCAGATCGAGCCGGGGCGAGGCGACTTGTTGTCAATCGTGCAGAGCGTCAAGGATGAAGTCATGAATGCCCAGGCGTTCTCGGTGCATGATCGGTTGCTGGAAGCGTTTGACGCATTCACCTTCAAACCGGTACGGGTACGCCCGAGCTGCTGGTGGACCCAGGCGGAAAAAACGCCGGAAGAACTGGCCTTCTGCGAGAACCTGATCAAGGGCTACAGCCTGACCGGCGAGCTGCAATGCTCGGTGTATTCGCCGTTGCGCCATCGCAGCATGATCTTTGATGAGGGGTTGCTTGATTCGCTGATCGAGGTTTTTCTGGGCAGTACGACACCCGATAAGTAGCGTCAGGCACCGTCATTGTGGCGAGGGAGCTTGCTCCCGCTGGGCTGCGCAGCAGCCCTTTTTTGTGAGCGCTTCGCACTCAAGCGGGAGCAAGCTCCCTCGCCACAGGTTTTGCATTCCCCTGAAAACTGGCTGGACGGCCTGGCAAACCCCATAAAAAAACCGACCCGCACAAGGCGGGTCGGTTTTTTCTGCGCGCGAGAATCAGAACTGCGGGGTGTACTTCACGGTGAACATCAGGTTGCGTGGGTCACCGAAGTTGTTGTTGCCATCAAGCTGGTTGTAAGCGGACGTTAAGTACGTCTTGTCGAACAAGTTGTTGGCGTTGACCGCCAAAGCGATTTCCGGTGTCAGTTGGTAGCCGACACGGGCATTCCACACGGTATAACCCGGTATGTGGGTCTTTTCTTCGTAAACCAGTGTGTGGCTTTGGGTGGTAAAGCCCAGGCCAGTGCTGACGCGGCTCCAGTCGCCGGTCAGTTGGTAGTTGCCCCACACCCGCAGCATGTGTTTTGGCGTCCAGCTACTGAAGACAACACCGTCCTTCCCCGGCTCCTCCAGGTACTTGGTGGTGTTGTAGGTGTAGCCCGCGAACAGCTGCAGGTTGTCTATCACTTCACCACTGATTTCGGCATCGAAACCCTGACTGCGCACTTTCCCCGAGGCTGTCGAGCAATACCCGCCCTCACATAGCATCCCTCCGGCGGTGTCTTCGATGGCACGGTTCTCGTGGTCGTAACGGAAGATAGCCAGGGAGGTATTGACCCGACCGTCCATCAGCTCACCCTTGAGGCCGACTTCGTAGTTGGTGCCGACGATGGGCTTAAGCACCGAACCGCTGGTATCGACCTCGGTCTGGGGCTGGAATATGTCGGTATAACTGGCATACACCGCCCACTCACGGCTCAGGTCATAGATGATACCGGCGTAGGGCGTGACCACCCCGGTTTCAGTGCCGGTGGTTCCCGAGTAGGGGGTAATACCGGCTGAGGTTTCAGTTTTCGCCTTGTAGCTGAAGTCATACCAACTGACCCGGGAACCCAGCACCAGCGTCAGGTCTTCAACCGGCTTGACGCGCCAGGTGCCGTACACGCCCTTCTGGCGGATATCGTATTTGCTGAGGACGCCCCGCCCGAGCGGAGCGTTGATCAGGTCTTCGTAACTGATGTCCGGTCGGTCATTGTTCAGGTCGAAGATGGAGTCGCTGGTGCTGTTGAAGGTACGGGCGTATTTATCATCCGTCTCCAACTGCGAGAAATTGCCGCCGAACATGACTTCCTGCTCCATCGACAATGCTTCGAACTTGCCGGTCAGGTTCATGTCGAGACCGGACTTCGTGGACTGGAAATCGGTCACGAAATCGGCATATTGCACGCCGGTGCCATCAGGGTTGAGGCCGCCAAGCCTTTGCACTCGCTGGTTTTTCGCCTGGTTGTCTTCAGTCATGTACACGGCACCCACCTTGAATGCCCAGTCCTCGTTGAAGCGATGCTCCAGGTCGGTGTAGTAGGTGGTGACATCGATGTCGGAACGGTTCCAGCGCGCGCCGGTGTAGGTCGAACGCGACACGTCCGGCATCGACCCGTCGGCGTAGCGTGGCAAGCCGCGGATGTTGCCGCGTGATTCACCGTTGGATTGGCTGACGGCGAAGCCCAGGGTGGTGTCTTCGCTCAGGTCGATGTCCAGCGCGCCGTACAGCGAATGGGTCTTGCTCCACGCATGGTCGACGAAGGAATTGCTCTGGTCTTCGTCGGCGACGATACGGCCGCGGATGTTGCCGGCGTCATTCAGCGGGCCGCCAGCGTCCAGTTGCAGGCCGTAGTGATCCCACGAGCCGGCCTTGCCGGTCAGGGTCACGGTCGGAGCGCTCTGGCCACGCTTGCGCACCAGGTTGACGGCACCGCCGGGGCTGCCAGTGCCTTGCAGCAGGCCGGCGGCGCCGCGCATGATTTCCAGGCGGTCGAAGAAGATCAGGTCCTGGGTCGCCCAGTTGCCCAGGGAATAGTTGTTCCGCAGGATCGGCACACCGTCGTACTGCCAGTCGTCGATCTGGAAACCGCGCGACGACAGGATCATGCCTTGGCCGACGCCCTGCAGGCCAACGATACCGGTGGTCTGGTTGACGGCGTCCTTGAGGCTGACCAGGTTCTGGTCATCCATCTGCTTGCGCGTCATCACGGTGATCGACTGGGGAATTTCCTTGAGGGTGTGAGTGCCCTTGCCGATGGTCACCGCGTTACTGGTGTAGGCCTGGCTGCCTTCGGTCGTCGCGTCCAGGGCCGTTGCCTTGACGGTGGTCGCGCCCAGCTCGAGGCCTCCGGTGGCAGGGCCGCGCATCAGCATCAGAGTATTGCCCTCGAGGCTGTAGCGCACACCAGTGCCCTTGAGCAGTTCGGCGATGGCCGCCTGCGGGCTCATCTTGCCGCTGACGCGGGTACTCTTCAGGTCGGCCATGTCAGCAGCGTTGTAGATCACTTGCTGGTTGGTCTGCTGACCGAACGCTTGCAGTGCCTGCGGCAGCGGTTGCGCAGGAATGTTGATGCTGACGTCTTCCGCCATCACCTGAGCGCTGAGGGGCAGTACGCAGACCAACCCCAGACCGGCCAACACCCGCCGCGAACGCAGGCCGCGGGACATGACGAGTGCCTTGAACAGAGGTTTCAACTCATGAATGGATGACATCGTGCTCTCTATTATTGGTAGAAGTAAAAGTCCATGGGGCCGAAGGGCCCGCCGCTCGCCAGCACACGTGAGCCCGCACGGTCGATTGCCCCAAGGCAATGTCAGTGCGTGGCCGACCGGCCCCTCCCCGGGCACGGTCATCTGGCTGGACGACGGCGAAATCTTTGCTGAACAAACCCGGTGCCTGGGCGTCCTGCCCGACCCGATTTGCCCACATACCTAAGTAAGACGCAGCACCTGCCAAAAACCGGAATGAGTTTATTTATCATTCGCGTAAAAAGTTAAAAAAAGGCCGGCGCTGATGGGCGCCGGCTTTTTTACCAACACCGCCAATACCAAAGCTGTGAACACACCTGTGGCGAGGGAGCTTGCTCCCGCTGGGCTGCGCAGCAGCCCCAAAAGCCCTCACGCGGTGAGCCAGACAAATAGCGGCAGCCTGTTTCAGGACTGCTACGCAGTCCAGCGGGAGCAAGCTCCCTCGCCACGGGGGTTGGTGTATGGCGGGATTGATGGTGGGTTATTCGGATTCGTCAGCGTCGGGCAGACCTATTCATTGGCAACTCGGCCTTTGTGGCGAGGGGATAAATCCCCTCACCACAGGGTTCTGCATGGTTTTTAAGATCTGACCCGCCCCGGAATCAGCCCAGCGGCGCCGCCCTGGCGGCTTGCAGCTGGCGGGCCTGTTCGGTCAGGAGGGCCTTTTCCTCGGGGCTCATCGCTTCCATGCGCAGGCGCACCTGGGCGATTTTCTCCAGTTGTCCCGGACTGCTTTCCACTGCCCGCAAGGCCAGTGCCAGCGACGCTACGGTCGGATGATCGAAGACCAACCCCGGGTGGATGTCGCACTGCAACAACTTGCGAATACCGGCCACCAACTTGATCACCAGCAGCGAATGACCACCGGCGGCAAAGAAGTCGCGGTCGATGCCCAATCGCTCAAGCCCAAGCAATTGCGCCATGCGCGCGGCAAGCAATTGCTCCAGTGCATCCCGTGGGGCCGCGTCTTCGTCCGCCATCGCCGCACCCGCCCACTGTTGCAACGCCTTGCGATCGATCTTGCCGTTCGCCAGCCGCGGGAACCGTTCGATCAGTTGCAACTGCTGCGGCACCATCACACTGGGCAGGCGAGCGCTCAGCTCAGCACGGACGGCGTCCAGCAGACCCGCCGACCTGCCCTGCTGCGCCACGACAAAGGCCAACAGTCCCTGCTCGGCCGAGGTTGCCGGCAGCACCAATGCTTCGGCCACTTGCGGCACACGCAGCAGCTCGGCCTCGATCTCCGCCAGCTCAATACGGAACCCACGCACCTTGACCTGCTGATCACGCCGACCGTGCAACTGGATCGCCCCGTCCGCGCGATAACGCGCCAGGTCGCCGCTGCGATACAAGCGCTGGGCCGGATCGAACGGGCTCTGGATGAACGTCTGCTCATCCGCCTTGGCATTCAGATAACCCCGGCACAACTGCGCGCCGCCCAGGTACACCTCACCCAGCACGCCCACCGGCGCCAAGCGCAGATCGGCGTCCAGCACGTAAACCTGGTTGTTGCCCAGCACCTGAGTCAGCGCCGAACAATCGTCGACCGCGCCGTGCAGCGACAACGGATGAATCATCACCCCCACCGTGGCTTCGGTCGGCCCATAGTGGTTGAACACCCGGCAATCGCTGCGCAACCGGGCGATGCGCTCGATCAACGGCGGCGGAATCGGCTCGCCACCCAGTACCAGCGTACGCGGCAGGGTCGCGTGCTCACTGTCGAGCAGTGCCGCAAGGTGCGACGGTACGATTTTCAGGCAGTCGATCCGGTGCTGCTGCAGGTACCCGGCAAACAACGCGCCGTCCTGCATCTGCTCATCGCTGGCCACATGCAGGGTCGCGCCATTGAACAACGCGCCAAACAACGTCGTGTTGCCCAGGTCCGCCGCCACAGTGGACGTGAAACCGACGTCCTTGCATTGCTCAAGTCCCAGGGCCTGGCTGGCCTGGGCGGTGTAGTTGAGCAATTGCCGATGCTCGATCACCACGCCCTTGGGCACCCCGGTGGAGCCGGATGTAAACAACACATAGGCCATGTCGTTGCCCTGAGTGACCAGGTCTGGCAATGCCCCCGCCGACTGACTCAGCTGCGCCACGGTCAGCGCCTTGTAGGGCTGATCCTGCCAGGCCGGCAGATGCGCCGCATCGGTCAGCAACACAGCCGCGCCAGCCTGCTCCAGCATCAGCGCCTGGCGCGCCTGGGGCCATTGCACATCAAGGGGCAGATACGCCGCCCCCATGCGCCAGCTCGCCAGCATTGCAATCACCAGCTCCGCCGAGCGCGGCAACGCCAGCGCGACAATCGAACCCTTGCCCAGGCCTTGTTGCTTGAAGCCCTGGGCCAGGCTGTCGACCCGGGTTTGCAACTGGCCATAGCTCCATGACTGATGGGCGTCGGTCAGGGCGATGGCATCCGGCCTGTCAATCGCCCAATCGGCAATGCGCCGGGGCAGATAACGGCCATCCGCCAAGGCCTGCATCGGCGGGTTGATCGCTCGCAAGCGCTGTTCTTCGGCGCGACTCAGCAGGCTGAGCTGCGCCAGTGGGGTGTGCCCGGCCGCAAGGATCGACGCCAACAGCACGCCGTACTGCTCCAGCACGGCATTGGCCGAGGCTGGCGAATACAGCGCGCTGGCGTAATACAGATCAACCCCGGCAAGCTGCTCGGCACCGTTCAATTGCACCTGCAACAAGCACTCGAACCCATCGGCCCGCACAGGCACCGACACTGGCGCCCAGTGCAGACCACTGCTGTCCTGGGCACGACTCGCCTGAGCCACCGTAAAACCGTAGGCCGGGCGCGCCGCGTCAGGGCTCAGTTCCGGCGTCCAGTATTCCTGCCAGGTGCGGTGTTCTTCGAGACGAGCCGCCAGCGCCACCAGCCACTCATTGAACGACTGGGTGGCGGGCAACGAAACGCACAGCGGCAAGGTTTTCTCGAACACGCCCACGGCACTGGCGAAGTATTCGTAGTCGCTGCGGCTGTCATGGCGCACACCGACCAGCGCCTGCTCACGTCCACTCAAACGGCCCAGCAACACCCACCAGGCGCCTTGCAGCAGCGTGGCAAGCGGCTGCCCGAGCTGCGTGGCCAGACGTTGCAAAGCCTCACGCTGGGCAGGCTCCAGCGTCAGGGCCACGCAGGCGTCGGCGGCGCGGGTCTCGCGGCTGGCGCTGCGGCCGGCCAACCATGGCGTGGCGATGTCCGCCTGCTGGCCTTGCAGGTGTTGCTGCCAGTAGCTGCGTGCGCTGGCGGCATCCTCATCCAGCACCACTTCACTGCGCCACTCCAGGTACTGGGCAAACTCGCCCGGTGCTTCGTCTTCCGATGCCAGAACCCCGGCGTACGCCTGCTGTACTTGCTCAAGCAGCAGATTCAGCGACTGCCCATCGGCACTGCAGCGGGCGACGCCCAGCACCAGTTGCCATTGCTGGGGCCCGAGGCGATACAGCACAGCCTGGACGCTAGCCGATTCGCCAGGCACAAACGCGCGGCCCATCGATTCGTTGATCTGCGCCTGGACTTCCTCGGCCCGTTGCTCACCGGCCTGCACCGTCAGTGGGAAGCGCCCGGCACCAGCGGCGGCCTGACGCAAACCGTGGAACCCGGCGACTTTGCCCAATTGCGCCAGCAGCATCGGCTGCTGCGCCAGTAGCGTATCGAACGCCACCTGCAAGCGCTGCGGATCGAGGTCGCCGTCAATGACTACGTTCAGCCAGCGCAAGGCGTCGCCACAGGTCGCCGTGGTCGACAGTTGCTCAAGCACGGTTTGTTGCTCGGGCGTCAGGGCGAAACCTGAATCGTGCGCGTCCATCGTGACCTCGTTCATGCTCCGCTTTCCTCGGTGTTGAGTGCGCCCTGGGTGGTTTGCCCGGCGGCAGGCCGGTGCTCAAGACTGCTGTGGTCGTACATATCGCCCATGGCCACCACGATCTTGCGCGGGCCTTCGAACGGATCGCGAGCGTGGGCCACCAACATGTTGTCCAGCAGGATCACGTCGCCTTTGTGCCAGTCGAAGCGCACCGCACAGGCTTCGTACAATTCACCGATACGCGCCATCACCTCATCCTCAATCGGTGTCCCGTCGCCGTAATACACCTGCCGTGGCATGCGTTCGAGGCCGAACATCGACAGCAGGTCTTCCCGTACATCCGGCTCCAGCCAGAAGATGTGATGCAACTGCACCTGGTTGAAGAACGACTTCTCGCCGGTGATCGGGTGGGTGATGATCGCCGGGCCCGGCGTGCGGGTTTGCAACTCGTCGTTATCGAGCCAGCGCCACTGGATGCCACCTGCCCGGCAGCGGGCCTCCACTTCGCCGCGGTCTTCGGTCTTGAAGAAGTGCTGCCACGACACGTCGAGTTTGTCGGTGAAGGTGCGCACGTAGAGCAGGCCTTTGTCCTCGAACTTTTCACGAAGGTCCGCCGGCAGCTTTTCGTACATCAAGCGGCAATCAACCACCGGGGTCGCGCCGCCCACGGGCGCGGCTTGCTCGCAATAGAACATCTGCTTGCGCGGCCAGCGGTCCTGATGGGAGCTCTCGTTGTGGAACAGGATCATCTTGCGCTCGGGGTACGGCGTGGAGCGGTAGGTGTTCTTGCCTCCTTCCTTCTTGGGTAGGTCGCCGTACTGACCATAGAGGCCCGGCTGGATCGCTTCGGCGAACGCTTCAAAGCCCTGGATGCCGTCCAGCTGGAAACCGCGAAACAGGATGCCCGCATGTTCGGCCAGCTTTTGTTCGATGAACGGCCGGTTCTGCTGGATCCACTCGATGACATCCAGATGGGGCTCGCCCGGCTCCAGCATCAGCGGGAATCGTTGCGGCGCCGCCACCAGGGATTCGCGCACCCGCGTTGGCCGGGGCCTGGCGACCGGGGTCGCGGAACGCTTGAGAAACTTGCCCAGTTTATCGGCCTTGGGCCCCGGGACGGTGGCAGGCGTGGCGGCTGCCGCCAAGTGGTTGACTGGCATGCGGATAGCTCCCAATTGAATGTCCTGATCAGCGACGATCTGTTCCAACAGGGCTGTCCAGGCCTGAATCAGGTGCTGAATGCGCTCATGTCCGAACAAGGTTGTGGCGAACTGCCAATTACCGCGCAGTTGCCCTTCTTCTTCGTCAACGAACAACGCCATGTCGAATTTAGAATGGGTCTCAAGGGCTGGCAGGGCTTCCACGTTCAATCCGGCCACGGTTCGGCTGCGTACCGGTACGTTGTTCATCACGAACAACACCTGGAGCAACGGATTCATCCCCTTGTGTCGCGGTACGCCCGACGCCTCGACAATCTGGTCAAACGGCAGGTCCTGATGCTCCAGCGCACCGAGCAGGTTGTCCTGGGTGTGGGCCAGGAACGCCGCAAACGTGAGTTCGGCGTCAAAACGCGAACGCAGAGGCAACACGTTGACGAAGAAACCGATCAGGCGCTCAAGCTCAGGCTGTTCACGACCGGCCACGTCGGCACCCACGACGATGTCTTGCGCCGCGCAGACCCGGTGCAACAACACCTGGAACGACGCCAGCAGCGTGCTGTACAGCGTAACACCGGCCTCGCTCGACAAGCGCCGCAATGCCGCCGTCAACCCGGGGGAAAGGTGGAATTGCAACGCATCGCCGTCATAGGACGCTGTCAGCCCCCGCGGGTTTTCCAGTGGCAGGCTCAGGCGACCGTCATAGCCACTGAGCCGGTGTTTCCAGTAGTCGGCCTGACGCGCCAGCACGCCCTGGTCTTCCAGCGCCTGCTGCCACAACGCGAAGTCGTAGTACTGAACGTCCAGGGGCGGCAGCGGCATCGGCTGGCCGTTGAGGGACGCTTCGTAGACCTGCACCAGCTCGTTGATCAACAACCCCATCGACCAGCCATCGGAGATGATGTGGTGCATGGCATACAACAACACATGCTCGGTCGGTCCCAGGTGCAGGATCCGCCCGCGCCACAGCGGAGCCTGTTGCAGGTCAATCGGCGTGCGCGCGTTTTCCAGCGTCGCCCGGGCCACCTGTTCTTGCTGGGCGCTGGGCGAGAGGCCCGACAAATCGATCACCGGGAAGTCCCCTTCGATCTCATCGGCAATCAGCGCCAGCGGATCGCCTTCGTCGTCCTGGGTATACGCCGTGCGCAGCACGTCATGGCGGCGGACCACTTCGGCGAAGCTGCTCAACAGGTGTTCCACCGACAACTCGCCAGACAAGCGCAACGCCAGGGGCATGCCATAGGCCGAGGTGCCGCCGGACAATTGTTCGGCGATCCACAGGCGCCGCTGCACCAGCGACAACGGTGCCGAACGTCGCGGCCCATGGGCCTTGAGCCGGATCCCACTGGAGTCGCCCGCCCGAACCGCTCCATCCGCACTCCCAGCCATCAGGGCCGCCAGCGCCTTGAGCTGCGGATGATTGAACAGGTCCCGCAGGCTCAGCGGATAGTCCGTCAGCTTGCGCAGTCGTGAGACGGCCTGGGTGGCCAGCAACGAATGGCCGCCGCGTTCGAAGAAATGATCGTTGCGCCCGATCTGCTCTACCTCCAGTACTTCTTGCCAGATGCAGGCAATCCGTTGCTCCAGCTCACCCTCGGGCGGCACGAAGCCTTGCTGCGACTGGTTGGCGTCGAATCGGGGCAGCGCCTTGCGCTCCAGTTTGCCGTTCGGGCTCACCGGCATGCGCTCAAGCCATACCCAATGCTGCGGCACCATGTAGTCCGGCAGGTGCTGGCCCAAGTGGGTCTTCAAGGCCTGCTCGAAGGCAAGGCCGATACTGGCCTCGGCATTCAACAGCGCCGAGGATTGCGGCACCACATAGCCCACCAGCAGCGTGCCGTCCTGGGCGATCACGACGCTGTCGCGGACCTCGGCATGTTCGGCCAGGCGCGCCTCGATCTCGCCCAGTTCAATGCGCAGGCCACGGATTTTCACCTGATGATCCAGGCGCCCGGCGTACTCGATCACACCGTCGGCCCGGTAGCGCGCCAGGTCGCCGGTACGGTAGAGGCGCGCGCCGTCACCGAACGGGCTGGTGACGAAGCGCTCGGCGGTCAACGCCGGGCGACGGTGGTAACCCCGTGCCAGGCCTTCACCTCCCAAGTACAGCTCGCCGGTGACACCTACCGGCAACGGCGACAGGTCCGGGTCGAGGATAAACGTGCTCAGGTTGGCGATCGGTTGGCCAATCGGCACCGCGTCCCGGCCTTCGTCGACACAGGTCCAATGCGTCACGTCGATGGCCGCTTCGGTGGGGCCGTACAAGTTGTACAGGCCGGCAGCGGGCAGTTTGGCGAACACCTGCAACTGGGCATCCACCGGCAAGGCTTCGCCACTGCAAATGATCCGCTTCAGGCTCTGGCAACGACCCACCTCCGGGTCTTGCATGAACACCTGCAACATCGACGGGACGAAGTGCAAGGTGGTGATCTGCTGCGCGCTGATCAGCTCGATCATCTGCGCCGGGTCGCGGTGGGCACCGGGTGGCGCCATGACCAGGGTCGAACCGGTCAGCAATGGCCAGAAGAACTCCCAGACCGACACGTCGAAACTGAACGGCGTTTTTTGCAGCACACGGTCGCTCGCCGCCAACCCATAGGCGTCCTGCATCCAGAACAACCGATTGACCAGCGCCGAGTGACGGTTACCCGCGCCCTTGGGTTTGCCGGTGGAGCCCGACGTGTAGATCACGTAGGCGAGGTTTTCAGCATCGACCGCGACCGCTGGATTGCGGTCGCTGCGACCGGCCAGCCAGTCGCCGGGCTGATCCAGTACCAGGCTGCGCAGGCCGGTCGGCAGCGGCAGTTGTTCCAGCAAATGCCCCTGGGTCAGCAGCAAGCCAATGCCGCTGTCGTCGAACATGTAAGCCAGGCGATCCTGGGGATACTCCGGGTCCAGCGGCACGTAGGCGCCACCGGCCTTGAGGATCGCCAACAGGCCGACCACCATTTCCACCGAGCGCTCCACGGCGATGCCCACCAGCACATCCGGGCCGACCCCGTGCTCGATCAGCACATGGGCCAGGCGGTTGGCCTGGGCATTGAGGTCGGCATAGCTCAGCCGTTGGGATGCAAAAACCAGGGCACAGGCGTCGGGGGTTTTAGCCACCTGCGCTTCAATCAGTCGATGCACGCTGCAATCGAGGGGGTAATCCATCGCGGTGGCGTTCCAACCCTGCTGGACCTGTTGCTGTTCGGCATCGAGCAATGCCAATTGCCCGACCGAGCGCTCGCCGCCCAGGGTCAGTTGCTCCAGCAGATGGCGCAGGTGCCCGCCGATACGGCTCACGTCGGCCGGCGTGAAGCTGTCGTGGCTGTAACTCAAGAGCAACGACAGCGTTTCCCCCTGGTTCACCGCCAGGGTCAGCGGGTAGTTGGTTTGCTCGTGATTGGCCACCTCGCCGAAGCGCAACGTGGCCGGCGCCCCCTCTTGCAGAGCCTGGGCAACCGGGTAGTTCTCGAACACCAACAGCGTGTCGAACAGCGCCGCACCGCCCTGCCCGGCCCAGCGCTGGATATCGAACAGCGGCGTGTGTTCGTGCTCGCGCAGGCTCAGGTTGCGCCCCTGGACCTCCTGCAACCATTGGCCGACGCTCTGCTCGGCCCGGGGCTGGCCGATGACCGGCAAGGTGTTGATGAACAGGCCGATCTGCTGCTCCACGCCGGGAATCTGTGCCGGACGTCCGGCCACGGTGGCGCCGAAGGCAACGGTGGAATGTCCGGTACAGCGTTGCAGCAACAACTGCCAGGCCGCTTGCACCAGCGTGTTGACCGTGACTTTCTGCTCACGGGCAAAGCGCTGCAGCCGCGCCGTGGTTTGGGCATCGAGCAACTGCTCGTGTTCGCCGTGGCCATGGCGGGCATCGGTGCGGTTGTCCCGGGCAAAAGCCCCCGCCAGCAGCGTCGGCTCGTCCAGTTCGGCCAGTTGCGCCTGCCAGAATTGCTCGTTGGCCCGAGGGTCTTGAGCCGACAGCCACTCGATGTAGTCGCGGTAGCGTCCGGATGGCCGGGCCAAGACCTGGCCGCTGTAGCGTTGCAGCACTTCGCCGAGCAACTGCGAGTTGCTCCAGCCATCCATCAGGATGTGATGGCTGGTGTAGATCAAGTGATAGCGGTCCTCTGCCACGCGCGCCACCACCAGCCGCAGCAACGGCGCCGCATCCAGTGCAAAGCCCTGGCGCTGTGCCCATGCAAGGGCTTCAAGGTCCTGTGACAAATCCGGCCTGGCGCGCCAGTCGTGGGATACAAACGCAACCTCCAAGCGTTTGTGCACCACCTGCAAGGCGCGCTTGAATTCGCCTTCCCAGACAAAACTGCTGCGCAGCACGTCATGGGCGTCCATGGCCGCCTGCCAGGCCTGGCGGAAGCGCTCGACGTCCAGGCCTTCGACATCTACCCGCAACTGATTGATGTAGTTGCCGGCCTGTTGCTCAAGCAACGTGTGGAACAACATGCCCTGCTGCATCGGCGACAACGGATAGATATCCTCGACCTGTCGCGGCGCCAGCGGCAAGGCGTCCAGTTGCGCCTGGGTCAACCCGGCCAGGGGGAAGTCCGACGGTGTGAAGCCCTGGTGCTGCGCCTGGCAGCAGTGCTCGATCAGCGCCTGCAACTCTTGACCGTAATCCACGGCCAGCGCCTGGATCGTCGAGGCGTCGAACATCTGCGCGCTGAATGTCCAGTCGATGCTCAGCTCGCCGGCGTAGACACTGCCGTTGAGCGTCAACCAGTTGTCCAGCGGCGCCAGGGGACTCTGTGGCTCGCCTGCCGCTTCACTGGCCGGGCTGAACAGCCCGTCGGCCTCCTCGGCAAAACCGCTGTCGAACTGGCCCAGGTAGTTGAAGGTGATCCGCGGCTTCGGCAGCGCCTCAAGGGTACGCCGCGTCTGCTCGTCGCCCAGGTAGCGCAACACACCGAATCCGAGGCCTTTGTCGGGGATCGCCCGCAACTGCTCCTTGATGGCCTTGATCGATTCCCCAGCGGTCGCTGCCGGTGTCAAACGCACCGGGAACAGACTGGTGAACCAGCCGACGCTGCGGCTCAGGTCCACGTCATCGAACAGCGCTTCACGGCCATGGCCTTCCAGTTGAATCAAGGTCGAGCCATCGGTGGTCCATCGACCGATGACCCGGGCCAGGGCGGTCAACAGCAGATCGTTGACCTGGGTTCGATAAGCCGCTGGCGCTTGCTGCAAGAGCCGGCGGGTCTGGTCTTTGTCCAGTCGCGTCTGAACCTGCATCCCATCGCACCTGCGCAATTCGCCCTGAGGACGGTCGCAAGGCAGATCGTGACGAGCGCCCTCCAGTTGCGCTTGCCAATACGTCATCTGCGCCTGCAACGCCGCACTGTCGGCGTGCAATTTCAAGCGTTGCGCCCAGGCCTGCGTAGCGCTGGTCTTGGCCGGCAGCTTGAGGGCCTGGCCGGCTTGCAACTGCTGGTAAGCCTGTTGCAGGTCTTCCAGCAGAATGCGCCAGGACACCCCGTCCACCACCAAGTGATGAATCACCAGCAACAGCCGTTGACTGCCGTCGGCGAGGTTTGCCAATACCCCGCGCAACAACGTGCCGCTTTCCAGTTCCAGGCTGCGCTGGGCTTGTTCGGCCAAGCGTTCGAGCGCCGGGGCATCGGCCACTTCGGCGGTCCACAACAGCGGTGAACGTTGCCAAGCCGCCTGCTGCTCGGCGAGGGTTTGATGGTGCGCGGTCCAGCTACCATTTTCGCGTTTGAAGGCCAGGCGCAAGGCATCGTGGTGGGTCACCAAGGCCTGGAGCGCCTGCTCCAGGTGCCCGCCGTGGATCGGTCGCAAGCCCTTGAGCAGTACCGACTGGTTCCAGTGGTGAGGCTCGGCCATGTCCTGTTCGAAAAACAACTGCTGGAACGGCAGCAACACCGCGTTCCCCGTCACCGGGCCCTGGTCGATGCCGGGGCGGCTGTCATCCAGGGTGGCCACGCTGGCGAGGCCTTGGATGGTCTGGTGGACGAACAAATCCTTGGGGCTGAAATGGATCCCGGCCTGACGGGCCCGGCTGACCACCTGGATGGAGATGATCGAATCGCCCCCCAGTTCGAAGAAGTTGTCGCTGACACCCACTTGCGCTTGCCCGAGCACGCTTTGCCAGATACCGGCCAGTGTCTGTTCCATGGCGGTATGCGCTGCGACGTAAGCCTTGGGGCTGGCGCTGAGATCGGCTGGGGGCAGCGCCTTGCGCTCCAGTTTGCCGTTGGGGCTGACCGGCATTTTTTCCAGCCACAACCAGTGCTGCGGCACCATGTAGTCGGGCAAGGACTGGCTCAAATGCGCCTTGAGGCGGCCTTGCAGTGCCTGGCGCACGGCCTCTTCGGCGCTCAGTAATTCAGTGCGTGTCGGCACCACGTAGGCCACCAGCAGACTACCGCCCTGGGCGATCACCACGGTTTCGCGCACGTCATCGTGCTCGGCCAGGCGCGCTTCGATTTCCCCCAGTTCGATGCGCAGGCCACGGATTTTCACCTGATGGTCCATGCGCCCGGCGTATTCGATCACACCGTTGGTGCGGTAGCGCGCCAGGTCGCCAGTACGGTACAGCCGCTGGCCGTGGCCAAAGGGGCCGGTCACGAACCGCTCGGCCGTCAGCGCGGCGCGGCGGTGGTATCCACGGGCCAGTCCCTCGCCCGCCAGGTACAACTCGCCGATCACGCCCACCGGAACCGGCGAAAGCTCATCATCCAGGATGTAGGTGCCCAGGTTGGCGATCGGCTGGCCAATCGGCACGCTGTCGCGACCTTCCTCGACACAGGTCCAGTGAGTCACGTCGATGGCCGCCTCGGTCGGGCCATAGAGGTTGTACAGGCCGGCGTTCGGCAGTTTGGCGAACACCTGCTGCTGGGCGTCCACCGGCAGGGCTTCACCGCTGCAAACGATGCGTTTGAGGCTGGTGCATTCGGCCACGTGGGGGTCTTGCACAAAAGCCTGCAACATCGATGGCACGAAGTGCAGCGTGGTGATGCGCTGTGCGGTGATCAACTCGATCAGTTGCGTCGGGTCGCGATGCACGCCCGGCGCGGCCACCACCAGGGTCGCGCCGGTCAGCAGCGGCCAGAAGAACTCCCACACCGACACGTCGAAACTGAACGGCGTTTTTTGCAGCACGCTGTCGGTGGCATCGAGCCCATAGGCCTGCTGCATCCAGCACAGACGGTTGACCAGCGCCGAATGACGATTGCCCGCGCCCTTGGGCTTGCCGGTGGAACCGGAGGTGTAGATCACGTAGGCCAGGTTCTCGCCGTCGACCACCACGTCCGGATTTGTGTCGCAACCTGCGTACACCCCGCCATCAGGCAGGTCCAGCACCAGGCTGTCGATCCCCTGCGGAATCGGCAACTGATCGAGCAAATGCTGCTGGGTCAGCAGCAAACCGATGCCGCTGTCCTCGAACATGTAGGCCAGGCGATCCCGGGGGTATTCCGGGTCCAGGGGCACATAGGCACCGCCGGCCTTGAGAATCGCCAACAGCCCCAGGACCATTTCCACCGAACGTTCCACGGCGATGCCCACCAACACATCCGGGCCGACGCCATGCTCGATCAGGGTGTGAGCCAGGCGATTGGCCTGGGCGTTGAGTTCGCCGTAGCTCAGGCGTTGCTCGCCGAACACCAGCGCCGGGGCATCCGGGGTCCGGCGTACCTGTTCTTCGATCAAACCCTGGACACTGCGATCGAGCGGATACGCAACCGCCGTCGCATTCCAGTCGACGAGCAGGCGCCGACGCTCGACAGCGTCCAGCAACGTCCACTGCGCAACCGGGCGATCCAGGTCCTGCACCAAGCCGTGCAACAGGTTGAGCCAATGCTGGCCCATGCGTTCGAGGGTGGCCGGCTCGAACAGGTCCGTCGCGTAGATCAACGCAGCGTGCAGGCCCTGCGGGCTGTCGGTGGTCTCCAGGCTCAGGTCGAACTGCGCGGTGCGCTGCGCCCAGCCAAGGGGTTCGACCGCCAGGCCCGGCAATGCGTCTTCAAAGACCGAGGCGGTTTCGTTGCGGTGGTTGAACATGGCCTGGAACAACGGGCTGTGGCTCAGGTTACGCTGGGGCTGCAAGGCATCGACCAATTGCTCGAACGGCAGGTCCTGATGCATCTGCGCCGCCATGGCCGTCTGCTTGAGTTGTTGCAGCAAATCGGCACCGGTCAGATCGCTGTGGAACTCGGCGCGCAGCACCTGGGTATTGACGAAGAAACCGATCAACCGTTCGGTTTCCAGGCGTTGACGGTTGGCAATCGGCACCCCGACGCGGATGTCGGCCTGGCCGCTGTAGCGGTGCAGCAGGGCCTGGAAGGAACCGAGCAACAGCACGAACAGCGTGACGTTTTCCCGCCGGGCCAGGGCCTTGAGGGCATCGCTCAACGCAGGATCCAGCACAATCGGCAGCCGCGCCCCGCGCAGGCTTTGCTGGGCCGGGCGCGGATGGTCGGTGGGCAGTTCCAGCAGGGGTTGCTCGCTGCCCAGTTGCGCGGTCCAGTAGGCCAGTTGCCGATCCTGTTCGCCGGCGGCCATCCATTGGCGCTGCCAGACGGCATAGTCGGCGTATTGCACTTCCAGCCCGGGCAACTGCGCGGGCTGCCCCTGGGCGAACGCCGAATACAGGCTCATCAGGTCGTCGACCATCACCTGCAACGACCACGCATCGGAAACGATGTGGTGCAGGGTCAGCGCCAGGACGTGGTCCTGCTCACCCAGCTCCAGCAATGCCACGCGCAGCAGCGCATCGTTCAAGAGGTCGAACGGGCGTTGTGTCTGCTCCTCGAGGAAGGCCTGAATGCTGGCCTCATCCGCTGCGCTCAGACGTTGTTCGACGAAGCTGACCTGCCCCTGCGGGCGAATCACCTGGCAGGTGCGTCCATCGTCCTCCACGAACACGGTGCGTAAGCTTTCATGCCGTTGCACCAGCGCTTCAAAGCTGCGGCGCAGGGCGACTTTGTCCAGGGTGCCGCGCAATCGCAGCGCCGTGGGAATGTTGTAGGCGGCACTGTCCGGGTCCATTTTCCACAGGAACCACTGGCGCTCCTGGGCAAACGACAGCGGCAGTGGCTTATCCCGCGCCACGGCGGCCATGGCCTGGGGCTGTACGCCCGACCCGGCGTCGAGGGCCGCGACAAAATCCTGCAACGTGCTGTATTCGAACAGGCTGCGCAGCGGCACCTCGATGTCCAGCAGCCGACGAACCCGCGAGACCACTTGGGTCACCAGCAACGAGTGTCCGCCCAACTCGAAAAAGTTGTCGTGCAGCCCGACACGCTCAAGCTTGAGGACCTCCTGCCAGATCTGCGCCACTTGCTGCTCGCGCTGGCTGCGGGGCGCCACGTAGGCACGTTGCAATTCGCTGGCATCCGGGGCCGGCAACGCCTTGCGATCGACCTTGCCGTTGGGCGTCAGCGGCAGTTGCGCCAGGAACAACAGGTGCGCCGGAACCATGTACTCGGGCAACTGCGCCTTGAGCGCGGTTTTCAGCGAGGCGCGCAACGCGGCCTCGGCCTCGGCGTCCAACACCTCAGCCGTGACCGGCACCACGTAGCCCACCAGTTGCGCCCCGGTCGGGCCTTCATGGGCCACCACCACGGTTTCACGCACGCTCGCCTGGGCCAGCAACGCCGCTTCGATTTCCCCCAGTTCGATCCGCAAGCCACGGATCTTCACTTGATGGTCGATACGGCCGATGTACTCGACCACGCCTTCGGCCCGATAACGGGTCAAGTCGCCAGTGCGGTACAGCCGCTCGCCCGTGCTGGAAAACGGATCGGGCACGAAACGTTCGGCGGTCAGGGCCGGGCGTTGGAAATAGCCGCGGGCCAGGCCTTCACCGCCAATCAGCAGCTCACCCGGCGCACCGGGTGGGTTGAGCGTCAGGTCGCTGCCAACGATGTACAGCGCCGTGTTGTCCAGGGGTTTGCCCAGGAACGGACGGCTGCTTTCCGGGCTCAAGGGGTGCACCGCCGACCAGATCGTGGTTTCGGTCGGGCCGTAGAGGTTCCAGACCTTCGGCGAAAGGGCCAACAAGCGTTGCGCCAGTTCCAGGGGCAACGCCTCGCCGCCACACAGGAACGTGCGCCCGGCCAACAGCGCAGACTGCTCGTGATCCAGCAGCATGCGCCAGCTCGAAGGGGTGGCTTGCAATACGGTCACGTCATGGCGCTCGATCAGCGCCAGCACCGCTTGCGGATCCTGGTGGACGTTCTGGCCGGTCAGTACGATGCTGGCCCCGGCCGACAACGGGCCGTAGATTTCCAGGCCAAAAATGTCGAAGGAAAACGTCGTCAACGAGAGCATGCGGTCGCTGGCCGCAAGCCCCGGCTGGGCGATCATGCTGGCGACGAAATTGCTCAGCGCGCCATGACGCACCATCACGCCCTTGGGTTTGCCGGTGGAACCGGAGGTGTAGATGACGTAGGCCAGATGTTCGGCGCTCAGTGGCACCACCGGACAGCTGCGCGGTGCGGCCTGCAGCGCGGCGTCGGGCTGGTCCAGCAACAGGGTCTGCAGGGTGGCCGGAATCGGCAGCAGCGCCTGCAAACGGGCCTGGGTCAACAGCAGTTCGATGCCGCTGTCCTCGATCATGTAGGCCAGGCGATCCTCGGGATACGCCGGGTCCAGGGGCACGTAGGCGCCACCGGCCTTGAGGATCGCCAGCAGGCCGACGATCATCTCGACGCTGCGCTCCACTGCGATGCCCACTGGCTGGTCAGGCGTCACGCCCAGGGCCATCAAGCGGTGGGCGAGCTGGTTGGCGCGCGCGTCCAGTTGCCCATGGGTCAGGGTCTGTCCATCGATGGTCAGCGCCAGCGCGTCGGGAGTCTGGCGCGCTTGTTCGGCGATGCACCAGTGCACGCATCCGGTTCCGGCACCGTGGTCGGCCACGCGGTACCAGTCTTGCTGCGTCAGGCGCTGCTGGGCGGCGTCAAGCAACGGCAACTCACCGATACGTTGTTGCGGCGTCTCGACAATGCCTTGCAGCAGGTTCTGCCAGTGATGGGCCAGGCGTTCGATGGTCTGCGCTTCGAAGAGGTCGGTGGCGTAGGTCAGCTCGGCGGCAACACCCTGCTCGGTTTCATAGGTGCCCAGGGTCAGGTCGAACTGGGCGGTGCGCCCTTCCCACACCAGGTCCTCGATGCTCAGCCGTGGCAGCTGCAACTGCCGGTCCTGGGTATCACTGGCTGTCTGGTGGTTGAACATGACCTGGAAGATCGGGCTGTGGCTCAGGCTGCGTTCCGGTTGCAGGGCTTCGATCAACTGCTCGAAGGGCAAGTCCTGATGAGCCTGGGCGGCCATGGCCGACTGCTTGACCTGAGCGAGTAAGCGATCGAACGGCAACTGCCCATCGACATCGGCGCTGAGCACCTGGGTGTTGACGAAAAAGCCGATCAGGCCCTCGGTCTCGACCCGGTTGCGGTTGGCCACGGGCACGCCGACGCGGATCTGCGGCTGGCCACTGTAGCGGTGCAGCAACGCCTGGAACGAGGCCAGCAACACCATGAACAAACTGGCCCCTTCACGTTGGGCCAGTTGCTTGAGCGCCGCGCCCAGTTCCGGCGACAGGTTCAGGTCCAGGCGCGCACCGCGAAAACTCTGCACGGGTGGGCGTGGGTGATCGAGGGGCAGCTCTAAAACTGGTTGTTCGCCACCCAGGGTCTGGAGCCAATAGGCCAGTTGCCGCTCGCGCTCACCGGCCTCGAGCCAGTGGCGCTGCCAGATGGCGTAGTCGGCGTACTGCACGGTCAGTTCCGGGAGTTCCAGTGGCTGGCCGGCAGTGTCGGCGGCGTAGTAGCGCACCAGTTCATCCACCAGCACCTGCATCGACCAGCCATCGGAGATGATGTGGTGCTGGATCAGCGCCAGCACATGGTCGTCTTCGGCGATTTTCAACAGTGAAACCCGCAGCAGCGGCCCCTGGCGCAGATCGAATGGGCGCGCGCTTTGCGCCTCGACGAAGGCCTTGATGCTGTCGTCCTGGCTGGCTGGCGAACCGGCGGGCAACGCGTGGACCGCAATACGCAGCGGCATGTGCGGGTGGATGACCTGCACGGCCTGCTCGCCATGCTCGATGAAAGTGGTGCGCAAGCTCTCGTGGCGCTCGACCAGGGCGTTGAAGCTGCGCTCCAGGGCGGCCACGTCCAACGGCCCCTTGAGGCGCAGGGCACTGGGGATGTGATAGGCCGAGCTGTGCGGGTCCATCTGCCACAGGAACCACTGGCGTTCCTGGGCATAGGACAGCGCGATGTGTTCAAACCCGGAGCGCACCTCGGGGATCGGCAGGTTGGCCGGCGAGACGCCCTCTTCGAGCATTTTTTCCAGGTACAGCCGGCGTTTGTCCAGCGGCAGAGTGATAAAGCGCTTGGCAATCCTCAAAGCAACACTCTTATCCATCAGACTTCCTCCATTTCATCAAGCAGGGCTTCCAGCTTGTTCAGTTTCTGTTCGTTGATTGGCCCGTCCCCGATGTCCAGTTGCGCGACAAAATCCCCCAGGACGGGATGCTGGAAAATCAGTTGCGGGGTCAGGCTCAGCCCCAATTCGAGGGCCAGACGCGAGACGGCATTGACCGCCAGCAGCGAATGGCCGCCCAGCTCGAAGAAGTGATCGTTCAAACCCACGCGTTCCACCGTGAGCACCTGGGCCCAGATCGCCGCGACCTGCTGCTCGAGTTCACTGGCCGGCGCGACATAACCGGTTTGCAGCAAGCCGGTCTCCGGGGCCGGCAAGGCCTTGCGGTCGAGCTTGCCGTTGGGCGTCAGCGGCAGTTGATCGAGGAACAGCAGGTGCGCCGGAATCATGTAGTCGGGCAAGTGTTCCCTGAGACCGGCCTTGAGCTGATCGCGCAGGGCACGCAGCGCTTCGGTGACGTCCAGGTCCAGCGCTGGGGCGACCACGTAGGCCACCAGTTGCTGGCCTCCCGCCGCGTCCTGGGCCAGGACGGCCACCTCAAGCACCTCGGGTTGTTGCAGCAGCCGCGCTTCGATTTCCCCCAACTCGATACGGAAGCCGCGGATCTTCACCTGATGGTCGATCCGGCCCTGATATTCGAGCACGCCATCGACGCGATAACGGCTCAGGTCGCCAGTGCGATACAAGCGCTCGCCGTTGCTGGAAAACGGGTTGGGCACGTACTTCTCGGCGGTCATCGCGGCACGGCCGAGGTAGCCACGGGTGATGCCCGCGCCGCTCAGGTACAGCTCGGCCGAGACGCCTTGGGGCACCGCTTGCAGGTTAGCGTCCAGCAGGTAACTGGCGGTGTGCTTGAGGGGCCGGCCGATGTTCGCGGTGCCGCCGACGGTGCGGCGGGTCCAGGTGGAATAGGTGGTGTCTTCCGATGGGCCGTAGAGGTCGTAGACATGCTCGCTGCCACACTGGTACAGCGCTTCCACCAGGCTCTGCTTCAACGGCTCACCGGCCAGGTTGATGATGCGCACGCTGGCCGGGATTTCACCGCTGCGCTGCAACGCGGCGATGGCCGATGGCACGGTGTTGACCAGGCGCACCTGATCCCGGGCCGGCAGGTGCGGCAGTTCCAGGGCATTACGGGCGATGATCAGCGAGCCGCCATTGGCCAGGGTCACGAACAGCTCCCACACCGACAAGTCGAAACACACGGAAGTCGATGCGAGCACGCCTTGGATATCGTCGCAGCTGTAGACCGATTTCGACCAGTCGATCAGCGCCAGCACGTTGCGATGGGCAATCGCCACGCCCTTGGGCTGGCCGGTGGAGCCGGAGGTGTAGATCACGTAGGCGAGGTTGTCTGGCATGACCTGGGTGTGGGGTGTGCTCAGCGGGTAGTGCGTCAGGTCGAGTTGATCCAGCATCAACACAGCGGTCTCGGTCGCAACGGCCAGCGTCGCCGCCACCGCTTGCTCGGTCAGCAGCACCCGCGCGCCGCTGTCGTCGAGCATGTAGGCCACACGTTCGGCCGGATAGTCCGGGTCCAGCGGGACGTAGGCGCCACCGGCCTTGAGCACCGCCAGCAAGGCGATCAGCAACTGCTCGGAACGCGGCATTGCCACGCCCACTCGCACTTCCGGGCCCACACCCAGTTCGATGAGTCTATGGGCCAGGCGATTGGCCTGGCCGTCCAATTCGCGGTAGCTCAGACGGGTGTTGGCGAAAGTCACCGCCAGGGCCTCTGGCGTGGCTTCGACCTGACGAGCGATCATCTGGTGAATGCACAGCGTTTGCTCGAACGGGGCGTCCACCGGGTTCCAGTCATGGGTCAGACGCTGATGCTCATCGAACTCAAGCATCGACAGTTCACCCAGGCAGCGCTCGCCATGGGCGGTCATCTGCCCCAACAGTTGAGCCAGGTGCGCCGCCAGCCGTGCCACGGTGGCGGGCTCAAAACTGGCCCGCTGGTAGCTCATGTGCACTGACAACTGCCGATCGAGGCCCACCAACAGCGTCAGCGGGTAGTTGGTCTGCTCCTGGGTGGCCACCGGGCCGAAGCGCAGGCCGTCTGGCGCGCCTTGCTCCAAGGCTTGGGCAATCGGGTAGTTCTCGAACACCAGCAGGCTGTCGAACAGCGTTTCACCGCCCTGCCCGGCCCAGCGCTGGATGTCCAGCAACGCGGTGTGCTCGAACTCCCGCAGCGCCAGGTTCTGCCCTTGCACGGCCTGCAGCCAACTGTCCAGGGATTGCTCGGCCCGCGGGCTGGCGATCACCGGCAAGGTGTTGATGAACAGGCCGATCTGCTGCTCGATGCCGGGCACATCCGCCGGGCGGCCGGCGACCGTCGCACCGAAGGCCACCGTGTCTCGACCGGTGTAACGCTGCAACAGCAGCAACCATGCCGCCTGCACCAAGGTGTTGACGGTGACTTTCGAGGCGCGGGCAAAGGCCTCCAGGCGTCGGGTCAGCGCTTCGTCCAGCACCTGGACATGATCGCCATGACCGGCCTGGGCCTGGGCCGGCTTCGCCATGACGTCGGCCAGGCGCGTCGGGGTCTCCAGGCGTCGCAGCGCAGGCGTCCAGAACGCTTCGCTGGCGGCCTCGTCCTGGCGTTGCAGCCAGGCAATGTAATCGCGATAACGACCGGCCGGACGGGCCACGCTGTCACCCCGGTAATGCTGCAAGACTTCGCCGAGCAACTGCGCGCTGCTCCACCCGTCCATCAGGATGTGATGGTTGGTGTAGATCAGGTGATGACGGTCGGAGGCGGTGCGCACCAGCACCAGGCGCATCAGCGGCGCCCGGGTCAGGTCCACGCCTTGGGCACGTTCTGCGTCGGCGAGGGTTTGCAGGGCATCATCAATATCAGTGCGCCCGTTCCAGTCGAGCACACGGAACGGCACCTCGACCTGACGCTGCACGATCTGCACCGGCTGCGCCAGGTCGCCCTGCCAGAAGAAGCCGCTGCGCAGGATGTCATGGGCATCGACCACGGCTTGCCAGGCGGCGCGGAAACGCTGTGGGTCGATGCCCTCGACGTCGAGGCGCATCTGGTTGATGTAGTCGCCACTGCCCTGCTCGAGCACGGTATGAAACAGCATACCCTGCTGCATCGGTGACAGCGGGTAGATGTCGTCGATGGCCTGGGGGTGTTGGACCAGGGTGTCGAGTTGCGCCTGGGTCAGCCGCGCCAAGGGGAAATCCGACGGCGTCACGCCACGGCTGTTGTCGTCGCAGCAATGGGCGATGAGCGCGGTAAGTTCCTGTACATAGTCATCGGCCAGGCGCTGGATGGTCGCGGCGTCGAACCTGTCGCCGCTGAAGGTCCAGCTCAAGTCCAGCTCGCCGCCAAACACTTGGCCGTCGAGGGCCAGCGGGCTGCCCAGCGGGCCTTGCAGGTTCACTTCTTCGCCGCCGCGCTCGGTGGTCGGCACGAACAAGGCTTCGTCGGCCCCCTCGAAACTGCCGTCGAACTGGCCGAGGTAGTTGAAGGTCAGTTGCGGTTTCGGCAAGGCTTGCAGGGTTTGGCGCGCAGAGTCATCGCCCAGGTGCGCCAAGGCGCCGAAGCCAATGCCCTTGTTGGGGATGGCACGCAGTTGTTCCTTGATCTGCTTCAACGAGGCGCCGAGATCGGCAGCCGGGGTCAGCTTCGCGGGGAACAGGCTGGTGAACCAGCCGACGGTACGAGTCAGGTCGACGTGGGCGAACAACTCTTCGCGGCCATGGCCTTCGAGTTGCACCCACACGCTGTCGTCGCCGGTCCAGCGCACCATCACCCGCGCCAGTGCGGTCAGCAGCAGGTCGTTGACCTGGGTGCGGTAGGCCGCCGGGGCCTGCTGCAACAGTTGCCGGGTGAGGGTTTTATCCAGTGCCGAGCGGATCGTCACGGCTTGGCTGTGTTGCTGCCCGCCCTGGGGATTATCCCACGGCAACCCCGCCGAAGCGCCTTGCAACTGTTGCTGCCAAAAGCCCAGTTCGGCCTGCAAGGGTGCGCTGGCCGCGTAGTCCTGCAACGCGGCGCTCCAGGCTTTGACCGCACTGGTCTTGGCCGGCAGTTGCACCGCCGTGCCCGCGAGCATCTGCCGATAAGCGCTTTGCAGGTCTTCGAACAGAATCCGCCAGGACACCCCGTCCACCACCAGGTGATGCACGATCAGCAACAGCCGCTGCGTGCCATCGGCGAGGTTCGCCAGCAGCGCGCGCAGCAGCGGGCCGCCGTCCAGTTGCAGGCTGCGCTGGGCCCGGTTGCCCAGCACTTCCAGCTCAGCGAGATCGGCGACGTCGGCCTGCCACAGCAGCGTGCCAGCGGCCTGCGCCTCGACGTCACGGTAACGCGCGATCCAGCCTTCGCCCTGTTCGATAAAGTCCAGGCGCAAGCTGTCGTGGTGCTCGATCAGCGCGCCCAAGGCTTGCTCCAGCGCCTGTGCATCCAGCGCCTGCGTCGGTTTGAGCATCACCGATTGATTCCAGTGATGGCGGTCGGGGATCGGTTGGGCGAAGAACCATTGATGGATCGGCAGCAGTGCGGTTTCGCCAGTCACGGGTTGCTGGTCGATCGGTTGCAGCGGCGCGCCCGTCTGGACCACGGCGGCCAGGGCCTCGATGGTCTGGTGCTGGAACAGATCCTTCGGCGTGAATTGGATACCGACCTGGCGGGCGCGACTGACCACCTGGATCGAGACGATGGAATCGCCCCCCAGTTCGAAGAAATTGTCCTGCAGGCCGACTTGCCCAAGCTTGAGCACGTCCTGCCAGATGGTCGCCAGTTGCTGCTCCAGCGGGCTGCGCGGCGCCACGTAGGTTTGCTGCAATTGGCTGACGTCGGGCTTGGGCAGGTTCTTGCGGTCGAGCTTGCCGTTGGGGGTCAGCGGCAAGCGTTCAAGCAGCAGCAGATAGGCCGGGACCATGTGCGCTGGCAGGGTCGCCTTGAGCTGTTCGCGCAGGTGCTCGGCGAACGCCTCACGCGGGGCCGCCGACGCATCGGCCACCACATAGGCCACCAGACGCTTGCCACTGCCAGCCGGGCCTTCCTGGGCCACGACGACCGTTTCGCGCACGCCATCCAGGGCTTGCAGGCTGGCCTCGACTTCGCCCAGTTCGATGCGGAAACCGCGGATCTTCACTTGGTTGTCGATACGGTCCAGGTAATCGAAGGTGCCGTCGGCGCGTTGGCGCACCAGGTCGCCGGTGCGGTACAGCAAGCCGCCTTCCGCGCTGAATGGATCAGCGACAAACCGCTCAGCCGTCAGCCCCGGGCGGTTCAGGTAGCCCCGGGCCAGGCCGCTGCCGCCCAGGTACAACTCGCCGGCCATGCCTTGGGGCAGCAGGTTCAAGTCAGCATCCAGCACGTAGGCGCTGCGGTCGCCGATGCGGCTGCCGATGGGCGCATACGCGGCGCCGCACGTCACGTCACGGCCGGCCTTCCAGATCAGCGGCGTGACCACGGTTTCGGTCGGGCCGTAGCCGTTGATGATGAAGTCCGGATCGAGGGCGCGCTTGACCCGTTCGAAACTGGCGTTGGGCACCGCATCGCCGCCGAAGCAATAGATGCGCACCCTGGGCGGGTTGCCTTCGCGCTCGGCGTGTTCGGCCAGTTGTTGCAGGTACACCGGCGGGAACGCCACCACGGTCACGGCATGCTCGCGCATCGCGTCGTAGGTTTGCTCCGAGGTCCACAGGCTGTCGTCGCGAATCAGCAGCGAGGCGCCGTGGGTCAGGCTGGTGAGCCAGCGTTCGTGGGCACCGTCGAAGGCGAAGGACATGAAATGGAATTCGCAATCGCTGCCCTGCATTTCATAGCACTCGCCGATGGCCTGGCAGTGCATCGCCAGCGGTCCATGGGCCACGCTCACACCCTTGGGATTGCCGGTGGAACCGGAGGTGTAGATCACGTAGGCAAGGTTCTGTGGATCGACCTCGATCGCAGGTGCATGAATGGGTTGCAGGCTCAGGTCCAGGCGATCGAGTTCCAGCACCTGTGCGGCACGTTCCAGGGGCAACTGCGCCGACACGCGAGAATCGGTGAGCAACAGCGCCAGCCCCGAATCCTCGATCAGGTACGCCAGGCGTTCACGGGGGTAGCTGGTGTCCAGCGGCACGTAGGCAGCGCCGGCCTTGAGCACCGCCAGCAGCGCGACGATCACCCCTTCGCTGCGCGGCAGGGCCACGCCGACGCGGGTTTCCGGGCCCACGCCACGGGCGACCAGTGCATGAGCCAATTGGTTGGCCCGACGGTCGATGTCGCCGTAGCTGAAACGTTGTCCATCGAAGATCACCGCGGTGCTGTGCGGTTTCAGCGCCGCCAGATGGGCGATGCGTTGATGCACGGCGATGTCGGTCGGGTACGGTTGCGGGTGGTTGGCAGCCTGTTGCGCCTGGTGTTCCTCAGCGCTGGCCAGGGCGATCTCGCCGAGGCGACGCTCGGCGGATTCGGCAAACCGTTCCAGCAGGTGCAGCAATTGCGCACTCAAGCGCTCGATGGTCGCGACGCTGAAATGCGCCTGGTCAAAACTCATGTGCAGCGCCAGCGTCTCGCCCAAGGTCACGCCCAGGGTCAGCGGGTAGTGCGTCTGATCCTGGTTGGCGACTTCGCCGAACACCACGCCTTGGGCGGTGCCACGTTGCAACGCCGCGGAGATCGGGAAGTTTTCGAACACCAGCAGGCTGTCGAACAGCGCTCCCCCGCCCTGCCCGGCCCAGCGCTGGATGTTTGCCAGCGGTGTGTGCTCGAATTCGCGCAGGCTCAGGTTCCGGGCTTGCACGGCGGCCAACCAGGCAGCGACCGTCTGGTCCGGACGCGAGCCTGCGATCACTGGCAAGGTGTTGATGAACAGGCCGACCTGTTGTTCGATGCCAACCAGTTCTGCCGGTCGCCCGGCCACGGTGGTGCCGAACGCCACGCAGTCGCTACCCGTGTAACGCTGCAACAGCAGCAGCCACGCCGCTTGCACCAAGGTGTTGACGGTGACTTTCTGCTGGCGGGCGAATGCGTTGAGACGGCCCGTGCGCGGCGCATCCAGCGTGTAATGCCTGAGCGCGTGAGCGCTTTCGCTGCGCACTTCAGCACTCGCCGCGGCGGCGTTTGCGAGCAGCGTCGGCTCCTGGAGATCGGCCAGTTGCCCCAGCCAGAACGTTTCGCTGAGGGCTGTGTCCTGGCGCTGCAACCATTGGATGTAATCGGCGTAGCGGCTGACCGGACGCGGCGGCTGTTGACCGGCGTAGCGTTGCAGCACTTCGCCAAGCATCTGCGCGCTGCTCCAGCCGTCCATCAGGATGTGATGGTTGGTGAAAATCAGGTGATGACGCTCATCGCTCAGCTGAATCAGCGTGACCCGCAGCAGTCCGGCCTGAGTCAGGTCGAACCCCTTGGCCAGGTCGGCGGCGGTGAAATCCTTGAGGGCCTGGGCGACATCATGGCGCCCGCGCCAATCGAGCAGGGTGTAAGGCAGCGCCAGGCGGCGATGGATGATCTGCAACTGCTCCTGCAACTCACCCTGCCAGATGAAGCCGCTGCGCAGGATCTCATGGGCGTCCATGGTCGCCTGCCACGCGGCGCGGAAACGCTCGGGGTCGAGGCCATCGACATCCACGCATAGTTGGTTGATGTAGGTGCCGGTGCCCTGCTCGTACAAGGTGTGGAACAACATGCCTTGCTGCATCGGCGACAGCGGGTAAATGTCCTCGATAGCGGCAGCCGGCACTGGGATCGCGTCCAACTGCGCCTGGGTGATACGCGCCAGCGGGAAATCCGACGGCGTGACGCCCATGGCATCGGCCAGGCAACAATGGTCGATCAGCGCTTCCAGTTCGCGGGCATAGTCATCGGCTAGACGGGCGATGGTCGCCTCGTTGAATTGCTCACTGCTGAACGTCCAACGCAAATCAAGCTCGCCGTCATAGACCTGACCCTCGACGCCCAGCCCGTTGTCCAGCGGCGCATCGAGGCTCTGCTCGAGCCCAGCGCTTTCGCCCGCCGGGCTGAACAGCGCGCCCTCGCTGGCATCGAAGCTGCCGTCGAACTGGCCGAGGTAATTGAAGGTGATGCACGGCAATGGCAAGGCCTTGAGACAGGCTTGTGCCGCGTCGTCGCCCAGGTAGCGCAGCACACCAAAACCTATGCCCTTGTTCGGGATCGCCCGCAACTGCTCCTTGATCTGCTTGATCGCGGCGCCCACGCTATCGGCAGGAGTCAGCCGCACCGGGAACAGGCTGGTGAACCAGCCGACCGTACGGGTCAGATCGACGTCGCTGAACAGCTCTTCGCGGCCATGGCCTTCCAGTTGAATCAGCGTGTCGGCATGCCCGGTCCAGCGGCAGATCACTCGCGCCAGGGCGGTCAGCAGCAGGTCGTTGACCTGGGTGCGATACGCCGCAGGGGCCTGTTGCAGCAGTTGCTGGGTGAGGGTTTTGTCGAGTCGGCTGTGCAGCACTTTTGCGTATCGGCTTTGCCGGCTGCCTTGGGGATTGTCCCAGGGCAGATCCATCATGGCGCCTTGCAGTTGTTGCTGCCAGAAGGTCAATTCGGCGCGCAGCGTTTCAGTGCTCGCGTAGGCCTGCAGATGTTCGCCCCAGGCCTTGTAGGCACTGGTCTTGGCCGGCAACTGGAGAGCGGCTCCGACGCTGGTCTGTTGATAAGCCCGTTGCAGGTCTTCCAGCAGGATGCGCCACGACACGCCGTCCACGGCCAGGTGGTGCACGGCCAGTAACAGACGCTGGCTGCCATCGGCCATGTTCGCCAGTACTGCACGCAGCAGCGGGCCCCTTTGCAAATCCAGGCTGCGCTGGGCCTTGGCACAGAGGTCTTGCAGCTCAGCGGCGCTCAGGTTATCCGCGGTCCACAGCAACTCGGGGTCGATCGCCACCGGCGCCACGTCGGCGCGCCAGCCCGTCGGGGTTTCGGTGAAGCGCGAACGCAAGGCATCGTGATGCGCCACCAAGGCGTTGAGGGCCTGCGTCAGCGCTGGCGCCTGCAACGGCAGGTGGCTGCGCAACAGGACAGCCTGGTTCCAGTGGTGACGCTGGGCAATGGTGTCCTCGAAAAACACCTGCTGGATGGGCAGCAACGGCAGCTCGCCGCTGACCGGCCCTTGATCGATCTGCAGGCCACTGCCGCCCTGCTGCGCGACACTCGCCAGGCCTTGTACGGTTTGATGCTGGAACAGGTCACGGGGGGTGAAATGGATCCCGGCCTGCCGCGAACGGCTGACCACCTGGATCGAGATGATCGAGTCGCCGCCCAGCTCGAAAAAGTTGTCGGTCAGGCCGACCTGTTCAAGCTTGAGCACGTCCTGCCAAATGGCCGCGATGCCTCGTTCCAGCTCACTGCGGGGCGCGATGAAGGCTTGCTGCAGCTGGCTGGCATCGGCTGAAGGCAAGGCTTTGCGGTCGAGCTTACCGTTGGGGCTCAGCGGCAATTGCGCCAGGAACAGCCATTGCGTGGGCACCATGTAATCCGGCAGGTGATCCTTGAGCTGCGCCTTCAGGGTGTCCCGCGCCGCGCCCTGCACCTCGGCCGAGGCCGACACCAGCGATGCATCCTGGGGCACCACGTAGCCCACCAGTTGCAGGCTGCTGCCACCCTGCACCGCCAGCACGACGGCTGCGTTTACCGCGTCCAGTTCCAGCAGGCGTGCTTCGACTTCGCCCAGCTCGATGCGCAAACCGCGGATCTTTACTTGATGATCAACGCGCCCGACGTATTCGATCTGGCCCAAGGTGTTGAAACGTGTCAGGTCGCCGGTGCGATACAGGCGCGCGCCGGTGGTGGAGAACGGATCGGGAATGAACCGTTCAGCGGTCAAGCCCGGACGCTGGAAGTAACCGCGCGCCAGCAGCTCGCCGCCAATCAGCAACTCGCCGACCACGCCCACCGGCGTGGGTTCGAGGTGCCCATCGAGCAGATAGGTATGCCGGCCTGGCAGCGGTTGACCAATGGGCAAGGTCAGCGGCAGCGGCCGGCGATTGAAGACGTAATCGCTGCAATCAAGGGTGGTGGCGGTGACCGTGGCTTCGGTCGGGCCGTAGGTGTTGAGCAGCTTGACCCGCTCGAGCCCGGCCCGACGCCAGGCCTGCACGCCTTCGGGCGGCATCGCCTCGCCACCGCTGTGCACCTGGCGCAGCACCGCGTAGTCACGCGGGCCGGCAGCGGCGAACTCCTTGGCGATCATGTTCCAGTAGGCGGTGGTCAGGTCCATGACCGTGATGCCCTGCTCGACGATGTGGCGGTACAGGGTTTCGCTGTCCCACACCTCGTTGCCACGCAGCAGCACCGAGGCGCCGCAGGTCAGCGGCCCGAACAGTTGCTCGCCAAAGGCATCGAAGTTGAACGTGGCGAATTGCAGCACGCAGTCGGCATTGCTCAAACCGTAATAGTGCTGCGAGGCAAACGCATGCTTGCTCAGCGCGCCATGACTGATGCCGACGCCTTTCGGGCGCCCGGTCGAGCCGGAGGTGAACATGACGTAGGCCAGGCTGTCGGCCCACACCTGGCGTTGCAAATTGCCGGGCTCAGTGTCTTCCCAAGACGGGCTCTGATCCAGGCACAAGCAACGCACGCCCTCGGGCACAGGCAGGCGTTCAAGCCAATGGCTTTGGGTCAGGAGCAGGCGACTGGCGCTGTCTTGAATCATGAACCGCAGGCGATCAACCGGGTACTGAGGGTCCAGCGGCACGTACGCACCGCCGGCCTTGAGCACGGCAAGGATGGCGACCACCAGTTCCAGGCTGCGGTCGACAGCTATGCCCACCAGCACGTCAGGACCGACACCCGCCGCCACCAACGTGCGCGCCAGGCGATTGGATCGGGCGTTGAGCTGGCCGTAGGTCAATCGTTGTCCGTCGCAGATCAAGGCGATGACGTCCGGGCTGCGTTCAGCTTGCGCCTCGAACAGCTCGTGTACCGGGCGCTCGCTCGGCCAGGTCGTGTCGTGGCGTCCCCACTCTGTCACCAACTGGCGATATTCAGCCGGCGCCAGCAACGCGAGTTCGCCGACCCGCTGCTGTGGGTCGGCGACGATGTTGCGCAACAGCAGCGTCCAGTGCCGCGCCATGCGCTCGATGGTTTCGGGGTTGAACAAATCACTGGCGTAGGTGAACGCGGCATGCAATTGGCCGCCCTTTTCGTAGGTGTCCAGGCTCAAGTCGAACTGGGTGCTGCGCGATTCCCATTCGATGACCCCCAGCTCCAGACCGCTGCCGACTTTCAGCGTGGTGACGTCGGCCACTTCCGGCTGGTGGTTGTACATCACCTGGAACAATGGGTTGTAGCTCAGGCTGCGCTCAAGCTTCAGCGCCTCGACCAGTCGTTCGAAGGGCAGGTCCTGGTGGGCCTGGGCGCCGAGGGCGGTTTCCTTGACGTCACGCAACAGGTCGCCAAGGCGGGCCTGGCCATCCACTTGCACCCGCAACACCTGGGTGTTGACGAAGAAACCGATCAGCCCTTCGATTTCCTGGCGGTTGCGGTTGGCGACCGGGACGCCGACTCGCAGGTCGTCTTGTCCGGTGTAACGGTGCAGCAGGATACTGAAGGTACCCAGCAACAGCATGAACAAGGTCACCCCCTGTTGCCGGGCCACGCCGCGCAGTTGCTCGACCAGCTCGGCCTCCACCACCTGTTCCAGGCGACGACCGCGATAGCTCGGCAGCATCGGGCGTGGGTAGTCGAGTGGCAGCTCCAACACCGGATGCTCGTCGCCCAGTTGCGCTTGCCAGTAATCGAGTTGCCGCTGCAGCTCGCCGGCCTCCAGCCAACGGCGTTGCCACAGGGCGTAGTCGCTGTACTGGATCGGCAAGTCGGCCAACTGCGGTGCAACGCCCGCCTCATGGGCGTCGTAGAAACGGATGAACTCATCGATCAACACGTTCATGGACCAACCATCGGAAACGATGTGGTGCAGGGTAAGCAGCAGCACGTGCTCCTGCTCATCGAGCTTGAGTAATTCGACCCGCAGCAACGGGCCGCAGGCCAGGTCGAAGGGCCGCATCGACTGGGCCTCGGCGGCCAGGCGAACCGCCTGCTCGCGCTCGTCGGCCGGCATGGCACTGAAGTCCGCGTGGTCGATCACCAGCGGCGCGCTGGCCGGCACCTGCAGGAGACGGTCGTCGGCCTGGCGCTGGAACACCGTGCGCAGGGTTTCATGCCGCGCCACCAGGCTGGCGAAGGCTTGCTCCAGGGCCGGCAGGCTCAACACTCCGCTGAGCCGCACCGCCCCGGGCAGGTTGTAGGCGCCGCTGTCCGGCTCCAGCTGCCAAAGGAACCACATGCGCTGCTGGGCATAGGACAACGCCTGGCGATCCTCGGCCTCGACGCCCTGGGGGATGGGGAAACCGCTGAACTCCACGCCCTCCTTGGCCAGCGCCGCGAGGAACATCCGGCGCTTGTCCAGGGGCAACCCGATAAACCGGCGAGCAAGTTTCAAGGCGTCTTCAGCATTCATTTCTGGGGTATCCGGAATCAGTGGGCACAAGGCACAAAGGCAAGTCGTCCCTATAAAACGAATGCAGACCGGAAAAATTAGCGTTTGGGAATTTGTATCAGGAAGGGGAGAAATCCGTGGCGAGGGAGCTTGCTCCCGCTCGGCTGCGCAGCAGACGCAACAGCTCCCGGCCTTGCAAGAAGGAGAATTGGTAGGGGTTGCTTCGCAACCCAGCGGGAGCAAGCTCCCTCGCCACAACAGCTGGCTATTTGTGGATCAGGCGCTGATGGCCAACCCATGCCGCCGATGATGCACGCTCAACTGATCCTTGATCAGCCGCAACACCTTGGCCTCGTGCTCATGAATGAAGAAGTGCCCACCGGCCAGCATGTCCACCGAAAAGCTGCCCGTGGTTTCCCGGCGCCAGCCAATCAGTTGCTCCGTGGTGGCCTTGTCGGCGGCGCCACCGAGCACATGCACCGGGCAGTTGAGCGGCGGTCGGATTCGCGGCTGGAAACGTCCGCACAGCAGGAAGTCGGCTCGCAGGACCGGCAAGGTCAGGGCCATCAGCTCTTCGTTGGCCAATATTTCCTCGCTGGTACCGTTGAGGGTGCGCAGTTGCTCGATCAGTTCAGCGTCGGTTTTCGGTTCGGCGAAACCGCGGTCGTAGTCGGCCCGCATCGTCGGTGCCGCGGTGCCGGACGCAAACAGCGCCACCGGCTCCGGGCAGCCGAGCTCACGCAGGGCATGGCCGATCTCGCAGGCCAGCAGCGCGCCCAGGCTGTGACCGAACAAGGCGTAAGGGGCCTGGAGCGTCGCGGACAACTCCCGCGCCAGTTGCATCGCCAACGGCCCCATGTCGGTGTGCAGCGGCTCGTCGAAGCGCGCCCCGCGCCCCGGCAGTTCCACCGGTTGCACATGCAGCCACTGCGGCAATGTGCGCCGCCAACGGCTGTACACCATCGCGCTGGCGCCGGAATAAGGCAGGCACAGCAGGGTCAGTTGGGTCACTGCGGTTTTCTCCGATCGGTCGTGTAGGGAAGATAACGAAATCGTAACCTACAGAATTAGTCAAAACCGTTACGTTCGCTACATCGTCTTCGCCCGACCTTATACTGACGGCACCTCGACTCACTGCGCCGCACAGGAGAACGCCATGGGCTGGTCCGCCAAGCAATACGTCACCTTCGAACAGGAACGCACCCGTCCGTCCCGGGACCTGCTCGCCGCCATTCCCCCCACACAGGCCCGTTCGGTGATCGACCTGGGGTGTGGCCCGGGCAATTCCACCGAACTGTTGGTGGAACATTTCAGCGGCGCCACGGTGCGCGGCCTGGACAGTTCCAGCGACATGGTCGAGGCCGCACGCAAACGCCTGCCCGCCGTGGCGTTCGACACCGCCGACATCAGCCAATGGGATGAACCCGGGCCGTACGACGTGATCTTCGCCAACGCCGTGCTGCAATGGCTGCCCGACCACGCCACCCTGCTGCCCTCGCTGGTGGGCAAACTCGCCCCCGGTGGCAGCCTGGCGATCCAGATGCCCGACACCCTGCACCAGCCCTCCCACCGCCTGATGCGGGAAATCGCCGCCAACGGCCCGTGGGCCAGTCAACTGGCCGGGGCGGCTGATTCACGGACCGAGGTAGAGGACGCCAGCACCTATTACGCGATTCTCAAGCCCCACTGCAGCCGCGTCGATGTGTGGCGCACCACCTACCATCACCCCTTGGCCGGTGGCGCCGCAGGCGTGGTGGAGTGGTTCAAGGGCAGCGGCTTGCGCCCGTTCCTCGAACCGCTGGATGAGGCGCAACGCGAGCAGTATCTGGCGCAGTACCTCAAGGCGATCGAACAGGCTTATCCCGCCCTGGACGATGGCACCGTGCTGCTGCCATTTCCCCGGGTGTTCATGGTCGCGACGCGCTAGGGCGACGGTCGATGACGCAGCGATGGGGGCTAAATTTCTGCTCCAGGCCCTCGTTACCTACTAAGACCAAAAACCCGCAAGAGTGACCGCCGTGGACCTGCAAACCATCCTGGGCAAGCTGTTCGCCAATGCCGGCGCCGTTGGTATCGAAGGCGTCTTCCAATTCGTGTTCGGCCCGCACCAGGCGTACTGGTCCGAGGTCAAGGCCAGCAGTCGCACCCAGGTTGGCCGCCACAGCAGCCCCGACGTCACCATCGAGGTGGCGGAAAAGGATTTTCTCGGGATCATGGCGGGCATGGCCAATGTCGAAGAACTGTTCGCCAGCGGGCGCCTGAAGATCGGCGGTAACATGGGCCTGGCGACGTTGCTGCCGCAGATCATCGACCATGCCCGGCATGGCGGTGGCGTGGTGGAAAAGGTCGACATGAACAAGCGCTACCCCACCCCGTCGCGCTTCAGCGAAAAACTCACCGCCAGCCTGCCCACTCAACGCAGCGTCGAGCGTCGTCCTCGCAGCGAGCTGTCGGTGCAGGAGTTTCAAGCACGCTATCTGCCCCATGGCATTCCGGTGGTTATCAGCGATGCCTTGCAGGACTGGCCGTTGTTCAAGCTCAGCCGCGAGGAGTCCCTGGTGCATTTTGCCGAACTGCAAGGCATCACCCGTCACGGCGACTACGTGAAGAAAACCTTCTCTACCGAACGGGACTTCCGCTCCACGTCCATGGCCGACTTCATTGCCTCCCTCGACAGCCCGGCGGTCAAGGGCGCCGACGGCGAACCACCGGCCTACATGGGCAACAACATCCTGCCGGCGCAATTGATGGAGCAGATCCAATACCCGCCCTATTTCGACCCGTCGCTGTTCATCCCACCGCGCATCTGGATCGGCCCCAAGGGCACCCTGACGCCGCTGCACCGCGACGACACCGACAACCTGTTCGCCCAGGTCTGGGGCCAGAAAACCTTCACCCTCGCCGCGCCTCACCACCGCGAGGCCCTGGGCACCTGGTCCACGGCGCCCCAAGGTGGGCTGGACGGCTGTGATTTCAACCCGGACGCGCCGGACTACCAACGCTTCCCCCACGCTCGCGACGTGACCTTCCTGCGCGTGACATTGGAGGCTGGGGATTTGCTGTTTTTGCCGGAAGGCTGGTTCCATCAGGTGGAGTCAGTGTCCACGTCGTTGTCGGTGAATTTCTGGGTGAATTCGGGGCGGGGTTGGTAGCGGTCAAACACTACTTGTGTGAACACAGACCTGTGGCGAGGGAGCTTGCTCCCGCTGGGCTGCGAAGCAGGCCCAAAACCTGACACCTCGATCATTCAGGTAGATTGAGATTACCTTTGGAGGGCCTGCTGCGCAGTCCAGCGGGAGCAAGCTCCCTCGCCACAGGTTTAGCGTCCGTACGTGGCTGAAGTGTGAAGATCGCTTCACCCAAGTGAACTCCAACCACCTCACACCAGTCAGCAGGTAAAGCCCTCCACTCAAGGTGCTAAGCCCATGCAGATATCCCTCGCCCGACAGGTTGCCCTGGTCACCGGTGCCAGCTCCGGCATTGGTGCAGGCGCGGCCAGGGCCTTGGCAGACGCGGGTGCCGCGGTGGTACTCAACTACCACTCCAGCGAAGGCCCGGCGCAAGACCTGGCCTGTGAAATCAACGCCAACGGCGGCCGCGCCATCGCCGTCGGGGCCGATGTGTCGAAGGAGCCGGACGTCGAGCGGCTGTTCGCCCAGACCCTCGAAGCGTTTGGCGCGCTGGATATCCTGGTCGCCAACTCCGGCCTGCAAAAAGACGCCGCCACCGTCGACATGCGCCTGGAAGACTGGAACACCGTGATCGGCACCAACCTCACCGGCCAGTTCCTCTGCGCTCGTGCCGCCCTGCGGATTTTCACCCGCCAGGGCATTCGCCAGGGCGTGTCCCGGGCCGCCGGCAAGATCATCCACATGAGCTCGGTGCACCAGCGCATTCCCTGGGCGGGCCACGCCAATTACGCCGCGTCCAAGGGCGGGGTCGATCTGCTGATGCAGAGCCTGGCCCAGGAAACCAGCCACCAACGCATCCGCATCAACAGCATCGCCCCCGGCGCCATCCGCACGCCCATCAACCATGACGCCACCGAGGGCGAGCAGGAACAGAAACTGCTGGAGCTGATTCCTTACGGTCGCGTCGGCGCTGTGGAGGACGTCGCCAACGCGGTGGTCTGGCTGGCCTCGGACCTGTCCGATTATGTGGTGGGCACCACGCTGTTCATCGATGGCGGGATGAGCCTTTATCCGGGGTTTCGCGGCAATGGCTGATCATGACGAACCGCAAAGCCCCATCGAGAACCACGGCATCATCGGCGACATGCGCAGCGCCGCGCTGGTCAATGACCAAGGCAGCATAGATTTTTTCTGCTGGCCGGAATTCGACAGCCCATCGATCTTCTGTGCGCTGCTGGATACGCCCGAAGCGGGCATTTTCCAATTGGCCCCGGACCTGCCGAATGCCCGCCGCCAGCAGATCTACCTGCCCGACACCAACGTGCTGCAAACCCGCTGGCTGAGCGACGGCGCCGTGGTGGAAGTCACCGACCTGCTGCCCATCGGTGACAGCGAGGATGATTTACCGGTGCTGATGCGCAAAGTGCACATGACCGTCGGCAGCGCGACGTTTCGCATGCGCTGCGCCGTACGGCATGACTACGCCCGGGCCGCCACCACTGCGCGCCAGGACGCTGCCCACATCTGTTTCGAGGCGCCGGGGCAACCGAGCCTGCGCTTATGCTCCGACCAGCCCATGACGCTGGACGGCAATGCGGCGGTGGCCGAGTTCACCCTGGCGCAGGGCCAGAGCGCCGAATTCCTGCTGGGTGGCATCGACGACCCGCGCCTTCAGGACGATGTCAGCGCGATTTGCCTGGAACGCACCCTGGCGTTCTGGCGCGGCTGGATCGGCCAGTCCACCTACCGCGGACGCTGGCGGGAAGTGGTCAACCGCTCGGCCCTGGCGCTGAAGCTGCTGACCTCGCGCAAACACGGCGCCATCCTCGCCGCCGCCACCTTCGGCCTGCCAGAAACCCGCGGCGGCGAACGCAACTGGGATTATCGCTACACCTGGATCCGCGACTCTTCCTTTACCGTCTATGCGTTCATGCGCCTGGGCTTCGTCGAAGAAGCCAACGCCTACATGCGCTGGCTGCGCGGTCGGGTCAGTGACTGCTGTGATCAACCGACCAAACTCAATATTCTCTACGGTCTGGACGGCAGGCTGGAACTGCCGGAAACCGAGCTGCCGCACCTGAGTGGCTTTGGCAACGCCCGACCGGTGCGCATCGGCAACCTGGCCTACAAACAGGTGCAGCTGGACATTTTCGGCGAGCTGATGGACGCGGTGTACCTGGTCAACAAATACGGCGAAGCGATCTCCCATCAAGGCTGGAAACACACCGTCGACGTGGTCGATCAAGTGTGCAAGGTCTGGCAGGACAAGGATGTGGGTATCTGGGAAATGCGCGGCGACAAACAGCATTTCCTGCATTCGCGGCTGATGTGCTGGGTCGCGGTGGATCGCGCCATCCGCCTGGCCGAAAAACGCTCCCTGCCCGCCCCGTTCGCCCGCTGGGACGAAACGCGCCAGGCCATCTACCAGGACATCTGGACGAACTTCTGGAACGACGAACACCAGCACTTCATCCAGCGCCTGGGCAGCACCGCCCTGGACGGCTCGATGCTGTTGATGCCGCTGGTGCGGTTCGTCAGCGCCCGCGACCCGCGCTGGCTCTCGACACTCGATGCCATCGAAAAAAACCTGGTGCGCGACGGCATGGTCTATCGCTACCGCAACGACGACAGCCCCATCGACGGCCTCAGCGGCATCGAAGGCTCATTCGCGGCCTGCTCGTTCTGGTACGTCGAATGCCTGGCCCGCGCCGGCCGCGTGGAAAAAGCCCAGCTGGAATTCGAACAACTGCTGCGCTACGCCAACCCGCTGGGGCTGTACGCTGAAGAATTCGACAGCCACGGCTACCACTTGGGCAACACGCCCCAGGCCTTGACCCATCTGGCGTTGATCAGCGCGGCGAGCTTCCTGGATCGCAAGTTGAGTGGGGAGAAGACTCATTGGCAGCCGTGAACTGAGTAGCCCTTCAGACTGGGCACAGTCCCTGTGGCGAGGGAGCTTGCTCCCGCTCGACTGCGCAGCAGGCGCAAAATCTTCCAGCCTCCAAAGAATCAGCGTCTGGTATGGGGGTCGCTTCGCAACCCAGCGGGAGCAAGCTCCCTCGCCACAGGGAAAGCGGTGCGCTGGCTATCGCGTTGAGTCGGCCAATTCGATGTCATCCAAAGCTCGATTGGCCAGCAACTTGGCCAGCTCGATCAACTGCTGAATACCCAACGCCACATGCCGCCGCGACCCTTCCAGCTCGAACGCCAGATCACTGACCATGGCATCGGCCGAAGCCAGGGTTTCGCTGAGGGTGGTCAGCACCGATTCGGTGTTGAGGCCGGGGACCACGGTGAACACCTGGCCGTCCTGGGTATCGGGTTTGGCTGGGGTGGGAGACAAGTGAATGTTCAACGCCCGGTCGGCGGCTTCGCGGAGTTTTTTTGTGTCGAGGGTGGTGTAGGCAGAAAGGTCTTCGGCGCGTGGAGGGTTGGGGGTGATCTTGACCATTGTGAAACTCCTGACTTGAAGTTGAGCTCACCCACCTCGTGACCAAACGAGGGTGGTGGGCTATACGCAGGTTGGTCAACCGGGAAGTCAGGCACCCGGCGCACTCGAAAGTGCCCCGCGCACAGCCCACCGCAAAGCATACCGACAAGCACACAAAAAAGCGCCGACATGCTGAGGTTGGCGCGTGTGCGCCTGACATTGGACGGGTGACCAAACCCGGTCGCTGATTTTGCAGCGACGAGCAAAGCCTATCCCCGCCCCTTCCGAACCGGCAACCGACACGACTCGTCAGAAAATTCCGGTTCACCTAATTTTTTGTAGGACACAAACCCCGTGGCGAGGGAGCTTGCTCCCGCTCGACTGCGTAGCAGGCGCAAAAATCGTGGGGTCGCTTCGCAACCCAGCGGGAGCAAGCTCCCTCGCCACAAGAGCATTGCAGTACCGGCTTCCCATTTATCGTGACGTCCCGTTAGAAGTTGCCAGCCCCGCCAACCCCTCCTAAGATCGATGCTCACGGGTGCAGCGGAGCTGCCCGATAAAAACCCGACTCAAGGACCTGACATGACCCATATCAAACGCCCCATCACCACCCCACCCCGAACAGGCCTGACCCGCGAAGACCTCTGGGAAGGCCAGGACCGGGGCTTGATCAAATGCTGGGAAATCGGCCGCGACCGCGCGATGAAGTTTCCCGAACTGGCGCAACGCTGCCTGGAGGGTGAGTTGCCGGTACTGGGCTGGAAAGGTGGCGTCAGCCGCAGCCTGAAGAGAAACGAAAAATTCGGCTGTCTCAAGTATCTCGCCCAATGGCAGGGGCTGCGCGGTGAGGACCTGGACATCGACATGAGCCAAGAGCGCACCTTGACCTGTTCCAGCACGAACATGATCGTGACGTTCACGCCGGATCGGGCCAAATACGTGAACCAGGAACCCGCCTGACCGCAACCGAGCAATGCCGGAGGCCAACATGAACCTCGATCCCAAGGTCAACTTCGCAGTGACGCCGCTGTTGCGCATCGCCTACGAAGAACAGGGTCCCGCCAGCGGCGAGCCAGTCATCCTGCTGCACGGTTTTCCTTACGACCCCAGGGCTTTCGATGAAGTCGCGCCCGCCTTGGCCGAGCGTGGATATTGGGTCATCGTGCCCTACCTGCGCGGCTACGGCCCGACCCGGTTCAACAACCCGGCCATCCTGCGCTCCGGCCAGCAAGCGGCGTTGGCCCAGGACCTGCTGGACCTGATGCACGCACTCTCCATCCCCCAGGCGGCGCTGTGCGGCTACGACTGGGGCGGTCGGGCGGCGTGTATCGTCGCGGCGCTGTGGCCCGAGCGCGTTCGCTGCCTGGTGACCGGCGACGGCTACAACCTGCAGGACATTCCACGTTCCACGCAGCCGCTGGACCCGGAAACCGAACATCGCCTGTGGTACCAGTACTATTTCCACACGGCGCGGGGTGTCGAGGGCCTGACCCAGAACCGACGTGAACTGTGTGAATTGCTCTGGCGCCTGTGGTCACCGACCTGGAAACGTGGCGCCGAACGGTATCCCCTCAGTGCTGCGTCGTTCGACAACCCGGACTTCGTCGACGTGGTGATCCACTCCTACCGTCATCGGTTCATGTACGCACCGGGCGACCCGACGCTGGAGTGGATGGAGGAACGGCTGGCGGCACAACCGGCCATCAGCGTGCCGAGCATTTCCCTGTGCGGTGCCGACGACGGCGTGGGGCCCGCGTCGGAACACGACGAAGACGTCGAGCATTTCACGGGTTTCTATGAGCGCCGAGTGCTGCCCGGTGTTGGCCATAACATTCCCCAGGAAGCCCCCGAGGCCACGCTCAAGGCATTGCTGGATCTGCTTGAGGGCTGACGGCGAACCGCTCGCGATAGGCCTGGGGTGTCACGCCCATGGCCCGCAGGAAACTGCGACGCAGGGTTTCTTCGCTGCCGAAGCCACATTGCACCGCCACCCGCTTGATCGACACCGCCGTGTCGGCCAGCAGGCGGCGAGCGGTTTCCACGCGAATCAACTCCACCGCCCGCGCCGGGGTCTGGCCAGTGTCGGCGCGATAGTGCCGCACAAAGCTGCGTTCGCTCATACCGACCTCGGCGGCCAGGCTCGACAGGCCCAGGTCGCGGGTGAGGTTTTCGGCGATCCAGGCATGCAGGTCATCAAACCGACTGCCCTGCTTTTGCAGCGACAAGGTCACGCTGAACTGCGATTGCCCACCGGGACGCTTGAGGAACACCACCAAGTGCCGGGCGACCTCCAGCGCCACCGCACGGCCCAGGTCCTCCTCGACCAGCGCCAGGGCCAGGTCGATGCCGGCCGTGACCCCGGCCGAGGTCCAGACCGGGCCGTCGTTGATGAAAATCGGGTTGGGTTCCACCCGCAATTGCGGATGTTGCTCGGCCAGTTGTTCGCAGCGGGTCCAGTGCGTCACCACGCGCCGTCCGTCCAGCCAGCCGCTGGCGGCCAACAGGAACGCCCCGGTGCACACCGACGCCACCCTTCGCGAACGCAGGCCGTGCTCCTTGACCCAGGCCACCAGCGCCGGATCCTTCGCCGCTTCGTACACGCCCCAGCCACCGGCGATCAACAGCGTGTCGCTGCCTTCACTCGGCAGCGGCTCGGCCATCAGCGCCAAGCCTGCCGAGGACATCACCGCGCCACCGCCCACGGCGATGACCGTCGGCGTGTACGGCAGCGGCAGGCCTTGCTGGCGAGCCAGGTCGTTGGCCGATGCGAAGACCTGCAAGGGCCCGGTGACATCCAGCACTTGCACGTTGGCGAAGGCCAGGACATGAACAGTTTTCGGAGCGTTGGGCATATTGGCGTGATTCGTGGGCTTATTGGCGTATACGCCAGAGCCTACGGATCTAAAGTAAAACCGTCCACCCCTCGGGCATCATCCAAAGGAGCACGCGACATGACGCTGCAGATCGGTTTGCTGTTATTCCCCCAAGTCCAGCAGTTGGACCTGACCGGCCCTTATGACGTACTGGCCTCATTGCCAGACGTGAAGGTCCATCTGGTCTGGAAGGACCTGGCGCCGGTCACTGCCAGCACCGGGCTGGTGTTGCTGCCCACCACCACGTTCGAGGACTGCCCGAAGCTCGACGTGATCTGCGTTCCCGGCGGGACCGGCGTCGGGCCGCTGATGGAAGACGAACAGACACTGGCCTTCATCAAGCGGCAGGCCGCCGAGGCGAAATACATCACGTCCGTGTGCACCGGTTCGCTGGTGCTCGGTGCCGCGGGCCTGTTGCAAGGCAAGCGCGCCACCACCCATTGGGCCTATCACAGCCTGCTGCAAACCCTGGGCGCGACGCCGATCAAGGAGCGCGTGGTCCGCGACGGCAACCTGCTCACCGGTGGCGGCATCACGGCCGGAATCGACTTAGCCTTGACCCTGGCGGCCGAACTGTTCGACCAGGACACCGCCGAGCTGGTCCAACTGCAACTCGAGTACGCCCCTGCCCCGCCGTTCAACGCCGGCAGCCCGGACACCGCGCCGACGCGCGTGCTGGAAGAAGCGAACCGGCGTGCGGCCGAGTCGTTCCGGGTGCGCTCGCAAATCACCCAGCGTGCTGCGGCGCGCTTGGAACGGGCGTAACGATCAGTCCCGATGGAAATGAAATCCGTGGTGAGGGGGAGTTGTCCCCTCACCGCAAAGGTTATCGGTTCATCATCCCTCCTGGCGATACAACACCATCCCCGCGTGGTAGAGCACGCCTTCACGAAAATCCCCATCGGCGGTGAAACCGGTGTCGTCGTGGTATTCGATATGGTCATCCTGCAGCCAGTAGTCGCCCTGATATGCGCGCTCACGTGCACCTCGCGCTTCGTCATAGCGTCCGCCCGGCAGCAGCCTATGGCGAATCATGCCATCAGCCGTCACCCATAGGCCGACGAATTTATCCTGGTCTCCAAATGCCTTTCTCATGGGACATCTCCTCCTGTCGGTCAAGTCGATCAGAATGGACTGGCGGTGGGCCGCACGATCAATTCGCTGACGTCTACGTCCGCTGGTTGTTCGATGGCGTAGGCGATTGCCCGGGCGATGGCTTCGGCCGGAATGGCGATCCTGCGGAACTCGCGCATTTCGGCACGTCCACCTTCATCGGAAATGCTCTCGGCCAGTTCCGATTCGGTCACGCCGGGGGAAATTACCGTCACGCGCACATCCCCTCCGACCTCCTGGCGCAAGCCCTCGGAAATCGCCCGCACGGCAAACTTGGTGGCGCAATACACGGCGGCAGTCGGGCTGACGGTGTAGGCACCGATCGACGCGATGTTGATGAACTGCCCGCTGCGCTGGCGCTGCATCAGCGGCAGGCCGGCGGCAATGCCGTGGAGCACGCCACGGATGTTGACGTCGATCATGCGGTCCCACTCCTCGACTTTCAGCGCCTCGAGCTTGGAGAGCGGCATGACCCCGGCGTTATTGATGATCACATCGACCCTGCCGAAACGCTGGACAGCGAAGTCGATCAGGTTCTGGACATCGTCGCGGCGGGTCACGTCCACCGCTTTGCAGACAGCCTGCTGGCCGGCGGTTTCGAGTTCCTGCACCAGTGTTTGCAGACGATCGATGCGCCGGGCGCCAAGCACGACACGGGCACCGCGAGCCGCGAGCAACCGCGCCGCGGCTTCACCAATTCCGCTGCTGGCGCCGGTGATGACCACTACTTTGTTTTGAATGTCGGACATGATGGTTTCCTCGTCTGGATGTGATGGCCCCGGTGGGAGCGTTTTGACAGGTCCAGATTAGGGAACCGACCACGGCCTGGGTTAGCCGGATCCTCCTGCGCACTTGCACGATCCTGTAGCGATAGATCCGACTCTGGTCGACAGCCGCGCAATCGGCTTTACTAGCGCGGTCTATTCATTTTGGCCAGGGAGATTGATCGGCATGTCGGTATCCACGTCCATCCACATTGCGCCAGACGACGGCGTCAGCCAGCGCCGCGCCGAACTGGCGAGCCTGATGAAGCGCTTCGCCCCGGAATTCGGCGTCCACCCTACGGCCATCGAGGCCTTGCACCTGATCCGTAGCGACCAGCCAACCGAAGCCCTGCACACCGTGCACAAACCCGGTTTATGCGTGATTATCGAGGGGCGCAAGGAAGTGCGCCTGGCGGACGAATGCTACGTGTATGACCCGCTCAACTATCTGGTCGTCTCGGTGACCCTGCCACTGGCCGGCCAGGTGATTGAAGCCAGCCCCGAGCGCCCCTACCTGTGCATCCGCCTCGACATCGACCCGGCACAGATCTGCCGTTTGATTGCCGACGCCAGCCCTATCGGCGTGCCGGCCGAAAGAACCGGGCGCGGGCTGTTCCTGGATCGCATTGATGCGCCATTGCTCGACGCAGTGTTGCGCTTGCTGCGGCTGTTGGACAGCCCGGACGATATCGCCACCCTCGCGCCGTTGGCCCAACAGGAGATTTTCTACCGGCTGCTGCGTGGCGCCCAAGGCCAGCGCTTGCACGAAATCGCCATTCCCGACACCCAGACCCATCGCATCAGCCGTGCCATCGAATGGCTCAATACCCATTACGCCGAGCCGTTGAGCATCGACAGCCTGGCACAAATGATCAATCTCAGCCCTTCGGCGCTGCACCACCGCTTCAAAGCCGTGACCGCCATGAGTCCGCTGCAATACCAGAAACAACTGCGCTTGCAGGAAGCCCGACGGTTACTGTTGGCGGAGAACAGCGACGTTTCGTCAATCGGCTACAAGATGGGGTATGAAAGCCCCTCGCAGTTCAGCCGTGAATACAGCCGTCTATTTGGCGCCTCCCCGAGCAAGGACATCGCTCGTTTGCGTGCCCAGGCGCTGCAAGCCAGTAGCGCCTGATCCTGCACACAAACAGGATCAGGCAAAACCAGGACAGTATCCATCTAACGCCCACCGCCGCCTCGCCCCTAATCTGAACCCATGCAGCAAGACAACCGTCGCCGCTGCAACGGGTTCAGCAGATCACGACATCTGAACGACCCGGCACTCAACCCTTGATATGACCGGAGTCTTTACCATGAAAACGTTCAACACCTTGATCGCCGTTACCACCTTCGCCCTGAGCGTCAGTGCGTTTGCCCTGCCGAGCCAGCAGCAAGACCGCTTCTTTACCCAGGCTAGCGATTACCAGCAGCCTGTGGCCGCTGATGGTGCGGATCGGACGCCTGGAGGGCAGACTCTCGCTGCCGATGGCGCGGATCGGACACCTGGGGGTCAGACCCTGGCTGCCGATGGCGCAGACCGGACGCCTGGGGGCCAGACCCTGGCTGCCGATGGTGCGGACCGGACGCCTGGGGGCCAGACCCTGGCTGCCGATGGTGCAGACCGGACGCCTGGGGGCCAGACCTTGGCTGCCGATGGTGCAGACCGGACGCCTGGGGGCCAGACCCTGGCTGCCGATGGTGCGGACCGGACGCCGGGAGGCCAGACCTTGGCTGCCGATGGTTCCGACCGCACCATGACCCGGCGCCTGGCATGATCAGGCCACTTTTTAGCAGACGAAAAAAAACCCGCCTAGGCGGGTTTTTTGAGGACCAATTTGACTCCCTGTCCGGCATTCCATGCCTGGTCCAATCATCCATGACCCCGAGCACTCCCTGTACCCAGTGGATGAACATAGATTAGGCCCATGGGGATCTTGGAAAAAGACGAGAAAGCAGCAAAGGCGTGTAAGCGTTTCGCTATAGGGCCTTCTCAGATTTTTGCGGGCGAAAAAAAACCCGCCGAAGCGGGTTTTTCCAAGACCATTACGACTCCCTGTCGATAGCTTTCCTTGCAAGGTCGATCGTCCCTGATCCTGAGCACTTCCTGTGCTTCAGTGGATGAGTCCAGATTACGCCTCGGATCCAAAACGAAATAGACGACATAGCTACCATCTCGTGTAAGACATTCGCTACACCGCCCCCTCCGAAAACCCTTAGCCCCTCAGCAGTCCCTCCTATCAAGACTTGCCCAGGAAGGCTTCAATATTGGCCATCTGCTCGTCCCAACCACGGCTGTCCATGCGAAAAGCCTTGAGCCGGCGAGCCTCGGGAATGTTGTTGAAACCCGACTCCACGACTTTGAGCAGGGTGCCGCCATCCATGTCTTCAAGTTCGAATTGCACCCGGGTTTCGGACTCTTGAGAGTAATCCACCTGCGGCTCGACAGCGTAAGGATGCCAGCGAAACGAGAACACCCGCTCGGGCTCCACCCGTTCCACCGCCACGTCCCAGATGAGATGCTCGTAACCTGGATAAGTGATTTGCCCCTGGGTACGCTCCCCTGCCACAAACCGTTTCCCCTCAAGGGCAACACCGAACCATTGGCCGAAAGCTTCGGCATTGGCCAGGGCACGCCATACCTGGGAGCGCGGGGCCTTGAGCAGGATCTTTCTTTCAATGCGGTCGGATGAATGCATGGGTCACCTCCTGTGTTTCAACAGTAGGCTTGTAAGACCACAACGCCAACCAGAAAGTTGTATCAGTATCGCCTTCTTTAAAACCGCAGGGAGCGATGTAAACTCACCCGGCGTCTTCAATCCCCTCAAGGAGAGACCAAACATGTCCCTGCGCTTGCTTCTGGCCCTGATGCCGCTGCTTTTCGTCACTGTTGCCCAGGCTGACAACTGCGCCGACGCCACCACTCAAGGCGAAATGAACCAATGCGCAGCCAAAGAAAACAAGGCCGCCGACAACGAGCTGAACAGCTTGTACAAGCTGATCACAGCACGCTTGAAGGACAACCCGCAGGCCAAACAGATGCTGGTCAAGGCGCAGCGTGCCTGGATAGGCTTCCGTGATGCCGAATGCAATTTCTCCGCCTCCGGAGTCGAGGGCGGTAGCGTCTACCCGCTGATCTACAGCAACTGCATCACCGCCCAGACTAAAGCCCGGATCGAGGCATTCAAGACCTATCTCAAGTGCAAGGAAGGGGATCTGAGCTGCCCAGTACCCGGGGCTTAAGGGCCGGATGCAAAAAAGGATGAACTCTACAGGTCATCCTTTTTTTGGCTAAAGCTTTTTGTTTCAGGCAAAAACAAAACCCCTACCTGCATCAGCAGATAGGGGTTTCGGAATTTAATCTTGACGATGACCTACTCTCACATGGGGAAACCCCACACTACCA
>NZ_FNNL01000024.1:0-67005 GCF_900106735.1 Pseudomonas sp. NFACC08-1 | reverse complement strand
AAAGGCGAAAGAGACCAGATTGCGGTGTGTGAAGACGAAACGAACCGAAAGTTCGAGAGACTCGACAGCAACACACAAACTATCGCATACCCATTCGCTGGAACGTGACCGCAAGGCACGCGCTGGCTACCGAATTTCTTGACGACCATAGAGCATTGGAACCACCTGATCCCATCCCGAACTCAGAAGTGAAACGATGCATCGCCGATGGTAGTGTGGGGTTTCCCCATGTGAGAGTAGGTCATCGTCAAGATTAAATTCCGAAACCCCTATCTGCTGATGCAGGTAGGGGTTTTGTTTTTGTAGAAGTCATCGATTTTACCGACACGTTGTTGTTGAACGGGTTGGTCACAGAATTTCTTGACGACCATAGAGCATTGGAACCACCTGATCCCATCTCGAACTCAGAAGTGAAACGATGCATCGCCGATGGTAGTGTGGGGTTTCCCCATGTGAGAGTAGGTCATCGTCAAGATTGAATTCCCAGAACCCCTGTCTGCATCAGCAGCCAGGGGTTTTGTCGTTTTGGGCCGGTAATCGGATCAAGCCCCTGATGCCCCGGCAAACCCCCAATGCCGTTGCTATGCTGTGATAGTCGGGCCTTGGCGACCAAGGGCCCGCGACGTCACTGGTCATGGGGATTCCAATAATGAAAAACCCTTATGCTCCCGGCTTCTGGTGCGCCATTGCGGCTTTGCTGCTGCTTTCGGCCACTTATTTCTATGGCGTCATGCTCACTCACCAGATCGATAAAGCGCTGTTGTTCCTCGATAGCGCCGCGGCGCTGATCGGTGTGATATCCATTGCGATTGTGGCCTGGGCATCGCTTCAGGGTCAGCGCATCAAGAAAAAACACCTCGAACAAGGTAAGACACTGGTGCTGATTTGGGACACCAAGGTTGCGCTGCGACGTGTCGAAACGGTGTTTGACCGGTATTTCTGGGGCAGTTATTGGCAGCCTGGCCGCACGTTCCAGGAAGTCATGGGGGAGCTCACCGGTACCCCTTTGGAAAAAAGCCTGGAAGCCCTGAAAACCCAATGTGCTGCCTTGGACAAGCAAGTCACCCAGGACGGCTGGCATTGGCTCAACAACGCCCGAGAGTTGTGTGACGTGGCTAATGCCATGGCCCGTGAGCGCTATCAACTGGACTTCTGCGATTCACGCGCAGACTCATCATCGGGCGCGGCAGTGATCAATCGCGATTTCGAAGTGCTGGTGTACACCTGGACGGCCCGTCTCAAGACTTTCGACCATCAGCTCGACGAGATCGAAGTCCAATATTCGTAGACCACCTCGCAAGAAAACGTTTTTACCCCTTTAAACATTGGGCCCGCAGGGGTGCCTGATGGTAATCTCCCCTCCTCTTTTTCGGCGTCGAGCCACACCCTTTGCGGGTCAGGGAAGACGACGGCTTTGTTCAACCATGGATATCGATCGGGTCACTCATGAATAAATCAGCAAGCATACTCCTGGGAATCGTTGTGGCTGTCGGTGCTGTCAGCGCGGGCGGCGCCTGGTACACCGGGACCAAGCTCGAAGGCGTGTTGACGAACGCTATTGCCGATAGCAACAAGCAGATGCAGACAGCCTTGGCCGGGTCCAATAGCACCGCCACCCTGGAGCTGGTTTCCATGGACCGTGGAACGTTCAGCAGCACCGCCCACTACCGCCTCAAGGGCGAGGGCGAGATCTTCGGTGGCGAGCCGGTTGAGTTGCTCTTCGTCGACCAGATCGAACACGGCCCACTGCCATTTTCGCGCTTGATAACACTCAAATGGCTACCGGTCATGGCCACCAGTCACACCGCGCTTGAGCGCAATCCGCTGACCGACAAGTGGTTCGCCGCCACCAAGGACCAATCGCCGCTCAAAGGTGTGGTCAACCTGGGGTACGATCAATCCATCAATGGCACCTACGAGCTGCTGCCCGTGGATACCAAGCTGGATGAGCAATCCCAGCTCACTTTCTCCGGTCTTAAAATCGACCTGGCTGCCAGCGCCCAGGCACAGAAGGTCAAGGCCGACGGCTATATGGACAGCTTCAAGCTGACCACCGTCGCCGAAGACCAGACTCCCGTGCAGGTAGAGCTGAGCGGCCTGACATTGGCGAGCAACCTGAGCAAAAGCTCCTACGGTTACTACATGGGTGACAACACCCTGCTGCTGAGCAACACCAAGGCCACCTTTGGTGAGCCGAAGTCGGTGCTGGGCCTGAAGAACTTCGAGATGAAGAACAGCAGCACCGAGAGCGGCACCAGCGCTTCGGGGCGTGCCGATTACAAGATCGGTGAGTTGTCGTTCAACGACAAGACCATTGGCTCGGCGCAGATGGCAGTCAGCCTGAAGAACCTGGACATCCCGGCCACCATGTCGCTGATGCAGATTTACCAGACCAAGCTGCAACCCTACGAAAAAGCTGCAGCCGAGGCCGCAGCAGCCGGCGAACCGGCGCCAGAGCTGAGCCTGACCGAAGCTGAAGAAGCGCAGGTCAAGGCTGATCTGGAGAAACTCCTGGCCGGCGCCCCGCAAGTGGCGTTGGAAAACCTGTCGTTCAGCACCGCCAATGGTGAAAGCCGCGCCAACCTGATCGTTGATCTGGCCAAGCCGCAGTCCATGGACCTGCCACCGGATGAGTTGGGCCGTCAGTTGCTCGCGCTGCTGGATTTCAATCTCAAGGTTTCCAAACCGATGCTGGTCGACCTGATGACCGTACAGGCACAGATGGAAGGCCAGACGGATGCGAAGTTGATCGCCGATCAGGCCACTGCCACCAGCGATATGTTCAGCGCCATGGCGGTCGGTTCGGAACTGGCAACGCTTGAAGGCAACGATGTTGTCACCAAGCTGCACTACGCCAACAATCAGGTCGATTTCAACGGCCAGAAAATGACCGTTGAGCAATTCACGGCATTCGTGATGAGCAAGCTGGGTGGTGGCGTCGCCGTCCAGTAACGCGCTCGGGCAACACCCCAAACCCGGCCCGTGCATCACGCATGGGCCGGGTTTTTTTAAGCCTATCGATCAGCCCTGCGCCGAAATCTGTAGCGATTCTGAAGAATTGTGGCGTTCCTGAAGATGACCCGCCTGAGAGTGCAAGACTAGGCCCATTAGAGCTTGGCTGGATTCCTTTGATCCGGCTTCCTGTTTGATGGGCAAGGGGGCACTGCGACCCGGCTGGCCATGTAAGGATGCTGACGAATGCCGCGTACTGTGGGTCCTTTTATTCAACGTGGTTTGCGCCCGTTGTTTCGTGTCGCGCTGTGCAGCCAACTGTGCTGGCCGATGCTGGCGTTTGCCGATACCGCCTATGACCAAATGGTGCTCGACGCCCGTGCAGGCCATTACACCCCTGCGCTGACGGCGTTGCGCCAGGTGCCGGCCGGCCAGGCCAGCGCCGCACAGATCAGTGACCACCTGCAGATCGCCAGCTGGGCCGGCCTCGATACCGAGGTGGTGACGGTCTATGAGACCCAAGGCCGCAATCGAGCGCTGCCCGTCCAGGCGCTGACTGCGACGGCTCGTGCCTATCGCAACCTCAAGCGTTGGGATTCGGCGGCCGAGCTGTACCGCCAGGCGTTGGTGATCGACCCTCAGAACCCCGACTTGCAACTCGGCCTGGCCTTGACCCAGGCCGATGCAGGCCAGCCCGACGAAGCCGTCACTCGCGCCAAGGCCCTGGTCGCTGCCAAGCCGACAGATCCGGTGCGTCGACTGGCATTGGGTTATGCCTTGACCCGCGCCGACAGCCCCCACGAAGCGCTGTTCGAATACGACCAGGCCTTCACTCGCGCCGGTAACAGCCCAGAGGTTGCGCGTGAATACGTCTATGCCCTGCAGCGCGCGCGGCTGCCGGAGCCGGCGCTGCGCCTGGCGCGCCTGCAGCCGGGGCTGATCGACCGTGGCGTGCAACGACGCCTGGAGGGTGACGTCGCCGCCGAACGGGTGCGCCTGGCGGACATGGCCAGCCGCAGCGAACATGAGCGCTTCGTCATTGCCGACCGAGCACTGGCCGACTACGACAAGTTGCTCGCCACCTGGACCCCGGTGGCCGAGGCCCACGACGATGTACTCCGTTGGCGCATCGATCGCATGGGCGCGCTCAATGCCCGCGCCCGTCGAGCAGAAGTGATTGCCGAATACCAGAAGCTGATCGCCGAGGGCGTGAGCATTCCCACTTACGCCCTGCGCTGGGTGGCCTCTTCCTATCTGGAACAGCGGGAGCCGGAGATTGCCGTCGATCTGTACCGCCGGGTCCTGACTGCGCCGGATGCCGATCCCGCGGAGCGTTTTGAAGACAGCACCGCGCTCTACTATGCGTTGCTGGAAAGTGAAAAATCCGAAGAGGCCCGTGCACTGGCCGAAGACATGGCGAAAGCCCAGCGTCCGCGCATCGAGCTCAAAGGCCTGCCGATCGGCAACCCCAACGATGAATGGATGGACGCCCAGCAACTCGCCGCCCAGGCCGGCACGTACGGCGCCGACTTGCCCTCTGCCGAAGCGCGCCTGGAAACCCTGGTGAGCCAGGGCCCCGGCAACACCGGCATGCGTCTGGCCCAGGCCGATCTGTACCAGGCCCGTGACTGGCCGCGCCGTTCGGAAAACCTGCTCAAAGAAGTCGAGGCGACGATCCCGCGCAACCGTGACCTGGAAATCGCCCAGGCCCGTGCGGCCATGGATTTGCAGGAGTGGCGGCAGCTGGATGCCCTGACCGACGACGTGGTCGCCCGCTACCCGGAAAACGCCCATGTCAAACGTCTGCAGCGCCAGCGCGAGGTACACGACATGGCCGAGCTGCGCATCGAGGCCTACACCGGCAAGAGCTATGGCGGTGGCAATGGTGATGCCGGTGCAGTCACCGGCAGCCGGGACTTTGGTATCGAAACGCTGCTCTACAGCCCGCCCATCGATGAAGACTGGCGGCTGTTCGGCGGTGCCGGCTACGCCACCGGTGATTTCGAGGAAGGTACTGGTCACCACCGTTGGCAGCGCCTGGGCGTGGAGCGTCGCACCCGGGACATGACGCTGGAGGCCGAGGTCTCCAATCACTCTTATGGTTCCGGCGACAAGCAAGGCGCGCGCCTGGCCGTGGCCCAGGACATCGACGACCACTGGCAGTACGGCGGCAGCCTGGATTACCTCTCGGCCAATACCCCGCTGCGGGCGCTCAACAGCGGCATTCGCGCCAACGGCGGTAGCGGTTTCGTCCGCTGGCGGGCCCATGAAAGCCGCGAGTGGCGGCTGACGGTGAGCCCGTCCCATTTCAGTGACGGTAACAATCGCCTCGAAACCCAGCTGACCGGCCGCGAGGGCATTTACAGCACGCCGCGCCTGCAAGTGGAACTGGGTCTGGAAGTCGGTGCCAGCCGCAACAGCGGCTCCAATGAAGTGCCCTATTTCAATCCGAAAGCGGATTTCAGCGTCATGCCGACCGTGAGCGCCAACCACGTGTTGTACCGCCGCTACGAGACCACGTGGAGCCAGCAATTCCAGGTCGGTGCCGGTACCTACAGCCAGCGCGACTACAACACCGGGGCCATGGGATTGCTCGGCTACGGCCAGCGTTTCATCTGGAACGACGTGCTGGAGGCCGGTGCCGCGCTGAGCTGGCTCAACCGCCCCTACGACGGCGATCGCGAAAGCGATCTGCGCCTGCTTGTCGACCTCACCTATCGCTTCTAGAAGAGTTTGAAGATGCCTGTCATTTCGCGATTCATCCTTCTGCTGGGGGTCTTGCTGATCAGCGCTTGTGCCCAGCAAGCCCCGGCATTCACGCCGCCTTCGCAGCGTCCGCTGGCGGCCAATGACGCCCCGTGGCCGAAGAACCATGTGCTCGGCATTGCCTACCACGATGTCGACGACCGTGACCCGGACCAAGCGCTGGTGGCCGTGCGTACCGAACGGTTGATCGAGCAACTGGCGTGGCTGCGGGAAAACAACTACCAGCCGGTCACGGTGGATCAGATCATCACGGCCCGCAATGGCGGCCCGGAACTGCCACCGCGTGCGGTGCTGCTGAGTTTCGACGACGGTTACGCAAGCTTCTACACCCGCGTCATGCCCATCCTGCGTGCCTATAACTGGCCAGCGATCCTTGCCCCGGTCGGCAGTTGGGTGGATACGCCGCTGAACCAAACGGTGGATTTCGCCGGGGTGCCACGCAAGCGTTCCGAGTTCCTGACCTGGGAGCAAATTCGCGAGGTTTCCAAATCGGGCCTGGTGGAAATCGCCGCCCACACCGATGCCAATCACAAAGGCATCCTCGCCAACCCGCAGGGCAACCAGCAACCCGCTGCGACCACCCGGCGCTACGACCCCGCCACCGGTCGTTACGAGACCGAGGCCGAGTTCCAGGCTCGCTTGCGCAAGGACGTGGCGGCCATTTCCGAGAAGATCCGCAAGGTCACTGGCTACAGCCCGCGTGTCTGGGTCTGGCCGTACGGTGAAGCCGACGGTACTGCGTTGCAGGTGATTGGCAACGAGGGCTATCAAATGGCCCTGACCCTGGAGGATGGTCTCGACAGCCTGGATAACCTGATGAGCGGCCCACGCTTCCTGGTGGCGTCCGATCCGGATGGCGCCCATTTCGCCGAAAGCATCGTGTCGGTGCAGACGATGGACCCGATGCGCGTGGTGCATGTCGACCTGGACTACGTCTATGACCCGGATCCGGTGCAGCAGGACGCCAACGTCGGCCAGTTGGTCCAGCGCATTTCCGACCTGGGCGCCAATACGGTGTTCCTGCAAGCCTTCGCCGATCCGAAAGGCGACGGCCTGGTGCATTCGTTGTACTTCCCCAACCGCCACCTGCCGGTACGCGCCGACCTGTTCGACCGTGTCGCCTGGCAACTGCGCACTCGGGCCAACGCCAAGGTCTATGCCTGGATGCCGGTGCTCAGTTTCGCCCTGGACGCGAAGCTTTCGCGGGTACAGCGCTGGGATCCGGAAACCGGCAAGACTGGCGTTGCCCCGGACCAGTACGTGCGTTTATCGCCGTTCGACCCGAACGTGCGCAAGGTCATTGGCGAGATCTACCAGGATCTGGCGCGGATGAGCTCATTGGATGGCGTTTTGTACCATGACGACGCGGTGTTCTCCGATTTCGAGGACGCCAGCCCCGCAGCCCTGAAAGTCTATGCCGCCAACGGCCTGCCGACGTCCATTGCCGCCCTGCGGGCCGATCCTGTAGCGATGCAACGCTGGACCCGCTTCAAGAGCCGCTACCTGATCGACTTCACCCATGAGCTGACCGCCAAGGTCCGGGCGATTCGTGGTCCGCAGATCCTGACGGCGCGCAATATCTTTGCCGAACCGATGCTCAACCCGCAAAGCGAAGCCTGGTTCGCCCAGAACCTTGACGACTTCCTCGGCGCCTATGACTGGACGGCGCCGATGGCCATGCCGTTGATGGAAAACCAGACCCGCCAGCAATCCGGTCCCTGGCTCGAGCGCCTGGTGGACACCGTCAAGGCCCGTCCCGGCGCGCTCAAGCGCACGGTGTTCGAACTGCAGGCCCGGGACTGGCACAGCAAACCGGTCAGCGATATCGACGGCGAGCAATTGGCCGACTGGATGGGGCGCCTCAAGCGCAAAGGCGTGACCAGTTTCGGCTACTACCCGGACAACTTCATCGAAGACCAGCCCGCTGTGAAAACCGTGCGGCCGGCGCTCTCCAACAAGTGGAATCCTTGACATGCTCGACAGACTGCTCGCTCTGCTGGTGCTGGCGATCGTCCTTGGGGTGCCCCTGGGCCTGATCTTCCTGGTCACCGGGCAATTCCTGATGGACTTCGTGTTCTTTTACCCGCTGTTCATGTCCGGGCTGTGGATCGCCGGCGGCCTGTACTTCTGGCTGCACTGGGAGCGCCACTGGCCGTGGAAGGACGACACCTTGCCACCGCCCCTGGCCGGCGAGCCGTTGATCAGTATCCTGATCCCGTGCTTCAACGAAGGCGATAACGTCGCCGACACCATTCACGCGGCGCTGGGTCAGCATTACCCGAACATTGAAGTCATCGCCATCAACGACGGCTCCAAGGACAACACGGCCCAGATGCTCGATCAGCTGGCGGGTGAAGATCCGCGCCTGCGCGTCCTGCACCTGGCGGAAAACCAGGGCAAGGCCGTGGCCCTGCGCATGGGCGCCATCGCGGCGCGCAGTGAATACCTGGTGTGCATCGACGGTGACGCGCTGCTGGCGCCGAACACCTGTGCCTACCTGGTGGCGCCGATGCTGGACAACGCCCGCCTCGGCGCGGTGACCGGCAACCCGCGCATCCGTACCCGCTCGACCTTGATAGGCCGGGTCCAGGTCGGCGAGTTTTCCTCGATCATCGGCCTGATCAAGCGCACTCAACGGGTGTTCGGGCGGATCTTCACCGTGTCTGGCGTAATCGTCGCGTTCCGTCGCTCCGCCCTGCACCGGGTTGGCTACTGGAGCCCGGACATGATCACCGAAGACATCGACATCAGTTGGAAGCTGCAACTGGATCACTGGAGCATCTTCTACGAGCCGCGCGCGCTGTGCTGGATCCTCATGCCCGAAACCCTGCGTGGCCTGTGGCGGCAACGGCTGCGCTGGGCCCAGGGGGGCGCCGAGGTGTTGTTCAAGAACATCCGTGGCATCTGGCAGTATCGCCACCGCTACCTGTGGCCACTGTTGTTCGAATATTGCCTGTCCACCGGTTGGGCGTTCACGTTCCTGCTGTCGGTGATTTTCTGGGGGGCTGGCAAGTTCGTCGAAATGCCAGAGGCCATCGCGGTCGATCACCTCATGCCGCCAGCCTTCACCGGGCTGCTGCTGGCCGTGGTGTGCCTGCTGCAGTTCGCGGTGAGCATCCTGATCGACCGCCGCTACGAAAAAGGCCTGTGGCACATCATGTTCTGGGTGGTCTGGTACCCGTTGGTGTTCTGGCTGATCAGCCTCTTCACCACTCTGGTGAGCTTTCCAAAAGTGCTGTTCGGGCAGCATCAGAAGCGTGCGCGCTGGATCAGTCCGGATCGCGGTATCAAACCGTTCGATGATCAGGAAGAGGAAGTGATCCGATGAAAATTATCAGGACCCGGCAACGGCCTTTTCTGGTGCTCATCGATGCGTTTTTTACCGTACTGGCGTGGGTGGGGTTGTTGTACTTGCTGGTCAATGGACTGTGGCCGCTGTTCGCGAGCCAGGCCGGTCCGCGCCCGGGAGGGTCACTGTTCGATACCCTGGGGACCTTGCAGGTCTATGGATGGATCGCCTTGGTCAACGCGGTGCTGTTGATTACCTGGGCGCGTTACCAACAGCGTAAAAGTCGCAGCTTCGCCCAGCGCCGGTCGCCGGCCCCGGTCGTGAATGACCAGGGCTTGAGCGCCAGTTTCAAGTTGACCGACGAGCGCCTGGACACGCTGCGCCAGCCCGGCTCGAAGACTATTCACAACAATCAGGACGGCGACATCAGCCACGTCGTGCCGCACTTCCACTTGCTCAGCCCCGACTTGCAGCCACCGCCCCTGGCGCCACTGGAGCGGCCGGGCGTGATTCACCTGCCGGCCGATCACTCCGTACATTGATGCAAGCCGTGCCGACGCTTTCGCGAGCAAGCCCGCTCCCACAGGGGATTTTTTGGGGGGCAGATCTACGAAGAGAAATCCCGAACCAGCCGCCATGCCTCGTCCACCGGCAACGGTTGTTTCATGCGCTGGGCCAACGCCGCCATGGCCCGGCCTTCATCACAGGCCACTGCGGCGGCAACCAGGCCGTCCTTGCCCAGTAGGGCAATAAAGGGCGGATGCTCGGGCGTGCCCTTGAATTCCACTTCGTCCCAGTGCTCGGCGTGGCCAAGATAGTCGTAGCGTTTGCCAAAGTGATAGGTCCAGAAAAACGGCACGTCCAGATAGTGCTCGTCGCCGCCGAGCATGTTCGCAGCGGCGATGCGCGCCTGTTGCTGGGCCAGGCGCCAATGCTCGATGCGCACAGGCGCGCCGTTGAGGGGGAACGTCGCGATATCACCCACGGCCCATACGCCTTCAGCCACACGCATGCCTGCGTCAACGGATAGCGACTGGTCCTGTTCCCGTGGCAACCCGGCAAACGGCTCGGTGGCCGGGTGCACGCCAATGCCGACGATCACCAGGTCCGCAGCCAGACGCTGGCCGTTATCCAGCACCACGGCTTCGACCTTGTGCGCTCCCTCGATCCGTGCCGCTTCGCCGTCGGTGTGGTACACCACGCCGTTGGCCCGGTGCCGGGCCAGGATGGCCTGGCCAACGCTCTCACCCATCTGTGCAGCGAACGGTACCGGATGCCGGGCCAGGACGGTGACGTCCAGCCCGCGCTTGCGCAGGGACGAGGCGACTTCCATGGCGATGAAACTGTCGCCGATGATCACCGCCTGTTGCCCTGGCCGGACCGTGTCGAGAATCTGCCGGGCGTGGGCGATCGAACGCAGCACGAAGACTTGCGGCAATTCGATGCCGGGCAGTGCTGGCATCTTGGGTGCCCCGCCAGTGGCAATGAGCGCGGCGTCGTAGTCCAGCTGCCGGCCATCGGCGAGTTGGATTTGCCGAGCGTCGGGGTCCAAATGGGTGACCTCGCCATAGAGCCTTTCGATGCGTTGCCGGGTGAAGTAGGTTTCATCGCGCAGCGGCGCTGTCTCGTTGACTGCCATGTCGCCGGCCAACACATACTTGCTCAGCACCGTCCGGTCGTAGCCGGCCTCGGCTTCGCGGTCGATCATCAGGATTCGACCGCCAAAACCCTTCTCCCGCAACGCCGCCGCGCAAGCCGTGCCGGCGGCACCGGCGCCGATGATGACAAACGTGCGTGCGTCATCGGCCGGCGGGACTTTATCGGTTGGCAATGGTTGATCGTCGACCCAGACGACACCGTCCCGGACCTCGACGTGGTAGCGCGCCAGGCTGTCGAGGGCCGGCGGTTCGCACAGGGCGCCGTCTTCCGTGCGGAACGCGGCCTTGTGCCAGGGGCAAATCAGCCGTCCGTGGCACACCGCGCCCTTGGCCAGTGGTGCGCCGGCATGCGGGCATTTGCCTTGGAAGGCGCGCACTTGATCACCGGAGCGCAACAGCAAGATGGACGTGTCGTCGATTTTGACTTCGAGGCCGCGGTCTTCACGAACGTCGGCGAAACGGGCGACTTGATGCAGAGACATGGTCATTCTCCGGCAGGCGTTTCCCTTTGGAGTCGCAGGAACGGAGCGAGTTTCAGCATAATTGTCACTGCAACCTTGGCGAAGCTGCGGCTATAGTTCGCAAGCCGTCCATGGCCAGACACGCACAAGGTGCCCCCGGTATGACCCGATTGAATTTTTTCTCCCCTTGGCTGGCGGCCGTCGCCCTGGTGCTGTGCGCACAAGGGGCTGTCCAGGCCGAGGAGCGTTTTACCCTCAGCATCCCCGGTGTGTCGGACGACCGCCTCTTCACGGCGGCGGCAGCCAGTGATGCCAACACCTGTGGTGGCAAGAACATTTCTCCGGCCCTGAGTTGGAACGCCGGCCCACCCGGCACCCTCAGCTACGCCATCGTCATGTTGGACCCGGACGGCCAAAGGGGCCAAGGTGTCGACCACTGGGTCCACTACGGCATCAAGGCCACCACGCGGCAGATTCCGGCGGGCGCCGGCACCAAGTCCTCGTTGGAAGGCATGAGTGGTATCAACAGCAAGAACACCCACGGCTACGTCGGTCCTTGCCCGCCTGTCGGCGACAGCGCTCACCACTACCTGATCCAGCTTTTCGCCCTGGACCTGCCGCCGGAAGCACTGCCCGCCGACCTCACACGCGCCCAACTGATGGAAAAAATCAAAGGCCACGTGCTGCGCAACAGTAGCGTAGTGCGCCGCTACCACCGCTGACCCAAGACGACACAACCCCCTGTGGAGAGGGGATTTATCCCCGTTGGGGTGCAAAGCACCCCTTGCCACAATGGCGCCGTCCAGACACAAAATTGGCATCACGCGCCAAAAGCGAGCACTATCGAGCCCCTGTTCACTCATGCCGGAGGATGGCGATGACGCAGAAACCCGACGGCATCGCCCGCCTCCTGAACTGCCCGACCAAGGGCGACGAAATACGCCGGGCCATCGCCCAGAGCCGAAAGGATTTCCTGCCTGCCGACGAGGCCGAAGACGCCGAGCCAGGCCAGCCACCGGTTCAACCGGTGGACACTGATCGCGACGCCTGAGCCGTCGCCCTCTTTTAACTTATCGTTCAAATCTGCCTATGACTGCCATCCCTGTTCTACCCGGTGACCGATTCAGCCGATCCGATTACAAGACCCTGGGCCTGGCCGCCTTGGGCGGTGCGCTGGAGATCTACGATTTCATCATCTTCGTCTTCTTCGCCCTGACTCTCAGCCAGTTGTTCTTCCCGCCGGAAATGCCCGATTGGCTGCGCCTGCTGCAAAGCTTCGGGATTTTTGCCACCGGCTACCTGGCCCGGCCCCTAGGCGGCATTCTCATGGCGCACTTCGCTGATCGCCTGGGACGCAAGCGGGTGTTCAGCCTGAGCATCCTGATGATGGCCTTGCCGTGCCTGCTCATCGGCGTGATGCCGACCTACGCGCAAATCGGTTATTTCGCACCGTTGCTGTTGCTGGCGCTGCGTATCCTGCAAGGTGCGGCGGTGGGCGGTGAGGTGCCCAGCGCCTGGGTATTCGTGGCCGAACACGCGCCGCTGCATCATCGCGGCTATGCCCTGGGTTTCCTCCAGGCCGGCCTGACCTTCGGCTACCTGCTGGGCGCCCTGACCGCAACGGCGCTGGCGCGGATCTACACGCCGACGGAGATTCTCGATTACGCCTGGCGCCTGCCGTTCCTGTTGGGGGGCGTCTTCGGCGTGATCGGCGTCTGGCTGCGTCGCTGGCTGAGCGAAACGCCGATCTTCATGGCCCTGCAAGCCAATCGCGAAGGCGCAGCGGAACTGCCGTTGCGCACGGTCCTGCGCGACCACCGCCAGGCCTTGCTGCCCGCCGCCATCCTGACCTGCGTGCTGACCTCTGCCGTGGTGGTGTTCGTGGTCATCACCCCGACCGTGATGCAGAAAAGCTTCGGCATGACCCCCAGCCACACCTTCGCCCTGAGCAGCCTGGGCATCGTGTTCCTGAACATCGGCTGCGTCCTGGCCGGGCTCATCGTCGACCGCATCGGCGCCTGGCGTACCGTCATGCTCTACAGCCTGCTGCTGCCTGTGGGCATTGCCGTGCTCTACGCCAGCCTGATCAGCGGCAGCGCCTGGCTGGGCCTGGCTTACGCCGTGGCCGGGCTGGGTTGCGGCGTGGTTGGTGCGGTGCCGTCGGTGATGGTCGGCCTGTTCCCGCCGAAGATCCGCGTGTCCGGCATCTCGCTCACCTACAACATCGCCTATGCCCTGTGGGCCAGCATGACACCGTTGATGCTGATCGCCCTGGTGCCATGGAGCCCGTGGGTGTGCGTGGGGTATTGCGTGGTGATGGGGGCGGTGGGCGTGGGGGCGGCGGCGTATTTTCCAGGACGGCATGGGAAGGCGGCGCAGCCGTCATTGGCTTGTGAATCCTGATCCGGCTGGTCAAAGACGCTCACGCAAAAAATCCACAAAAGCACGAGTCCGTGCCGAGCGGCGTCGATCTTGACTGAACACGGCGCTGATGGGCAGTGCCAGTGGCTGGTAATCGGCCAGCAGGGGGCAGACGGTACCCTGGCGAACATCGGCAGCGAACAACCACTGCGGTGAAAGCGAAACGCCCAGGCCCGACAGCACCATTTCCCGGATCGCCTCGCTGCTGTTGCAGGTGACGTTGCCCTTGATCGTTACGCTGTGCTGTCGGCCATCCTGGTCGAACCGCCAGATGTCGTAATGCTCCAGCAGTGTGAACGCCAAACAGTTATGGCCGGCCAGGTCAGCCGGTGCGAGGGGCGTGCCGTGCTGTTGCAGATAGGCGGGGGAGGCGTACACCCGGCGCGGGCTGTCGCCGAGGGAAACCGCCACCAGTCCTTCGTTTTTCACCGCGCCGATGCGAATCGCAAGGTCGATGTTTTCCTTCAGCACATCTTCGTTCTGATCACTTAACCTCAAGTCGATACGAAGCTGTGGGTGAAGGGCCAGGAACTCGCCCACCAGGGGCGCAATACACAATCGGCCGAAACTGACGGGCGCCGCCACGCGCAGAAGGCCGGCGATCTGTTCCTGGCCACTGGCGAAACTGAGTCGTGCGGCGTCCACGCTGGCGAGTATGTCCTTGCTCTCGGCGTAGAAGCGCTGCCCCTGGTCGGTCAGCGCGAGCTGGCGGGTGCTGCGGGCAAACAGCGCCCCGCCAAGGTGTTGCTCCAACGCGCGGATCTGCTTGCTCACCGCCGGTTGGCCCAGGTTCAGTTCCCTGGCGACGGCCGAAAACGAGCCGCGCTCTACCACCCGCACGAACACCTGCATTGCGTCGAACAGATCCATCTGGATTTAGCCTCTGCCTGGAATAAATCCTATCCATTGTTGCTCACTTATCGGAATGCGTCTTCCCTCGCACTATGAACCTGCCCACTCATTGGAGGTTTACCGTCATGAACAACACCATGTCCGCCGCCGTTGCCGAAACCGCTCAGGCTGCGCTGATTGTCCGTTCCATCTCCCGGCCCATTCCCGGCAAAGGCCAGGTATTGATCAAGGTGCATGCCGCCGGAATCAACCCGCTGGACACCAAGATCGCGGCGGGAGGCGGGGCCCACGCACGTCAGCCGCTGCCCGCCGTATTGGGAATCGACCTGGCCGGGATGGTGGTTGAACGGGGAGAGGGCGTGAATGACTTCGCGCCTGGCGACGAGGTGTTCGGCATGGCCGGCGGGATCGGCGGGGCCCAAGGCGCGCTGGCCGAATACATCGCGGTCGATGCCCGCCTGATTGCGCCCAAGCCTCGCTCACTGAGCATGCGCGAAGCGGCCGCCTTGCCGCTGGCATTCATTACGGCCTGGGAAGGCTTGGTCGATCGCGCCAACGTTCGGGCCGGGCAACAGGTGTTGATTCATGGCGGGGCGGGCGGCGTCGGTCAAATGGCCGTGCAAATCGCCAAGGCCCGTGGCGCCGAGGTCTACGCCACGGGCTCGGCCGACAGCCAGGCTTTCATCCGCGAACTGGGCGCGTCAGCCATCGACTACCGGACCCAGGACACCGACAGCTACGTGCGCCAGTACACCGATGGCGAAGGCTTCGACATTGTCTACGACACCGTTGGCGGCCCGACCTTGGATGCGTCCTTCAACGCGGTAAAAACCTACACCGGCCATGTGCTCAGTTGCCTCGGCTGGGGCCAACACAGCCTCGCGCCGCTGTCGTTTCGGGGGGCGAGCTATTCCGGGGTGTTTACGTTGATGCCGCTGCTGACCGGCAAGGGGCGCGAGCATCATGGTCAGATCTTGCGGGAGGCCGCCGCTCTGGTTGAGTCAGGGCAACTGCGGATCAAGCTGGATCAGCGCCGGTTTGGCCTGGAGCAAGTCAATGAGGCCTTTGCGCAGGTAGCCGAGGGGCGTGGGGCGGGGAAAACGGTCGTGGACATTGGGATTGAGTGAGACGGGACCGCACTCCGTCAGGGCCAAACAACTTGAGCGCTCATACAAACCCCGTAGAATGCAGCCGCCATTATGCCGCTACCTCTCAAGGACGAATTCAAATGCGAGTTTTTACCCTGTTGCTGGCCCTCTGCCTTATGGCCGGTTGCGCTTCCAAGCCCGACTACTACATCTCCCCTGCGCCGGTGGCGATCCCCGAGACCGCCACCTATTGGATCGACACGTTCAACGTTGAAGTCGTCGGCAAAAACGAACGTTTCCTGCCCGACGAAAAAGTCCGTGACCAGTTGCACACCGACCTGATCGTCCGCCTGCTCGATGGCAATCGCTATGCCTCCAGCAAGGAAACCGCTGACTATCTGCTGGACGTCAACGCCGTCTATGCGCGCCGTATTCAGGACACTCAAGGTGGTTTCATGAACAAAATCGTCGCCGACGGTACGTATCTGGCCAGTGTCGATTTCAATTATCAGGTCAAGGTGAAGAAGGCCGGTGTCGAAGTGCTGCACTTTGCCCAGGCCCGCCAGGGGCTGATGCCGGGTGGGGCGATCGGGCAGCTCGAGGCCATGAGAGGCATCGCGGGCGCCCTGACGAACAAAGGCAACTCCGATGTCGAAGACTATTACACCGGCCATTTGAGCGGATTCATCGCCGATGATCTGCGGGGCATTCCGTCCCGCTAACGATGCCTGCTGCAACGTGCTGGCGATTGGTCCGATCGCGGTAACGGGCTGGCCACCTTGAGGGGGCCAGCCCGGTTTTTCCAGCGTGCCAAAAAAAATTCCTGATCGTTAACCCGAACCTCGTGTGCCTTGCGTCTGAGCTTGTGTACGAATCATTCATTCACGAGGTTCAGCCCATGTTCCGTCCACTTCCCTTTATGCGTCCTGCTGCCCAAGGCTTCGCCGTGACTTTGCTGGTGGCGTTGGCCGGTTGTGGGTTGTCTTCCCGGGAGGCTGCCAAGCCATCCGAACCGGTGCCTGTGGCACCCAGCGTTGTACCGCAAGGCGAGATCGCCTACGTGCGCCAACCCATGGCCAAGCGCATGGTCGCCCCGGCATCAATGCCCGCCCCTAGTATGGCGAACGATGCCATCGCCGGGGATTACCGCACCGAACCGCGCGAGCAGTACGCAAAACTGCCGGACAACCCCATCCATAGCGTCGCCGAAACGCCGGTCTCGACCTTCAGCGTGGATGTCGACACCGGAAGTTATGCCAATGTGCGACGTTTCCTCAATCAAGGCAGCCTGCCGCCCGAAGGGGCTGTTCGGCTGGAGGAAATGGTCAACTATTTCCCTTACCACTATGCCCTGCCCAGCGACGGTTCACCCTTCGGTGTGACGACCGAAGTCGCCCCCTCACCGTGGAACCCCCACACCCGTTTGCTGCGCATCGGCATCAAGGCCAGCGACCGCGCCGTGGCGGATCTGGCGCCGGCCAACCTGGTCTTCCTGGTGGACGTTTCCGGCTCCATGGACCGTCGCGAAGGCCTGCCGCTGGTCAAGAGCACGCTGAAACTGCTGGTGGATCAATTGCGCGATCAGGATCGGGTATCCCTGGTGGTCTATGCCGGTGAATCCCGGGTGGTGCTCAAGCCCACCTCGGGGCGCGACAAGGTGACAATCCGCAACGCCATCGATCAACTCGACGCCGGTGGTTCCACCGCGGGCGCCTCGGGTATCGAACTGGCCTACCAGATGGCGCGGGAGAGCTTCATCGACAAAGGCATCAACCGCATCCTGCTGGCCACCGATGGCGACTTCAACGTTGGCGTCAGTGATTTCGACAGCCTCAAGCAGATGGCGGTGGACCAGCGTAAAAGCGGCGTCTCCCTGACGACGCTGGGCTTCGGTGTGGATAACTACAACGAACACCTGATGGAGCAATTGGCCGATGCTGGTGACGGTAACTACGCCTACATCGACAACCTGCTCGAGGCGCGTAAAGTCTTGGTCGACCAGCTCAGCTCCACCCTGGCGGTGGTGGCGCGGGATGTGAAGTTGCAGGTGGAATTCAACCCTGCCCGGGTCAGCGAGTATCGCCTGCTCGGTTATGAGAACCGTGCGCTCAAGCGTGAGGATTTCAACAACGACAAGGTCGACGCGGGCGAGATAGGTGCCGGGCATACGGTGACGGCCTTGTATGAAATTGTCCCGAAGGGCCAACCGGGCTGGTTGGAGCCGCTGCGCTATGCCAGCACGCCCCAGTCGGAGGGGAAATCAGGCGAATTGGCGATGTTGCGCGTACGCTACAAACCCGCTGAGGGCGGTAGCAGTCGATTGATCGAGCATCCGATTGCTGGCGTGCAGAACGACGACAAGCCTAGCGATGACCTGCGTTTCTCCGCCGCCGTGGCGGCCTTCGCCCAGCAGCTCAAGGGGGACGGGCGTTATACTGGGACGATGAGCTTGAAGGACACTGCGCAATTGGCCCGTTCGGCCCGCGGCGATGATCCGTTTGGGCTGCGTGCCGAGTTTGTGCAGTTGGTGGAGCTTGCCCAGAGCCTCGAGCCTGCGGCCAAGCGCTGATCCCGAGCACAACGAGGACCAAAATGTGGGAGCGAGCCAGCTCGCGATAGCGGTGGATTGATCAGCATCATCATTGACTGATCCGACGTCATCGCGAGCAGGCTCGCTCCCACAGTATTCCCTTGTTGTCTGCCAGGATTGTGCTGCAATGACCGGAAAGGAGTTCGTCACCCACATGTCCGCTGCGCTTGATTCTCCCAGCGACGAATCGCTGCTGGCCCGCTACCGCAACGGCGATGGGGCTTCTTTCGAAGTCCTGTACGCCCGCCATCGGCAAGGGCTCTACCGTTTCCTCATGTCCTTGAGCAACAAGGCCGAACTGGCCGAGGAAGTCTTCCAGGACACTTGGCTCAGTCTGATTCGCAGCACCACCCAGCCACAAGGCCGGGCGAGTTTTCGCACCTGGCTGTTCCAGATTGCCCGCAACCGTTTGATCGACCACTGGCGCAAGCAGGGTGTCCACAATCCGTTGCACGACAGCTACGACGAGCAGCTTCACGTCCAGCCCGACGACACCAGCGGCCCTGAGCAGCAGCTGAGCCTGAGCCGCGACCAGGCGCGTCTCGATGCGGCGTTGCAGGCCTTGCCCGAGGATCAGCGAGAAGTCTTCCTGCTGCGCCTGCACGGCGACCTGGAATTGCCACAGATTGCTGCCTTGACCGGCGCCCCACTGGAAACGGTCAAAAGCCGCTTGCGTTACGCCCAGCAGAAGTTGCATCGGCTGCTGGCCGAGGAGGTACCCGCATGATCGACTCCAAACACACCCCGGATCCGAACGACGAAGTGCTGATCGAGCATTTCCGCCAACACACCAGCGGCGAGCCGCCAGCTTCCCTGGACGCTTTCATCCTGGCCACCGCCCACCGCGAAGCCCCGACGCCTGCACCGAGCTTCTGGCAACGTTGGTTGCAAGCCTGTCAACGGCCGCGCTGGCAAATGGCATTCGCCACGATCGCCGGCGTGGCGCTGATGATCGGCCTGGTGCTGCGCTCGCCCGTGCCCCACGACGAACTGTCCTCACCCGCCTCGATGGAGTTTTCCGCCGATCGGCAAGCGCCTGCCGTTGCCGCTGCACCGCCGCCGGCCATGCCCGCCCCCGCCCCGATTATCCGCATGGCGCCCCAGGGCGAACTGGCCCGGGTCCCAGCCAGCGCTGACCAGGCCCTGATGGAAAAGCCTGCGGCAAAAATGAGCAAAGCCGCGCCAGCTGCACTGCCACCCCTGGAGCAAGGCCTGATGGAAATCCTGCGCCTGCGCGAGGCGGGGGATACCAAGGCTGCTGATGAGAAGCTGCTGGCGCTGCACAAGCGTTTTCCCAAGGAAGACTTGCCGGCGCGGTTGGAGGCGTTGCGCAAGCCTTAAAGTCTGCGAGCACCAACGTCCCGTAGCGAGGGAGCTTGCTCTCGCTGGGCTGCGCTGTAGGAGCTGCCGAAGGCTGCGATCTTTTGATCTTTCGCTTGAGACTCAACTGCCTGCGCAAAGATCGCAGCCTCGCTCCGCTCGGCAGCTCTTACAGGCCGAGCGACAATGTCTCATCCAAACCTTAAGTGAGCAGATGGAGAGGTCTGTGGATCGCTTCGGCCATGGTGGTATCCATGGGGTGCGCCCTAAACGCTATATCTGCTTTTCGGATATCTGCTTCTCGATGATCTACTGAATCGACGGATGGAGCAGCGCGCAGTTTCGGTGCCGTTGCCGGCTCTATCAATTCATCGGTTCGTCTGACAAGGAGTTAGCACATGTCGCATTACATCCCATTGAAAACCAACAATCCCGATTGTCCCGTCCTATTGATCGACAGCCAGATGCCCACCGCGATGCTGATTGACAGTGCGCTCAGCCGCATCAAGGCCGGGACCGACCTTTTGGAAAGCATCACTTCTGTCACGATCAAGGGCATCGACGATGGGGATTTGTATCGATTTACCAACGCGGCGTATTTGCTGCTACGAGAAGGTTCGGATTTGCTGGAAGTGGTAAGTCGTAATGTCGATGGTGCTGGCAGATTGTAACCGTAGTTAGTAGGCGCTCGTGCGTGGGACTGCATGCAAGACCTGCCTGCTGCATGTCGCATTGATGGCGTCGAATTGAGTGAATGGACCTTGCACGCAAGGTGCGACGCTACTCAACCCCTAAACGTAAAGGCCCTCTCTCATGGTTATCATCAAGCAAGGTAGCATCCAGGGACGTCTGTATTCTATTGGTGGGGAGGGCGAGACGGTTCCTGTTCTGCTTGAGGGCACCGGTGGTGAAAATTTTCTTTGTGAAGCCGATGTGGCATTGGCAGAACACCTGGGCAAGCTGTTGTTCATCTCCATTCGTGTCCATGGTGCAGGGGAGTGGGAAAGTCGGCCACAGGGTGGCTGGCGCCTGCGAAGAATGTTCATTCAATCCTACGAGAGGCTTGAGAGAGTCTCTTTGCGCTGTGCGGTTACTCAACTCAAAGAACTCGATGGTACTGCCTGGAGCGAGATGGACGATCCTCATGGAGTGATTCAGGGCCTAAGGAAATGAGGGGCATATGGGTCATCTGATTGGCGACCATTTTCGTGATGTCACGAAAATGGTCAGCCTCGGTTCTGGCTCGCAGCGGTAGGCTGTCGACGATACGGCCCTGACCCGCTACGCCTGTTTCCTGACAGCGCGAAGCGGCGACCTGAAATATCCAGTCTTAGGACGGCGATTGCTGGTGAGGCCGTCATGGCTGGTGGGTGGTTGACGGGAGACTTCTGATCTCTATAATTGCTCGCAACACGGCCCCTGTCGGTTGATGCGCTTCGGCGCTGATACTGCTCAGGGGTTTTTTATTGTTTGAATTTTTTCCTCACCAGTCACGCTTCTGCCAATCATTATCGACGCCCATGCCCTCCAGATTAAGACCGAGGCGGGACAAATCTGGAAAATCATCCTCCAGCAGAGCCTTCAACCGCTGCCCCCAACTTGATGAGGGATTGATGGTTTTCATCAGATGCTGGGTGATGCACAAAAGCAGGAACGGGCGTGCACGTCCGTGCGTGTCGTCATGGAACGCGCTTAATGAAGGCGCCTGCTCTACAGGGGGCAGCTTCGGTTGATCGGCTATGTTCCGGTTCCACAGGCGACTATGATGGGCGCATACGTTCCGCAGGTAATTCAGGCTGCGGAGCCAAGTGGCGAAGATCCGGCCATTGCTGATGCCGTACTCTCGAGATATGGCATCTTGATCGATTTCGGTCATGCCCGCATAAAGGGTCGATAACGCGCCGAAGTCCCAAACTTCGCACGCCACCCAGACGGCGAGGGGAAGGCCGTATTTTTCTTTATTGTGCCGAATAAAATCTTCCTTCGAGCGATTGATTAACGCGGCGTGTTTACCTATCCACGCATGATGTTTGGTTAGTCCAGTCTGACCGTCCAACTGCGTAGAGAAACTTTCGTGGAACAGCTCAGGCTTTAGATAGGCGAATTTCTCGTGCCTCCCCAAGCCATGAGAGATGTCCACCCGCAGGGCGATTTCTATGCGTTCCAGAGCATCCAGGGTCAAGAGGCGGAGTTTCTTGTCGAAAACATACAGGTCAACGGCATTTTGAAATGTTGTGCCGGGCTTGAAATTGTCGAGAAGCAGTCGCGTAGGTTTCGTTTTGGATGGCTTGTGAATTCCCTGCTGGATGAGAGGACAGCAAAGCTCAGTGCGCTCGCGAAAGGCGAACCAGTAGCCGCTGAGGCGGTAATAACCAATGCGCTCCAAATATTCCAGTGCTTTAGGTTGATCAGTAACGACCATTCCCCGAGCCATCAACAATTCAAGCTGCGCTTGGTAGCTCTGCCAAGTTTTGGGATACCCCTGCTTCATTTAAACATCGCCTAATCTGCCCTTTGTCTGTCTTTTGCTTTCCACATACCCCTTCACGTGGCGGCTCCTTGTGAGCAAGTATTTTTGTAGGGCCAAGTTTCAGAGAAGGGCATCTTGGGAGCTCTGGGAGATGACTTTGCCATTCTCTCCACAATCGGATGAGGAGCGTCTTGTAACAAGACTCGTCGTGGGTCGTGATCGATATCAACGACGTTCGATACGGAAAATTTCGCGTCCATAAAAAAGCCCCAATCCGTGAGGACTGAGGCTTTTGATTTTGCATGTATGGTGCACCAGGCGGGATTCGAACCCACGACCCCTGCCTTCGGAGGGCAGTACTCTATCCAGCTGAGCTACTGGTGCGACGCGGGCGCCATGATACTCATATGCATGGCGGGCGTCCATGCTGCTGATTTGCCGGTGTTTTCACACTGCTCGGCGGCTCTTGGCTACGCTGATCAGAAAAAACAGGCAAATTCGGTTTTTTCGTTCTTTTTTTCGAACAGCCTATTGTCCTTCACCCCTATCGGCCCTAGGATTCGTTTGAGATTTCAAACGCTCTTGTCTGGGTGCTGAACCGCACGTCTGTGCTTTTGTGCGTTATTTCTGTGCTTCAGCCCGGTGAATGATTTCCCTGACGGCAGCCCCCGAGGCGCCTTTTCTACAAATCTAATTCGCTCCGCGTGCGCGCGGTGCTGTTAAGGAAAGCCGACATGCAGCTTAAAGACACCCAGTTGTTCCGCCAGCAAGCCTTTATCGATGGCGCTTGGGTCGATGCGGACAATGGTCAGACAATCAAGGTTACCAACCCGGCGACGGGCGAAGTGCTGGGCACCGTGCCGAAGATGGGCGCTGCCGAAACCCGCCGGGCGATTGAAGCCGCCGACAAGGCACTGCCGGCCTGGCGTGCACTGACCGCCAAGGAGCGCGCCAACAAGCTGCGCCGCTGGTACGAATTGCTGATCGAAAACCAGGACGACCTTGGTCGCCTGATGACCCTGGAACAAGGCAAGCCACTGGCCGAAGCCAAGGGCGAAATCGTCTACGCCGCCTCGTTCATCGAATGGTTCGCCGAAGAAGCCAAGCGCATCTACGGTGACGTGATTCCCGGCCACCAGCCCGACAAGCGCCTGATCGTGATCAAGCAGCCGATTGGTGTGACCGCGGCCATTACCCCGTGGAACTTCCCGGCCGCGATGATCACCCGTAAGGCCGGCCCGGCCCTGGCCGCCGGTTGCACCATGGTCATCAAGCCGGCTTCGCAAACCCCTTTCTCGGCCCTGGCCCTGGTGGAACTGGCGCACCGTGCCGGCATTCCGCAAGGCGTGTTGAGCGTGGTGACCGGCAGCGCCGGCGACATCGGTGGCGAGCTGACCAGCAACCCGATCGTGCGTAAGCTGTCCTTCACCGGCTCGACCGAGATCGGTCGCCAGTTGATGGCCGAATGTGCCAAGGACATCAAGAAAGTCTCCCTGGAACTGGGCGGCAACGCGCCGTTCATCGTGTTCGACGACGCCGACCTGGATAAGGCCGTCGAAGGCGCGATCATTTCCAAGTACCGCAACAACGGCCAGACCTGCGTCTGCGCCAACCGTCTGTACATCCAGGATTCGGTGTACGACGCCTTCGCGGAAAAACTCAAGGCGGCGGTCGCCAAGCTCAAGATCGGCAACGGCCTGGACGATGGCACCACCACAGGTCCCCTGATCGACGAGAAAGCGGTCGCCAAGGTACAAGAACACATTGCCGATGCGGTCAGCAAAGGCGCGACCGTGCTGTCGGGCGGCAAGGCGATGGAAGGCAACTTCTTCGAGCCGACCATCCTGACCAACGTACCGAAGAACGCCGCCGTGGCGAAAGAAGAAACCTTCGGCCCGCTGGCACCGCTGTTCCGCTTCAAAGACGAAGCCGAAGTGATCGCGATGTCCAACGACACCGAGTTCGGCCTGGCCTCGTACTTCTATGCCCGTGACCTGGGCCGTGTGTTCCGTGTGGCCGAAGCCCTGGAATACGGCATGGTCGGCGTCAATACCGGTTTGATCTCCAACGAAGTCGCGCCGTTTGGCGGCATCAAGGCTTCGGGCCTGGGCCGTGAAGGATCCAAGTACGGCATCGAGGATTACCTGGAAATCAAATACCTCTGCCTGGGTATCTGATCCGCTTCAAGCGCAAAGGGCACGAGAGCGCTGTCCCTTTGCGTGTTTCACCCGTTCTGTTTCTTGTGGCCGGAACGCTGCGGCAGTCGATCATCGCATGCTGTCGCAGTTGCCTCCCCGCCATGTATTCCTTGAGCCACGCCGACCGATGAGCGGCGAATGAGGACATTTTAATGAGCAAGACCAACGCAGACCTGATGGCCCGCCGTACCGCCGCTGTTCCACGCGGTGTTGGGCAGATTCACCCGATCTTTGCCGAGTCGGCGAAGAACGCCACGGTGACCGACGTTGAAGGTCGTGAGTTCATCGACTTCGCCGGCGGCATCGCCGTGCTGAACACCGGTCACGTGCACCCGAAAATCATCGCCGCCGTGACCGAGCAGTTGAACAAGCTGACCCACACCTGCTTCCAGGTCCTGGCCTACGAGCCGTACGTGGAACTGTGTGAAAAAATCAACGCCAAGGTGCCGGGTGATTTCGCCAAGAAAACCCTGCTGGTGACCACCGGTTCGGAAGCGGTGGAAAACGCCGTGAAAATCGCCCGCGCCGCCACAGGCCGTGCCGGTGTGATCGCCTTCACCGGCGCTTACCACGGTCGCACCATGATGACCCTGGGCCTGACCGGTAAAGTCGTGCCGTACTCGGCCGGCATGGGCCTGATGCCCGGCGGCATCTTCCGCGCGCTGTACCCGAACGAACTGCACGGTGTGAGCATCGACGACTCCATCGCCAGCATCGAGCGCATCTTCAAGAACGACGCCGAACCGCGTGACATCGCGGCAATCATCATCGAGCCGGTACAGGGCGAAGGTGGTTTCTATGTAGCACCCAAGGAATTCATGCAGCGCCTGCGCGCTTTGTGCGACCAGCACGGCATCCTGCTGATCGCTGACGAAGTGCAGACCGGTGCTGGCCGTACCGGCACCTTCTTCGCCATGGAGCAGATGGGCGTTGCCGCCGACCTGACTACCTTCGCCAAATCCATCGCTGGCGGCTTCCCGTTGGCCGGTGTGTGCGGCAAGGCCGAGTACATGGATGCCATCGCGCCGGGTGGCCTGGGCGGCACCTACGCCGGTAGCCCGATCGCCTGTGCGGCGGCGCTGGCGGTGATGGAAGTGTTCGAAGAAGAACACCTGCTGGATCGCTGCAAGGCTGTGGGCGAGCGTCTGGTGGCCGGCCTCAAGGCGATCCAGAAGAAGTACCCGGTCATTGGTGACGTGCGAGCCCTGGGCGCGATGATCGCCGTGGAACTGTTCGAAAACGGCGACTCCCACAAGCCGAACGCGGCAGCGGTAGCCCAGGTCGTGGCCAAGGCGCGTGACAAGGGTCTGATCCTGCTGTCCTGCGGCACCTACGGCAACGTTTTGCGGGTGCTGGTGCCGCTGACCGCGCCGGACGAGCAACTGGACAAAGGCCTGGCAATCCTTGAAGAGTGCTTCTCCGAACTCTGAGTGACGGTTGTGCGCTGATCCACAAAAACCCGCCTTCTGGCGGGTTTTTTCATATTGGCGAAGCTATCCGGTGGATTTTGAGCTGTCTGGAACGGCCACCAACGTCTAAGGTGCAAGTATGGCAAGGGAGCATGCTGCATGACTGCTGTGGATTTACCCGCTGTACCCCGTGTGTTGATCGCCGAGGCCGATCCGGCGTCCCGTGAGCTGCTTGAGCAGGTGTTGTCGGGTGTGCGCTGCGATGCCAGGGTGGACACTTGTGGCGACGGCAAAGAGGCTTTGGATTTGCTGGCGAAGCATTCCTACGACCTGGTGATCGCCGATTGGGAGCTGCCGGGGGTTGATGGCCTGGCGATTCTGCGTGGCCTTCGCCAGCAGCATCGCACGCCGCCGTTGCCGTTCATCCTGATGAGTCGGCGCAATGACAGCGCCAGCGTGCGCGAGGTCTTGCCGCTGGCGCCGACCGCGTATCTGACCAAACCCTTGAACCGGGAAAACCTGACCCAGCGTTTGCAGGGGTTGTTAGTGAACGGCGGTGAAGAAACTTCCAACGATGCGCCGGTTCCGGGGCCGGCGTTGAACTTGCTCACCTTCCTGGAACGTCGGCGTGACCTGTCCGAGGGCGCGCCCTTGATGACCGATGTGCAAGTGGCGGTCAAGCGCAGCCTCAACCCCGGCGGCCTGGACCTGAAACTGCTCGAAGAAGAAATCCGCACCGACCCGCAAATCACCGCCGTGCTGATCGCGGCGGCCAACAGCGCTGCCCAGCATCAGGGCGGTGGCCCGGTGCAGACGGTGGCCCAGGCGCTGCACCAGCTTGGTTCCGGACCAAGCATGAACCTGATCCTCGCCCTGACCCTCAAACGCTGCGCCCGGCTCAGCGTCCCATGCCTGGCGGACTATGCCGAGCGTTACTGGGAGCTGTCGCTGCACACGGCCGAATACGCCCGGACGATGGCGCGCTTGCTGGACCTGGAGCAGGAGCGCTGCTATTGCGCCGGCTTGTTGCATCGCCTGGGCGATCTGGCGTTGCTGCGCTGCCTGGAAGAGTGGAAACAGGCCGGTGGCGAGCTGGACGAGCCGGAAGAAGTTGGCGACTCGCTGGACATGTTTGGCGCCAGTTTCGGCTCGGCGTTACGTGCCCGCTGGCGTCTGCCGTTGGAGCTGCGGGAGTTGATCGCGGCGGTCTATAACTTGGGGGGCGGGGTGTATTCCCGTGAAGCCTTGGTGATGAACATGGCAGCGCAGATGGCGCATCTGCCCGCGCATGAGGGCCTTGAAGAACTGGCCCGTGGCCGCACGGCGCGGTTGCTGAAGATCGGCTTGCCGGAGTTGACGCGGTTGCGCCGCAAATAAAGCCACTGCCCAGCCCTGTGGGAGCGAGCTTACTCGCGATGGTGGCAGTCCAGACAGGCCAGAACCTGTGGCGAGGGAGCTTGCTCCCGCTGGCCTGCGCAGCAGGCCCTCAGCATGCTTACAGGCAGAACGCGTTGTTCGGTTTTGCGACTGCTGCGCAGCCGAGCGGGAGCAAGCTCCCTCGCCACAGGGGATTGTCGGTGGCTCGGATTTCGCATCCGCCTCGAAACCAGAGCTGTGGGAGCGGCATGACTGGGCTCAACAGCACTGCGATTGGCGTCAAGCCGCGATGATGCGGTTCTTCCCTTTGCGCTTGGCTTCGTACATGGCTGCGTCGGCGCGGGCGAACAGGCTGTCGAGGGACGGGTCTTCGGGGGTAATGCCGGTCAGGCCCTGGCTGACGGTAATGCCGAAGCTCTGTTCACCGCAGCGGAACATCAGGCGCTGGATTTCCCGTTGCAACCGCTCGGCCACTTGCAGCGCCATGTCCGGGGGGCAGCCGGGGAACACCGCGGCGAACTCTTCGCCGCCGATCCGCCCGAACAGGTCACCGCGCCGGAGCACGGACCGCCCGCTTTCGGCGATTCTCTGCAACACGGTATCGCCTTCCTGATGGCCGTAGGTGTCGTTGATCACCTTGAAGTCATCGATGTCCAGCAACAGGAACGCCATGGGCATACCTTGTAGCCGTGCCTGCTCGAACTCGCGGTGGGCGCATTCGAAGAAATGCCGACGATTGCTGCTTTGGGTCAGCACGTCGGTGGTCGCCAAGCGCTGCAGTTCGCTTTCCAGCAGCTTCTTTTCGGTGATGTCTTCGGCAATGCCCACCACAATCACCGGTTGTCCTGGCTCGGCCTTGCGGTTGATGAAGCATTTGTCGCTCAGCCAGCGGATTTGGCCGTTGCCGGCAATGATGCGGTATTCACGGTCTTCGACGGCGCCTTTGACCAAAACCTCGGCCAGGCTGCGCTCGGCGTACTCCAGGTCGTCGGGGTAAATGGCGTCGCGCCATTCGTTGAAGTCAGCCAGGACCAGGCCGGCGGGGCGGCCGAAGATCCGCTCGTAGGCGGGGCTGACATACAGCACCTGCCGGGTTTCCCAGTTGAACGCCCACAGCACGGCATTGACGCTGACCAGCAACGAGCTGAACAGCTGCTCACGCTCGCTCAGGCGCGCCACTTCGCCTTGGGCATGCATCAGCGCCATGAGCGTCTGGGCTGCCTCGGGCCAATGAGGTAGGGAGTAATCCTGTAGGTTCTTGTCGACCATCGGCACAAATCTCAAAGAGCATGCACTGCTATTGGTTCGCACGCGCTTTCTCCAAAACCCGCCTGGATGGCGAAGTGCTCTTTGAGATAGGAGATTTGGGGCGAAGTTCCTTTTCAGGCGACGAAGGGCGTGGGGATTTAGCGAGTCAGGTGCCAAGTGTTGGACCTGTGGCGAGGGAGCTTGCTCCCGCTTGAGCGCGAAGCGCTCACAAGAAAGAGAGGGCTGCTGCGCAGCCCAGCGGGAGCAAGCTCCCTCGCCACAAAAAAGCCCTTGTCCACAGTGCTGGCGTTGCCTGGTCAGGGCGTGGCAGGCCGTAGCGAGTAAGTCTTGAGTTGGTCGGCAAACTCGCGCAGGGACTGGATGCCGCTAGCCTCGGCCTCGTGGACCCATTCCTTGATGGCGGCGAGCATGTCGTGGCCGTTGCTGCTGGTCTTGACCCAGATCTGCTGCAAGGCCAGGCGTTTCTCGTAGATCACCTTCAGCGCCTGGCTGTGTTCGAGCATGTTCTGGATGCGCACGTGGTGACGCTCGTCCAGCAGGCTGGTTTCCCGCGACAGCAGGCGTTTGGCCCTGTGGAACTGGTGACGCACCGAGTGATCGACCTTTTCCAGTTCCTGCTTCACCAGTGGCGCGATGACCAGCCGGCGGTACTGCGCCATGATCTGGAAACGGTTGTTGAGAATCGCCATGGCCGTGTCCATGTCCAGGTGGCCCTTGCCTTCGACCCGGTGGGCGATCGGCGCAACCCGCTGGACCTTGGCCAGGCGCAGGATACTGAACACCCGTATCCAGGCCCAGCCCAGGTCGAACTCCCATTTGCGTACCGACAGCTTGGCCGAGTTGGGGTAGGTGTGGTGGTTGTTGTGCAGTTCTTCGCCGCCGATCAGGATGCCCCAGGGCACCAGGTTGGTCGCCGCGTCGCGGCATTCGAAGTTGCGGTAGCCCACGGCATGGCCCAGGCCATTGACCACGCCAGCGGCCCAGACGGGGATCCACATCATCTGGATGGCCCAGATAGTGATGCCGATGGTACCGAACAACAGCAGGTCGATGATGCCCATGATCGCCACGCCCAGCAGCGGGAAGCGGCTGTAGAGGTTGCGCTCGATCCAGTCGTCGGGGCAGTTCTTGCCGTAGATGCGCAGGGTTTCCGGGTTTTCCGCCTCGGCGCGATACAGCTCGGCGCCTTTGCGCAGTACGGTGGACAAGCCCTTGATGACCGGACTGTGAGGGTCATCCTCGGTTTCGCATTTGGCGTGGTGCTTGCGGTGGATGGCGGTCCACTCGCGGGTGTTCTGTGCCGTGGTCAGCCACAGCCAGAAGCGGAAGAAATGTTTGAGGCCGGCATTGAGCTCCAGGGAGCGGTGCGCCGAATAACGGTGCAGGTAGACCGTGACGGCAATGATCGTGACGTGGGTCATCAGCAGGGTGACTGCCACCAGTGACCAGGCCGACAAGCCAAGAAAACCTTCGTACCACATAGGCTGTAGGGCCCTCGATAAAGATAGAAACAGCCGTTGCATTATCACCGGCCCTACAGATAAAACCAGTCGGCCTTTCAGATAAGAGTGGCTGAATGTTTCTTCCTCTATAATCCCCACCTCTCTGTAGGGACATGGATGGCCGAATGCCTGCTTATCAACGCAGTGCCATGCGCGTAGCGCTGCTTTACCTCGTGTTGTCAGTCGTCTGGCTGCAGCTGATTGGTTATTTATTGAGCAGTTTCTTCGATCAATTCGCTGACAGACAACGCTGGCTGCTGATCAACGGCTATGCCTGGGTCCTGCTCAGCGCCGGGTTGATCTTCTTGGCGCGGGCGCGGATCTCGCGATTTTTCGCCAAGGGTGAGCACGGCGCCGATCGCGAGCGTCTGCGCCAGGCTGCCGCCGTCTTCGATTGCACCCGCGAAGGGGTGTTGGTGACCGACCGCAACGGCCTGATTGTGCACGTGAACCGGGCCTTCATGGCGATCACCGGTTATGTGCGGGATGAAGTGCTGGGCCAGCGCCCCAGCCTGTTCAAGTCCGGTCGTCATGGGGCGGAATTCTATCGCGACATGTTTACCTCCCTGGACAGCCAGGGGGAGTGGAGCGGCGAGATCTGGAATCGGCGTAAAAGCGGTGAGATCTACCCGCAATGGCAGACGATCCGCGTCATTCGCGACGACAGCGGCGAGGTCAGCCATTATGTCGCGGTGTTTTCTGACATCAGTGCCATCAAGGATTCCGAGCACGAACTGGCCTACCTGGCCCATCACGACCCGCTGACCGGCTTGCCCAACCGCCTGCTGTTTTCCGATCGTACCGAGCAGGCCCTGGCGTCGGCGCAGTTGCACAAGCGTGGCTGTGCCCTGTTGCTGCTGGACCTGGATCACTTCAAGAACATCAATGACAGCCTGGGTCACAACGTAGGCGATGAGTTGCTCAAAGGCGTGGCCGAGCGGTTTCGCGGGCTTTTTGCGCCGGGCGTGACCCTGGCCCGGCTGGGGGGCGACGAATTTGCGGTGCTGGTGGAAAACTGCTCGCAGCCAGGCCAGGCAGCGGCGCTGGCCCGGCGCATCCTAGACGCCTTGAAAGAGCCCCTGCGGTTCGATGACCATGCATTGTTCATCAATGCCAGCATCGGTATCAGCCTGTTTCCCGGCGATGCCCTGAGCGCCGGGCAGCTGCTGCGCAATGCCGATTCGGCGTTGTTCAAGGCCAAGAGCGCCGGACGCGACGGCTACGCCTTGTACACCGAAGAACTCACCGCCCACGCCCAGCAGCGGGTCGAGATTGCCTTCGAATTGCGACGCGCGCTGCAGCAACAGGAGTTGCGCGTTCACTACCAGCCGGTCCACGACTTGGCGACCAGTCGTCTGATCGGTGTCGAGGCGCTGGTGCGATGGGAGCATCCCACGCGTGGATTGGTGTCGCCGGCCGAGTTCATTCCCATCGCTGAACGTACCGGCCTGATTGCCCAGGTCGATGCCTGGGTCATGGACCAGGCCTGCCGGCAAATGTGCCAGTGGCAGCAGGCCGGTGTGGCGCTGTCGTTTGTCGCCGTCAACGTATCGAGTCGGTTGTTTGCGCGTCGCGAGTTGTATGACCAGGTCGCGCAGGTGTTGCACGACACGGGCCTGGATCCGGGTTGCCTGGAGCTGGAAGTGACGGAAAGCGCGGTGATGGATGACCCAGAGGTGGCGCTGGAGCAGATGCATCGCCTGCGGGAGCTGGGCGTGCGCTTGGCTATCGACGATTTCGGCACGGGCTATTCGTCGTTGCTGCGGCTTAAGCGTTTGCCGGTGCAGAAGCTGAAGATCGATCAGGGTTTTGTCGCGGGGTTACCGTGGGATGAGGATGACGCGGCGATCGTCCGGGTGATCATCGCCCTGGCCCACAGTATGGGCATGCAAGTGCACGCCGAGGGCATCGAGCAGCGTGAGCAGGCGGCATTTTTGCTGGGACAGGCGTGTGAGCTGGGGCAGGGTTACTGGTTTGGCCGGCCCGTGGCGGCGGCGCAGTTGGATTGGGGGCGGGCGCCGGTTATTGCTTGATCGTCAGTGGTATTGGTGTTGATCGGGTACATATCCGTTGCTGCGGTAACGGCCACTTAGGGTTCCGCCCTGACGGCGGCTCACTTTTGAGAAGCCCGGAAGCCGGCCCAGTCAAAAGTAAGCAAAACGCTTTTGCCCCACCACTCGGTGCCTCGCCTAGGCTCGGCATGCCCTCTCTCCGGCATTGCTCCGTGGGCCGCCGCGAAGGGCCATCCATGGCCCAGCGCGGCTACCTCGGCATCCATGCCGAGGTGCCCACTACGCAATGCCTGCGTTCGGCCATCGTGGTTAACGGGGCGCCCGAGACAACGTCCACCGCGAGGCGGCCTAGTAGCCGACCTGGCTCTGGGTGAGACCGCGTTTCCCCTGTGGGAGCGGGCTTGCTCGCGAAGGCGTCGGTTCAGCTTGCATCCAAGCTATGTGCTACCCCTTGGCCCCAGACGCCGCCATCTCCTTGGTTTCCAAATGATCCAACGCCCGCTCGACCAACAACTGCACCCCATCGGCCATGCGACTGATCGCCAGGGCGACGCAGCGGCGTGAGTCGTCGACGTCGTCGGCCAGGTCGGCGGCGATGGTGCTGATGGAGAGCAGGTCTTCGGAGGCGTTGGCGAGCAGGGTTTCGGTGTCTATGTGGGGGGACACGATGAAAAGTTGGTTTTTGTCGGGTCCGGGCGGTGAGGCGGGCTTGGGGTTGAGGTAGTAGTCGAGGGCGCGGGTGGCGGCGTCATCGAGCTTTTTTTCTTCCTGCGCCTGGACGCGGGATTTGTGGCCGCTTTGCGGAGGATTCGGTGAAGGCTTGACCATATTCTATGTACCAGAGTTGAGGTCGACATCCTTTCGCTTGCATTCGAAGAGGTGGCAACTGTACGTAGGTGTGCAAGACCGGTCCGGTACCGCCGGCAGACCCGAAGGCCTCCCACGCACAATTGCCATAACGGACGCGAGCATAAAAAAATGCTCGGTCAATAGCCATAACCAATTGCGTACCAATCCGGACTTGCACGCCCGTGTCACCGTTTTTTGCGATGACGAACAGAGGTTAGCCGCGGCATGGAGCGCTGCCTAGTTCATGAACAGCTCGGCGTTTTGAAGGAAATATCCGAGGCGTTAGCAGGGAAAGGCCTCCCAAGCTCCCCTGCCGTAGGACGTCGGCTACTTTCTGTAATTTTGGTTATATAAAAATTCTTAAATAGTCTTTTTAAGAATATCCGCGCTTATCTAGTATTGCTCCCACGCCGCAAGCAGTGCCGCCCACTGCCAGGCATTCATTCAAAGGAGCAGCAGCATGAGCGCATCTCTACGTAGCGTTGACGGCCAGGACGAAGCAACCATCTTGCGCGAGATCCAGAGCGCGTTGCGCGATCTACGCTTTGGGGCAGTGGAAATCACCGTGCACAACGCGCAGGTGGTCCAGATCGAACGCAAGGAAAAATTCCGCTTGCAGCAACCGAGTCATAAGCCGTCTTGAAGAAAGACAAAAGATCGCAGCCTTCGGCAGTGCCTACGGGGGCTGAGTGTAGGGGCTGGCGAAGGCTGCGATCTTTTCTATAAGCCAAACGAATTTCCAGAAGCCATAAGAAAACCAGAATTCCAGGAGCTTTCACCATGTCGTCCATTCGTCGTTATGCCCTGGCCGCCCTGGCCAGTGCTGTTTTTGCAGGTTCCGCCGTCGCCAAGGATTACGAGTTGCTCAATGTGTCCTACGACCCGACGCGTGAGCTTTACCAGGATTACAACGCCGAATTCGCCAGTTTCTGGAAGAAAGCGCACCCGGACGACAGCGTGAAGATCCAGCAATCCCACGGTGGTTCGGGCAAGCAGGGCCGGGCGGTGATCGACGGTCTGCGGGCCGACGTGGTGACCCTGGCCCTGGCCGGCGATATCGATGAAATCGCCAAGCTGGGCAAGTCCCTGCCGGCGGACTGGCAAACACGCCTGCCGGAAGCCAGCACGCCCTACACGTCCACCATCGTGTTCCTGGTGCGCAAGGGCAACCCCAAGGGCATCAAGGATTGGGGCGACCTGATCAAGAATGACGTGTCGGTCATCACCCCGAACCCGAAGACCTCAGGCGGTGCTCGCTGGAACTTCCTCGCGGCCTGGGCCTACGGCCTGAAGGCCAATGGCGGTGACGAAGCCAAGGCCAAGGAATACGTGCAAGCGCTGTTCAAGCACGTGCCGATCCTCGACACCGGCGCCCGTGGCTCGACGATTACCTTCGTCAACAACGGTCAGGGCGACGTGTTGCTGGCCTGGGAAAACGAAGCCTTCCTGGCACTGAAGGAAGATGGCGGCGCCGACAAGTTCGACATCGTCGTGCCGTCGCTGTCGATCCTGGCCGAACCGCCGGTGGCGGTGGTGGACAAGAACGCCGAGAAAAAAGGCAACGCCGAGATCGCCGAAGCCTACCTCAAGCACTTGTACAGCCCGGCCGGCCAGGAAATCGCCGCGAAGAACTTCTATCGTCCACGTGACAAGGACGTCGCCGCCAAGTACTCGCGCCAGTTTCCGAAACTGGACCTGGTGACCATCGACAAGGACTTCGGCGGCTGGAAAACCGCGCAACCGAAATTCTTCAATGATGGCGGCGTGTTCGACCAGATCTATCAGGCGCAGTAAGCTGAAACACGCTTAAACGAACCTAATGTCAGTCAGTTACCAAAGATAAAGCCGCACACATAACCTGTGGCGAGGGGATTTATCCCCGCTGGGGCGCGCAGCGGCCCTAAAATCTGACTGTCGATAACGGCTTGGGGCTGCTGCGCAGCCCAACGGGGATAAATCCCCTCGCCACAGTTTCGTGCGTTCAACCAAGGACTTCTATGTCGCGTCGCATATCCCCCGTCATACCCGGCTTCGGGCTGACGCTGGGCTACACCCTGGTGTACCTCAGTCTGATTGTGCTCATACCCCTGGCGGCGATGTTCGTGCATGCCGCCCAACTCACCTGGGAACAGTTCTGGGTGATCATCTCGGCACCGCGGGTGCTGGCGGCCTTGAAACTCAGTTTCGGCACCGCGCTGTACGCCGCGATCATCAACGGCGTGATCGGCACGCTGCTGGCCTGGGTGCTGGTGCGCTACACCTTCCCCGGCCGCAAGATCATCGACGCGATGATCGACCTGCCGTTCGCCCTGCCCACTGCCGTGGCCGGTATTGCCTTGACGGCGTTGTACGCGCCGACCGGTCTGGTGGGCCAGTTCGCCACCGACCTGGGGTTCAAGATCGCCTACACCCCGCTGGGCATCACCCTGGCGCTGACGTTCGTGACGCTGCCGTTCGTGGTGCGCACGGTGCAGCCAGTGCTGGCCGATATTCCCCGTGAAGTCGAAGAAGCCGCCGCCTGCCTCGGCGCCAAGCCATGGCAGGTGTTCCGCCACATCCTCGTGCCGGCGCTGTTGCCGGCCTGGTTGACCGGTTTCGCCCTGGCCTTTGCCCGTGGCGTGGGTGAGTACGGTTCGGTGATTTTCATCGCCGGCAACATGCCGATGAAAACCGAGATCCTGCCGCTGCTGATCATGGTCAAGCTCGACCAATACGACTACACCGGCGCCACCTCCATCGGCGTGTTGATGCTGGTGGTTTCCTTCGTCCTGTTGCTGCTGATCAACCTGCTGCAGCGGCGCATCGAAACCCCATAAGGAGGCGCGAACATGTCCCAATCGTCTATTTCCGCAGCCTCCACCAATGCCGCCCGTCGCGGCAGTGCGACGTCGCGGCGAATCCTGATCGGCCTTGGCTGGCTGATTTTTGCGCTGTTTTTGCTGCTGCCGCTGTTCATCGTGGTGTCCCAGGGCCTGAAGCTCGGGTTGGGGGCGTTCTTCACCGCGATTTTCGAACCCGACGCATTGTCGGCGCTGAAGCTCACGGTAATCGCCGTGCTGATTTCGGTGCCGCTGAACCTGGTGTTCGGTGTCAGTGCCGCGTGGTGCGTGAGCAAGTATTCATTCCGTGGCAAGAGCATGCTGGTGACGCTGATCGACCTGCCGTTTTCGGTGTCGCCGGTGATCGCGGGCCTGGTGTATGTGCTGATGTTTGGCGCCCAGGGCCTGTTCGGTCCGTGGCTGTCGGATCACGACATCCAGATTGTGTTCGCGCTGCCGGGGATCGTGCTGGCGACGATTTTTGTCACCGTGCCGTTCGTGGCCCGGGAGCTGATTCCGCTGATGCAGGAGCAGGGCACCCAGGAAGAAGAGGCCGCGCGCCTGCTCGGTGCCAATGGCTGGCAGATGTTCTGGCATATCACCGTGCCGAACATCAAGTGGGGCCTGATTTATGGTGTGGTGCTGTGTACCGCCCGCGCCATGGGCGAGTTCGGCGCGGTGTCGGTGGTATCCGGGCACATTCGCGGGGTGACCAACACCCTGCCGCTGCACGTCGAGATCCTCTACAACGAATACAACCACGTGGCCGCGTTCGCTGTGGCGAGCCTGTTGCTGATCCTGGCGCTCTTCATCCTGCTGCTCAAGCAGTGGAGCGAAAACCGAATCAACCGCCTGCGCGCCAGCGCCGCGGAGGAATAAGTCATGTCGATCGAAGTTCGTAACGTCAGCAAGAATTTCAATGCCTTCAAGGCCCTGGATGACATCAGCCTGGACATCCAGAGCGGCGAGCTGGTGGCGCTGCTGGGTCCGTCGGGCTGTGGCAAGACCACCTTGCTGCGAATCATCGCCGGCCTCGAAACCCCGGACCAGGGCAACATCGTGTTCCACGGCGAGGACGTGTCCGGCCACGACGTGCGTGACCGCAACGTCGGTTTCGTGTTTCAGCACTACGCGTTGTTTCGCCACATGACGGTGTTCGACAACGTCGCCTTTGGCTTGCGCATGAAGCCCAAGCAGCAACGCCCGAACGAAAGCCAGATCGCGACCAAGGTCCATGAACTGCTGAACATGGTGCAGCTGGATTGGCTCGCCGATCGCTACCCCGAACAGCTGTCCGGCGGCCAGCGCCAGCGTATCGCCCTGGCCCGCGCCTTGGCGGTGGAACCCAAGGTGTTGCTGCTGGACGAACCCTTCGGTGCACTCGACGCCAAGGTCCGCAAGGAGCTGCGGCGCTGGCTGGCACGGCTGCACGAGGACATCAACCTGACCTCGGTGTTCGTGACCCACGACCAGGAAGAAGCCATGGAAGTCGCCGACCGGATCGTGGTGATGAACAAGGGCGTGATCGAGCAGATCGGCTCGCCGGGGGATGTCTACGAAAACCCGGCCAGCGACTTTGTGTATCACTTCCTCGGCGACTCGAACCGCCTGCACTTGGGTGAGGACCGGCATGTGCTGTTCCGCCCTCACGAAGTTTCGCTGTCGCGCTCGGAGCTGGAAGACCACCACGCCGCCGAAGTGCGCGACATCCGTCCGCTCGGCGCCACCACTCGGGTGACCCTGAAGGTGGAAGGCCAAAGTGAGCTGATCGAAGCGGAAGTGGTGAAGGACCACGACAGTCTGGTGGGCCTGGCGAAGGGCGAGACGCTGTTCTTCAAGCCGAAGGTCTGGCAGAAAGTCGCCAACCTCTGAAAGCATCGCGAGCAAGCCCGCTTCCACAGGGGATTGGCGGTTCGATCGTTCCCACGCTCCTGCGTGGGAATGCCGCCAGGGACGCTCCGCGTTCCGCTTTTGATCAGCTTCAAGCCAATCCATGGGATCGAGCTTGCTCGCGATGGCGTCCTCACTGCCCCCGGTCAGAATCTGAATAACTCCACCCAACCTTGCTTCGATTGGTTCTACGCCAACGCCTTTTCCCCGCCCAAACCCTACCTAGACTCTGACAGGCCAGGAGGCAAGTGAGAGTCCATGACGGACCGGTGTTATCTCTCCTGGTGCCCTGATGCCAAGGAGAGAAAACATGAGAGTGGAAGTCAGTCGGCATGGCCCGCTTGGCTGTGCATTGTTAGGCGTCTTGCTGGCTCCGGCCGCCAGCGCCGCCCCTTCGTTGTCCCCCCAGATACCCTTCGATGTCACGGTGCCCCACCCCGTTTCACTGGTCAGCCTGCAAGCCAATTTCGATGAGCTGTCGTGGCAAACCTTCATTGCCCTGAACTGGCCGGCGCTGGACAACGGTGATCCGAATACCGGCACGCCCATCGGCAAGCAGGATGGCGCCACCGTGTGGGAGAGCTGGAAAGAGAGCTACCAGATTTTCCGCGCCAAGGGCCAGGCGCCGCTGCCCTGGAATGCCCCGGCGACTCTGCCCGAAGCGTGCAAGTCGCTCAAGCCCGGTCGCCTGTTGCAGCAAATGGGCAAGGTGCCCGATGTGCTGGATGAATTTATCCAGCCCTTCGAGAGCGGCCCGCTGGTGGACCAGAACGGCACCTACACGCGCAACGAAATCGTGGTCAACCAATCGATGTTCAACGGCATCGTCGACAACGGTCTGTACAGCATCGAAGGCCAGCAGAAGTTCTTCGCCGCGAAGCCGACCAATACCGTGGCGTTCAGTTGTGGTTCCACCGAGACCAAACAGGTCGGCGCGGTGATGGTGAAGGCGTCATGGAAAGTGCTGGGCCCCAACGACAACCGGCAGGACTTTCACACCGTCGATGCACTGGTCTACACCCCGGGCAACAACGACCCGAGCCATGGGCCGATTGTCGGAGAGTCGTGCGTGTCCGAGCCGGTCGGGTTGGTGGGATTGCACATGGTCCATAAGACCACCAGTGCGGCGCAATGGGTCTGGTCAACCTTCGAGCATGTGAAAAACGTGCCGGAAAAAACCACGCCTGTTGCCCAGCGCACGGGGCCTTATCTGTTCTACAACGCAGCCAGCCAAAGCGACATCAACCAACCGCCGCCACGGCCATGGAACCCGGCGGTCAAGGCGACGCCCTCGCAGATCGTGCGCGACGTGCCGCTCACCGAGGCCACCAAAAAACTGAACGCTACGTATCAAGGCCTGTTGCGTACGGTGAACCCGAAGAGCGTCTGGGCGAACTATCAACTGATCAGTACCCAGTGGCCGTCGGCCCCGTCACCGAACTGCCAGATATCGGCCGCCAACCTGTTGGGCAGCCCTGCGCCCTTGTTCCTGGCCAACGCCACGCTGGAGACCTACATCCAGGGCACCGTGCCCCAGGCGTCTTCCAGTTGCATGGCTTGCCACGGCAATGCGGCCACCCATGTCACCGAGTCGCCGCGTACCAGCTTCGCGGATTTCACCTATTTGCTCGAACGCGCACAGTCCACTGGCGGACAAGGAGTCAACCATGAGCAGTGATCTGGACAACTTTGTAGGCCTGTCATCGGCCCTGACCGGCATTCCCACGGATCGGCTGGCACCGGCGATCGACCAGGTGGGTTTGCCACCGATTTTTCTCGCGTTCATCACCCCGCGTATCACCCCTGAGGTGCTCAATACGTTGCTGACTCAATACGCCACGCTGGCAGCGGACAATGTGCCCCCCGACCAGATCGCCAAAGCGGTGCTGATGGATGGATCGCGACCGGCTGTCACGCAAGCGGCCCAAGCTGCGCGTTCGATCATGAAACTGTGGTTGCTGGGAGTCTGGTATCAGCCCTATGCCACTGGCAACTACAAGTCGACCGACTCGACGGTGGTGTCCGACCAGGCTTACATCCAGAGCTGGGCCTGGAAAATCGCCCAGGCCCACCCCATGGGCTACAGCGAGATGTTTTTCGGCTATTGGAACACCACGCCACCGAGCCTTGAGGACTACACCGGCGTGCCTGCCAACACACAAGGAGCCTCGTCATGAGTACCGAACAAGCCGAGGTGATCATCGTTGGCGCGGGGTTGGCCGGCAGCATCATCGCTTATCAGTTGGGCATGGCCGGCGTGGATGTGTTGGTGCTCGAATCGGGTCCGGAGATCCCGGCCAACCGTGCGCAATACCTGGAGCGTTTCTACACCGCCACCCTGAAGACCCCGGAGTCGCCCTATCCGCCAGTGTCGACCCTGGACACGCCGCGTGACCCGAGCAAGGAAAATGCCCCGCGGGCGACCATCGCCGACCTGATCCTTGGCTGGGACAAGCCGCAAGTCAGCTATCTGGTGCAGAAAGGCCCACTGCCCTTCAACAGTACTTATGAACGGGTGGGCGGCGGCACGACCTGGCACTGGGTCGGGACCTGCCTGCGCATGGTGCCGAACGATTTCCGCCTGAAGAGCAAGTACGGCGTCGGGGTGGATTGGCCGATCGGCTACGACGACCTGCAAAGCGCCTATTGCCGGGCCGAGGCGGAAATCGGGGTGTCGGCCAATGTCGCCGACCAGGCCTACCTGGGCATGACGTTCCCCGAGGGCTATTCATTCCCGATGCACAGCATTCCGTTGTCGTTGGTCGATGGCAGTTTCGTCACAGCCGTGACCGGCAAGAACTTCGACGGCTTGCCGCTGGTAGTCAGCCCGACCCCGGCCGGGCGCAACTCCCAGCCCTATGCCGGGCGCCGGGTGTGTGCCGGCAATACCAACTGCACGCCGATCTGCCCGATCCAGGCCAAGTACGACGCCACCGTGACCCTGAACAAGGCCCTGGCCACCGGCAAGGTCCGAGTCATGTACCGGACCGTGGCCAGCAAAGTGACCGTGGGCCCGGACAAGAACATCAATGGCGTCGAATTCATTCAATACCAGCTTGGCGAGGGACCGAAGACGGGCACCGGCGTGGCCATCGGGCAGCGTTACGTGATCGCGGCCCATGCCATCGAAACTCCCAAATTGTTGCTCAACTCCAAGACCCCTGCCTGGCCCGATGGCGTGGCCAATAGCAGCGGCCAGGTCGGACGCAGCCTGTCCGACCATCCGATTTACCTGGCGTGGGGGCTGATGCCGGAAGGCAAGACGGTGTTCCCGTACCGGGGACCGGTGTCCACGGCGGGCATCGAGAGCCTGCGTGACGGCGACTTTCGCAGCCAGCGAGCGGCGTGGCGTATCGAAATCGGCAACGAGGGCTGGAACTGGCCGGTGGGCGACCCTTACGTCACCGTGGCCGATTTTATCGATGGCAAGAACAAAAGCTGCACCAACCCGTTGCCATCGAAAGAGAACCCGCCGCCGCCCACTGAAGCGCTTTACGGCACGGCCCTGATTCAACGGCTCAACGACCTGTTCATCCGCCAGTTTCGGATCGGCTTTTTGGTGGAGCAGGTGGAGAAGGATCCCGACCAGTCCAAGAGCTACATCGTGCCTTCGACGGACAAGCTCACGGACGGGCTTGGCATTCTTCGGCCGGAAATCCACTACGACCTGTCCGATTACACCAAGGAAGGTTTCAGGCAGGCGAAGGTATTGGCGAGCCACATCATCAAGGACCTGCTCGGCGCCGTGGAGCTGACGGCACCTATTGGCCAAGGGAAATTCAGGTACAAAGAAGAGGATTACACCTTCCAGGGCGCCGGGCACCTGATGGGCACCTATCGCATGGGCGATGACCCGACCAAGTCGGTAGTGGACAAGGACCAGCGCAGTTGGGACCACAAGAACCTGTTCCTGGTGGGCGATGGTGTGTTTCCCAGCACCGGCACCTCGAACCCGAGCCTGACGATCGCGGCGTTGTCGTTCCAGGCCGGGGACACCGTGGCCAACGACCTGAAGGCGGTGACGATGCAGGTCCAATCCAACATCGCCTGGCAGGGCACCGGCGTGCAGGTCAACGGGTTGGTACCGCGCCTGGTTCGCTACGTCAGTGGGCTATGGTGTGCCAGTCCCCAGGGTGGCAATGTCGATGGAAATGGCGGTTCGAGGCACATCGACTACAGCAGCTATGCCTTGCCCGGTGCCGCCGAAGGTGCCTTGATCGGTCGCGTGGGCAATGGCGGCAAGCCGTTCCTGGTGGGTGATCTGGGGCAGGTTCCTGCCAGCGAGCAAGGCGAGCTGCAACTGTGCATCAATGATGACCTGACCGGGCAATACGGAGCAGGCTTGAGCGATAACACCGGTGCGCTGACGGTGCGGATCGAATTCGGCGCCCTGTAGTGCCTGAGCGGTAAGGCCCAACTCCTGTGGGAGCAAGCTCGCTCCCACAGAGGGGTGTTTTCAGGCGGCCGAACGCTGGTTGCGCAACGTCACCGGCCCGGCGCGCTCTTCGATGGCCTGCTTCAATTCGCCGCGAAGCCCCAGCAGGAAACCCGCTTCCACCACCACAAACAGCGGCCCGACAATCAGCCCGGTGAGGTCGTCGACAAACGCCGGTTTGCGGCCTTCGTAATAGTGGCCGACGAACTGGATCACCCAACCCACCACGAACATCCCCAGGCCACTGCTCAACCACACCGCCGTGCTTTGCGCTGCCAGTGTCTGACCCAGCCATACCGCCAGGCCCAGCAGCACCGTCATCAGCACACCCAGGCGCACTTCCAGGCGTAGGTAGAACCAAGCACTGGCCACGGCCACCAGCAATGCCGGAGAAATCAGGATCGCGCCCAGCGGCCAACCGGGCCGTGACAGCAGCACGGCAACGGCGACGAAGATCAGCGGAATGCCAACGAAATGAGTGGCGATGTTGCGAGGATCGCGGTGATAGGTGGCGTATTGACCAAGATGGTCGACGAGGCTTTTCATTGTTGTTCCTCCTGGGGTGATGCCCGCATGATGCATCAGGTCTTGCACGACGCTCTGTCAGTTAGCCGACACTTGTCCCGGAGTTTCCATGAATTCGCATCCCTGGCACTCACAACTGATGGCCGGCCACTGGTACAGCCACTTGCCCGTTGAGTTACAGAATAGCCTGCTGGATATGGCCCGCGAGCGCCGCCTGCCGCCGGGCCATGGGCTGTTCAAGCGTGGCGATCCGCCGTGCGGGCTGTATGCCGTGCTGGAAGGCGCGGTGCGCGTCGGTGCGGTGAACGAACAGGGCAAGGAGGCACTGCTGAGTATGATCGAGGCGCCCCACTGGTTCGGTGAAATCTGCCTGTTCGATGGCCAGCCGCGCACTCATGATGCGGTGGTGGTCGGTCAAGGTACACTGCTGCACGTGCCGCAGGCGCCGTTGCTGGCCTTCCTGCAAGCGCAGCCGATCTACTGGCGGTATCTGGCATTGTTGATGAGCCACAAACTGCGCCTGACCTTCATCAACCTCGAACATCTGAGCCTGATGCCCGCCCCAGCCCGGGTGGCCCACCGCCTGCTGCTGATCGCAGAAGGCTACGGCGAAATCGAACCGCCGCGCCGAATCTTGCAACTGCCCCAGGAGCATCTGGCGCTGATGCTCGCGCTGTCACGCCAGACCACCAACCAGATCCTCAAAGACTTGCAGGCCCAGGGCATTCTCCACCTCGGTTATGGCGAGATCGAAATCCTCGACATCGAGCGATTGCGCGGGTTGACCACGATCTGAAACCGACCTGGCCCCCGTGGCGAGGGAGCTTGCTCCCGCTGGCCTGCGCAACAGGCCCTTGGCATGTCTATAGGCAGGCGGATCGCATTGGCCGGTTTTGCGACTGCTGCGCAGCCGAGCGGGAGCAAGCTCCCTCGCCACAGGGGCTTGTCTGGGCGAAAGTCATCGCCCGCCCAACCAATCCAAATCCCTAGCGCAACCCATCCCGAAACTGCCCCGGCGTCATCCCGGTCCAGCGCTTGAAGGCGCGGCTGAAGCTGCTGGCATCGGCAAAACCCAACAGGTAGCTGACTTCGCTCAGCGAGCAATTCGGATCCCGCAGGTGCAGCAGCGCCAGATTCTCCCGGCACTCGTTGAGCAGTGCGTCGAAGCGGCAGCCTTCGTCGGCCAGGTGCCGTTGCAGGCTGCGCAGGCTCAGGTGCATGGCCTGGGCGATGCGTTCGGCGCTGGGCTCACCTTCGGGCAGTTGGGCCTCGATGGCCGCGCGTACCTTGCGTTCCCAGGTCAGTGGCTTGAGCTGTGCGAGGGTGCGTTCGAGCACTGTTTCATTGTGTTCGGCCAGTTCCGGGTTGGCGTCGTCCAGGTGGCTGTCGAAATCGGTGAGGTTGAACTCCAGGCAATCCTGCGCGGCGCCGAAATGCACCGGCGAGCGGAACACTTTGTGCCAGGGGCTGGGGTCCGCCGGTTCCGGGCGCCGCAGGTACACCGCCAGTGGTGCGTAATCACGGCCGAGGCGGTTGCGACAGGTGCGCACGTAAATCGCCGCGAACGCGTCGATGGCCTCGAAGGCTGGCGCCGGTCGGTCCGGCGGCACCTCGAGGCTAAAGCGATAACGGTCCTCTGCGCGGATCAGCTGGAGGGTTAGCGCATCGCTGACCACCGGGTGATAGCGTACGATCCGCTCGAACACTTCCCGCAGGCTGCCGCTGGCCACCAGGGCATAACCCAGCGCATGAAAGGTGGTGGGGCTGACGAAACGCGAGACCCGCAGGCCGATGGCCGGGTCGCCGCTGGCCTGCACAGCCAATGCCCACAGACGGGTGGTGGCCGAGAGCGGGTAACGGGCGTTCGGGTCGTCCATCCATTGCGGGTCGAGGCCGGCTTCCACGCACAAGACATGGCTGTCCAGGCCCAGCGCATCGAGCTGTTTGCGCAGGGCGCGGGTCCAGCTGGCGAGGGAAGTCGGTTCAGTCATGACGATTGGCGCGTGCGGTCAACAGGTTGGCGTTTACGGCTACCACCCCAGGGGACAACGCCCGGCAGGATGAGCACATCTCTAACAGAGGATGTAAGCCATGCACGGCACTTGCGCAAGCCCCGAGCGATTGAATGCACAACAGCGATCAGCCCATATTCGCCAGGTTGTATTGGCCCGGGGCGAGGAGTTGCGTCGGCGCTATCCGATCCTGCGCCACCAGGACGCGTTGGGCGCGGGCATCCTGGCGCTGGCCCTGGCTGGGATGATCGGTTCGGCGCTGCTCTACATCAACGGTTACCTGGCCGGGTGGGTGTGCCTGTTGCTCAACGCGTTCTTCGCGTCGCTGACCCACGAGCTGGAACATGACCTGATCCACAGCATGTATTTTCGCAAGCAGCGCGTGCCCCACAACCTGATGATGGGGTTGGTCTGGCTGGCGCGGCCGAGCACGATCAATCCGTGGATCCGTCGTCACCTGCACCTCAACCATCACAAGGTGTCCGGCAGCGAAGCCGACATGGAGGAGCGGGCCATCACCAACGGCGAACCCTGGGGGCTGGCGCGGTTGCTGATGGTCGGCGATAACGTGATGTCGGCGTTCATCCGCCTGCTGCGAGCCAGGACCTGGGCGCACAAGCGCAGCATTCTCAAACGCACGCTGAAGGTGTATTTCCCGCTGGCGTTGCTGCATTGGGGCGCCTGGTATGTGTTTCTCGGTTTTCATGGGGCCAACGGCATCGCCGGTCTGCTGGGCACTTCAATTGACTGGTCGGCTACCACGCTGGCGACGATGCAGGTGATCGACATCGCCGCGGTGGTGATCATCGGGCCGAACGTGTTGCGCACCTTTTGCCTGCATTTCGTCAGTTCGAACATGCACTACTACGGCGATATCGAGCCGGGCAACGTCATCCAGCAAACCCAAGTGCTCAATCCCTGGTGGTTGTGGCCGTTGCAGGCGTTCTGCTTCAACTTCGGCAGCAGCCATGGCATTCATCACTTCGTGGTGAAGGAGCCGTTCTACATTCGTCAACTGACGGTGCCGGTGGCGCATAAGGTAATGCGGGAGATGGGCGTGCGGTTCAATGACTTCGGCACGTTCGGGCGGGCGAATCGGTTTGTGCGCCAGGAGGGGGTGGTGCGGGAAGAAGGTAATACGGTTCGGGTTTGAAGCTGCCCCATCCGAAGGGCCAGAACAGAACCTGTGGCGAGGGAGCTTGCTCCCGCTGGGCTGCGCAGCAGCCCCAAAAAACGGGCCGCTTCGCGTCCAGCGGGAGCAAGCTCCCTCGCCACAGGGAATGGGTTGCAGTTAGAACTGGTAACTCACCGTCGCCGCCACATTGCGCTCTTCGCCCATGTAGCAAAAGCTCAGGCTGGCGCACGAAGCGACGTAGCTTTCGTTGGTCAGGTTGTTCGCGTTCAGGCGCACGTCCACGCCCTTCAAGCCGACCTTGCCCAGGTCATACCCCACCGAGGCATCGAACAACGTGTAGGACGGCACCTTCATGGTGTTCTCCGCATCGGCCCAGCTGTAGCCGACATACCGCACGCCGCCGCCCAGGCGCAGGCCATCGAGGGTGCCGCTGTCGAACTTGTAGTCCGCCCAGACCGAGGCCATGTGGCGCGGGGCCTGGGTCGGGGAGTTGCCCTTGTTTTCGATGATGTCGGTGGGCGTGCTGAGGGTGCTGACCATCGATTTCGAGTATTCGATGTCGGTGAAGGTGTAACTGCCCAGCACTTTGAATTGTTCGGTCAACTGCAGATGCGCTTCCAGCTCCAGGCCCTGGGAGCGCACGGCCCCGACGGCGCGGTAGAAGCTGTCCTGGGGCAGTTTGGTCGCCAGGTTTTCCTGGTCGATGCGGAACAGCGAGGCTGTGTACAGGTCGTCAGTGCCCGGCGGCTGATACTTCAGGCCCAGTTCCCATTGCTTGCCATCGGTGGGCGGCAGTGGGTTGCCGGCGCTGTCGGCATAGGAGTTCGGGTTGAACGACTCGGAGTAGCTAATGTACGGCGCCAGGCCATTGTCGAACAGGTACAGCGCTCCGGCACGGCCAGTGAGCTTGGTGCGTTTGTCGTTGATCTCGGTGCCTTCCGGGCGTTCAAATTCAGCGATGCGGTTCTCATCCGAGGTTTGAACCCAGTCCTGGCGCAGGCCGAGGGAGAAGCGCCACTTGTCCATTTCGATCAGGTCTTGCAGGTAGACGCCGGTCTGCTCCAGGCGTCGCAGGTAGCTGGTGTCATAGCGACCAGTGATGGCCGAGTTGCCGTAGACCGGGTCAAAGGCGTTGATTGGCGCCAGGCTGCCGCTGGTCCAGTCGACCACGGTTTTGCGCCGCTGATAGTCGGCCCCCATCAGCACGGTGTGCTTGGTGGCGCCAGTGAAGAATTCGGCTTGCAGCATGTTGTCGACGATGAAGGAATGAAGCTTTTCTTCGGCGCCGGTGTAGTAGCGGTTCAGCTCGTTGCTGGTGGGCGTGGTCCAGTCGTAGGCATAAACCTGATCGTTCTTGACCTCGGAATCCAGGTAACGGAAGTTCTGCCGGGCGGTGAAGACGTCGTTGAAACGGTGTTCGAATTGGTAGCCGAACGACTGCTGGTCACGCTCATAGCGGTCGATGCCGGGTTCGCCTTCGAAGAAGTGCTCGGAAATCCGTCGACCGTTGCGCTGATGCAAGGTGCCATCGGCCGGCATGCCGCCGTGGTAGCCGCCGTCGGGGTCATGCTGCAGGTAGGCTTGCAGGGTCAGCGAGGTGTCCTCGCTGAAGTCGATGTTCACTGTCGGCGCGAGGGCGAAGCGCTTTTCCTTGTTGTGGTCGAACTGGGTGTCGGAGGTGTCCGCCAGGCCGATCAGGCGATAGGTGATGCGTTTGTCGTCATCCACGGGGCCGGTGAAATCGAAGCCCATGCCGCGTTGGCCCTGGGTGCCGACCGTGGCCTGGATCTGGTGATAGGCCTCGTACTGCGGCTTCTTGCTGGTGAGTGCCACCAGGCCGCCGGGCGAACTGCGACCGTAGAGCACCGAGGACGGACCCTTGAGAATGTCGACCCGCTCCAGGAAGTACGGATCGACCTGCATGGAGCTGTAGGTGCCGCTGTCGCCCATGGACTTGAGGCCGTCGAGGTAGATGTTATCCACCGAGCCGTCGTTGAAGCCGCGCATCGCCACGTAGTCGTAGCGGTGGGTCGCGCCGTAGGGGTTGGTCAGCACGCCGGGGGTGTAGCGCATGGCCTGGGACACGGTTTGCGCGCCCTGGTCGTCCATCTGTTCGCGGGTGACCACCGACACGCTCTGGGAGGTTTCGCGCAGGGCGGTGCTGGTCTTGGTGGCGACCTGGCTGTGGGTGGCGTTGTAGCCTTCCATGCTGCCCAGGGCGTTACCCAAGGCGAAGCCCTTGATGTCGGTGGTCGGCAATTCCAGTGTGCTGCCAGCGGTCTCGGTCTGCAGCACGTAGCTGCTGCCATCCTGGCTGACGGCAACCAGTCCCGAGCCGCTGAGCAACTGGCTCAGGGCCTGGTCCGGCGAGTACTCGCCCTTGAGCCCCGGGGACTGGACGCCGCCGGTTTGCGCCGGGGTGCTTGCCAGGGTGATCCCGGCCTGGCGGGCGAACTGGTTCAGCACATCGCTCAATGGGCCCGGGGCAATGTTGTAGCTCTGACGGCTGGCGGTCACGCCGTTTTGTGCGGCCACCGCGAGCATCGGCATGACGCTGACCCCCAGCGCCGTGGAGAACAGCGCGGCATGGATCGCCTGGCGCAGCAGGCCCGGTTGCGCAGAGAAGCCGAAGGGGTTCTTGAGAGGTACGCGCTCAGTCATTGTAGGTTCCGTAGGAGTCGCCGAAGGCAGATAAGGGTTGCTTACTGTCCTAGCCGGACGCCGGCCTGAAACCCGCCAAAAAAAATCAAGCCAGGCGCTGCACCGTGATCCACCAACGGGTTCGATAACGGATCTGTACGGGGAGCATGCGTGGCAGGACGGCGAGCAGTTTGTCGGTGTCCTCCAAACGGAAAACCCCCGACAAGCGCAGGTCGGCAACCGACGCCGCGCAGTTCATATAACCCGGGCGGTAGCGTCCTACTTCATTGAGGAAGTCTTCCAGGCGCATGTTGCGCGTGACGATCAACCCGTCGGCCCAGGCGCCTGCGTCCATGTCCAGCGGCGGTGCGAGGGCCGCTGTCGATGCAGTGATCAGATAGCTTTGCCCGGCCTCGACCTGAATGGGCCTGCCATCGCTGTTGGGGTGCGAACGGATGACGACTTGCCCGCTGGTGACGCTCAAGCGCGTGCAGTCGCTGTCCTGGCGCACCACGAAGCGCCCCCCCAGCCCTTCGAACAGGCCATGCCTGCTTTTCACCAGCAGCGGCCGCCCCGGGTCGCGACCACAGGTGACCATGATTTCGCCGCGGGCCAGGGTAATCAGGCGCTGCCGGGCGCTGAAGTCCAGGTCGGCGGCGCTGTGGGTATTGAGCTCGAGTCGCGTGCCGTCCGGCAACTGGAAACCTCGGCGTTCACCGGTGGCGGTGGCGAAGTCAGCGCTCCACGATTGCCAGCCCAGGTCCTTGCCCAGCCAAGCCGCGCCGCTCACCACGGCGATGCCCGACAGCAACTTCAGGGCCTGGCGACGATTGAGGCGCTGGGCACTGTTTTCCAGGGTGTCGAGGGCGATGTGGGCAGCGGGCACCGCCCGCAGGTTGGAGGTCAATTCGCTGTGCAGCGATTGCACCCGTTGCCAGGCCAGTTCGTGTTCCGGGTGGGCGGCGCGCCAGGTGTCGCACTGTTGGCGCAGGGTCGGGTGAGCGGTGTGATTGCGCAGGCGCAGCAGCCAGTTGATCGCCTGCCTGACCACCTGTTGCGACGGGCCGTTGCGGCGGCTCTGCAAGTGCTCCGCCGGCTCAGCTTTCATAACGCAGCACATAGCAGTGGTACAGCGCATCGGCGACGTAGCGCTCCACCGAGCGCAACGAGATGCCCATCTGTTCGGCGATCTGCTTGTACGTCAGGCCTTCGCACTGGGCCAACAGAAAGGCCCTGCGCACTTTCGGCTTGAGGCCTTCGAGCATCCTGGCAATGGCTTCAAGCAGTTCCAGGATCAGGGCCTGGGCTTCAGCGCCAGGGGTTTCGGCTTCCGGCAAGTGAGCTATGGTTTGCAGGTAGGCACGTTCGATTTCTTCTCGCCGCCAATGGTCGATCACCAGGCCTTGGGCGATGGTGCGCAAAAAGGCGCGTGGAGCTCGAAGTTCCAGGCGTTCGCTACGCTGCAACAGGCGCACGAAGGTGTCCTGGGCCAGGTCCGCCGCATCGGCGGCATTGCCCAGCCGGGTGCGCAGCCACGTATTGAGCCAGCCGTGATGCCGGCTGTAGAGCGCCTGTACTGCAAACTCGGGAGATGACATGGACGCAACGGCCTGGATGTTACAAATGATAATAGGTCGCATTGTCATCAGCCGTCGGCGAATTTGCAACCACCGTTCGCCCGCTGTGTCCTCCCGTCGGCTATTTCTTCGTATCCCTAATTATTTGTACAGGTTTGCCGACAGACTTGTACGTGTGCACCAAAGTGGAGCGGATTGATAACCGCTCGCACTGTTACATGGACCGTTGCAAATCTGGAATGCACCCCCACTCCTTGCCTAAGAAGCCTCATCAATGAATCTAAAGTTCAGCCACAAAATCCTTCTTGCCGCCTCTGGTGTGGTGGTCCTGGCTTTTGCCCTGTTCACGCTCTACAACGATTATTTGCAGCGCAACACCATCGGCAGCAGCCTTGAGTCGTCCATCGAGCAATCCGGCGACCTGACGGCCAGCAGCATCCAGAACTGGATGAGTGGCCGGATATTGGTGCTGGAAAACCTGGCGCAAAACATCGCGCACCAGGGCGCTACTGCCGATCTGCCAGGGCTGGTCGATCAGCCAGCGCTGACCTCGAACTTCCAGTTCACTTATGTCGGCCAGGCCAACGGTGTCTTCACCCAACGTCCGGACGCCAAAATGCCTGACGGCTACGACCCGCGTCAGCGCCCCTGGTACAAACAGGCGGTGACCGCTGATAAAACCATGCTGACCCCGCCTTACCTGGCGGCGGTAGGTGGCCTGGTGGTGACCGTTGCCCTGCCGGTGAAGCACAACGGCGAACTGCTCGGTGTGGTGGGCGGCGACCTGAGCCTGGAAACCCTGGTGAAGATCATCAACTCCGTGGACTTCGGTGGTATCGGCCATGCGTTCCTGGTCAGCGGCGACGGTCAGGTGATCGTCAGCCCGGACAAAGACCAGGTGATGAAGAACCTCAAGGACATCTACCCCGGGACCCCGGTGCGCATTGGCAAGGGTATCCAGGACGTTGAGCTGAACGGGCAGGACCGTATCCTTTCGTTTACTCCAGTGACTGGCTTGCCGAACGCCGAGTGGTACATCGGCCTGTCGATCGACAAGGCCAAGGCCTACGCGCCGTTGAGCCAGTTCCGTACGTCTGCGCTGATTGCGATGTTTGTCGCGGTGGCGGCCATTGCGTTGCTGCTGAGCCTGTTGATCCAGGTATTGATGCGCCCGTTGACCACCATGGGTCGCGCCATGCAGGACATCGCCCAGGGCGAAGGCGATCTGACCCGGCGCCTGGTGGTGCAGGGCAAGGATGAGTTCGCAGTGCTGGGTGGTTCGTTCAACCAGTTCGTGGAGCGGATTCACGCGTCGATCTCGGAAGTGTCTTCCGCCACCCGTCAGGTGCATGACTTGTCGCAGCGGGTGATGACCTCGTCCAATGCGTCGCTTGTCGGCTCGGATGAGCAGAGCGCTCGCACCAACAGCGTGGCCGCGGCCATCAACCAGTTGGGGGCTGCGACCCAGGAAATCGCCCGCAATGCCGCCGATGCCTCGCAACATGCCAGCGGTGCCAGCGAACAGGCCGATGACGGTCGCCAAGTGGTGGAAAAAACCATCCAGGCCATGACCGAGCTGTCGCAGAAGATCAGCCTTTCCTGCACCCAGATCGAAACCCTGAACGCCAGCACCGACAACATCGGCCACATCCTGGACGTGATCAAGGGCATCTCCCAGCAAACCAACCTGCTGGCCCTGAACGCGGCCATCGAAGCGGCCCGTGCCGGTGAAGCCGGCCGTGGTTTTGCGGTGGTGGCCGATGAAGTGCGCAACCTGGCGCACCGCACCCAGGAGTCGGCGGAAGAAATCCACAAGATGATTACCTCGCTTCAAGTCGGCTCCCGTGAAGCGGTAACCACGATGAACGCCAGCCAGACGTCCAGCGAAGAAAGCGTGGAAGTGGCCAACCAGGCCGGCCTGCGACTGGTCAGCGTGACGCAGCGTATCGGTGAGATCGACGGCATGAACCAGTCGGTAGCCGCTGCGACCGAAGAACAGACCGCTGTCGTTGAAACCCTCAACATGGACGTCAGCCACATCAACCTGCTGAACCAGCAAAGCGTGGCCAACCTCAATGAAACCCTGAAGGATTGCGATGCCTTGTCCCAACAGGCCAATCGACTGAAGCAACTGGTGGACAGCTTCAAGATCTGACCCCAGTCGCAAGTCGAGCCACTGCCATCGCGAGCAAGCTCCCACAGGGGATTGGCGGTGAGCCTGGATCCTGGGTTCACTGCAACTCAATGTGGGAGCGAGCTTCAATGCAGCACAGGCCGCTCAGCCCAATGCTTGAACCTCAAGCCAACCCAATCCCTGTGGCGAGGGAGCTTGCTCCCGCTCGGCTGCGAAGCAGTCGTAAACCGGCGGGTGCGGTGTGTCTGATGCTCCGCATTTGGCAGGTTTTGGGGCCGCTTCGCGGCCCAGCGGGAGCAAGCTCCCTCGCCACGGGGTTTGTCGATTGCCTTGAGTGAACAGCATTAGCCCCACATCGGGGAAGGGCTGTGCCTTAGGCGAACATCTCCTGCACATTCCCCATCGCCTCATCGGCGAAGCCCTGGAGGAAATCCCTGAAGCCCGACGGCGTGTGGGCGTCGGTGTGGTCGGCGATGATGGTCCAGGTGGCGCGGCAACGGTTGTCCGCCAGGGGTTCGACGCGCATGGCCGCCCACAGGTTGTCGATGCCCAGGGTGTTGTAGATCAGCGTCCAGGTCATGTGCATGGCCTGGTCGTCACGGCTGTTGAGCTGTTCCACCACCAGGTTCTGCCCATCGCGGAAGAATTTCTTGCGCAGGGACCTCACGCCCTCGCCGGTCATTTCGATGTGTTCCAGTGCCGGAATGAAATGGTTGAATCCGCCAAAATCACCTACCACGTTCCAGACGCGTGCCGCGTCGGCCGTGACCTCCACCGAGGTTTCGACCTGGCAGGCTTGGGGGTTTTTGATCAGGGTGTCGGGTTGAAATGCACTCATGGTCTTGCTCCTTGCTTTGGGTTGAGGGTGTTTCAGATGAAGTCGATGGCCTTGAGGTACTCGGCGCCGCGCCGCAGCAGGGCCGGGGATTTTTCCGGGTAGCTGGCGCCCATCTGCCGCACGCCGGCGCGGGCGTTGTCGTGGCTGATCAGCGAGATGTCGCCGATGTCCTCCTCGAAGCCGTTGAGGTAGAAGCCCAGCACGCCAAACAACGCGTTGTCGGCATCGACCCGCGCCAATTGCCGTTGCCACTCGGCGACGCTGACCAACGAAAACTCCCGGCCGCTGTCGCGAAACGAGGCGACATAAGCGTCCCAGCTCAAAGGCTGTGGGTTGTGCAGGTTGAACACCGCTTGCGTCGGCTGGTAACGGCTGGCGTGGAACGCGATGAAGCGGGCCAGGAAATCCACCGGCATCAGGTCGAAATTGAGTGACAGGTCTGGCACCTGGCCGAGCTGGATCGAGCCCTTGAGCATCAGCATCAAGCGATTCTTGTGGGGCTGGCAGACCCCGGTCAGGCTGTTGAAACTGATGTTGCCGGGGCGGAACAGGTTGACCCACACCCCGCGATCACGAGCCCGCTGCAGGATCCGTTCGCCGACCCATTTGGACAGGTTGTAGCCGTTCTTGATGTAGATCGGCGGCGTCTCGGCGGCCGGCTGTTCCAGCACCTGGCCGTCAGCATCCAGGGCACTGGAGGCGGACAGCGTGGAGACGAAGTTGAAGATCTTCTTGCTGCGCCCTTCACACAGGCGCAGGCACTCGAAGATCGGCTCCACGTTGTCCTGCGCCAGGGACTCGTAGTCGAGCACATGGTTGACGTGGGCGGCGTTGTGCACCAGCGCGCCGAAGGTGCGGTCTATGCGGGTGTAGACGTCGTCTGGCAGGCCCAATTGCGGTTGGGTGATGTCGGCGGCGTACACACTGACGCGGTCCAGGTCCAGGTGGGTCAGGTGATTGTCCCGCAGGGCCTGGGAGAAGCGCTCGGCCGCGCTTTGTTCAGCGCTCGCACGCACCAGGCACGCGACTTCGGTGGCGCCCCAGGCCAGCAGTGCCTCGACGATGTGCACCCCGAGAAAGCTGTTGGCGCCCGTTACCACCACCTTGTGCACATCGCCGCATTGGCTGATGGGCAGCGGATCGAGGTTGAGCTCGGCCTCGGCATCGATGAAGGCCTGGGGGCTGAGGATCGATGCGCTGTTTTGATCAGGATCGTCCAGCAACTTGGCCAAGGTCATCAGCGTCGGTGCTTCGATAAAGCGGTTGATCGACAGGCTGCGGCCGAACGTCTGGCGGATGCTCAACAACAGTCGCGACAGCAGGATCGAATGCCCGCCGAGGTTGAAGAAGCTTTCGTCGGTGGCGATGTCCTCGACGGGTAGTTCAAGCAACTCTGCCCACAGTTGCTGCAATTGCGTCTCCAGGGCGTTCTGTGGCTGCCGGCGTTGGCCATCGACCTGCACCTGCACCGCCATGGTGAGCAAGGCCCGGCGATCGACCTTGCCGTTGCTGGTGTACGGCAGGCTCGGCAATTCGACGTAGGCGGCCGGGTGCATGTAGCTGGGCAAGCTGTTCTGCACGTGATCGCGCAACGCCTGGAGGGCATCGCCGGAGTGCTCGGGATGAACCAGGAACGCCAGGATTCGCCGCCGTTCATCGACCCCCACTGCCACTTGGCGAAACAACTGGCTATCACGCAGGCAGTGTTCGATCTCCTCGGGCTCGACCCGAAAACCGCGGATCTTCACCTGGTTATCGCGCCGGCCACACAGTTCGATGCCGTTGTCGGTCCACTGGCCGATATCACCCGTGCGATAAACCCGCAGCACTTGCCCGGTGGGCAGTGTCAGGTCGAGGTAGCGCGTCGCGGTCAGTGTCGGGTCATTCAAATAACCCAGCCCGACGCCTGGGCCGGCGATGTACAGCTCGCCGGGCACACCTTGGGGAACCGGCTGCAACTGTTCGTCCAGGATCAAGACCTGGCCATTGGCGATGGGCACGCCGAGGTTGCGGTTGTTGTCGCCGACGCCGAACTGTCGTGTGGTCGCCAGCACTGTGGTTTCGGTCGGGCCGTAGATGTTGTGGAACTGGCATTGTGGCGCGAGCTGTTCGATCACGAACGGTTCACAGACATCGCCACCGGTGATCAGGTGCGCCAGGCCCAGCGGTGCATCAAGGGGCATGACGCTCAGCAGCGCAGGCGGCAGAAAGGCGTGGCTGATGTGCTGCTGGTGAATCAACGCGACCAATTGCTGCGGATCGCGGCGCTGGTCTTCGCTGGGCACCACCAGCAAGGCGCCGTGGATGAACGTCGGCAGGATATCCAGCAGCGACGCATCAAAGTTGATGGTGGAAAACTGCAACGCCCGGCTGTCGCGCTGCAACCCGACGTAGTCGCCGTACCAGGCACAGAAATGACTGAGGTTGCGGTGGCTGAGCAACACGCCCTTGGGCTGGCCGGTGGTGCCAGAGGTGTAGATCGCCACAGCCGGTTCGTCGCTGTCCACTGTGCGGCGAATCAACGAGGCTGGGATGCCTGGCTTGGGCGATGGCAGTTGATGGACATTCAGCGTTGGCACCGACAGGTCGCCCAGGTCGCTGTCGCCGTCGTGCAGCAGCAGGTCCGCCTGGGCATTTTCCAGAATGAAGCGCCGACGTTGCGCCGGATGCTGCGGGTCCAGCGGCAGGTACACCGCCCCACAGCCCAGCACCGCCAGGATCGCCGCATACAGGTGCGCGGACTTGGGCAGGCAGACACCGACCACCAAGGGGCGCTTGGCCGCGCCGCTTAACCTCTGCAACATCGGCTGTTGCAACCCCAGCGCCAGGCGGCGCAAGGATTTGTAGTCGATGAATTGCCCATCGACCCACAGGGCTGGTTGCGCCGCGTCGTCGAGCATGCGCTGTTCAATGCTGTGCATCACCGGCATGTCGGCGGCGGCGAGCAGCCAAGGTACTGGTGGCCGATTGAGGCCGTGTTCGAACGCCAGCGACTCCAGCGCATCGAGCCCGAGCAGGGGCTGCTCGACAGTGTCAGCGTGCACCGTCGGCCAGTGATCGAAGCAGGTGTCATCCCGGGATAACTGGCTGACCAGCCGTGCGCCGGTCTCGACCACTGTCGCCAGGGTACGCAACCGCAGGGACTGACCGTTGCCATCGCTTTGCGGCGCAATCACCTCCTGGCACAACAGCCGCTGCGCGCCGTCGCGAAATATCACCACCGGTTGCGGCAATACCTCGCCGGGTAGCGTGCGCAGCACCACGCGCACCTGGAGGCATGAGCGGGCTTCAATGGCCCGCGGTGTCGTACCGTCGTCGATCAACAAGTCGACCATACCGTGGTTGGCCGGCGATTGCCGATCCACGATGCCGTGGCCGTGCAGCTCCAGTTCGCGGGCCAGTTCGGCCATGGCCTGGCTGGTACCAGGCACTGCAATTTCGAGGCGTTTCATCGAAAGGTCCTCATGGAGTCAGGTAATCAGCGAGGGCGTCGCGTACGCAGGGGGACGCGAGCATCGAGCTGCTGCGGAAAAAACGCGTGATGTTGCCCACCAACGGGTGAAAACGATTGATGGGGTAGGCCAGCGCACTGGCGTCTTCACGCAGCGATTGGCGTACCGATTCGTCAACGGGCAGGTGCGCGATCAGTTCGATGTCGAACGCTTGCTGCAGGTCGCTCGCCAGGTACTGGACGACGAACCCGGGCATCAAGCGTGCAATCGCCGCGCGGTCCTCTTCGGGCGCGGTGCGCCAGTAGATCTGCACCAGTCGCGTCCAGAAACCGGAGTGGCGGCCCTCGTCGAGCAAGTGATCGGCCATCAGTCCCTTGATCGAGGCCTTGACCGAGTCGTCCCGGGCGAAGGCCGCCACTTCGTTAGTGACGGTGTTCTCGGCAATGGCGATGCAGATCAGCTCCACGGCGCTGAGCAAATGTTCCGGCGCCTGGGCCAGGGTCGCCGGTATCGCGCGGCTGAGTTCGATCTGCCCCGGCAACGGGATCGGTGCGATGCCGGTCATGTCGATGGTCTGCTGCATGAAGTCCATCGCCACCAGCGCGTGATAATCCTCGTCCACCACCACGGTCATCGCGTCGTAGCGGCAGGCGAACGGGAATTCGATGCCGAAGCGGTTCTTGGCAATGCGGCGGGCGGTGTGGTCCACCAGTTCGGTCTCGAAAATCACCACGTCGTTGATGAACTTGTAAAGGCTCTGCACCAGCACAAAGTCGCGCAATTGCGGGCAGTGGCTGAGGAAGGTCTGGCTGTGCACCAGCGGCTGGCGGCTCATGGGGAAGATCAGCTTGTCGTCGTTTTCGACCCGCCGCCGTGGCCGGGTACGGATCGTAGCGCGACTTTCCCAAGCGTCGGCGAAGGATTGGTATTCGACAGCGTTCATGGCATCACCTGTGCAACCGGCTGGGTCATGCTCTGGCGCAAGCCATCCCACAGGGCCGCGCGGCTGTGGACAGCGGCGAGCGCGGCGACCAGTACTTCGGTTTCGCGCTGTGGGTCGCCATCGATCAGCCGGGCCAACAACTTTTCTGCCGCCGGGCCATGGTCTTCGGAATCGACTTCGATGTGCCGTTGCAGGTAATAACGAAAGGTCGGCGCCTGATCCAGGCCAATGCCCCAAGCGTCGAGCATGCGCTGGAACATCTGCGGGATGACACTCTCGCGACCATGCACGAAGGCGGCGGCCACACTGTGGGCCGGTGCGTGCAGAGCGGTGTGCAAGGTCTGGCGGACAAACCGCGCCGCCGCCGGTTCGACCTCCACGCTGTCCAGCGCCGTCTCGGGGCTGACGCCTTCCTGTTGCAGGGTGATGAATTGCTCGATCGCGCGGGTATCGGCGCCGATTTCCCGCATGGCGTCCAAGTACAGTTCGAAATGGCTGCAATAGCCTGCGCCGGGGCGGTCATCCGACTCTTCCCCCAGCACGATTTCATTGATCAAGCGTGCTGCGTGCGGGTCGGCCGGCGGCAGCCAGGGCAGGTGGACGCAGGTGAGTTCGCGTTGCAGCCGCTTGGTCAGCGACATGAAGTCCCAGACGGCAAAGACATGGCTTTCCATAAAGCGGCGTAACAGATCGATTGATGTAATCTCGGAAAAAACCGGGTGTTGGCCAAGTTCGTGTTTTTTCAGAGATAGTTGTTCTTTGGATGGCTGCATCGGAACGTCCTCATCAATGATGTTTTGTCCGGAAGGTTGCTCGTTGTTTAATTAAGACGAGCGGGAGCCTGAACCGGAATCCATGAATTACCCAAGTGGCTTAAGTGTTCGCTTTCAGTACGTGTTGTGGGCTTGTGTTGCCTGTGTTTAAAGGGTTTGTCAAAAAGCGAAAGGGTCGCAAGTAACGCGACGAATAAAAAGCTAATGCATGAAACAAGTTGTCGGCAAGTATTTTTTTAATTATTTAAAGTTGATGTTTTATTGGGCGCGAAGAGGGCTTTTAAAACTTTTTATATAAGTTTTATTTGGGCGAAGAAGCTCCTTCCGATTTGCGAGTATCAGAATCGAATAGTTCGAGTGAATGCCTCACTCGGAGCACTTCAGGGATCGGGGAGTTAATAACTTTTATGTTATGGGCAGGACGTCGGTCGGACATCCGATCATCCCGCCGGTTGGACGACGCTCCTTGCGTATTGGCTTCGATTCGTCTGGCCTCAGCCAGGCGTTGACTTCTTCAGGTCTGTTTTGAATCGACAAGCGCAAGAGTGAGCCCAAATCGATGGCAGTGCCATTGAACTGATGGGACGGCGAGTCGCGGCCACGGCCAGGCCGCGCCGCGCAGGCGACAAGTGAGTCGGAAGGATATGTAAGAAATTTTTACGCCGGACGGAGCGCCGACGTGGGATCACAGCTTCGACAACTGTTCCAAGTACCGGCGCATGGTGACAGAGGCTTTTTCCAGGTGCCGTTCCAGCAATACGATCGCTTTATCGATGTCTTTGGTTCGCGCGGCCTCGAGCAGCGCGCGATGATCGTCCTGGCTCAACTTGCCCAGGCCCATGGACGACAGATGAAAGCGCAGGAAGCGCTCTTCTTCATTGAGCTCGCGCTCGATCAGGTCCAGCAGCTTGCCGTTGGGGGCCTTGTGATAAAGCGACATGTGGAACAGCCGGTTGAGCTTGCCGATCTCGGCGTGTTCGGTTTCCGTCTCCAGCTGTTCGATGTACTGGGCGGCCATTGCCAGGTCGCTGTCATCGAGCAAGGGGATGGACAGGCGCAAGGCGAACGATTCCAGGACCGAACGCAGGGCATAGGTTTCTACCGCATTGTTGGTGATCAACGGTGCCACGACGGCGCCCTTATGCTGAACCACATTGAGCAGTGACTGCGCTTCGAGCTGGCGCAACGCCTCGCGCACCGGCATGCGGCTCACGCCGAACAGGTCGGCCAGTTCCTGCTGGCGCAGGGCGGTACCGCAAGGCAAGCGTCCATCGAGGATGGCCTCGCGCAGAGACTCTTCGATGATCGAGCGTGCCTGGTCAGCGGGAATGGGGCCGTTGATCTGGATAGTGCTGAGCGGTTTGGGCTTCTGTGTCACGACAACGCACCCTGATTGGTAGTAAAAATTGGATCCAGGCTCACGTTAGTTACAGGTTGGTGAGCCGTCAAAGTCTCTCGACCGGAGGTTCCTGAACTAAAGTTTAGTCTGCCTGCGGTGATTGCACCTTGCCATTGTCTTTTAGTGGGCCAGGCGTCACCATCCAACGAATTTCCAACGACCCTTTTCGGACGTATTTCCCTTGGCTGCACCGTTCCCTGTCCTCAGGTCCTTGCGCTGGCTATGTTCGGCATTGTTGCTGGCCGGCCTGATGCTGGGCGGCCTGCAGGCCGACTGGGACTTTGCGCAGATCAGCCGACGGGCGCAAGCGTTATATGGTCCCTTGGGCGAAGGTCAGCAACGGATCGACGCATGGCAGCAACTGTTGGCGACCCAGAAACAGATTCCGGAACTCGAACAGCTCAAGGTGGTGAACCTGTTTTTCAACAAACAGGTGCGCTACGTGGAAGACATCGACCTGTGGCGTGAAGTCGACTACTGGGAAACCCCGATCCAGGCCCTGTGGAAGGGCGCCGGTGATTGTGAAGACTACGCCATCGCCAAGTACTTCAGCCTGCGTCATCTCGGGGTGTCCAGTGACAAGCTGCGCATCACCTACGTCAAGGCCTTGCGGCAGAACCGTGCGCACATGGTGCTCACCTACTACGCCACGCCCGAGGCGATGCCGCTGGTACTCGACAGCCTGATCGACGGCATCCTGCCGGCCAGCCAGCGAACCGACTTGCTCCCGGTCTACTCTTTCAATGCCGAAGGGCTGTGGCTGCCGGGCGCCAAGGGCAACAAGAAAGTGGGTGACACCAAGCGCCTGTCCCGGTGGCAGGATGTGTTGAAAAAAATGCAGGCCGAAGGTTTTCCGGTCGAGACGACTAACTAGGAGCGCGCGCTCAGATGTCCTTGTTCAAACAGCTGTTGATCGCTATCTGTCTGTTCCTGGTGGTTGCCTTCAGCGGCAGCTTCATGGTCAGCCTGGAGAGCTCGCGGGCCCAGTACGTCAACCAGTTGCGCTCCCACGCCCAGGATGCGGCCACGGCGCTGGCCCTGTCGCTGACGCCGAACATCGACGACCCGGCGATGGTGGAGCTGATGGTCAGCTCGATCTTCGACAGCGGCTACTACGCCAGCATCCGCGTGGTCGACGTGGCCACCGACAGGACCCTCGTCGAGCGCACCGGCACGCCGGACGCCGGCAGCGTGCCGCAATGGTTCGTCAAGCTGATCGGCCTGGAACCGGCCGGTGGCGATGCCATCGTCAGCCGCGGCTGGGAACAGGCGGCGCGGGTTGAAGTGGTCAGCCACCCGATGTTCGCCCTCGCCAAGCTGTGGCAGAGCGCCTTGGGCAGCCTGGGTTGGCTTTTGCTGTGTGGCGCCGTGAGCGCGGTGCTGGGGGCCTTGCTGCTGCGTCGCCAGCTCAAGCCGCTGGACTACATGGTGCATCAGTCCCATGCCATTGCCCGTCGCGAATTCCTGAGCCTGCCGGAGCTGCCGCGCACGCCTGAACTGCGCCGGGTGGTGCAGGCGATGAACCAGATGGTCGAGAAGCTCAAGGCGCTGTTCCAGGAGCAGGCCGAGCGCAGCGAGAAACTGCGGGTCGAGTCCTACCAGGACAACCTCACGGGCCTGGCCAACCGGCGTTATTTCGAAATGCAGCTCAATGCCCGGGTGAGCAACCCGGAGCAGGCCAGTTCCGGTTATCTGCTGTTGTTGCGGGTCAAGGACCTGGCCGGTTTGAACCAGCGGTTGGGCGGGCAGCGCACCGACCAGTTGCTCCAGGCCGTGGGTGAGCAATTGCTGCGTGAATGTGCGCGGTATCCGGAAACCCACAACTTGGTCACGCGTATTCGCGGTGGAGAGTTTGCGGTGTTGGCACCTGGGCTGGTGCGCGAGGAAGCGTTGCAACTGGCGCAGAACCTTGAGGCTGCATTGGCGAGCCTGCATGCGACCGGTGCGACGGATGTGGCGTCGGTGGCCTCCATCGGGCTGGCGCCGTTCGTCCATGGCGACTCGCCGCAAGCGGTGCTGCAGCTCGGCGACCAGGCCCTGGCCCAGGCCGAAAGCCAGGGCGAACCGGGTTGGGCCTGCCTGGATCACAGCGCGGTGGCCAGCGTCGGTGACGATCACCATGCCTGGCACACGCTGCTCGACCAGGCCTTGAATCATCAGCGCTTCGAGCTGTACTTCCAGCCGGTGGTGGCCGCCCGGGACACCCAGGTGGTGTTGCATTACAAAGTGCTGTCGCGGTTGCTCGACGAGCAGGGCCAGACCATCCCTGCCGGGCGTTTCCTGCCCTGGTTGGAGCGCTTCGGCTGGACCGCGCGCCTGGATCGTTTGATGCTCGAACAAGTGCTCAGGCAAATGGCCGGGCATGAGCAATCCCTGGCGTTGAACCTGTCTTCGGCGACCTTGGCCGATCCGCAGGCGCTGAACAAGATCTTTGAGATCCTGCGGGCGCATTCCAACCTCGGGTCGCGCTTGACCCTGGAGATTGGCGAAGAGCAATTGCCGGAGCAAGCGGTGCTGGAGCAGTTGACCCGGCGTCTGCGCGAACTTGGCTTTTCCTTGAGCCTGCAGCGTTTTGGTGGGCGGTTCAGCATGATCGGCAATTTGTCGCGGCTGGGGCTGGCTTACCTGAAGATCGATGGCAGCTATATCCGCGCGATTGATCAGGAAAGTGATAAACGTTTGTTCATCGAGGCTATCCAGCGCGCGGCCCACAGTATTGACTTGCCTTTGATTGCTGAGCGGGTTGAGACGGAGGGGGAGTTGGCGGTGATTCGTGAGATGGGTTTGTTTGGGGTGCAGGGGCAGTTGGTTGGGGAGCCTCGGCGGTGGGGGTGATCCTGAAACATTGATCGTTCCACCACTCCGCGTGGGAATGTAGCCAGGGACGCTCCACGTCCCGGAGCGATAGCGTAAGCCCATACAACACGATCCCCTGTGGCGAGGGAGCTTGCTCCCGCTGGCCTGCGAAGCAGGCCCCCAGCAGCTCTTCAGGCAGACCGCGTTGCCTGGTTTTGCGACTGCTGCGCAGCCGAGCGGGAGCAAGCTCCCTCGCCACAGGGATCGGGTTGTGTCATTTGAGGTTAGATCAACCCCTTCTCATCATCGTCGATCAACCGGCTCAACCCGCCCAAGGCTTCCCGGGCCTGGGTGCGGTCCATCAGCTTGGCCTGGGCCGCCGGTGGCAGGTCGGTGACGCGGATGACGCCTTTGCTGGTCAGCACCTGGATCAAGTCATCGAGTACCCGGATCATCTCCAGGTCGCTTTGTTTGAGCTGCTTGAGGCTGTTTTCCACCGCCTGGTTGGCGAACCAGTCCTGGATCTCGTGGTTGTCGGCCGGCAAGGTCTCGGTGGCCTCGGCGTAAGCGGTGGCTTCTACGCGCACCAGCAGGCCTTGTGCATCGCGTTGCACATAAAACATCGGGCATCCCTCATGTATGAAGCGGCGTCATGCTGGGCAGCATAGGCCAACTGTGGGGGAGTATGAACACTTATCCCGTGGCGAGGGAGCTTGCTCCCGCTGGGGCGCGAAGCGGCCCTGTTTTTAGGGGCTGCTGCGCAGCCCAGCGGGAGCAAGCTCCCTCGCCACGGTTTTGTGTCAGGTTCAGCTGTTGTTGTGATCGACCTTGATGGTCGGGTCGCTGCCGGCGATCAACGAGTTCAGGTTCACGTTCGACCAGTTGTTGCCTTCGAGCTTGATCGTCACGTCCGGGGTCGCGGCGCCGCCGTTGGTGGTGTTGAACTGGCCGGAAGTGCTGACTTGCAGCGACGACACGCCGTCGACCGTACTGATTTTCAGGAAGTGGTCGATAGTGCTGCCGCTTTCGCCCTGCAACAGATCCCGCAGGTCGATCCGGTCACCTTCGCCGGCGTTGAAGTTCTTGATCACGTCGGTGCCGGTGTCGCCGGACTTCCAGACAAAGGTATCGCCGCCCAGACCGCCGATCAGGGTGTCATTGCCCTGGCCGCCGATCAGTGTGTCGTTACCTGTGCCACCCAGCAGGATGTCATTGCCCTTGCCACCGTTGAGCGTGTCGTTGCCGCCCTGGCCGAAAATGATGTCGTTGCCGGCGCCGCCCAGCAGGGTGTCGTTGCCATCGTGGGCACCGGACACATCGAACGCGGTGTAGTGTTCGGTGATGTACTGGTGCACGTTGCTGGTGGTGACCTTGCTGACGTCCACGCCGCTCTGTTGGGCGACGAAGGCCTGGATGGCCTGGTAGCCCTCGCCGGTAACGCCGTTGAAGCTCACCAGGTCGCCGAACAGGATGTCGTTGCCGTTGCCGCCGTTGACCGTATCGGCGCCCGGCAGGGTCGCTTCGGTGTGGCCGATGATCGAGTTGGCCAGGTTGTTCGGGTCGATGTTGGTCTGCGGCGACGAGTCCGAATCGTAGGGTTTGAGGTCGTTCAGGGTGACATCGCTGTTCAGGCCGATGGCTTCGACGGTGCTCAGGTTTTTGAGCAGCGTGAAACTGTCGGTCGAGCCTGCCGCCGAGTCGACGTAGTTCCAGTATTCGCCATAACCGGTGCCGCCCTGGTTCGACAATTCAAAGGTGCCATTGCCCTCGGCATGCACCACGCCCACGTAGCTATCGGTCCACTTCTTGCCGTTTTTGGTCGACAGGTACATCTTGCCGTCTTCGTAGATGGTGTACTTGTGCGTGCTGTCGATCGTCTGGGTGTAGTACTTGCCGACGCTGTAATTGGCCGCGCTCAAGACGTCATCGAGTTTGACGGAGTCATAAAGCGTCGGATTGACCTGTTCGTTGGTCTGGTAGTAAGTCGGCTTGCCGTCGGTAATGAAATACGTCAGGTTCTTCGCCCCGGTATTGTTCAGGGCTTCGGTACTCTTGAAGAAGTTCGCCGTGGTCTTGAACACGTCTTCATAGTTGGTACCACCGCCGGACACCATCGAGTCGAGCAGGTCCTTGAGCTGGGTCAGGGCGTCCGAGTCGTTGAGGTTGACCGAGACCGCGCTGTTCACCTGGCTGTCGAAGTCCGCGAGGAAAATATTCACCGTCCCGGAGTTGCTGCCCAGGCTCTGCTTAAGGGTGTTGAACACCGAGGTCAGCGAGGCCTTGGCCGCGGCGATGGACGAGTCGCTCATGCTGCCGGAGCTGTCGACCATGAAGGCGATGTTGTAGTTGACGCCCGGTACTACGGTCAGCCCGCCAATGTCGGCGACGACGATGTCGTTGCCGTCGGTGCCGGTGACGTTGTCACTGCCCGACGTGGCGGTGACGGCGTTATAGGTCGCCGGGTGCACGGTGACGGGGATCTGCGCCGTGCTTGTGGCCGAGCCGCCGAGGGCTTCGGTGGAGGTCGATGTCACGGTCAGGTTGAACTGGCCGTTGTAGTAGGCCGGCGGCGTCAGGGTCAGGCTGCCCAGGTTCCAGCCACTGACCGATGCTTCGCCGTTGCTGCCCACGGTCGCGAAGTGGCCCGCGCCATCGCTCAGCACACTGCCTTCGGGCATGCCGCCAATCTTCACGCTCAGGCTTTCGGAGCCGTCGGTGTCGGTCAGGGCGGTGGTGATTTTCGACAGGTGCACGCTGGTGCCTTCGGCGCCTTCGTTGAGCTTGAAGCCGTCGTAGTAGCCTTCGCCGTTGGTGCCGTGCAAATCGGAGACCGTCACGCCGGCGTTCGTCAGGTCGGTCACGCCGGTATACAACGGCACGCCGGCGCCGTTCAGGTCGACCGGTGTGCTGCCGTTGACCGACAGGTTCACGTCATAACTGCCCGGGCCGGTCTGGTTGTGGTGGTAGATGTCCAGGGTGTAGTAGCCGCTGGTGGTCGGGGTAAACGAACCGTTCAACTGACCACCCGCGCCCCAGGTGGTTGCCGCGACGGTTTTGCCGCCGATGGTGACCAGCAGGCTGTCGTCGCCGGTACCACTGAAGGTATAGGTCTTGCCGGCTTCGAGGAAAATCAGGCCCGAGGTTTTCGATGCGGTGCCCGGGTTGACGTTGCTGTCCGATTGTACGTTGGTCACGGTGCCGCTGCTGTTCGGCGTGCCGGCGGCATCGATAACCGACTTGAGCGTGCCGGACGGCGCGCCGCTGCCATCGGTGCCCAGGCCCGACAGGCCGGTCCAGACTTCCTTGATCAAACCGGTGGAGGTCACGTTGTTGCCGGCCACGTTGAGGGTCGGAGCGTCGGCGACTGGCGTGATGTCGATCTTCACGGTGCCGGTATTGCCCAGTGCCTGGCCGTCGGTTGGCTGGAACTTGACCTGTGCGTAGTCGGCCTGGTTGTTGCCCGTGCTGCTGCCAACATAACCATTGGCACCGGATTCGTTGGCGTCCGGAGTGAAGCGCAGCTTGCCGGCGTCGATGTCAGCCTTGGTGAAGGTCTGGTTGTTGGCCACGTCTTTCCAGGTTGCACCGTCCAGATACTGCAACTTGCCATCGGCCGGCAGCTCGGTGATTTTCACACCCAGGCTGGTGGCGGAGTTGTCCACGTCGCTGATGCCGAACGTCGACCAGCCGAGGACCAGTGAAGTGTCTTCGGTACCGGTCACCGCGCCGCCGGTGGCCACCGGCGCGTCATTGACCCCGACCACGTTTACGGTGGTGGTGGCGGTGTTGGAGTAGCTCGCGCCGTCGGTCACCGTCACGGTGATGATGCGCGGCACGGTACTCGGATCTTCGCTGTTGTTGATGAAGCTGATGTTCTTGATCTGCTGCATGTAGTCGGCCAGCGTCGCATTGCCCGTCAGCGTCAGGACGACCTTGCCGTCGGTGCTGTTGGCGTTGATGCTGATGCCATTGACGCTGTTGCCCAGGTTCAGCGCATCGCCAGGCTGACGGTTGGTCAGCACGATGGTCGCGCCGGTCAGCAGGGTGCTGTCCGGGTCAGTGATGCTCAGGTCGGTGTCGGCGATGGACACGCCCGGGCCGGTGGTGCCTTCGGTGAAGGTCACCTGGTAATCGGCACCGGTCTTGCCGCTGGAGTTGTTGGCGTCCAGGTCGAGTGCCGGTGGCGCATCGTTGTCGATGATCGAGGTGCTGACGCTGCCGTTGGTGCCGCTGACCGCCAGGTGCTCGAAGTTGCCACCGGTGGCCGAGTCGATCTTGACCACGAAGTTTTCGGTGCCTTCGGTGATCTTGTCGTCCAGCGTTGCCACGTTGAAGGTGGCGCTGGTGGCGTTGGCCGGGATCTTCACGGTGTAGACACCGGTGAAGTCTGTGCCGTCGGCGGCGGTGCCGCTGTAGACGATCTTGAGGGTCACCTCGGTTTGCGCCGGGTTCGTCAGGCTGACGGTATAGGTGGCCGCCTGGCCTTCGGCGACTGACGTGCTGCCAGTGATGCTGACGGTGGTGTTGTCGACAGTGTCGCCCACGGCCGTCGACGCGCCTGTCTTATCGACACCGATCGCTTCGAGGTTGCCGCCGGACGCCGATTTGATCGACTCGGTGACGGATGGTGCGCCGGTGTAGACATCGTTGCCGACGGCGACGTCCAGCACGCCCGAACTTGCGCCGGCCGCGATGGTGATGGTTTTGCCGCTGTCGAGCGTGACCGTCACAGGACCGTTTTGCGCGGTGACTGGATTGCCATTGGCGTCGGTCAGGGTGGCGGTGTAGGTGATGGTGCCGTTTTCATTCACGGTTGGTGTGGCGGTCAAGGTCACCGTGGTGGTGTCGTTGACATCGCTGACGGTGGTGCTGACCGGTGTGGTGTTCGGTGCGATGGCTTCGAGGTTGCCGCCGGATGCATCTTTGATCGACTCGGTGACAGTGGTCGGGCCTTGGTAAACATCGTTACCCACAGCGACATCGAGCACACCGGAGCTTGCGCCGGCGGCGATGGTGATGGTTTTGCCGCTGTCGAGTGTGACGGTGACTGGACCGTTTTGCGCGGTAACCGGGTTGCCATTGGCATCGGTCAGGGTCGCGGTGTAGGTGATCGTGCCGTTTTCGTTCACGGTCGGTGTGGCGGTCAGCGTCACG
>NZ_FNNL01000025.1:0-54978 GCF_900106735.1 Pseudomonas sp. NFACC08-1 | reverse complement strand
CGCCACCCTGATTATCGGTGTTGTTGCAGACTTTTCAGGGCCGCTGCGCACCCCAGCGGGAGCAAGCTCCCTCGCCACAGGGGAGCGGTGTCCTTTATTGGTAAACCTTCTTCAACAACCGCAGCAACTCCTCACGCTCAGCCCCTGAAAGGGTCGCCGTGGAATCCAGGTCACTCTGCGCGGCGATTTGCTTGAGTTCCTTGAGCAAGGTTTCGCCAGTCTTGCTCAGGAAGATCCCGTAGGAGCGTTTATCCGGCTTGCACCGCACGCGCACGGCCAGGGCCCGGCTTTCCAACTTGTTCAGCAGCGGCACCACTTGCGGTGGCTCGATCGTCAGGGCCTTGGCCAGGTCAGCCTGCATCAGGCCGGGATTCTGGTCGATGATTGCCAGGGCCGAGAACTGGGCAGGGCGCAGATCGTGGACGGCGAGCCGGCCAATCAGGTTCTGGAACAGTTTCAACTGGGCGCGGCGCAGGGCGTAACCGATCAGGTCATCCAGTGCGGAGTCCAGCGGCGCTTGCGCGTCGGTACCGGCGGCCAGGGGCTCGGCGGGTTCGGCAAGCTTGGAAGACTTGGCCATCGAAGTGAACTTCCTCAAGGTAAGTGGTTAACAAGGCTATCCAGTTTGCCGGGGTTGCGACGCCCTGGCTATGGGCTTGCGCAGATTCGAGATTTGTAACCTTCGATCCAGGTCCGGGAAAAGACAGATAAATCGATTAATAGTTAATTGACATAACTATTTTTCCGGTTTAGTTTTTGATCATCTTCAGCCAAGAACAAGAGAGCACGCATCATGAGTAATTACGAAGGTCGCTGGAAAACAGTCAAGGTCGATATCGAGGAGGGCATCGCCTGGGTCACCCTCAATCGCCCGGAAAAGCGCAACGCCATGAGCCCGACCCTCAACCGCGAGATGATCGACGTGCTCGAGACCTTGGAGCAGGATCCGGCCGCTGGCGTATTGGTGCTGACCGGGGCCGGTGACGCCTGGACCGCTGGCATGGACCTCAAGGAATATTTCCGCGAAGTGGATGCGGGGCCGGAAATCCTCCAGGAAAAAATCCGTCGCGAAGCGTCGCAATGGCAATGGAAACTGCTGCGCATGTACGCCAAGCCAACCATCGCCATGGTCAACGGCTGGTGCTTTGGTGGCGGTTTCAGTCCGCTGGTGGCGTGCGACCTGGCGATCTGCGCCGACGAAGCGACCTTCGGTCTCTCGGAAATCAACTGGGGCATCCCGCCGGGCAACCTCGTCAGCAAGGCCATGGCCGATACCGTGGGCCATCGCCAATCGCTGTACTACATCATGACCGGCAAGACATTCGGCGGGCAAAAAGCCGCCGAAATGGGCTTGGTCAACGAAAGCGTGCCCCTGGCGCAACTGCGTGAAGTCACCGTGGCGCTGGCGCGCAACCTGCTGGAGAAGAACCCGGTGGTGCTGCGGGCCGCCAAGCATGGTTTCAAGCGCTGCCGCGAGCTGACCTGGGAGCAGAACGAGGATTACCTGTACGCCAAGCTCGATCAGTCGCGCCTGCTCGACACCGAAGGTGGCCGCGAGCAGGGCATGAAGCAGTTTCTGGACGACAAGAGCATCAAGCCTGGCTTGCAAACCTATAAGCGCTGAATCGACCGGCGAATGGCGGGCCGCATCCCGCTGTTCGCTGCGCCGCCCTGGCGCTACTGTTACACCGCTGCGATGTATTCCCGATAAAGACAATAAAGAGGAATCACCATGCTGGACGTGCCCCTGTTGATTGGCGGCCAGTCGTGCCCGGCCCGTGACGGCCGGACCTTCGAACGCTGCAACCCGGTGACGGGTGAGGTGGTGTCTCGCGTGGCCGCCGCCACTCTGGAAGATGCCGATGCCGCGGTAGCTGCTGCCCAAGCGGCGTTTCCCGCCTGGGCCGCATTGGCGCCTAACGAACGCCGGACGCGGCTGTTGCGTGCGGCCGAGCAGTTGCAGGCCCGCAGCAGTGAATTCGTCGCTGCTGCCGGCGAGACCGGTGCCATGGCCAATTGGTACGGTTTCAACGTGCACCTGGCGGCGAACATGCTGCGCGAAGCCGCTTCCATGACGACCCAGATCAATGGCGAAATCATTCCTTCGGACGTGCCTGGCAGTTTCGCCATGGCCCTGCGTCAGCCTTGCGGCGTGGTGCTGGGCATCGCCCCTTGGAACGCTCCGGTGATTCTCGCCACCCGCGCCATCGCCATGCCCCTGGCTTGCGGTAACACCGTGGTGCTCAAGGCTTCTGAAATAAGCCCGGCAGTGCACCGGCTGATCGGCCAGGTGTTGCAGGACGCAGGGCTGGGTGACGGCGTGGTCAACGTGATCTGTAACGCACCGGCGGATGCGCCGGCCATTGTCGAGCGATTGATTGCCAACCCGGCGGTGCGTCGGGTCAATTTCACCGGTTCGACCCATGTCGGACGCATCGTCGGCGAACTGTCGGCGCGCAACCTCAAGCCGGCGCTGCTGGAACTGGGTGGCAAGGCGCCGCTGCTGGTGCTGGACGACGCCGACCTGGACGCCGCGGTGCAAGCGGCGGCCTTTGGCGCTTACTTCAACCAGGGCCAGATCTGCATGTCCACCGAGCGACTGATCGTCGATGCCCGTGTGGCGGATGAGTTCATCGCCCGCTTGGCCGCCAAGATCGCCACCCTGCGCGCTGGTGATCCGGCGGCCGGCGATTCGGTACTGGGCTCGTTGGTCGACGTCAGTGCCGGCCAACGCATCAAGGGGCTGATCGACGATGCCCTGGCCAAAGGCGCAACGCTGGTCACGGGGGGGCAGTTGGAAGGCAGCATCCTGCAGCCGACGTTGCTCGACGGCGTCACTGCGCAGATGCGCCTGTACCGCGAAGAGTCCTTCGGGCCGGTGGCCGTGTTGCTGCGCGGTGACGGCGATGAAGAGCTGCTGCGCCTGGCCAACGATTCCGAGTTCGGCCTGTCGGCCGCCATTTTCAGCCGCGATACCACCCGTGCGCTGGCCTTGGCCCAGCGGGTCGAGTCGGGCATTTGCCACATCAACGGGCCGACCGTGCACGACGAGGCGCAGATGCCCTTCGGTGGGGTCAAGTCCAGCGGTTACGGCAGCTTTGGCGGAAAGGCGTCCATCGAGCATTTCACCCAGTTGCGTTGGGTGACTTTGCAGAACGGTCCCCGGCATTACCCGATCTGAAACCCGTCGCATCGCGGGCGGTCGAGCCTTGAACGCCGTCGCCCCGATGCAGGCCAGAATAATAATGACAAGGCCGCAGCCTGGTGCTGCCACGCTCCGCTCGCATCGCGACCCGAGTGTGCCTTGGTGGAGGAAATGTACGTGAGTTCCGAGTCCAGATCGTCCTCCCGACCCGAGGCCGGGCGGTATCGCCAGGTATCGATTGGTCATCCTGCTGTGGAAGTCCGGGAAGAGCGTGGCATCTTGCACATGCGCTCCCTGGAGCCCTTGGCCCCGCTGCCAGCGCGGTTGCTCGAGCGCCTGGTGCACTGGGCCAAGGTGCGCCCGGAGCAGACGTTTATCGCTGCCCGTGAAGCCGGCGGTGACTGGCGTCGAGTCAGTTATGCCCAAATGCTCGACAGTGTCCGAGCCATCGCCCAAAGCCTGCTCGGTTACGGTTTATCGGCGGAAAAACCCTTGGCGCTGCTCTCCGGCAATGACATCGAGCACCTGCAAATGGCCCTCGGCGCGATGTACGCCGGTATTCCCTATTGCCCGGTTTCGCCGGCCTATTCATTGCTGTCCCAGGATTTCGCCAAGCTGCGTCATGTCTGCGATCTGTTGCAGCCGGGGCTGGTGTTCGTCAGTGAGGCCGCACCGTTCGAGCGCGCGATCACTGCCGTATTGCCGGCGGACGTGCCCTTGATCACAGTGCGTGGCGAGATAGCCGGCCGGTCGAGGACAAGCTTCGCCAGCCTGCTGGTCCAACCCGGCGGCGCCGAGGCCGAGCAGGCGTTCGCTGCCACCGGCCCGGACAGCATCGCCAAGTTCCTGTTTACCTCAGGCTCCACCAAGCTGCCCAAGGCGGTGATCACCACCCAGCGCATGCTTTGCGCCAATCAGCAGATGCTGCTGCAGACCTTTCCGGTGTTCGGCGAGGCGCCGCCGGTGCTGGTGGACTGGTTGCCGTGGAACCACACGTTCGGTGGCAGCCACAACGTTGGCATCGTGTTGTACAACGGCGGCACGTTCTACCTGGACGACGGCAAACCCACCGCCCAGGGCTTCGCCGAAACCCTGCGCAACCTCAAGGAAATCTCGCCTACCGCCTACCTGACCGTGCCCAAGGGCTGGGAGGAACTGGTCAATGCCCTGGAGCAGGACGATGAATTGCGCGAGCGATTCTTCAAACGCATCAGCCTGTTCTTCTTTGCGGCGGCGGGCTTGTCCCAAAGCACCTGGGACCGGCTCGACAAGGTCGCCGAACAGCATTGCGGCGAACGTATCCGCATGATGGCGGGCCTGGGCATGACCGAGGCGGCGCCGTCCTGCACCTTCACCACCGGGCCGTTGTCCATGGCTGGCTACATCGGCCTTCCAGCGCCTGGCTGCGAGGTGCGCCTGGTGCCGGTGGACGGCAAGTTCGAAGGGCGTTTTCGCGGGCCGCACATCATGCCCGGCTACTGGCGCTCGCCGCAGCAAACTGCCGAGGTATTCGACGAGGATGGTTTCTACTGTTCGGGAGATGCGATCAAGCTGGCCGACGCCAGCAATCCGCAACTGGGGCTGATGTTCGATGGGCGGATCGCCGAGGATTTCAAATTGTCTTCCGGTGTCTTCGTCAGTGTCGGGCCGTTGCGTAACCGGGCGGTGCTGGAAGGCACACCCTATGTCCAGGACCTGGTGATTACCGCACCGGATCGCGAGTGCCTGGGGGCGCTGGTGTTCCCACGGCTTGCTGAATGCCGGCGCTTGTCTGGCCTGGGCGGGGATGCCAGTGACGCCCAGGTTCTTGCCAGCCCTACGGTGCGCCAATGGTTCGCCGACTGGCTGCGACGCCTGAACCGTGAAGCCAGCGGCAACGCCAGTCGCGTGGAATGGATCGCCTTGCTCGATGAACCGGCGTCCATCGACCGCGGTGAAATCACTGACAAGGGCTCGATCAATCAACGGGCGGTGTTGCAGTGGCGGGCGGGGAAGGTGGAGGCGTTGTATCGCGGGGAGGATGCGTCGATTTTGCGGGCGGGACCTGTGGCTTAAAGCGAGACCTTGTGGATGTGCATAAATGGCGGACTCATCCACAAACGCCTGTGGGAGCGAGCTTGCTCGCGATAGCGGTGGCTTAGTAGCAGAGAGGTTCTCTGACACACCGTCATCGCGAGCAAGCTCGCCGCTCCTCCATGAGGTCCGGGGGCTGGTTTGTGATGGTTAACGCCGTCCTAGCAACAAACCCACCACCAGCCCGAAACCAGCGGAAATCGCCACGGTCTGCCAGGGGTGGCCGCCAATATAGACTTCAGTGGCGTCGACCATGGGGCGGGTACGCTCCCGTGCGCTGGCAACCGAATCAAGCGCTTGTTGCAGTTTCTGGGAGATCTGGTCGCGCAGGTTTTCAGCATCTTCGCCCACCAGCGAGGCACTGCTTTTGAGCAGCTTCTCCGATTCTTCGATCAACGCCTTCAGTTCGCTGAAGGCTTGATCCTTGATTTGCTCTCCATTCGCTTGCACGGTGCTTTTACGGGCCATTGAAGTACTCCTTGCTGATGATGGCATTGATCAATGGAGTGCTGCGCTTGTGCAAAAGTTGCAACGTTTGGCCTTGTCGGCGCAGCCCATCACAAATCGTGGTTAAGACGTTTCCCTGCAAGGTGTAAGATGGCGCCTATTTACGCAACAGGTAATTCCCATGAGCTTCAATCTGGCTGACAAGCCCCTGGCCGAGCGCGCCGCGCTGGAAGACGAAAAATCCCGACTTTTTGAACTGTGGCAAAACAACCTGGGCAAAGCCAAGGGCGATGCTGCCCGCTTGTTCGGCGAGCGCTCCAAACGCAAGGGCAAGTGGGCCGAGTGGGTGCGTGCCGAACTGGACGGCATGTCGCCGCCGGAGTACGCCAACATGGTACGCAGTGAAGTCAATCGACTGATGGCTGCCAACAAGTAAGCCTTAGGTGAATGTTGCCGTAATGGCCTCGCGAACCTTGAGCATTGTCGGCTCCATTTGCGTGTGGGTTCGCCATCCCAGTTCGATAGGGTAGCGGGGCAAGGCCAGGGGGCAGGGCAGCAAGGCCAGGCCGCTGAGGTCGGCGATGGCCCGGGCGGCATGGGCCGGAATCGTCGCCACGGCTTGGCTGCCCTTGAGCAGGAACGGCAACGCGGCAAAGTGGGTGGTCGAGGCACAGACTCGCCGGCTCAGGCCAAGCCCGGCCAGCCCTTCGTCGGTGATACCGATGAAACCACCTGAAGACACCAGCAGATGTTCACGGGCCACGAACGCCTCCAGGCTGAGGGATTGTTGGCCCTGCGCCAGGCTCGCCGGGTCCAGGAGGCAGGCGTAATCGCCTTCGCCCAACACCTGGCGGCTGAGCAACCGCTGGGCGAAACCGCCCGCCGTGATCGCCAGGTCAAGTTCGCGCTCCATCAGGGCCCGGCCGACGATCTGGCTGTGGGTCTGGCGGAAAATCAAGCGCAGGCCCGGCGCTCGGTCGGCCACTTCTTCGATCAAGCGTCGCCCATGGGCAATCTCGAAATCATCCGACAGGCCGACGATGACCGAGCGGCCTTCGTAATGGCTGGCATCCGGGTCGACCATCGCCAGGCTCTGGCGGCATTTATCCAGTGCTTCGCTGATCACCGGCTTGAGCTGGTTGGCCCGCAGCGTCGGCGCCAGGCCCCGGCCGGTACGCACGAATAATTGATCGTCATACAAACCGCGAAGCCTGCGCAGCGCTGCGCTGATGGCCGACTGGGTCACGCCCAGGCGTACGGCGGCGCGGCTGGCGCTGGATTCGTCATGCAGGGCTTCGAAGGTCTTGAGCAGATTGAGGTCGATATCGGCGATATTCATAAGACTCATATCATTTAGCAGTATTCGGGGCTTTATTCATGATCGGCCGCTGCTTGAGAATCGGCAACACCTGATGATCGAGGAGTTGAAAAACCATGCCCAAATCCATTGTGGCTGCCCTGCAGATCGGCTCGTTGCCTGGCGGCAAGGGCGAGACCCTGGCACAGATCCTTTCCTACGAAGAAGCCATTCGCGAGGCTGGCGCGCGCCTGGTGGTGATGCCAGAAGCGCTGCTGGGTGGCTATCCCAAGGGCGAAGCGTTCGGGACTCAACTGGGTTACCGGTTGCCGGAGGGACGCGAGGCGTTTGCCCGCTATTTTGCCAATGCCATTGACGTGCCCGGCGTTGAAACCGAAGCGCTGGCCGGGCTATCGGCGCGTACGGGGGCGAGCCTGGTGCTGGGCGTCATCGAGCGTGTCGGCAGCACCTTGTACTGCACCGCGCTGTATTTCGAACCCGATGAGGGCCTGGTGGCCCGGCACCGCAAGTTGATGCCCACCGGCACCGAGCGGCTGATCTGGGGCAAGGGCGATGGTTCGACCTTGCCGGTGATCGACAGCCAGGTCGGTCGGGTCGGCGCGGCGGTGTGCTGGGAAAACATGATGCCGCTGCTGCGCACCGCGATGTACGCCAAAGGGGTGGACGTCTGGTGTGCGCCGACGGTGGATGAGCGGGAGATGTGGCAGGTGACCATGCGCCATATCGCCCACGAAGGTCGCTGTTTTGTGGTCAGTGCCTGTCAGGTCCAGGCCTCGCCGCAGGCCCTGGGTATCGAGGTCGCGCACTGGCCGGCCGAGCGGCCGCTGATTGCCGGAGGCAGTGTGATTGTCGGCCCCATGGGCGATGTACTCGCGGGGCCGCTGAAGGACACAGCGGGGCTATTGATTGCCGAAATCGACACCGATGAGCTGGTGCGGGCGCGTTACGACTATGACGTGGTGGGGCATTACGCCAGGCCAGATGTGTTCGAGTTGGTGGTGGATGAGCGTGCCAAGCCCGGCGTGCGTTTCACGGCGTGATTCACCAGTTGGCGGCGGAGCCCGGCAGGTCGAGGGTTCCGCGGTCAACGAAGCGCAGGGTGCCGAATACGCCGCCGGCGAGCTTGCCCTTGAGCACATAGGGCAGGTTGTCCAGGCTTTGGGTCTGGCTCAGGCCCAAGGTCTGGCGCAACACCGAAAACGCCGAAATGCTCACCGGGACACTGAGGATCGCCTCGGAAAAGCGCGGGATCGAACCGCTCTGGTCACTGACCCCCGTTGCCAGCGTACGGCCGTTGACCTCCAGGTCCAGCGCCACGCCGTTGTAGTCGATCGCGGTTTCGTTGGGGTTCTGCACGCGCAGTTTCACGGCGAAACGCACCTCCAGGCCCTGGTTGGGCAAGGGTTCGATGCCGACCACGTTGATGTTCAGCGGGTCCCGGTGCGGGAAGAGGGCGCAGGCACTCAGGCTGAGCAGTATCAGGAAAACGGAAAGGCCGAGGATTCTGCGCATGGATTGACTCTCAACGAATGAAAAAAACCGGAAGCGATTGAGCACGATACCCCACAGGTGCCCCATGGCAACCAACGAACCCTTGGATAGGGCGCTTTTGGTGGCGAGGGAGCTTGCTCCCGCTGGGCTGCGTAGCGGCCCCAAGCTTTTGCGGTTGCTGCGCAACCGAGCGGGAGCAAGCTCCCTCGCCACAAAAGCCACAAAAGCCACAAAAGCCACAAAAGCCACAAAAGCCACAAAAGCCACAAAAGCCCATGCCACAGCGATGTATGCGAGACATGGCAAGAGGGCTCCTGACAGTTTCTGACACCAGCCTCTGCTAATCTGCGTCAACTTTTTTCTTCTGGATAGCCCATCGTGTCGCGTACCTCTCGGTTGCTCACTTTGCTGCAAGTCTTGCGGGGCAAGCGTTGCCCGGTTACCGCTGCGACATTGGCGGGAGAACTGAACGTTTCCGAGCGCACCTTGTACCGCGACATCGCCGAACTCACCGCCCTTGGTGCGCCGATCCAGGGTGAAGCGGGCATTGGTTATGTCTTGCGCAGCGGACTGTTCCTGCCGCCACTGATGTTCACCGCCGATGAAATCGAGGCCATTGTGCTGGGCTTGCGCTACGTCGATCAGCGCGCCGACGAGGTGTTGGGCAAGGCAGCCGCCGACGCCCTGGCGAAGGTCGCTGCAGTGCTGGCCCCCGATGTGCGAGACGCTTTGCGCAACCCCACGGTGCTGCCCGGCCCACCGGGTTATGGCTATCCGCAGAACACGGTGGAACTGAATGTGTACCGCCAGGCCATTCGCGCCCAGGCCAAGCTGCACATCGATTACGCCGACGTGAACAAGACCCCGAGCCAACGCTTGATCTGGCCGCTGGCCCTGGGCTTTTTCAATGAGGCGCGGGTGGTGGTGGCCTGGTGCGAATTGCGCGGCGCCTATCGGACTTTTCGCACTGACCGGATTGCCTCTGCCACCGAGCAGGGCGAGCGCTATCCGGGCCGCCGCAGCGACTTGCTGCGCGACTGGTTCGCGCTGATGAAGCTGGACGAAACCGGACGGTTCACTCCTGACAAAAACTGACACAACGCTGTTCTAGCATGGTGCCAGATCGATAAAACAAGGAGCCGTACCATGTCCAATCCCGTCTCTTCCCTGGCCCCGGCCATCGCCGGCTACATTGCGGCGGCCAATGCCCGTGACAGCTCGGCGGTGACGCGTTTCTTCGCCGAGGATGCCAACGTATTCGATGAAGGCCAGCACCGTGTTGGCACCCAGGCCATCGCCCAATGGATGGAAGACACTGCCCGGCGCTTCCAGCCGCGTGTGGAAGTCCTCAATGTGCAGCAACGCACTGGCAAGGTGTTGGTGCAGAACCTGATCTCCGGGACATTCCCCGGCAGCCCGCTGGAGTTGCGCTACACCTTCCGGCTCGATGAGCAGGGCAAGATCAGCCGGTTGGATATCTCGATTTAAGTTGTTTCAACTTAAGAAGGCGAGCGCTGTTGTATAGGAAATGAATGCAGTTGTGGCGAGGGAGCTTGCTCCCGCTGGGCTGCGTAGCGGCCCCAAGCTTTTGCGGTTGCTGCGCAACCGAGCGGGAGCAAGCTCCCTCGCCACACAGGCTTGGCGTTGAGTCAGAGGGTTTGGCATTGAGTCACAGGCAGGTGAATGACTCATCCGCCCCCGCTGTCATGGCATACTCCCCACCTTCGTATTCCGGACCCGGGCCGTATGACTTTCGACTCCCCCTTGAGTGCCTGGCAGCATGCCATCGAACACCACGGCTTCGTCCAGGACGAGGCCCAGGAACTGGCCATCATGACACTGGAGCAATGCCACAAGGCGTTGCACGAAGGTCGCAAGGCGATCAAGGGCGTTTATCTCTGGGGCCCGGTGGGACGTGGCAAGACCTGGCTGATGGACCGCTTTTATGAAAGCCTCAAGGTGCCGGCCCGTCGACAACACTTCCACCATTTCATGGCGTGGGTGCATCAGCGTTCGTTCCAGCTCACAGGGACGCCGGATCCTTTGCAGGCCCTGGCTCGGGAATTGAGCGCTGAAGTACGGGTGCTGTGTTTCGACGAACTGTTCGTCAACGACATTGGCGATGCAATCATCCTCGGACGCCTGTTCCAGGTGATGTTCGAGTTGGGGATGGTAATGGTCAGTACCTCCAACCTGCCGCCGGAGGAGCTCTATGCCAACGGCCACAACCGTGAGCGTTTCCTGCCGACCATCACCGCGATCAATCGATATATGCAGGTCGTGCCGGTGAACGGCTGGCAAGACCATCGCCAGCACCCAGGCCAATTACAGCAGCGTTATTGGCTGCGCGATCCCGGGCAACCTGATCCGCTGGGTGACGTCTTCAACCAGTTGACCTGCGGGCAAGCGTCGAGCAGTGCGCCGATCGAGGTCGGTCATCGCCTGCTTGAACCGGTCCAGGCCAGCGACAGCGTGCTCTGGAGCCGTTACCCCGACCTGTGCGAGCAACCGTTCTCGGCGCTGGATTTCATGGCGCTGTGCGACCGCTTCAGCGTCATCCTGCTCAGTGACGTGCCGTGCCTGAGCGCCGAGCAGCGCGAAGGGCGCATTGCCCGTGGCACCGAAGACGGCGTCGAAAGGGTCGAGGCCGGTGATCGCGAATTGCCGCAGTTGTCGATCCATGACGATGGCGTACGGCGCTTCATCGCCCTGGTCGACGAATGTTATGACCGCAAGGTGCCGTTGTGCCTTTCGGCTGCGGTGCCGATGGATGAGTTGTACACCGAGGGCTATCTGCAATTCCCGTTTCGCCGTACTCTCAGCCGCCTCCAGGAAATGCAAATGCAACGTTTTGGTCAGCAAGCCTGACCTGTATCCCGCCGACGGCGTCGAGCCAGCGGCACTAACGAAGTGAGATGGAAGGTCATGGAAGAAGCCAAGGACATCCTTGTACTGCAAGCCAGCTACACCAACCCGGTCCACGCTGAAGCGATCTGTCATGTGCTCAATGGCTATGCGCAGGACCCGATGGGCGGGGGACATCCCTTGCCGGCCGAGGTGCTGCTGCACCTGCCCGAGGAACTGGCCAAGCGCCCTCATGCCTTCAGCGTGTTGGCTTTCGTCAACGGCGAACCGGCGGGGCTGGTCAATTGTTTCGAAGGTTTTTCAACCTTTGCCTGCCGGCCACTGGTGAACATCCACGACGTGGCGGTCATGAAGGATTTTCGCGGCCTCGGGTTGAGCCAGAAGATGTTGCAGAAGGTTGAGGACATCGCCCGCCAGCGTGGTTGCTGCAAGATTACCCTGGAAGTGCTGGAGGGCAATGCCGTGGCCCAGGCCAGCTATGCCAAGTTCGGCTTTGCCGCCGGCATGTTCGACCCGGCCCACGGGCCTATGGAATTCTGGATCAAGCCCCTGTAAAAGCGGGCTTCTGATGGGTTTCGGTTATTTCTGCACGACTGCGGTCGTCGGTGCCTTGGGCTGCATCAGGCTGAAGTCGATCAGGGCCTTGCGTGGGGTTTGATAGGGGTCGCCGATCAGCAGCGGCCGGGCCTTGAAGTCATCGCTGACCAGGCTCTTGCTGCGGTCCAGCTCGTCAAAACTCAAGCCTGCCAGGTCTGCCCAGGTGTGAATCAGGTGCGAGCTGCTGTAGGGACGCGACAGCTCGCCGGCAAAGTTCCAGTCATGGCTTTCGCGCCACTTGGGCGAGGCCCAGGCCATGAAGGGGATGGTGTACATCGGCGCGGTCGGCTTGCCTTCGTTACGGCCCAGTGTGTCGTGGCCGGCGGAGTCGAACACGTCTTCACCATGGTCGGACAGGTACAGCAGGAAGCCGTTGGGGTCGGTCTTGGCGTAGTCCTTGATCAGGCTGGACACGACGAAGTCGTTGTACAGCACCGCGTTATCGTAGCTGTTGTAGGTCGGGACCTGATCATCACGCACGCCTGCCGGTACGCCTTGGCGATCGGTGAACTTGTTGAAGGTCGGTGGATACCGGTACTGGTAGCTCATATGGGTGCCGAGCAGATGCACCACGATCAGCTTGCGCGGGGCGCTGTCGGCCAGGGCTTTGTTGAACGGCTCGATCACATCGCCATCGTACTGCGCGGCATTCTGATTGCGGTTGTTGTTCAGGTACACCTGCTCGTCGGCCTGCTGGGAAAACGTCGTGAGCATGGTGTTGCGCTTGGTCATGGTCTGCTGGTTGGTGATCCAGAAGGTCTTGTAGCCGGCCTGTTTCATCATGCTCACCAGCGACGGGGTGCTCAGGTACAGGTCCGGGTTCTGTTCGTCGGCGAACGTCAGCACCTGCTGCAGCGCTTCGATGGTGTAGGGGCGTGGGGTGATGACGTTATCGAACACTGACAGCTGGTCCTTGAGCTTGTCCAGCTCAGGCGTGGTTTCGCGCGGGTAACCGTAGAGGCTCATGCGCTGGCGGTTGGTGGATTCACCGATCACCAGCACCAGAGTGGCCGGTTGGTCGGCCATGGCGTCCTTGAGGTTGCGCAGTGGCGCGATCTTGCTGGCGCTGTGGAGCATGCCTTGCATGTTCTCCAACTGTTCACCGTAGCGACGATAGGCCACCAGCATCTGCCACGGGACGGCCGGCTCGATGCGATTCTCGAATTTCTCCAAGCCACCGGCGAAACTGCCGGTGCGCAGGGTTTGCTTGACCAGCGGATAACCGGCCACGGCGAGCACGATGACGGCTGCGGCGACCATGGCCTGGCCCCGGGGCAGGTACACCGGGCGCAGGCGGGTCCAGAGCCAACAGCCGACGGCGGTGTGGGCCAGGAACGCCGCCACCATCCACCAGGCAAAATACTGTGTCAGGTATTCGCCGGCTTCAGACACGTTCGATTCGAACATGATGAAGATGACGCTCTGGGAAAACTCTTGCTGGTAAATGAAGAAGTAGCCCAGGCTGGCCATGGAGCAGGCCCACAGCACCACGCCGATCAAGGCGGCGAGCACGCGCGTGCGGGCGGGGAAGAGCAGCAGGGGCGCCAACCACACCGCGCTCATCACGAACGCTTGGCGAAAGCCGGTGAAGCCGGAGGTGTCGCTCAACAGAATGAGCAGTTGGGTGATGCCAGAGAAGTACCAGAAGAACAGAAACAGCCAGCCAAGCCCGGCCCAGTCGAAACCTTTCGCAGTCGTTTTGCTGCGTTTGAACAAACTCATCAAGCGCTCCAGCCTTTGTCGACGAAGCTGTCGGCACCGGATTGGTGACCGCAGGCATACGCCGAGCAACCTTAAAGGCGGAGAGTATTACGAGTCGGTTGTGAAAACTTTGTGAGTTTTTCGGATACAAAACGCACGTGAGGTGCGAATGCACCTGTGGCAAGGGGATTTGTCTCTAGGGGCGGGACCTGTGGGAGCAAGGCTTGCCCGCGATAGCCGCGCCGCGGTCGTACCGCTGAACCGCGTTATCGTTCATCGCGGGCAAGCCTTGCTCCCACAGATAGAATTCTCGCCGCAAGTGGGCACGGCAGGACTACATGGAAGTGACACTGTTTGACCAGCGTCACTTCTTCAACCGTGCCTCCGGGGACGGTTACCGAGCCAGGGACTGGTTCTGGTGGGGCAGCTGTGCGTATTGCAACTGCATGCGCAACTGCGTCACTTCATCAAGCAGTAGATCGCGTTCTTCCTTGAGTAGGCGCAATTCATCGCGACGAATGGTCACATAAAGGGTTTGGGGAGGACGTGCGGTAACGACAGGGCCCATTGCTCACCTCGCAAATGGCGTACATCAACTATAGAGATGTCGCCAGTATTTGGTCGACACCTCTACTATCGGCGCCGATTCTGATTTCTTTTGCTTGTGATTGGAACTTTTTTATTTTTCATGGTCGCTGTGTCTTCGGCCGGATCTTGAGCGTTATCCCTTGTGATCGCTCGAATTACCCGGAAACTATGCAGCAATGCTCTGGACTAACCTCCACGTGTCGTACGAGCTAAACCTTTGACTTACCTTTATTTGTAGTAGGGAGCATCAGCACATGCAACTCGGGATCATTGGACTGGGCCGCATGGGCGGCAATATTGCGCGGCGCCTGATGCTCAATGGGCACACCACCGTTGTCTATGACCGCAATGCCGCTTTTGTCGAAAACCTGCGCCAGGATGGCGCCACGGGCGTCGCGGACCTGCCGGCACTGGTCGCCGGGCTGGAGAAACCACGGGCGGTCTGGGTCATGCTGCCAGCCGGCGCGCCCACCGAAGACACCATCAACGTCCTCAGCGAGCTGTTGGAGCCGGGCGATGTAATCATTGACGGCGGTAACACGTACTACAAAGACGACATCCGTCGCGCCCAGGCCCTGTCGGAAAAAGGCCTGAGCTACATCGATGTTGGCACCTCCGGCGGCGTGTGGGGCCTGGAGCGCGGTTACTGCATGATGATTGGCGGCGATGCCGAAGTGGTGAAGCGCCTGGACCCATTGTTCGACAGCCTGGCCCCAGGCATGGGCGACATCCCGCGCACCCGTGACCGCAAATCCGACGATGACCGCGCCGAACGTGGCTACATCCACGCGGGCCCGGCCGGTTCGGGGCATTTCGTGAAGATGATCCACAACGGCATCGAATACGGAATGATGCAGGCCTTCGCCGAGGGCTTTGACATCCTCAAGACCAAATCCAGCGAAAGCCTGCCAGCGGAGCAGCGCTTCGACCTGAACCTGGCCGATATCGCCGAAGTCTGGCGTCGCGGCAGCGTGGTGTCGTCGTGGTTGCTGGACTTGACCGCCGATGCGCTGGCCAGCGATCCGAAACTGGACGGCTTTTCCGGCGAAGTCGCCGACAGCGGTGAAGGGCGCTGGACCATCGAGGCGGCCATCGAGCAAGCGGTGCCGGTTCCGGTCCTGTCCAGTTCGTTGTTTGCCCGTTTCCGCTCGCGCCAGCAAAGTACGTACGGTGACAAAATGCTCTCGGCCATGCGCTTCGGCTTTGGCGGCCACGTGGAGACGCCGAAAAAATGACCTCGATCGGCAGCAAATCCAAGGCAGAACCCGCGCCGCCGACCACGTTGTTTCTGTTCGGCGCCCATGGCGATCTGGTCAAGCGTCTGCTGATGCCGGCGCTTTACCACCTCAGTCGCGACGGTCTGCTGGGCGATGGGCTGCGCATCATCGGGGTTGACCACAACGCCATCAGCGATGTGGATTTTGCCAAGAAACTCGAGGACTTCATCCGTAACGAAGCGGCGAGCAAGGGCGGCGATGCCGACCGGGCGCTCGATCCGGTGCTGTGGGCCAAGCTGGCCAAGGGCATCAGCTACGTCCAGGGTGATTTTCTCGATGAGAGCACCTACCAGGCGCTGGCGGCGAAAATCGCCGCCAGCGGCACCGGCAACGCGGTTTTCTATCTGGCGACCGCGCCACGTTTTTTCAGTGAAGTGGTCAGCCGCCTCGGTGCGGCAGGGCTGCTTCAGGAGCAGGAAGGGGCCTTCCGTCGCGTGGTGATCGAAAAGCCGTTCGGCTCCGACCTGCACACCGCCGAAGCGCTGAACGCTTGCCTGCTCAAGGTCATGAGCGAGAAGCAGATCTATCGCATCGACCATTACCTGGGCAAGGAAACGGTGCAGAACATTCTGGTCAGCCGTTTCTCCAACAGCCTGTTCGAGGCGTTCTGGAACAACCACTACATCGACCACGTACAAATCACCGCCGCCGAAACGGTCGGCGTGGAAACCCGTGGCAGTTTTTATGAACACACCGGCGCCCTGCGGGACATGGTGCCCAATCATCTTTTCCAACTGCTGGCGATGGTGGCCATGGAGCCGCCAGCGGCGTTTGGTGCCGACGCCGTGCGTGGCGAAAAGGCCAAGGTCGTCGGCGCGATCCGGCCCTGGTCGGTGGAGCAGGCCCGGGCCAACTCGGTTCGCGGCCAGTACACAGCCGGTGAAGTCGGCGGCAAGGCGGTCAACGGTTATCGCCAGGAGGCCAACGTGGCGCCCGACAGCAGCACCGAGACCTACGTCGCCCTCAAGGTCATGATCGATAACTGGCGGTGGGTCGGCGTGCCGTTTTACCTGCGCACCGGCAAGCGCATGAGCGTGCGGGACACCGAGATTGTCATCTGCTTCAAGCCCGCGCCATACGCGCAGTTTCGCGACACTGAAGTCGACGAACTGCAACCTACGTACCTGAGAATCCAGATCCAGCCCAATGAAGGCATGTGGTTCGACCTGTTGGCCAAGCGGCCGGGGCCGGCACTCGACATGGCCAATATCGAATTGGGATTTGCCTACAAGGATTTCTTCGAAATGCAGCCATCCACGGGTTACGAAACCCTGATCTACGATTGCCTGACCGGTGACCAGACGCTGTTCCAGCGCGCTGACAACATCGAAAACGGCTGGCGCGCCGTGCAGCCGTTCCTCGATGCCTGGCAGCAGGACGCGGCATTCCAGCCCTACAAGGCCGGCGAAGATGGCCCGGCGGCCGCCGATGAATTGCTTACTCGCGACAGCCGCGTCTGGCATGGCCTCGGATGAGTGATCAGTTGATGCATCCCATCCGCTTTTTGCTCAGTGACATGGACGGCACGTTGTTGCTGCCCGACCATAGCCTCAACCAGCGCACCATCGAAGCCGTTCGTTCATTGCGTGAAGCTGGCGTGCTGTTCAGCCTCGCCACCGGGCGGCCGCCGCGGGCGATGTTGCAGTTCATCGAGGCGTTCGGCGTCGACCTGCCCACGGCGGCATTCAATGGCGGTACGCTGGTGCATCCGGACGGCAGTTTCCTCGCCGTGCATTACCTGCCGCCTGAGGCCGCGCTGACCACGCTGGCGTTGTACGCCGATCAACCCGGTATCGAGGTCTGGGTATTCGCCGACGGCGACTGGCTGGTGCGTGACGCCAACGGTCCGATGGTGCCGGTGGAAACCCGTGGCCTGGGTTATCCGCCGGTGCAGGTCGACAGCTTCGAACCCTACCTGGAGCGGATCGACAAGATCGTCGCCACCAGCGCCAATACGGATCTGCTGGTTGAGCTGGAGGCTCGCTTGCACCCGCTGCTCAAGGGCCAGGCCCAGGTGTCGCGTTCGCAACCGATCTACCTGGACGTGACGGCGATGCAGGCCAACAAGGGCGAAGCACTCTTGACCCTGGCGAAGTTCCTGGATGTGCCACTGGAGCAGACAGCGGCCATGGGCGACGGTGGCAACGACCCGGCGATGTTCCATCGCGCGGGCTTGTCGATTGCCATGGGGCAGGCGGAGGAGGCGATCAGGCGTCAGGCCGATGTCATCACTGCAGCCGTTACCGAAGACGGCGCGGCCCTGGCGATCGAACGCTACATCTTGCCGCGATAAGCTTTGGCCCTTTGTGGCGAGGGAGCTTGCTCCCGCTGGGGCGCGAAGCGCCCCCCTGTACATGCCTGACACACCGCAGTGTCAATGCTTTCTTGGGGCTGCTGCGCAGCCCAGCGGGAGCAAGCTCCCTCGCCACAGGTTTTCCTTCTGCTCAGCAATACTTCTACAGCCAGTAAGTCACCGCATACCAGCCCAAGCCACCCATCACCACGGTGTAGGGCAGTGCCATCCAGACCATCCGGCCATAGGACAGGCGAATCAGCGGGGCGATCGCCGAGGTCAGCAGGAACAGGAATGCCGCCTGGCCGTTGGGTGTGGCGACGCTCGGCAGGTTGGTGCCGGTGTTGATGGCCACCGCCAGGGTCTCGAACTGTTCGCGGCTCATGTGGCCGGATACGAAGGCCTGTTTGACCTCAGTAATGTAGATGGTTGCCACGAACACGTTGTCGCTGATCGCCGACAGCAGGCCATTGGCAATGAACAGCATGCCGGGCTGCTGGTCGGCGGGCAGGGCCAGGACCCACTGGATCAGCGGCGTGAACAACTGCTGGTCATGAATGACCGCCACCACTGCAAAGAACACCACCAGCAGCGCGGTGAACGGCATGGCGTCCTTGAACGCATTGCCAAGCCTGTGCTCGTCGGTGATGCCGGTGAAGGCGGTAATCAACACGATGACCATCAGGCCGATCAGGCCGACTTCGGCAATGTGCAGGGCCAGGCCCACGATCAGGATTAGCGCGGCAATACCCTGGACGATCAGGGCGGCGCGTTGCCGTGCGGTGCGTTCACGATTGTCCTGCTCGGCATAATCGGCCAGCACGGTGCGTACGTTGTCCGGTAGCAGCGTGCCATAACCGAACCAGCGCAGTTTTTCCAAGGCTACGCAGGTCACCAGCCCGGCCACCAGCACCGGCAGCGACACTGGCGCGACTTTCAGGAAAAAATCGACAAAATGCCAGTCCATTTCATGGCCGATCAGCAGGTTCTGCGGTTCGCCTACCAGGGTGCAGACGCCGCCCAGCGCCGTGCCGACGGCACCATGCATGAGCAGGCTGCGTAGAAACGCCCGAAACTGATTGAGATCTTCATGATGGCTCGACGGCAGATCATGGTCTTCATCGACATTGCTGTCCTGGCGCGGATCGTTGCCCGACGCCACACGGTGATACACCGCATAGAAGCCCACGGCGGCGCTGATGATCACCGCGGTGACGGTCAATGCGTCAAGGAACGCAGACAGGAACGCCGAGAGAAAACAGAACATCAAGGACAGCAGCGCCTTGGAGCGCACACCCAAAAGCAGGCGCGAGAACAGGAACAGCAGCAGATCCTTCATGAAGTAGATCCCGGCCACCATGAACATCAGCAGCAGGATGACCGGAAAGTTGTGCAGCAGCTCATCATATAGCGCCTTGGGCGTGGTCATGCCCATCACCAGCGCTTCGACCAGCAAAAGGCCGCCAGGCATCAGCGGATAGCATTTAAGGGCCATGGCGAGGGTGAAGATGAATTCCACCACCAGCATCCAACCGGCAACGACCGGGCCCAGGGTCCACAGCACCACGGCATTGAGGATCAGGAACGTGATGACGCACGCCTTGTACCAGCGTGGGGAATGCCCCAGAAAGTTATGCGCGAAAGCTTGAGCCATCGAACCGGACATTGGCTGCTCCTTTTATTTAGAAGCGCGCAACTTGCCGTAAGAAATAAGGAATATCAAGAGTAAGAATAAATACCGTCCACTCGCGACAATCCTGCTCAGGCCCAATACCGCGCAACCACCGCTCGATAATGCCCCTGGAGCGAATAGCCGCCTACCAGAATTCTTCCATCAGCTTGCATAGCCAGGGAAGTGGCGGTGTCCAGGCTGTAGCCGAGCCGAGTGCGAACCCAGCCCTTGCCCTGGCCGAAATCCGGGTCGAGGCTGGCATCCGGCAGATGTCGGGCAAGTACGAAGTCGGCCTCGATACCGCCGATCGTGGCGCCGGCGGTCACCAGTTTTCCGTCCGCTTGAAGCTGGGCGGCGGTCCACTGACTGGCAGTGCGCCCGATCGCCATGAGTTGGCACTGACCCTGGTTGCAATGACGATCCGGCTTGCCGTCGGGGCGCACTTTCAGGGACAGGCTATGCATCGGATCACGGCTGCTGCCGAACACCTGCAGATCACCGGCCGCATCCTGAACGATTTGGCTGACCATCACGCTGTGCCCCTGGGCCAGGATGGACAGGAAGCCGTTCTCGCCAAAGCTGTCATCGAGTTGGCCGCTGCTGTCATAACGGGCAATCAGGCCATGCTGGGGCAAGTCGATGGCGCCGCCGACGACAATATGGCCGTCAGCCTGGAGCACCAGGCAGCCGAGCCAGGTATTTTTCAACAAGCGTCGGACCATCACGAAACCGCGACCGTTGAACGAGGAATCCAATGCCCCATCGGGCAAGAGCCGGATCAGTACGCCGACATGGTCGGAGAGTTGATAGTGGTGATTGGCGAGCACAAGGATCCGGCCATCGGCCTGCACTTGCATGTCGCAAGCCTCAAGTCCCGGCACGCCGGGGGGGAGCCAGGGGTCGCGCAGCCCTTGGGAGAGATTGCCGCAAAGCCTGATGATGTGCCGGCCGGCATTGCCGAAGCTTTGAACGGCGCAACCTTGCTGGTCGAACAGCGCCAGGGCGGGAAGGGTGTGGTCGTTGCTTTCATAGTGCAGGCCGGACAGCAGGATATGCCCATTGGGCAACACGATCACCTTACCCGCCGTCGCTTCGAAACCGTGTTCAAACGCGCCGATCACGTAGCCGCGGGTGCCGAAGTCCGGGTCAATCTCACCGTCGTGGCTGAGTCGAGCCAGCCCGAACCGACTGCCGTGGGCCGTCTCGATCCTGGCTGCCACCAGGATTTGTCCGGCATGATCGAGCGTCAATCCGGTGGTCAGGCTCGAGGTACTGTCTTCGAAATGAACCCAGGCTTTGCCGTTGGTGGCAAAGCCTGGGTCGAGTTGTCCGGCGTGGGCCATGGCCCTGGGGGACACAAACGCGAACTGATCGAGCATGCCTGCCTCTCCTTGCGTGTCGAGCAGCCCGAAAGGGCGACGACTGCATGAGGGCAACATTCAATCCCTGAATGTGACAATGCACAACTGTCATGTTCTACGGATACAGCGGCAATTCGTGCCATAACGATGGCTTTACAACCCAGAGCCAAGCCTGCAATGGATAACAGGCTTTACCGGTGGTTATTCAGGCATCGACCAGGATTGCAATGTATAGCCTTCCTGGCTCAGTTCGGCACGGGCCTGTTTCAACAGATCGGCCAGTTGGACCGGGTCGGTATAGGCGCTGCTTGGAATTTGGGTGCGGCCAATATGGGTATTGGTGCGGTCGATGACGGTCAGGCTAAGTTCACCGTTACCGTCTTGTGGAGCCCAGGCCACGCATTGGAAAGGACGGAATGCGCGGTCGGCAATCAAAAGAGCTTCGTTGATACGGAGCGGGGCGTTCATGGCGTTTTCTCTTAAGTGTGCCCAAACAAATGATGTGCCGTCGGTTGGGCGTACCGTGCGGCTGGTTACTTGTACTGATGTCCCGAACCCGCAGGCGGGTCACACATTATTTAAATAAATTTCGATTTTCTTTCAGACCAGGCTTTTGGGCTTTTGTTTGAAAGCACCCTGAAACAAACAGACTTGAGATAACTAACCAACCGCCTGCTTATAACCAGTTTGAAGCGACCTCGATAATCAATTGATACAAGGGGGCGTCAACTTCTTGCTACTGTTACATGCAGGTTTGCCAAACGACTGTTTCTAATCATATTTCCTTATTTTGACGCCAAGGATCAGTCATGATCGAAGCCAGTACGTCACGTCGTCTGCTCGTGGTTGATCCCTGCGATGATTGTCATCGCCTGTTGCCAGGTCTGCGCACCATTGGCTGGGATGTGGACAGTTGCTCCCTCGAACACGCCAGCGATCGGACGTGCGACGTCGGCCTTTTGCGGTTGCAGCCTTTTCATCTGGAGCGCCCGGAAGCGGTCAAGGAGTTGATCAGCCGTAGCGGCACCGAATGGATCGCCGTGCTCAATCAGGAAGTGTTGCGCCTGAAAAACGTCGGTGATTTCGTCTGCGAATGGTTTTTCGACTTCCATACCTTGCCCTTCGACGTGTCCAGGGTCCAGGTGACACTGGGCCGGGCGTTTGGCATGGCGCGCTTGCGGGGGCAGGGCTCGATCCACATTGATCAACCCGAACATCAACTGCTGGGCGACAGCAAGCCGATTCGCGAGCTGCGCAAATTGTTGAGCAAGCTGGCGCCCGCCGAGTCGCCGGTCTTGATTCGGGGGGAGAGCGGTACCGGCAAGGAACTGGTGGCGCGTACCCTGCATTGTCAGTCTCACCGGCGCAACAAGCCGTTCATCGCCATCAACTGCGGTGCCATCCCCGAGCACCTGATCCAGTCCGAGTTGTTCGGGCATGAGAAGGGCGCGTTCACCGGGGCTCACCAACGCAAGATCGGGCGGATCGAGGCGGCCCACGGCGGGACGTTGTTTCTCGATGAAATCGGCGACCTGCCGTTGGAGCTACAGGCCAATCTGCTGCGTTTCCTGCAGGAAAAACACATTGAGCGGGTCGGTGGCAGCCAGCCGATCGCGGTCGATGTGCGGGTCTTGGCGGCCACCCATGTGGACCTTGAGGCGGCCATCGAGCACAAGCGGTTTCGCGAGGACCTGTATTACCGCTTGAACGTGTTGCAAGTGGTGATGGCGCCGCTGCGCGAGCGTCATGGTGACCTGGCGATGCTGGCCAGCCACTTTTCCCATTTCTACAGCCAGGAAACCGGTCGCCGTCCTCGCAGTTTCAGCGACGACGCGCTGGTGGCGATGGGCATGCATGACTGGCCCGGCAATGTGCGCGAGCTGGCCAACCGCGTCCGTCGCGGTCTGGTGTTGGCCGAAGGGCGTCAAATCGAAGCCCGGGACCTCGGCCTGGCCAGCCACCAGGGCGTCGCGGCGCCGATGGGTACGCTGGAGGACTACAAGACCCGCGCCGAGCGCCAGGCCTTGAGCGATGTGCTCAACCGTCACAGCGACAACCTGAGCGTGGCCGCCAGAGTGTTGGGCGTGTCCCGGCCGACATTCTATCGCCTGCTGCACAAGCATCAGATCCGCTGACTCAAGCTCGCTCCCACAGGGGGGGGCATTGCCCTTGGGATATGTGCCCGTCACATATCCCTGAGGGTATTAGAAGTAGTACGGGAATTTCAGGCTAAAGGTGAAATCTGGTGCGTCGTCGGTCAGCCCGATGGACAGGTTGGGTACGATGGTCAGGTTGTCGGACGCGGCGACGGTCATGCCGATGTTGAAGTAGCCGGCGTTGGCGTCGCTGGAGGTCACCGACTCCCAGTCGCCACCGTCCTGTTTGAGCTTGCTTTTCTTTTGGATCAGGTCAGAGACCGAGAACGACATGCTCATCTTCTCGTTCAAGGCAAAGGCGATGCCCGCGCCGAGCTGGAAGCTGTCGCCGATCCGCACCTTGCCTGGGACCTTCTGGTTGACTGTGGAACTGATGTCATCGAACGATTCTTCGAAGTTATGGGTGTAGGAGAGGGTGCCGAACAGCACCGCCGGATCGAAGGTCTTGACCAGCGAAAGCCCGGGCGTGATCGACCACACGCCGTTGCCGGTGGGCAGGTCGTCAGGCACGAACAGGTTGGTGTTGGCCTGGGATTGACGCAGCTTGATGCCAAACGGGTCCTTGCCGGTGGGGGCCTTGACCCGCAGGGTGACCACCGCGTCCGGAGCGTTGATCGACTCATCCATGAACTTGTAGGCGATGCCGAAGTTGACGTCGCCGATGGTCGGGTCGCGGGTCACGGTTTCTTCGCTGGTGACCCCGGCCGCGCCGTTGTTCGCGCCGCCTGACTGATACGTGGATTCGCGATAGACCACCGGCACGTTGAGGTCGAACTGCCAGCGATTATCGAAGTTATAGCGGCCGGTGAGGTCCAGCGTCCAGGTGTCGGCCTTGATCCGGTCGAGGTTGATGTTGCCCAGGAAAATCGAATCCAGGGCCAGGAAGCCGTTGAGGATCAGTTGCCGCGTGTCGTAGCGTGAATAGGTCACGCCGGTCTCGAAACTGAACTTGCCGCCGCCAAAGAAGCCGCTGGCCTCGTCATAGAGGTTGGAGACACTCTGGGCCGGTTGGGAATCATCGGCCAGGGATTGCCCATAGCCGCTGCCGCCGGTCGTTGTCGCGCCGCCGGCCACGGTCTGGTTGCCTTTCATGTCGGCCGGGGATTTGGCCAGGCGCTTGGGCTGTGGCGTGGCGGGTTGATCCTCCACCTGGCGAACCCGCTGTTCGAGCACCGCCAGGGCTTTCTGCTGGACCTCGTATCGTTGCTTGAGCTCAAGAAGTTCCTGTTTCAGCGCCTCGATGTCTGCATCCGGGGCCGCGTGCAACACGGCCGCCGGGAACAACGTGCTTAAACACATCACAGCGCGCAACGATACGGATCGATACATGAAATATGCCGTCCCTATTTGCCCAATGATCGGAAAACAGCGTAGTTCAATAACCGAGGTTACGGAGGCCGCGCAGTTGGGTCAGATTGCAGTCCAATGCCCCGGCACTGGGGCCGTTGTTGTTCAGCACCACGTTGAGCTGCGTCATGTTGTTGACCAAGTTGCTATTGCCCAGCAGGCGAGTGTTTTGCAGCAAGCCGCCCTGGGCCACTTGCTGCAGGGTGCCACCCTGGTTGTGGCTGGCCTGGATCGCCATTTGCACGCCATTGCCGGTGGCGGTGACCGCGACGCTGCCGGCGGCGTTGCTGCCGCTGATGGTCTGGCCCTTGGTCAGCAGTTGGCCTTGGGAGGGGACGAGCGCAGGCGCCTGGTTGCTCTCTTTCACATTGATGTTGACGTTGTTGTAGGCCGTGTTGCCGTCGCCGGCGGCACGCACGCTCTGGGTCACGCCCTGGCTCGTGCCAAGGCCAGCACCACCGGTAATGTTGCCGCTGCCCTGTTCCGGAGCGCTGCCGTTACCGGTCTGCTTGATGGTCGAGACGTAGAATTCGGGTTTGACGGTGGCGGCCTGGATCTGCATGGTGCTGGTGGCGCCGATCAAGTCGCCGCTGGCGTTGCGCCAGGTACTGCTCATGACGATGCCGAAGCTGATGACTCGGCCAGGCATGACATAACGACCGCGCAGCTCGGCAAGCTCCTGGTCCTTGACTTCGATGGGTTTGAAGCCGGCATGGGCAAAGCCCGAGGCAGTCGCGAGCAGGCAGGCCAGCGACAGCCAGTGTGAGGTTTTCATGTGCTGCTCCCGGAGCGTCCTGCTCCTTTTTGTACTTATTGTTGGCAGTAATCGGCGATTAGAAAAAGTCGCTCTGTATGAAACCGAAGTCCATCAGTTCCGCATCCCTGACCGGGTTGAAACCGTCCAGCTTGTTACGGGCTGTCAGGGGTTGAGGAGGGCTGCGTAGTGCATTGGTCTTGTCATAGCCCGGGCCGACGATCGCAAAGACGATGCCGTTCCAGCCTTTGACGAACTCATCGTGGGCGTAGCGCTTGTGCCCCAGCACCGGGTCGCCGATGTAGACCCATTGCTTGTCGGCCCGCTGCAACACCACGAAGTGCTTGTAGCCGCGTATCTCCATCAGGACCACCACCGGGATCGTCACCGCTTCGAGTTTCTCAGGCGGTATCCGGTAGCCTCGGGCGCGCATGCCGATGGTTTCCACGTAGCGCTTCATGTCCAGCATGGAAAACCCTTGGGTGCGAACCAGGTTCTGGTCGGCATTGACCAGCATGCCTTTGATGACGTGCTCTTCATCGACGTCAAGCCAGTAGGCCTGGCGCAGCACCGTGGCCAGCGCGGCGGCGCCGCAACTGAAATCGGTTTTCTGCTCGACGATGTCGCTGAATTTGCGTTCGCGTATGCTTTGCACCGGTTTGTAGACCAGCATGCCGCCAGGCAGGGCGGCGACCGGCATCTGCGCTGCTTCGGCCACGCAGGCCAGGCAGAGCAGCAGGGAAACGGCAGTGACACGCATGATCAATACGCCTAATGAACATCCAGGGAAAAAAAGCCCCTTTGCGTGTCATGTCGTTCATTTCAAAGCGTTGAACTGAGTCCGTGGCGAGGGAGCTTGCTCCCGCTTGAGTGCGAAGCACTCATAACCAGTGGGTCTGCTTCGCAGCCCAGCGGGAGCAAGCTCCCTCGCCACAAGAATCACTCACGTCCTGAGTGGACAGCATTACCGTTGCCGGGGCTTCGTTTCATGCGCGCTTACATGCAGGCTTTGCAGCCGGCAGCGATGGACAGCGAGTTGCTCTGCTGGTTGCCCACGCCTGCCGACACGTTGGCGCCGCCGTTACCGGAGAAGCCGTTCATGGAGTTGGTCATGGTGGCGTTGTTGATCACAGGGTTTTTCCAACCGTCACGGGTCAGCACCTGCTGGGTGTTGCTGCCGGCCAGCTCGAAGGTCCCCACGGCGGAGAACTTGAACTTGTCGTCATCGTGACCGCCGCCATAGCCGCCGCCTCTGTTGTCCCAGCCGCCGTGATCGTTGTCTTCGGCGGTACCGGTACCTTTGGCCTTGAACGTGCCGGAGGCGCTGTAGGTGCTGGTGAGGGTGTCGGTCTTGTAGGTCCGCACGCCTTTGTTGTCGACCACTAGGCCGGTGGAGGACTGGTCAGCCGCGGCAGAGGCCTGTGCGACACGGCCCCCGGATACAGCGATGGCCAGGTTGTTTTTCTGTTGGTTGAAGTTCCCGGCGGTCACGTTGATGCCGATGTTGCCGGAGCCACTGTTGCCTGCATTGGTGAGCGAGGCGTTGTTTTGCGTCGAGTTGTTCTTGACGTAGTTGTTGTTATTGACCTGCGTGGCGCTGGAGGCGGCGACAGCCGAGCCGAAGATAAAGCTTTCGTCGGCGGTGGCCAGGGCGGCGGCGTTGTCCTGCTGGTTGCCGTCGCCGCCGGCAATGTTGGCGCCCATATTGCCGTTGCTGCCATTGAGCGAGTCAGTGGCTTCAGCGGTGTTTCTGGTGGCCTGGTTGGTCACCACGTTACCGTCGCTGTTCTGCTCATCCAGCACCGTAGCCCCAGCGCCGGCATTGATGGAGAGCAATTGATCCAGCGTCGGCCCTTGCTGATGGCCATTGCCGTGACCGTGACCATTGCCATGGCCATTATTGTTGTCGTTTCCTCCAGCCTGTGCCGCCATTGTCATGACCGCGGCGAGAGCGAAAACCAATGGTTTGAGTGCCATTGTAGGTTTCATGGTGTTTCTCCTTGCGTGTCGTTGGTTAAGTGTCAGTACTTTCTTATGTAGCCTCCGGGTCAATCCGCGACTCGGATGCTCAGGGTGTTAGCCATGCGGTTTCCCACCCCTGCGCTCTGGTTCACCTGGATTACCCCTCGGCTGCCGGTGAAGGCCTGGTCGCTGGTAACGACCTGGCGACTGCCGGTTGGGGCGCCAGTTGCTCCTGAGTTCGGTAGCAACGCCACGTTCTGTTGAGACAGGGCGCTGTCGTCAATGCTCTGCGGATGGGCACTGATGCCCACCCGCATGACATTGGCCATCTGGTTGTTGGCCCCGGCGGACTGGTTGACGCCCAGCACACCGTTGCCGTTGGTGAAGGAGTGGCCGCCGATACGGGCGGTGGCGGTCATGGAAGGGTCGGCCGGCGTGTCGACGCGTTGCTGCACGCGGGTGCTGGCCTGGGCGTGGCTGCCAATGGCGATGGCCCGGGTGTTGGTTTGCTGGATCTGGTCGCCGGCGGCTTGGTTGACGTTGAAGTTGCCGGTGTAATGGCTGCCGGAATCCTGCAGGTTGGCATTACTGACCACCGCAACACCTGGATCGGCAAATACGGTGAAAGAACTGAGCAGGGAAAGCATGAACAGGGCGAGCAGAAACAGCACGGGCTTCATATCACTGACCTCCCGCCAGCCGACCCAGCGGGGCCAGGCCGGAACTCAGCGAGCGGTTGATGGTGCCGGAGATCGCGCCGCCGCTACCGCCACCGTGACCGGCATTCATGCCCGGCATGCCGTTGGGATTGGTCACGACGTTCAGACCTTGCACGCCAGTATTCGGGTTGACGGTGTTGCGGATCGACGAGCCGCTGGCCACGCTGGCAAATTCGCCGTCACTCAGTTCGGTGCTGGCGGTCGCCTGGTTGATTCGTTCGGAGGGGTTGGCATTGACGGTGGTTGGATAGGGGTCTTTGCCACCGTTGCGACCAATTGCGATGGGCTGCACGTCGCGGTTGAGCACAATGACGCCGTTGCCCTCGGCCTGCGCCGGCAGACTGAGCGTTGCGCTGGCGGCGCAGCCGGTTAACAGCAGGCACGTCAAACTTTTCTTGAAAGTCCCCACGGCATCGATTCCTTCTTCGGTGGGCTGGCCCTTGTCAGCGTTGCGAAGTGGGAGAGCATGTGTTGTGCCGTGTTTTGAAATGACTTGTAGTTCAAAGGGTTAGAGTTTTTTTGTATGACCCGCCGGTCGAATCTGTTTCATCCGTGAGACAACCCTGTGGCGGTTAATGGCCGTGCGCTATCGTTTGGCTATGGATCCAGGCTGTGGGAGGGGAGTGTTTCAAGAAACTAACAGTGAGGATGACAATTGTGTGAAAGGGCGCTGGGGCAGGGTTTGAGGGGGGCCAGGTGTTTCAAGAACGCAACACACCCCTCGCGATACGTCAGATGTCGAGCAGTCGGGTCACGGCGGCGAACACCTGGTCCCGACGTTGCGTCCAATCGCCTTCAATCACTTGGAAATGCCGTTGATGCCGAACCAGCCAACGCTCGATCGCTTCGAAGAAATCCATGCGTTCTGCCAGTTCGGGTTGGCAGCGCAAACCGTCGCCGGTCCATTCGACTTGCTCGGGGCTCAGCAACAAGTGCAGGTCATAATGGCGGGCCAGCAGGGCCGGCTCGAGCCAGTCCGGGCAGTCGCCGAACAGGGTCTGGCTCCAGAGGATGTTGCTCAGCAGGTGCGTGTCGAGGATCAACAGCGCCGGCCGGCGGGCACGCGCCTCATCTTCCCAGGCCAATTGGCCGGAGGCGATGTCGGTGATGTCCGCCAGGCAGGTGTCGCGTTGGGTCTGCTCCATGAAATGGCGTACGTACTCATCCACCCGCACGCCACCAAAATGTTCCTGCAATTGCGCCGCCAGCCAACTCTTGCCGCTGGATTCCGGGCCGGTCAGCACCACCACCTTCATGCGCGTAGGGCCGGGTCGGCGCGCCATTCCCGCCAGCCTTGCACGGCCAACAGGGTGAACAGGGCATAGAGCGCGGCAGTCAGGTGCAAGCCTTTGTAGATGAACAGGCCGACGAAGATCACGTCCAGGGCAATCCACAGCGGCCAGCATTGCACGCGTTTCTGCGCCATCCACCACTGGGCCACGAGGCTGAAACCGGTGAGCGCGGCATCGAGCCAGGGCTGGGCGGCATCGGTCCAGTGGGCCATGGCGGCGCCCAACAGCAGGCTGCCTGCCGCACCGATAGCCAGGCCGGACAGCACTGACGCCCCACCGAGACTGCTGACCTGGCGTCCATCATGATTGTGCCCGGCACGGGTCCATTGCCACCAACCGTAGAGTTGCAGCACTGCGTAGACAACCTGCAGCAGCATGTCCGAGTACAACTTCACCTCGAAAAAAATCCAGCTGTACAGCAACACCATGACCAGGCCTATCGGCCAGCACCAGGGGTTCTGCTTGACGGTCAACCAGACAGCGATCACGCCGAGGGCTGCGGCAAACAGTTCAAGCCCGGACATGGCGGTTCCTTGGGGAATAGAAGAGGGCGGCGATTGTAAACGCTATGGCGTGGGCAGCTCCAATACCAATGTTGAATGTGCCGTCGCTATCGCGAGCAAGGGATTACGTTCGTTCCCACGCTCCTGCGTGGAAATGTCGCCAGGGACGCTCCACGTTCCGCTTCTGGAGGTGACGCAGAGCGTCACTGGATGCATTCCCACGCGGAGCGTGGGAACGATCTAATCCAAAGCCCGCTCCCACAGGGGGGCTACCGATCTTTAGACCCGGAACTGCGTGAGCAACCCGTTCAACTGTTCACTCAATGCCTTGAGGCGGGTGCTTGCCTGGCTGGATTGTTCGGCGGCCATGGCCGTGCTGTGGGACAGGCCGGCGGCCTGGGTGACGTTCTGGTTGATGTCTTCCACCACATGGGCTTGTTGCAACGTGGCGCTGGCGATGGAGGCGTTCAGGTTGTTGAGATTGCGCAGGGCCTGGCCGATGGCGTTGAGGCTGGCACCGGCCAGGCCGGCCTGTTCGATGGTCAGTTGCGAAGCACGGCTGCTGTCGCCGATGACTTTCACGGCGGCTTCGGAATGGGTTTGCAGGCGCTCGATCATCGCCTGGATCTCTGCAGTGGACTTCTGAGTACGCTGGGCCAGCAACCGCACTTCATCGGCGACCACCGCGAAGCCCCGGCCCTGTTCGCCGGCGCGGGCGGCTTCGATCGCGGCGTTGAGGGCCAGCAGGTTGGTCTGCTCGGCAATGGAGCGAATTACCTCCAGCACGCTGCCAATCTGGGTGCTTTCACTCGCCAGGGTGCGGATCACTTCCACCGCCTGGTCGATGGTCTGGGACAGGCGGTCGATCTGCTGCAAGCTGCCATCGATGTTGACCTGGCCTTGCTGGGCCTGGGATTCGGCGTCGCGCATCTCATTGGCCGCGTGCTCGGCGTTCTTGGCCACGTCCTGCACGCCATAGGTCACTTCATTGATCGCGGTCGCCACCAGCTCCATTTGTTGCGACTGCTGCTGGCTGCGTTCCTGGGCCTGCGCCGCGTCGTTGCCCAATTCACTGGAGGATTGCCCCAGCGCACTGGCCGAAGCTTGCAGTTGGGTCACCACTTGCCGCAACTTGGCGGTAAAGGCGTTGAAATGCCGCGCCAGTTGAGTGACTTCGTCCTGGCCGTGGGTGTCGAGGGTGCGGGTCAGGTCACTCTCGCCGCTGGCGATGTTGGCCATGGCGTTGACCGTTTCCTGCAACGGGCCGACGATGCTGCGCACGATCAGGGTCAACAGCAGGCCCATGAGCAGGGTGATGACCAGTCCAACCACCGAGGCCTTGATCACCTGGGATTGAAACTCGGCCTGGACGTCATCCACGTACACGCCTGAGCCGATGATCCAGCCCCAGGGCTCGAACAGTTGGACGTAGGAGGTCTTGCCCACCGGGGCCTCGGCGCCCGGTTTCGGCCAGAGGTAATTGATCATGCCGGCGCCCTTGGACTTGGCGATGGCAACCATCTCGTTGAACAGCGCATAGCCGTTCGGGTCACGGATGGCCGAGAGATTCTGGCCTTCAAGCTTCGGGTTGGTCGGGTGCATGATCATGACCGGCGTCAGGTCGTTGATCCAGAAATAATCAGCCTGGTTATAGCGCAGGCCACGTACGGCGCTGAGGGCCTGCTTTTGCGCGGCGTCACGGGTGAGGGTCCCGGCAGCTTCCAGGCCTTGGTAGTAAGTCAGCACGCCGCTGGCGGTCTGTACCACATGCTGGGTTTTCTGCACCTTGGCTTGGTAGAGGTCGCTGTGGATCTGTTTAAGCATCAAGGCGCCGAGCGTGAACAACATCACGATGGCCACGACCAGGATGAGCCACAAGCGTCGGCTGATCGACACACTGCGCAAGCTATTCATACGCTGTCACTCCGGTTTTTTTATTCTTGTCATATCGACGGCCGGCACTGTAGCGCCCGGCCGCTATCGGTCATTGACCTGAGTCACAACGCGGCAGCGTTATCAGGGCTCGTCTGATAGGATTTCGGCCCCGCAGCGCAAAACCTGAGCCGGTTCTCATTTTTCATTGGTTTTTTTTGAAAGGTCGCGGTTATCGTGCACCCGCTGCGGGGGACCTGCATGACACTTGAATATTGATAAGACCTGCATGAACAGCGTCTTTTTTGGGGGATGAATGGATTTGTGGACCGCCTTTTCGGCACTGATTCTTGGCGTAGTAGAAGGCTTGACGGAGTTTCTGCCGATTTCCAGCACGGGACACCAGATCATTGTCGCTGACCTGCTCGAGTTCGGCGGTGAGCGTGCGATGGCGTTCAACATTATCATCCAGCTCGGCGCGATCCTGGCGGTGGTCTGGGAGTTTCGCCGCAAGATCTTTGACGTGGTGCTGGGCCTGCCGACGCAGCCCAGCGCCCGCCGCTTTACCGCCAACCTGCTGATCGCCTTCCTGCCCGCCGTGGTCTTGGGCGTGCTGTTCGCCGACTGGATCCACCACTACCTGTTCAACCCGGTCACGGTGGCCACCGCGTTGGTGGTGGGCGGCCTGGTGATGCTCTGGGCCGAGAAGCGCCAGCACCAGGTGCACGCCGCAACGGTGGACGAGATCTCCTGGAAAGATGCCCTGAAGGTCGGCCTGGCCCAATGCATTGCGATGATCCCAGGCACCTCCCGTTCCGGCGCGACCATCATTGGTGGCCTGCTGTTCGGGCTGTCGCGTAAAACCGCTACCGAGTTTTCGTTCTTCCTGGCAATGCCGACTATGGTTGGCGCGGCGGTCTACTCGGGCTACAAATACCGTGAACTGTTCGTCCCGGCGGATTTCCCGGTGTTCGCCATTGGCTTCGTCACCGCGTTCATTTTCGCCATGATTGCGGTCAAGGGCCTGCTGCGATTCATCGCCAGCCACAGCTACGCCGTGTTCGCCTGGTATCGAATCGCCTTCGGCCTGTTGATCCTGGCAACCTGGCAGTTCGGCTGGGTGGACTGGACCGCTGCCAAGCCATGAACCAATCACGCAGCCGCAAACACGCCGGGCGCAATGCTGAAGGCACCGTGCAGCACCTGCGGCTCAAACTGATGGTGTTTGCGCTGCTCTGTGCCTTGCCGTTGTTCGGTTCGCTCCTGTTGGGGCTGCGGGCGGTGTCGTGGGTGCCGATGGTGGCTTATGGCGGCGTCAGCGTGGTGGCATTCCTGCTGTACTGGAGCGACAAGCGCAAGGCGCGCGCCGACACCTGGCGCACCCCGGAGAATGTGCTGCATGCGGTGGAGCTGGCCGGCGGTTGGCCCGGAGCCTTGCTGGCCCAGCAGCTGTTTCGCCACAAGACTCGCAAAGTGTCGTTTCAGGTCGTGTTCTGGTTCATCGTGCTGTTGCACCAGGTGTTCTGGATCGACCAGTTGTTCCTGGGCAGCTATTTGTTCTAATGACTAGAGCAACAAGCCCACCTGGGTGCGCTTGGGCAATTTGCTGGCCACCAATTGGTGTGAGCGTTGCAGCAGGCCACGCAACTCTTCGACCCCCAGCGGGTAGGGCACTTGCATGATGACCCACTGGGCCCGCGCCAGGTAAGGCGCGGGGTGAATGCCCGGTCGGTCGCAATGGCCCAGGAACAGATCCTTGTCGACCTTGAACGCCAGCGAGTCGCCTCGCAGGCCCTGCAGGGCGAACATCTTGTTCCCGGCAATGGAAAACACCCGCACGCCGCCCCATTTGTAGTCCTCCCTGGCGCCGGGCAGGCCCAGGCAAAACTGCGCGACATCCTCTTCGCTCAACCTCATATCGTTCTATCTCCACAGCCCTCGAAGGCTTCCACCAAATGATCGATCCATGCACGCACCGCTGGCAGCACGCCACGCCGATGCGGGTAGACCGCCTGGAGCCAGCCATCGGGCGATGACCATCCAGGCAAGAGTTCCACCAGTGTGCCGTCCTGCAATTCCTGCTCGCAATACATGCTCGGCAATAAGGTGAAGCCCAGGCCGGCGAGGGTGCAGGCCCGGCGCACAATGAAGTCGTCGATGCCCAGGCGGGCTTCCAGGCTCAGTTCCACCCGCTGCCCATCGGCACTGACCAGGCGCAGGTGCACCTGGCGATCGGCTTCCAATGCCCCCAGCACCGGCAGTTGCTTGAGATCGTCCGGGGTTTCGATCCGCCGTCCTGCGACAAAGGCCGGGCTGGCAACCATCATCAGTCGCGCCTGGCGCAGGCGCCGGGTCATCAGCAAGGGATCCTCGTCCCCCAGATCGCGCACGCGCAACGCCACATCGATGCCTTCGCCGATCAAGTCCACCCGCCGGTTGAGCAGGGTCATATCCAGTTGCACCAAAGGGTATTTCACCAGGAAGGTTTCGATTATCGCCGGCAGGAACTGGTGGGCCAAGCCCACCGGACTCGACACCCGCAGTCGGCCGCGGGGTTCGCTGGACATGCTCGCCACTGCCTCGTCGGCCATCTCGGCCTCCAGCAACATGGCCTGGCAATGGCGCAGATAACGTTCGCCGACCGCGGTCAATTTCAATTGGCGGGTGGTGCGCTGGAGCAACCGGGCGCCGAGGCGTTCTTCCAGCTCGGCGATACGCCGCGACAACCGCGACTTGGGAATGCCCAGCGCGCGCCCAGCCGCCGCGAAACCGCCGGCTTCGACGACTTTGGCGAAGTAATACAAGTCATTGAGGTCTTGCATGTTGAACTCGATTGTCCTGTCAATGGGACAAACTATCGCATTTATGCTGACTTATCGATCATTGGTCTCATATGTAGGATGGTCGCCAATTGATCGCCCGGTTGCGGTCCTCATTTGGAGAGCATTGATATGAAACTACTGCACATCGATTCGAGCATCCTCGGTGACAACTCCGCTTCCCGCCAATTGAGCCGTCAAGTGGTTGAAGCCTGGAAAGTTGCCGAGCCAGGCATCACCGTTACTTACCGTGACCTGGCCGCCGACGCCATCAGCCATTTTTCCGCCCAGACGCTGGTTGCCGCCGGTACCAGCGCCGAATTGCGTGACGCTGCGCTCAAGTACGAAGCCGACCTTAGCACCGAGACAATGGCAGAGTTCCAGGCGGCGGATGCGCTGGTCATCGCCGCGCCAATGTACAACTTCAGCATTCCGACCCAACTCAAGGCTTGGATCGACCGCATTGCCGTGGCCAGCCAGACGTTTCGCTACACCGAAGCTGGCTTCGAAGGCCTGTGTGGTGGCAAGAAGCTGGTGATCGTTTCCACCGCCGGTGGTTTGCATGCCGGGCAGCCAAGTAGCGTGGGGCACGAGGAATACCTGAAGGTGATGTTCGGTTTCCTGGGCATCACCGACATCGAATTCGTCCGTGCGGAAGGGCTGGCCAAGGGCGATGACATGCGCAATAAGGGCATGAACGAAGCCCAGGCGCAGATCGGCGAACAGTTCGCCGCTGCGTAAAACCTGCGTAAAGGCAGCAAGCGCTTCGGGCAACCTTCGTAAAACCCTGTATTCTCGTCGTCATTGGATGGTCGGGATGCAGGGTTTTACTGCATTCGGCGCCGAGGATTCTGGCGCAGGATATGCACGGCCAAGCGTGCGAGCGACGGGGCCTTCCCGTGCGCTGGTGAAGGTGGATGATTCGATGATACGTTTTGGTGCGGCGCTGCTGCTTTGCTTGTTTGCCAGTCTCGGTCCAGTGCAGGCCGCACCGGGCCCACATCCGCATTGGAGCGCCGGTTTCCATGAGCTGAGTTTTCTCGATCCGCTGGATCAGCAACCGATGCACGCCATCGCCTTCTATCCGTCCACCGACCGGGAACAATCCAGCCTGCTGGGTGGCTACCAGATCGATGCCGCGCCGGACGCCCAGATCGCCATCGGCCGCTTCCCGCTATTGATGTTGTCCCATGGCAATACCGGCACGCCGTTGGCCCTGCATGACCTGGCCACCTCCCTGGCACGCAAGGGGTTTGTCGTGGTGGCGGTGATTCATCCCGGCGACAATGCCCAGGATCACAGCCGGCTCGGCACCCTGAGCAACCTGTACGGGCGGCCGATCCAGATTTCCGAAGCCATCACCGCAACGCTCAATGATCCGATACTGTCGCCGTTCGTCAGCGCCGGGCAGGTCGGGGTGATCGGCTATTCGGCCGGTGGTGAAACCGCGCTGATCCTGTCCGGTGCGACGCCGGACCTCAATCGCCTGCGCCGCTACTGCGTGGAACGGCCGGACGATCGTGACGCCTGCAACACTCAGGGCGAACTGATTGCCGACCGCGATGACCTGCAACCCGTGGCCGACCCCAGGGTCCGGGCGCTGCTGCTGATGGCACCGTTGAGCCTCAAATTCGGTCGTCATACGTTGGCCGATGTCCATGTGCCGGTGTTGCTGTACAGCGGCGATGGCGACAAAATCGTGGCTTTCGACAAGAATGCTGCCGCTCTGGCCCGCAAGCTGCCCACCGCACCGGATTTCAAGACCTTGGCCGGCGCAGGCCATTTTGTCTTCCTCGCACCCTGCACCGATGAGCAGATCGCCGCGATGCCCGCGCTCTGCACGGATGCCGACGGTGTCGACCGCAAGGACATCCACCGCACCATGATTTCCGAGGCCAGTCGCTTCTTCGGCGAGGCCTTGGGCAAGCCAACCCGGGCGGGGATGAGGACGGCCGATCAATAAGGTGCGTTCATAGCTCGGCGACGCAGCAGCAGAGTCAAGCCCAGTCCAGTGACGGACAACAAGGCGGCGCAGAAGAAAATCGACGAATAGCCCAGGTTCAATGCCACCGCCCCCATCAGCGGACCGGCAATCGCCAGCGCCAGGTCAAAGAACACCGCATAGGCGCTCAAGCCGGCGCCGCGGCTGGTATTCGGCACTTGCTTGATGGCCTCCACCCCCAGCGCCGGGTATACCAACGATAGCCCGAAACCGGCCAGCCCAGCACCGACCAGGGCGAACGCGGTGGTCGGCGCCAGCCATAGCAATACCAACCCGAGGGTTTCGATGCTCATGCAGGCAATGGCCGAGTTGAAGCCGCCGAAACGGGCAATGCTGGAAATGAACAGCAACCGCGCGAGGATGAAGCAGACACCGAACACCGTCAGGCACCAGGCCGCGCCGGTCCAGCCGCGACTGATATAGAACAGTGTGATGAACGTGGTGAGCGTGCCGTAGCCGATCGACGCGAGGCTCAGGCCCACCCCGAACGGCGCAATGCGCCCAAACACCGCCCAGAAAGGCAAGCGCTCGCCACGAATGACCGGCACCGACGGCTTGTTGCGAATGATCAACAGCGCCACCCCGGCCAGCAACGACAATGCAATACCCAGGCTGGCAAAACCCAATTCACTGACCATCACCACCCCCAACGGCGCGCCAATAGCGATGGCCCCGTACGAGGCGATGCCGTTCCAGGAAATCGAGCGGGCCGTGTGTTCCACCCCCACTTGGCCCATGCACCAACTGATGGTGCCCACGCCAATCAGCCCTTGGGCCACGCCAAGCAGCAGGCGCCCAACAATCAGAATCAACAGGCTGGGCAAGGGATAGCTTTGCAGCAAGGTCGAGAGCAGCGTCAGCACGCCGCTGAGCACAATCCCCGACAGCCCGTAGACGATGGCGCGCTTGGTGCCGACGCTGTCCGACAGCCGCCCGGCCATGGGACGGCTGAGCAGGGTCGCCAAGTACTGTGAACCGATGGTCAACCCGGCCACCACCGCGCTGAAGCCCAGCTGTTCGTGCACATACCCGGGCAGCACGGCAATCGGCAGGCCGATGCATAGAAAGGCGATGAAGGTGTAGAAAACGATGGAGACGATCTGCAGGGTGATCGACAAGGAACTGGGAGCAGAGGAGGGCGTGGGCATGGGGCTCGTTCGCGGGCGGCGGTAAGAGAGCCTCATCATGGCGCGAGGTGAGGATAAAAGAAAGCAGGCTAACTAAATGTGCTGGCACGGGATGCGGCCCGGGCTTGGCGAATAGTCCCTTGGTTTGAACCCCCGGCTTTTCTGGCGGGCAGTCGCTGCTTGGGCTCTGTAAAAGGACGACCTGTCAACTCTGACAGTATCCAAGATATGAAAGAGGGCGTTCAATCAGTCGCAGGCCCTATTGGTCGATGTGAAACGCTTCGAGATGTCCATGGGCATTGTGTGCCGAGCTTTACGGCGGTAGCTCCAATCACGACGGTCTGAATATCAGGAGAATCGGATATGGCAAGCGTGGACAAGAAAACCAGTGCGGCGCAGGCTCGTATTGACTACCTCGCGCAGCGACGTGAACAGCATTCAGGGCCCAAGGCTTTGGATCCTCCTGAGCTTCTGGCCAGGGTGGTCGATAGCACAGACGGTACGCTCCATGGCGAAGATCTGGATAGGGATCTGCAAGTCAAATTCTTGGGTTTCTCTGACTTGCCGACACTTCCGGGTGATGAGTCGATCATGTATTTGCAGTTCGCTTCGGGTGCGACGCCTGATGACGATGACTATGAAGACGTTGCTGAAAGAAGCTTTCCTTATCCGGTCGACCCGCAAACCGCTTTCCCGTTTGAACTGACCCTTGAGCGCAAGCACTTTGCCATCGATGGCGTTTATACATTCAGAGCGTATTTAGATAGTTACAACCACGAGAAAGACAAGTCACTACCTACCACTCGTATTTTCGATAGCACGCCCCCCTATAACCATAAGGAGCCCAAACCGTTAACCATTACGTCTCCCATCACCGATGCTGTTTTGGCGGCTAATCCTCTTGGGGTTCCGGCGATCCTTGACGAATATGACGACCGCGCGGCAAGCGATGAATATTTTCTGTATTACGGAACACTCCCGTTGCCGGATAACCTGCCCGGTACCCCGCCTACGGTCACAGGTTTTGTACCGAATGACCTGACATTACGGATACCTGTCAACATCATTCGGGAGTTGGGGGATGGTGGCTGCTATGCGGTGTATGCACTGCGCGACAAAGCGCAGAATCGCACTCCGCTGTCTGACGTAACCGCCTTGGGCGTGGCCTTGGGCACTTGGCCGCCCCCTGATCTTCAAAGAGTCGAAGTACCGCAAGCGACATTCAAGGGGTTCCTCGATTTTCAAGATGCTCTGGATGGCGTGGATGCAGTCGTCAAAACCTATACGGGGCGAAAGGGGACCGATTTCATTGAGGTGACCTGGGGAACGACAGTGCTTCCTTTGGAAACCATGGGTTTGGCCCCAACCAAGAGCATCCGCATCGACCCCGACGTGCTGCGTAGCGAATACGGCGCTGCGACCGGGCCGATTAGTATTCAAGTAAGTTATCGCGTATTTCGAGGCACGGAGCCTTATGGTTCGGACATCGAAACAGGGATTACGGTCGTGACCAATTTTTGGCTACCGGGGCCCACGCCCACCGATCCTTGGCCTGATCCGATCAATGGTGACATCCCATTGGGTGACGTCTTTGGCGAGAATTCAACAACGCCTAACGTTTTGACCCGAGCGCACAATAATAAAAATGCCAACTTTGTATTTAAGTTGTACCCGAATGTGCAGGCGGACGAAATCGTAAAGATTTACTGGAACGGCGAGCATGTCGTCGAAGCCGATTATACGGTCTTGCCCACTGATAAAGAGGGCTATGAAAAAACGCAAATCATTCCGTGGCCCTACATCCAGAGGGGCGGCAATGGCGACGAGGTGCCGGTGTGGTACTGGATCAATTCTCCCAACTCTCCCAACCGCCAACGTTCGGACGACACGCCGGTCGAGGTGAACGCGGTCATCTTCAAGCCCGCTGCGCCGACCTTTCCCGATATAGACTACCCGTTCTTGAATTGCAGTTCGCTCTATGGTCCCGACTACGCCATTCGTGTGCAAGTGCCTGATCTATCGGGCCCGCCTTACAACTTGGGCATCGGGGATGAGGTGACCCTGCACTGGGTCGCGCTGTCGGGTACTGCTGGAGAAACGCCGATCGATGGGGCCGAGAAGGATGAACCGGTCATCCTGGATGACACAACCTGGCCGGTGACAGGCTTCATCTGGCTGGTAAAACCCTACGAAAAGCACCTTCTGCCCACGTATGACCCATTTGGTCCGGGGGGCAGTGAGGGGCGAGGGCGAATCACCTACTCCTATGTTGTAGATGGAGAGACGATTACTTCTGAGGAGACCGAGGCGCGGGTGACCATGTTCCTAGGTCACGGCCCGTGCCCAATCCCTTGATCACCATCACGTATCCGGCGGTGAAGGTGCGACCCCTTTGCCGCTGGAGTTAGGTCTGTTTACTTTTGCGTGATCAAAGAAGGAGTTGTCGGTAGAGAATCAGAAAAGTCCTACATATGCCCACAGGGCTAATCTATAGACTCGCCGGCCGTATTAAGTGTTGCCCGGCGAGTTGCTAGCCTGGATATGACACTTGGAATTAACTTTCCTTCTCCAGGGAATCAAGCATGATATTTTCCAATTGCACGTTTGCATTAAACCCTATATCGCGGTGTCTTGCGCTGGCCTCCGTTGCCCCGTTTATCATGGTCTGTCAATTCACTCAGGCCCGTACATTGACGGACGAAGACCTGACCATTGGCGCTGGGGGCCGTCCCGACAATTATCAGCTGTTTGGTAACTCCACCCTGACCGCCAATGGTGCTTCCACCAAGGATATTCGGGTGGCTATCGGTGGCACGGTCAATCTAAATGGCACGACAGTCACAGGTGGATCCAGTAACGGCGTGGAGTTGGTCGATAGTACTGCAAACATTGCCGCCAACAGCACCGTGACCAGCAACGGTATAGCGCTGGCCTTGACGGGCAATGTGTTGGGGGCCAAAGCCACGGTCACGGACAGCTCGCTCATCGGCGGCACCCGCGGCGCCTCCCTCAGTGCTGCAAGTGAGCTGACGCTGAGCAACGCCACGGTGACTGCAACGGGTGCCACGGGCACGGGTATCGTCAGTTTCGGTGGAACGGTCCAGGCCAGCAACAACACCCGAATCACGGGCGGTCAGAACGGTGTTGTCTTGCGTAATGACATCTCTTCGGTAAAGGGAAACCAGCTAACGCTGGATGCCAGCCATGTCGGAGGCCTGAATGGTGCGGCCATCGTCGTGAGCAGCGTTGCCGGACTCCCTGATCGCGAAGCGGTGATCGACGTGAGCAATGGCTCGACCCTCAAGGGCAGCGATGGTGTGATGCTGCAAGTTACGAACGATGGCATGGCGGCGCTGAATGTCGATAACAGCGTTCTGCTCGGTGATGTGGTGGCTGAAGCGGGCAGTATCGCGAAAGTGGCCTTGAGCAACTTCGCCACCTTGACCGGGCGCCTGGAGAACGTCGATACCCTGGCGGTCAATAGCTCGGGCAAATGGGTCATGGTCGAAGACAGTCAGCTAAAGAATCTGTCGATGGCAGGGGGGGAGGTTCAGTTTGGTCAGCCTGGCAGTTTCTATACCTTGTCGGTGGAGAATCTCAGCGGTAACGGCAACTTCATCATGCATGCGGACTTTTCCAACGGGCAAGCCGATTTTCTGAATATCACGGGGACAGCAACCGGTACTCATACGCTTGACGTGGCCAGTACCGGTGTGGAACCGACGCTGACCAACCAGCGCATCCATGTCGTCCACGCAGCTAGCGGCGATGCTGCGTTCTCGTTGATCAATGGCCGGGTAGACTTGGGTACTTATTCTTATGATTTGCTCAAGGATGGCGCCAATGACTGGTATCTCGATGGTGCGAGCAAAACCATCAGTCCTGGTACGGCCTCGGTGCTGGCGCTGTTCGATGCCTCGCGTACGGCCTGGTATGGCGAACTGAGCACGTTGCGTTCGCGCATGGGCGAAGTGCGGATGAACCAGGGGCAGTCTGGCGGCTGGATGCGGGCGTATGGTAACCGCTTCGACGTTTCTGCCGACTCCGGAATGGCCTATAGGCAAACCCAGCAGGGATTGGCTTTTGGTGTGGATACCCCCGTGCCGTCAGTTGGGGATGGACAGTGGGTGTTTGGCCTGATGGGTGGTTATAGCCGGTCCGACCTGGACCTGATTCATGGGACCTCGGGCACGGTCAACAGCTTTTATGTCGGTTCTTACGCCACTTGGCTGGACGCCGAGAGCGGTTACTACTTCGACGGCGTGCTCAAGTTCAACCGCTTCCAAAATGAGTCCAAGGTCAGTCTCAGTGACGGGGCACAGGCCAAGGGGCGGTACAACACCCATGGATTGGGCACCACGCTGGAGTTTGGTCGGCATATCAAGTTGGACGACGGTTATTTCATCGAGCCTTTTGGGCAAGTCTCGGCGCTGGCGGTTCAGGGCAAACGTTACCAATTGGATAATGGCATGGCTGCCGATGGCAACCGGAGTTATTCCTTGCTGGGCAAAGTGGGTGCAAGTGCCGGTCGGGATATCGACCTGGGTAATGGACAGATGCTTCAGCCTTACCTCAAGGCCGCGCTGGTCAACGAGTTCGCCAAAGACAATCAGGTCAAGGTCAATAGCACAAGCTTCAACAATGACCTTTCCGGTTCTCGCCTGGAGTTGGGAGGTGGCGTTGCCATGAAAGTCGCGGATAAAGTGCAAGTGCACGCCGACGTCGATTACAGCCAAGGCAAAAAGATTGATCAGCCATGGGGAGTAAACTTCGGCGTGGAATACAAGTTCTGATCAGCTTTGTTTAAAAGGTCAGCTCCGTGGATTGTTTTCACGAGACGGCATGAGGGTTAGTCAAACGAGCAAGGACCGTAACGGTCCTTGTTTCATTTTTCATGAACTCTTTTTTGGAGTCTGTCAACTGAGCAGTTCTGTTAGTACTCAACGGTTTGGTTTTGGAATCTAATGGGCTTCTCTGGACAGTAGTGGCTTTGGAGGCGTGGTTACTCATGTGTTGATAGGAGGGTCCATGATGTCAAATTCGAAAAATTCCAGTACGTTCGGCAAAAAACAAGTCCCGATTTACGATCCGCCTACGGTCGTGGCGTTGCCAAATATCGACGGAGGCGAAACCAATCTGCTGCATAAGAGCGCCCTGGTAGCGCCCTTGCCCATCACTATTCCCAAGTGGTTGAATTCCAATCCCAAGCCCCATGAGCCGGAGTGGGTCACGCTGTATTGGGGAGGCGATGATCTGGAAACAAAGACCTGGATCGCCGAGGTGCCCGATGCGGATCGGGTATTTTATGTTCCCGTCCATTTACTCATCCATGGTGAACATTCACTTTATTATTTTCTACACCTGTACAACCTGGCCGAGGCTGACTCTTTTGATCTTACCCTGACCATCGATACCCTCAAGCCGCTGCTCAACCAGACCGACGACCTTGCGCAGTTTCCTGAAGCGGTCCTGACAGGTGGGGTAACGGCCCAGTATCTAGAGCAGAACAACAATCAAGTGAAGGTCGGTATCCCCCGTTATGATGAGCAGCGGGGTGGTCCCAAGGTCGGCGATATCATTACCTTGTATTTGAACGAAAAAAACGGAACCGGAGAGCCAGATCAGCTAAAGGTCGGTGAATTGACTGTTCCGCACCCGGTACCCAACGTTCTTGAGGGCGTGTATGAGGGGCAGGCGTTTCTCGACTTTGGCGATCGTGTGGGGTATGCGCGATATCGTGTCGAAGACCGGGCGGGGAACATCAGTGAGTTGTCGGGGCGGGTTGAGCTGGATGTGAAGGCTGCACCGACACCGCGTGATCTGTCCTATCCATGGGTGAGAGAAGCCTCCGGCAACCCGCAGGCCAGTCGGCTCGATCCGAACCTTGCGGCTGTCGTCAATAATGGCGTCATTGTTGCCATCCCTCAAAACGCGATCATCTCGGATACGGAGACCGCCGCCGTACTGTTTGGTGAAGAAGGTGGTTTCGGATTCTATCGCGCTGACACACCCATCGTCACAGGAGGGCGGGAGTACCGCATTCCCAAGGAGTATGTCGCCCGAAACCTGCGAAAAAACATCCCGATAATCTTCGAGGTGACCGGTCCCAATATTCCCACACCGCTTGTGTCTCAGACGCACAGCCTGACGATCTCCAGCCTGAGCGGCGGGTTGCCGGTCCTTCAGTCCACCAGTTTTAATGCGACGACGTTGAGCTTGGCCAACATTCCCGAGGGCGGGGCGGCTGTTCTCAGGCTGGGTAGCTGGAAGTACATGGCGACGTCACAGTTCCTCAGGGTCGAGATGAGGGGATTGCTGAGTGCGGGAGGCGCTCACACCGTGACGATTCTCGATGCTCAGCCTGTGACTTCGGTGGGTGAAATGCAAGCAGGACAGATACTCAAGACGGAGCTTCGCAGATTTCAAATCGGTGAAAAGCTCACCTTCATCGCGAAGGTCAGCTTTGACAATAAGCAGACCTGGCACGACTTTCCAAGCATAGATCCTCAATTAACCAACTGACCCTTGAGCATGAGGTATTACCGTTTCAGCGATGCGCCTCGCGCTCATTTGTAGGTCATGGTGAAGTTCAACGCGCCTTTGGCCACACCGGGACCGACGTGAGGCGCTATCTGGTAGAAGCGTGCGTTGAAGTCCAGCACCGTCGTGCCGGATGTGATGGGCACCAGGGGAACCTCCATACCCAGCGCGACAGGGGTCAGGCCGTCGCCCCTGAGGATCTGAACACCTACGCCCGATGCTCCAGAGTCTGCGGTCAGACTGAAAATGCCGTTGTTTTCATCGACGGGGACGGACCCCAGAACACCATCGAGCTTGATCGTTGCGACGGCGATATTGCCATCTGACGGGTCGGCTTCGCAGGCGCTGAGCGTGATGGTAAAAGGCGCAAGGGTTGTGCCGAAGCCGGGGCCTGTGAACTCGGAGGTGTCCCAGGTCCCTAGTGGCACTGGATTGACGCTTACCGGGTTGCCCGAGATGCCGCAATGAGCCTGAATCACCGTGCCCACGGGGCCTACGCCGAACCCTTTGCCGACGCCGCTAAAGGTCCCGCTGAACAGTTCGCGGCCATCCAGTGGGTTGGGACCGGTCGGAATGGGGCCGGTTTTGATCAGGGTGGTGTAGGTCCGCAGGTTGCGCAGTGTAAAGCGTATGAACGTGGTGATCTGGTCCTGATAGCCATCGAAGGGCACGATCGGGCGATAGGTCGGTCCGCCGATGGGGATGAAGGTGTTGTTGCCGCTGCCATCGAAGGGAAAATCCAGGCGGATCAAGGCGCCCACGCCGGGAATATTGGTGTTGAATACCTTGCCGTTCACATCGAACCCGTCAACCGGCGGCAACTGGCCGGCGAACAGCGGGGCGGTTGGCTGGGCCTGGAAGTTGAGGATGGTGCCGGGGGTATCGACGCTGCAGTCCAGTTGCGAACCACCGCCGCTGGTGAAGGTGTGTTTGTTCAAGGTGCCGATGACACTTCCTACGGCAGCGTCCCGAGGGACATAAAGCGTGCCCAATTGAGGCTGGAAATTCAGGGGGCCACTTCCGGCCTCCCACCAGCAAGTATCGGCGGCGGCGAATGCGGATGAAGTCGGGCTGCCGGTGACCAGCACCAGGGATGTCAGCAGCAGTCGTGTCGATTGTTTCATGGTGTTTCCTGTGGGATCGGGCATGACAATAGGCTGTTTGCCAGTGGCTGGGTGGCGCGTGTCAATGGCATGTCAGCGCCTGAATGCGGTAGCCCTGCACCTGCTCCATCGTCTGCGGATTGACGTCCAGCCGGCATTGAGGGGCGTCGCCCGGTGCCCAGCGCACGTTAAGTTGTTGTGGCTCGGGCCCTACAGAGAGCAATACCTGGCCGGCCTGGCCCACGGTACCCAGAACAGTGCCCTGGGCATCGCTGACCTGAGCCCCGAAAGGCAGGGCCTGGCCGTTAGCCGTCTGCCCGCTGATCAGCAGGCGATTGATGGTACGCGCGGTGAAGGTGGTCTTGACCACGGCCCCGCGGCGTGGGACGACTTGCGCTGTGCCATTGTCGATCTCGATTTCAGGCCCCAAATCATCCGTTTGCAGGGACACCTGGTTCATTCGATAGGGCCGCAGGTAAGGGACCAGCGCGAAGCCTTGGGCGTTGGTTTTCACGCCTGTCGCGTTCTTGACTCCCACACCGGGGATATCCGGTACTTCAACCAACGCCAGCGTTTCTCCCAGGTACGGGCCGGCTTCAATACCATCGGCATGAAGCAGCAATGCGCCGCTGGCGTTCAGTGAGGTCGTGCGGTAGTGGCTGCTTTGAGTGATCCCGGCGCCGACGCTGCCAGTGGCCCCTTGATAACCTAAAGCCAACTCGGCTGACTGTCGCTGTTGCGAGTCGTGGCTGATGCTGGTTCGATAGTTGAGCCGGTTCTCAAGACTGTTACCACTCAGGCTGGCCCTCTGGCTATGGCGTCCGGCGTTGTTCTGTACGTCGAACGTGGCAGTGCTCGAAGGCATGAAGTCCAGCGGCAATGATACGCTCAACCCCATTTGGCGCTGCTCGCTCATGTTGCGTTTGTCGTTATCTCTGAGCGATTGCAAGGCATAGACGTTATAGGTCACGCCTTTGTGTTGGGTATTGAAGTTGAACTGGAACTGGCGTTGGGTGTTATTCGTTTGCCAGTAATCCTGGTGCGAGAACGTCAGGTTGACGGAGCTGTGTTTCCCGATTTTCTGGTTGATTGCCGCTTCGAGACGGCTGCGTCGGCTGCCGAAAAAACGGACGTCGTGCTCGCGGTCGCGCACAGCTTCGTCGAAATCGCGGTAACCCTCGGTGGAATAGCGATAGCCAGCGAAACGCAGCTGGGTCCCGCTTTGGAATGATTTGCCGTATTTGACCGAGTAACTCTTGCCTTGCACGTCCTGGCTTGCCTGCGTATCGGAGTGACTCAGGTCCAAGGCCAGGGCGCCCAGCGCACCCAAGTCCCGGGAGGCCCCCAATGTGACGGCCCGATAAAAGTCGCTGCCCATCGCGCCGCCATATAACGTCGTGCTCCAGCCGAGCCCCCAGGCCAGCGTACCTTGCCAGAGCAGAGGGTGGTCACCCTCGCTGATGGCGTTGTAATGCCCGACTGTCGCGCTGTAACGCCAGAGACCTTCGCGCAAAAGATTGCTGAGTGTGGCGTAAGGCTGCGTGTAGCGATGAACCTGGCCATCGGCTTCGGTTAATACGATTTCCAGTTCACCGCTGCCGCCCACGGTAGTGAGATCATCGATTTCATAAGCGCCGGGGCTGACATAGGTGGAGTAGATCGGGTAACCGTTTTGCAGGACTTCGAGCTTGGCCCGCGTCTGGGCCACGCCTCGTATGACAGGGGCATACCCCTGAAGGGCATCGGGCAGCATGTCTGGGTCCGAGGCAATGATTGCGCCCTTGATGGGCAGGCTCCTGAACACATCGCCCCGGGTAAAGGTTTCACCCAGGGTCAGATTGGCTTGCAAGCCGGGAAGATCGCGCTGGGCATAGGTATAGGCGCTGCTCCACTCGCGTTGGTTCTGTTCGTTGCGGCGTAACGTCTGGTTGCTGCGCAAACGCCAGGCGCCCAGATTCAGCCCACTGTTGAGGTACAGGTCATCACTCTGGCTGGAGCCGCCTTGTTGATGATTGCTCTGCTGCGCCGACACCTGGTAATTGATAAAGGCCGCGTTGATTCCGTGATCCCAGCGCTCGGGGTCGGCATAACCTGACTGATTCCTGCGCATGGCGATCTGAGGAACCGAGAGTGACAACCACAGCTTGGCGCCTTCGAATTCGATATTGGCCCCGGGGATTACGCTGGCCAGGTCGATGCAGTCGGTGTTCAGCGCTTGGTTGTCGGCCAGGCCGTCGAGACGTACGCCCAGCTCTTGAAGCAAATCGGACGATAGGCAGGGCAGCAGGTCGCCCTCGGGGCTGAGGCTGAAGTCGAGCTCACGCAGGCCAAAGGAGCGCCGGTTGATTTGAAGTTCGACCCGATAGCGCCCCGGTCCAAGGTCCTGACTTTGGCCCAGCGCACTGAGTGCCAATGCCCCGGCATCGCGGGTGTATTCCGGATGCTGGCGCAGGAAACCGGATTGGAATTCAACCGTCGCATCGGCCAGTGCGGGTGTGATATCGAGCAATGCCGTACTGGCACCCAGGGCGACCCAGTGAGCCAGGCGTGCTTCGCCGCCGATACCCGAGCGTTTCAAGAGTCGAGTCATTAAAAGTGTCCGAGAGCGCATGGCGTCACAGTGTTGAAGGGAGCTGCACGGGGGCGGTCAAAGGCGCGCTGAAAGCGCCGTAGTCATTGACTGTGGCGAAAGTGACCTGCAAGCCGGCTGTCGGTTTGATCCGGCCCAAGGCAAATGTCTGGCGTTGCAGCGGTGCCGACATGGCCGGGTTATTCAGTTCTTCGGATTGGCGCTGGTCGCTGACTTCAAGCCGGCTGAATGAAACATGGAAGGGGGTTGGGTTGTAGACCACCAACTGCGCCGAGCCGTTGACCTGCTCAATCGACCACAGCAGATCCTTGAGGCGGGCTTGCGGGTTGTCCTTGATTTGGCTGGGGCGATAGAACAGTTTGATCCGGGTGCGCAGGGCGATATTCAGGGCGTTGGCGTGGCTGGTATCGGCCTGGGGAATTTCCTGGACGTTGAAATAGAACAGCGATTCACGGTCCGTCGGCAAGGTGTTGGGGAGTGCATTGATCTGCACTTGTTGCTCCTTGCCGGGGTTGAGCCGGAACAACGTGGGTGACGGCATGAAGGGGACGGCGGTGGTGGTGTCGTCGGCAGCGGTGTTTACCCAGGTTTGAACGGCAAATATACTCTCGCTGGGGTTGGCGATGATCAGCGAAACACTGCGTTTGTCACTGTCGAACACCACGCGGGTGCCGCTCAGGCTCAGCGCCGCCTGACTCTGGGCACTCTGGAAAAACAAGATCGACAGTGCCGCGCAGGCACCTAGAATTGACCGCGCGGCCCCAGGCTGCTTGATGAACGTGAACATAGAAAAGTACCGGTGGATCAGGCGCGGGACTGCGCCTGAGGTGCAGTGCGCTTGCGCCATGAGGAATCCGGCGTACAAGCCGGCAACTCATGGCGTGCGCGGGCGGAAATCAGATGATGTTCACAAGGAACATGATGTGCGCCGAGGCAGGTCCCGGCGTTACCGTGGCAGCGGTCGAGCGATAACGGGCATGGAAGAGCATGTCGGTTTCGCCGCCGGCGACCAGGTTGTACGCGACGGAGCTGGTGCCGGGTGCGATGGCGGCGCCCGACTTGTCGCGGATCGCGATGGACACGCCCATCGCATGGCCCGGTGTCGGGGCAACGGCAAAGTAGTCGCCGCTGCTGTCGGCGGCGCCGTTGAAGGTCGTGGTGGCGGTTTGGCCAGGGGCGATCACACAGCCTGAGCCGCCTTTGACGCGCAGGACAAAGTCCTTGCCCAGCAGTTCATCCCCGACCTGGGTGAAGTGACTGGCATCGACACTGCCCATGTAAACGGTATTGCCGATGGTGCCATCGCCTGGGTTGACGACTTCGATGGGGCAGGTACTGGCGGTGATTTCACCTTGGAAGTGGATGGTACCGGTGTTGGCAAGCGCCGCGGTGCCTGCCAGGCTGGTCGCCAGGCCAAGGCACAGGGCGAGGGAAGTTTTTTTCATGGTGGGAATCCAGTGGACGCAGTGCTCGGCATTCAAGACGTGAGACCGGACGGGGCGCACTGCGATTTGGCCGGTGTCGATAAGGTCTCTCTGGATAAGTTTAAGAAGCGGCGTGGGGGGGGGATATGAGAGAGTTCTCATTGTGAACGTGGGGCGTCAGGGAGGTGGAACAGAATGTTTCGGGGGGGCAGGCACCAACCGAGACCGAGGTGTTCTCGGTCAGGTTGGTGTTCAGGTGAGTGAGGGGGGAGTCACGCAATTCTCAAATTTTTATTGATCAACTTGATCAACAATGTTTCCTGCAGATGTTTCGGTACTCCGCTGGCCCCCAATATTGTTTCGAATGTTTTTTCACCGCCCACATTTCCCGCCATAGCAGCGTCGGCAACGCTGGCTCCTTTTCTTTTTGCTGCCAGTGCGACGGAGAGCTGATCCGCAGTTGTAACGGGCTTGTTCTGAGAACCGCCGGTGGTCCCGGGTTGTAGCCCCTTTTTAATCTGCTTGGATAAAGCTGTTTGCGCGTCGTCAAGCCAAAGTGCTCTTGGCATCGGGGGAGGGGGAGGGGCAGGGGCAGGGGCAGGGGCAGGGGCAGGGGGCGCTGCATTCTGTACTGCCGAACTCACCTTGGCTGAATTGCGATAGTAAGACAGGTTACGCCTCAGTACCGCTCTGGGTATTTCCACGGGCACGGGTGTAGGTGGGAGTTCCGCGGCCCCGCTCATGACGAGCGCGTTGGACCACTTAGACGTCTGGTTTGCTAGAGCGCGTCCTATAGTGTAACCACCGACAGCGCCAACCAAGCTAATTCCCATGCCCGCGTAGTCCAATATCTGGCCCACCAGCAAAGCGTCCTCATTATCATCGGGTGTTGCCGCTTTGATCACCGTAGTAACGAACCCCAAACCTACGGCAGTCACTGATGCTACGTTAGCAATCACAGCGGCAGCCAATGCCAGGCCACTCAGACCGCCTGTGGGGACCCAGGTAATGACAGCAAAGATAGCCGCAACGACAGTCACGGCGGCGCTGATAGCGACAGTGACCCAGTTTTTACTTCGTTTGTACGCGCCCGGAACCCGATCCTCATCCGGGTGTTTCATGCGCGAGACCGAACTCACATGGCCCGTCGGGTCCTTGAAGCGAATCGGGTTACCCAGGCAATAGCAGTAGGGGTTGACGCCACCGGCACCGAAAGGGCTGAAGGAGTCCGGGCTGTGAAAGCGCATCAGCACCGGGTTGTAGGCGCGATAACCGTTGCCCAGCAGATACCAGCCACTGCTACTTTCCCGCACCTCGCCATTGAAGGCCCGAACGCTCAATAACGGTTCTTCGCTGCTGCGCTCGCCGTAGGCGCTATAGATAGCGGCGCGTAACGCGGCACCTTGGCATTCGCCCAGTACACTGCCATTGGCATCGGTGAACAACAGCAGGTTTTTCGACGGATCACCCGGTTGGTGTTGGCCCAGGACCTGGTCTGCGGCGGTGAAGAAGTGGGTCTGTGCGGCGCTCTGGACGGTATAGCTCAGTTCGTCACCCTGGTAGAGGCGCAAGGATTTCGCCTGGGTACCCTCCTGGGAACTGATCAGGCGATCATGCCCATCGTACTGGTATTGCATGACCGGTTGCTGGCTGACGGAGCGCACTTCCAGCAGGCGGCTCTGGCTGTCGTAGCGCAGCAATTGCCCCTGCTCATCGTTACGCATGTTGCCATTATCGTCGTAGTCGAAGGTCTGTTCCTGCGTGGGGCCTCCATCGAGGCTGCGGGTCATCCTGACCAGGCGACAGCGGTCGTCGTCGGCGTAGAAGTATTCGTTGACCTCGCTGGCCCCTCCCGAAAACTGGCTCACTCGTAGGGTGATGTTGTCCAGGTCATCGAAAACGTACATTTGTTGCTCGATGGCGCGACCGGCTTCATCCTTGGGCAAATCCCGGCCCGAGCAGGTATGGACGCTCAAGCGGCCACGGTCGTCGTAGTCGAACGCCTCCAGGAGCAGGCTGTTCAGAAGGCCTGCCTCCTCGACTTGCAGATGACGTGACTTGAGCTGCCCGTCGGGATACCAGACCTGCTCGATGGTCCGTGTCGAATGCCCCGGCAATGTGATCGTCCGCAGGATTTCCTGATCCTGATCGTCATACGTCAACTCGGTGATGAGCGTGGTGTTGGCGTCAGTATCAACGCTGGTGGTTTTGCTCAAGCGACTGAGAGCATCGTATTCGAATGTCGCTTCCAGGCTACCCTGAACGCTGCGCGTAACGAGTCCCGCGCTGTCGTATTCGTAGACGTTCTCGACGGTGTTGAGGTGGTTGATATCCAAGCGCTTGCGCAGTTGTCCACCCGATGTGCTGATGTATTGGGTTTCCCAGGACAATCCCTGCTCATCGACCCATTGCTCACTGCGCACCTGGTTGGTGATGTCGTATTCGTAGTGACGCGAACCTTGCTCGTTCTGCGCCTTGACCAGACGAGCCGAGACCGGGTGGTAGTCAAAGGCGCTCTGTGCATCGGGCGAATGAATGGCGGTGGGCTGATCGGTCAGTTGCAAGTTTTTGTATTCATAGGTGATCACCGCGCCGGCGGCGGTGGTTCTCGTGTTGGGTTGCAACTGATCGTCGATGTAGCCGAGCGTTTCGCTGCGCATGCCGGTCTGGGTTTCGGTCAGGCGTTCCAGGCCGTCGAAGGTCTGGGTGCCGATCAACACGGGGTCGGGTGAACTGCCGGAGGCGGGTTTCACCCACAGTGCCGTGGGCAGTTCCGAGCGGCTATGGGTGGCATACTCGCGTGATACCACACACTGGTCCGGCAAGGTGGTGGTGACCATGCGGGACCAGGGGTCATAGCTGTAAAGCGTCTTGCGTTTGAGTTCGTCGACCTCTTGTGTGCAGTTACCCTGGCCATCGTACTGGTAAGTGCGGGTGGCAAGCACCTGGCCCTGTGCATCGAGGCTGGCTGTCTGCGCCGGTTTGTCCAGCGAGTTGATGCGGGTCTCGCTTTTACCACTGATCATCGGAGAGTGGCCAGGGCCTTGCCGCCAGCGGGTCTCCACCAGACCGTTCCAGGGAGATGGGTGACCGACGGCGATGCCGATGGGGTTGAATTCGGTGTGGGCCTGCACACCGTCAGGGCCAGTGACACAGGACTGTTCGCCCCAGTCGTCATACTCATAGGTGGTGGTGTAGGCGAAGGAGCGTCCTTCAAAATAATCGTAGCGGGTTTCTTCGATCAGCTCGCCCAAACCGTTGTAACGAGCCTTCCAGGTTTGTTCGACGCGCGTGGGGTTGGTTTCGCTGACATTATCGCGCTCTTCATAAATCTGGCGTCCCAGTCCGTCAATTTGGGTTCGGGTGGTGATTCCACGTGTGTTGACGGCATCTCGCCCACTGAAGTGCCCCACGCCGGCAGAAGGGAAATACCGATAGGTGCGTACAGCCTTGAATTCGCTGCTTCGGGGCGCCGTGGTTTCACGAACCAGCCGTCCTAGTTTGTCGTACTCATAGCTGATTTCCATGTCGCTCGAGTGCAACAACAAGAGCTTTCCGGTCAGTGCCGAAGTTTGCTCGATATTGACTTTCTTGACACCGTCGAAATCGGTACTCAAGGTCGTGGTGAGCTGGATGGCGGGTTCGGGGAAGTCGACGCCGAAGAGTCTTTTGTAATCAGTATCAGTGTAGGTGGTGGCGCCATTGAGGCGTACAGCCTGCCGCGACAATTGACCATGACGTAAAGGGTCGTTCAGGTCAGTCCAGTATTGGTAGGTGGTGCTCTGCAACGTCTCCTCTCGTTCCTCGGGGGTGCCGGCATCGTGCACTTGAACCAGAACTTGCTCGTCGAGCGTGACGGGCCTCGCGAGCGGGGTCCTGGCCAGTGGAGGTATTTCGATGTAGCGGTAGTGGGTCCGCAAGGTCGGGGCCGGCTCGTGGTCCGGTGCGGGCGTCACCGTGCTGCTCTTGACTTTGCAGACAAACCCATAAGGGTTATCGGGGAAGTCCTCTTCGCCAGAGGCGCGATAGTAGACGTTGGTGGTGGTGATGCCACTGGCCTCAACGTGGGTCAGTTCATTGCCGGAGCTGTCGTAGGTGTAGGTCTCTGTTTCTGCGCGTTGACGTGTCGGGTTGCTTTTAAGCCGCCAGCGATTGATCACCTGTGTAGGCAACTGATAGGTATTCGGTTGATCCAGCACCGAGCCGTTGCGCAAAGGGTAAACGGTTTCGGTTTCCTGGATGTTGTCACCTTGTGTCGTGGTCTGGAGTATGAGCGAGTGGAAACGGTTGAACGTGCGTTTGACACTGCGCACAGCTTTTCCCGCCAGGTAATGGGTTTCCACGGTGCTGTAGTCGTAAGTACCGCTCTGATAGATCAGCGGGTCCTTGTTGTCGGTGCCCCATTGGATCGGCAAGGTGTTGCCCAGGAAGTTCTTATCATCCGGATAGGTGTATTCGACTTGCACCTTGTCCGGGTTGTCAGGGGCGCCATCGGGATAAATCTCGTGACGGCTGACACGTGGCAGGTAGCGGCCTGACGGGCCGGGGAAGCTATGTTCGCTGTCATAGACGATCAGTTCACTACCGCCCAACGGGTTTTCCACCTTGGTCACCACGGTGTGCCCATGTTTGATCTCGTAGTCGAATCGCCAGTAACCCCGTTGGCCGGATTCATCGGCAGGCAGGGCAATGGTGCGGGCATATTTCAGCTCGCCCGAGTCGAAAGTCATCGTATAGCGCGCCCGCGCAGGGAGCGCCTCATCGACATTGGGGTAGAGATCCAGATCCAGTTTGCCGGCGTCGCGCCGCACGCTCAACAAGGGGATCCCCGCGTCGTCGTTGACCGATTGCAGCAGCGTGTGTCCGTTGAATGAGGTATAGGCAAGGACCAGCCTGTGGCCCAGGGGGCTATAGATTTCGATCGGAACGGCGACGCGGTCGCTACCCATGCCGCGCTCTCGCAAAATTTCCACGGTGCCGGTCTTGTGCACCAGCATGAACTGTTTCTTATCTTGAAATGGCGTGTATTCGAAGAATCGGAAACTGTCGAGTTTTTTGGTCTCCATCAGCAGTTCCCCGTCCACGCCATTGGCGGTCACGGTGTGGCGTTCGCCTGTGCTCGTGGATAAAACCTGCTTGTTCATATCGTATTCGGACAGCTGCACATTCCAGCCGATGCCATAGCCGCTGTCCGTTGTGTTGAGAGCGCTGAAAGCCAATGCCAGCGAAAACCCCGGGCCGCGCAAATCGTTGCCCTTGAGTTCGGGTAAGTCGAGGGATATCCGGTATTGCCCGGTACGTGGGTCAACGCCACTTTGCAGCGACTGCATGAAGTTGAATGCGTTGGAGGGAACGGAAGTATCGGCACTCATGGGGGCACACCTCAATGAGTCATCGAAAGCCATAATGAATGGCGCCTTTTAACGGCAGGGCTACGGCGAGTTGTCGATACGGTAACAGTCTGCAGAGCGCCAGTAACCTAACAGTTCTGATAGTGGTCGGCGCCATCGGTCAGGGGTAAAACGTCTTTATCGCTGCATGAAAACTCAACGAGGGTGGCGAACCGTTGGGGAAGAGTCCCTGCGTCTGTTTTTTATGTGGGCAAGCGCTTATGGCGCCTTGAACGCACTATTTTTTTGATGGAAAGACTGATTGTCGTTGAAGGACAAGGTTCGGTAATCGCTTTTTGCTGTTCTGGCGATCAGATGGTTTTGTGACGTTTATCTCGATAGGAAGCGCTCAGTCGTGAGTGTGCGAGACGGCTCGGCTCACCGTTGATTTTGATATTTGAGGGTATGGCAATGGCAACTACCTATACGTTGGCAGAGCTTCTGAGCTGGATGAAGGATCAGGATCGCATGAGCAAATGGGATGCGATTGTGGCCATGGAACGCAACAAAACCAATCTGCTGCTGATTCAAAACTACATTGATAAGTTCA
>NZ_FNNL01000026.1:0-38906 GCF_900106735.1 Pseudomonas sp. NFACC08-1 | reverse complement strand
TCTTATTGCCGCTGGTATTGACGGTATAGAGATCGTCCCCTGCCCCGCCTTCCATCGTCACGGCGCCCCAGGCACTGGTGAACGTGTCATTGAACGCCGTACCGATAACCTTTTCGATGCCTTCCAGCGTGTCGCCCTCGGCATCACCGCCGGTACCTGGCAGGCCTTTGTAATTGCGGATATCGACATTGATCGCTTCGGTAGAAGTCGAATAATCCACCGTGTCGATGCCCGCGCCGCCGTCGAAACCAATCGCCCGACCGTCCGCCACGAAGGTGTCGTTGTAACTTGAGCCACGAATCACTTCGATGTCGGTAAAGGTATCGCCCGCTGCGATGCCCGAGTGAATACCGGTCTTGAGGTTGATGTTCACCGCCACCTTGCTGTCGGTATAACCAGCCACATCCAACCCCGCACCGCCAAAGAACTGGTCGGCTCCGTCACCACCGAACAACAGGTCGTTGCCTGCGCCGCCCGTGATAATGTTGTCGCTGGAGTTGCCGTAACCGGTGAAGTTGACAGTACCGGTGTAGGTCATTTTTTCGATAAAAGGATCCATGGTCATCAACGTCCAGCTAGTACGTAGCTCGTCGATGCCACCATTGTCCTGCTCAATGATTTTCACGCCGCTGGTCGCAACGTTATAGATATCGTTGCCGGCACCACCTTCGAAGGTCAAATTACCGATCGTACTGGTGAAACTGTCATCGAAGGCCGTACCGATAACCTTTTCGATGGCGACCAGCGTATCGCCCGCCGCATCACCACCGACACCAGCCCGGCCGACACCGTTGCGAACATCAATGTCGATGGCAGCCGTCGAAGCGGAGTAATTCACCGTATCAACCCCCGTCCCCCCATCCAGCCTGTCCGCTCCAGCGCTGCCCAGGAGTACATCATTGGAAGCCAATCCATAGACCTCGTCGTCACCATCGCTCCCGGCCAATGTATCCACGCCGCTCGTTCCATTAATCACCGCCATTTGCCTCGTCCTTGCTTTGTTGAGAAACCGGATATTTTTTCAAGCAGCGATAGATGAAACTGCTCATAAGCAAAAGAAATCCATCTGCCTGTATCGGCTTGCGGACGTGGAGATTGAGGCAAAAAAAGACGACTAACGTCGCCTTTTTCCAAGCGTTGTCAGAACTAGTCCGGTAACCACCCCCACAACCAATGCTGCAAGTTATCGCCAGTGAGCATGTAATCGCGAAGCACCGCTTCGCGCAGTTCATCGCCCATGCGGTAGCTGGCGTCAGGATCGGCCAGGTGCATGCGGATCGCCGCGATCCACTCCTCAGTGCTGTTGCTGCGTACTTTGGTACACGGCAGGAAGCCGTCGTAAGCCTTGGTATCGGTGCAGATCACCGGATAACCGCAAGCGCCGTATTCCAGCAGGCGCAAGTTGCTCTTGCAGTCGTTGAAGATGTGGAACTCCAGCGGCGCCAGTGCCAGGTCAAGGTTCAGGCTGGCCAGTTTGAATGGGTAGGTGTTCAACCCGACGGAACCGTGGAACTCGTGAATGTAGGGCCGCAACGCTTCGGGACACATACCGAAGAACACCCACTCCACCTCATTGGCCAGTTCACGGACCACATCAGCGATAATTTCCAAATCGCCGCTGTGGCTGGTCCCGCCGCCCCAGCCAACCCGTGGCTTGGAGGATGTTCCGCGCCGACTGGTCAAGCGGGCCCACGGCTCGGGCGGCAGCATGTTGGGCACCACCCGGATTTCGCTATGCATGCTGGACAAGGCATCGGCCAGCGCCTGGGTCGTCACCACCACGCGGTCACACAAACCAATCCCCTCGCGCAGCATCTGCTCGGTGTTGACCGGTTTGTTACGAGCGTGGGTGTTTTTCTTGGGAGCACTGACCACGTAGTCGTCTAGCTCGAAAATCCGTAAGGCACCGGAGTACTTCTTCATCCGCAGGATGTCACCAGCCGCTCCCTCGCTGTAGCGCCCCTGCAACACGATGGTGTCTGGCGACAGCCGCTCGATCTCAACAGTTGAAGGCGACTCGTAGGCGATCCGGGCAATCGCCCGCCCGCTGGCTTCGAGCTCGGCCAGCGGGGCCGTAACACGATAATGGCCAACTGCGGTGGCGTTGACCGGCAGCCCGAGTATCAGTGGCAACGCGCGGGAGCAGAAGGGATTCCAGTTATTGCGCAATGAAGGTTCCAGACTGAAACTCGAAGCCCCCAGGCTCAAGGAAGGACTGTAAGCCGGATCTCGCGCAATCTGCGGCAACCATTTGCGATAGAAAACTTCGCGTTCGCGTTCCTGCAATGCTTCTTCCAGTTGGGCTGACGATTGCCCGGTCGTTTGTATGACGCTGGCGTAAGGTGTCCAAACCACCAGGTAGCCATCTTTACCTGCACGCAAGCACAAATCGACGTCACTGAGGCCCTGGGTGAACGTCGCGTCATCGAGACAACCCAGCTCCTCAAACACCTGCTTGCGCACTATCAGGCAGTCGCTGCTGACCGAACTCCAGTTCTGGGTCGTATGCAGACGCTGCATGTAGCCACGAGAGATCGCGGACTCGCCATAAAACGGTGCCCCCACCGGACCGGCCAATCCGAGAATCTGCCCGCCCCCGACAATCGTACCCTGGGGGCTGAGTATCCTTGCGCCGACCACCGCGACTTCCGGGCGCAGCGCATGATTGATCATCTCGTCCAACCAATCGCTATCGCCTATGACCATCTGCGGGCTCAGCAACAACAGGTAGTCCCCCCGAGCTTGGCTCGCGGCAAAGTTACGCACTGATGCGTCATTGTCATCACCGGCGTAACGCAGCACGCGTAGCATGCTTGCGCCTAACTGCGCCATGTCGGCCAGCCAGCCGAGCATGACCGGGTCCCGCACGCCGCTGTCCACAATCAGGATTTCATAGTGCGTATAGGCAGTACGCTCGATCAGGCTTTCGCAGCAGCGCTGCAAGGCTGCCAGTGAATCACCCGTGCGCAGGATGATCGATACCAACGGACGGGTGTCGAAGCGGTAGTCGATTCGATTGATCAGCGGCAACACACCCTGGCGAATCTCATGAGGTACGCCAATGCGCTCCAGGTGAGCGCCAACCATGGGGGCATTACCCTCGATCACCTCGGGCCATGACAACCATTGAGCGAAGCTCAGTGTGGACTCCACCTGGATCTCGGCAATGTGCTCGATGGTTTGCGGGCCGGCCTCTTCCACCAGCCGCCAGAGCAGGTCGTGAGGCGCCAGCTCACCGCGAGTCGGGTCGAACCCGCCCAAGGTAATGAAATGCTCGCGCTCAAAGGCCAGGGCTCGACCGACGTAGGGATAGGCGCGCATCAGGTCGAGGTTGATATCTGGCTTGAACACTGGCTCGCTGGACTCACCGTTTACCAGTGCACCTTCGTCGCTGTAAGCGCAGAGAATTCCGCTCTTGCCCGCCACGCGTTCAGCGAGGATCAACAACGCTGAATCACGGAGGCTATCGCCTGCGCGCAGAAGATAGAACCAATGTGCACCCTCCAACTGCGCAACAATGGCATTGAGTTGCCGTGCCCAGTCGGGCTGATAAGGCAACTGCAACACCCGGTCATTGACCTCGCAACGGGCGTCGGAAAGCACCACGACAGCCTGGGCCGGATAGAGTTGGCCCTCTATGCTGCTCAGCGTGGTCGCCAATGCCACCTCGTCCCCGGCACTGTCGATGACAATCGGCACGATGTTCGGATGCAATGGCCAACTGTCGATGCGCGCAGGCATGACACGCTGCTCAACCTCACTGAAGCGACGAACCGACAGCCACTCGCGGTAGAAGTCGGCATAACTCTCGCTTTGGGCACCTACCCGGCCATTGACGACCGTATTGCGATTGCCCAGCACACGGGTCACGCACAGTTCCTGCCAGGCGTGGGGCTGATCGGTGACTTTGTCCAGATCAACGCAACGCACCCAGCCAGAGGCCGGGGCCGCTTCACCGTTGCGCGCGGCGAGCATCTGCGCCAGCCACTGCCATTCCACTTTCGCAGCTTTGAGCATCTCCGGGGTCTTGCTCAAACGCTCCGGGTACAAGCGCTCGACACTCAATACTGTGTTGAGCGTGGCCAGATTACCCCGGCGCATCAGACAGACAAACAAGGCAAAGTCGAGGGTGGCGACGAAACCGGCACCGCCCTGGACCAGCGCTGGCAGCAGCTCCAGCACATCCGTCCGGCGCATCAGGGCGGAACTGAAATTACCGACAAAATTGGTCGGAGTGCTCTCGAAAATCGCCAGCATGTCATCGCCCTTGAGCAGGGCATCGTTCGGCGAGAATCGGCAATTGTCGACGCGAGGCGGCAAGATGAAGTTGCCCGCGTCACACAACAACCGAAGGGCAAATACCACGCTGGCATCGGTGTGATCGATCAGCACCTGAGCTTGCTTGGCAATGCTCGGCGCAAACAGCCGATCGTCGTCGCACAACACTTTGATGAACTCGCCCCTGGCCTCCTCGACACACCGCAACAGGTTGTCCTGAAGCCCCAGTCGCTTCGGATTTCGCAAATAGCGGATCGGATGGGACGGTTCAGTGAAGGAGTCGACGATCTGGCGAATCTCATCGCCAGGCGAATCATCGCAAACGATGATTTCGATGTGTTCGTAGGTCTGGGCCAGGGCACTGAGCAGTGCCTGGTCGAAAAACCGAGGGTTGTAGGCAGGGATAACAATACTGACGAGGGGAAGTGGATTCACGGCAAAAACTCTCGAGCGGCGGGCCCCGACCTTTTCAGGCCGGAGCCCCGGAACCGCTTAAAAAGACGGTTGGCGGCTCGGCGGATACCGGCTCAGATCTTGTTGAACAGGCCCAATTGGGCAATTTTGCTGAAGGCCAGTTGCGAAGCCTGCAACATCGTCTGCTGCAAGGTCAGCCGGGTCATCACTTCGGCCGCGTCGGAATCACGGATCGACGATTGAGTCTGGGTATTGGCCGCGATCAGGCTCTGATTGGTATCGCTCTGGGTGTCCAGAGCGGCACCACGACCACCCACCGAACTCAAGGCGCTGGACAATTGATCGGTGCCGCTCGCCAGGTTACCGATACCGGAGGCCAGCGACGCCTGCAACTTCTGCACAGCAATCGGATCATTGTTGGTCGGCGTGCTCAGTGCGGTTTTCAGCTGGTTCACGGTATCCAGGATGTTCTGGGTCTCGTGGGTGTTGACCGCGATGCTGAACTGATCGTCAGCAGCCGGCGTACCGTCCAGGGTGAAGCTCACCCCCGAAGCGGTGGCCACGTTGCCAGCCAGAGTGCCGCTGGACACCGGCTGGCTGTCAGCGGTCAACGGCGCAGCGTAAAGGTCGAAATCAGTGGCGCTGGTGAACTTCAACACAGCCGAACCGGTAGGGAAGCTGGCATGATACGCCACCGGGTCAGTGATCGTGCTGTTGGTAATCTGGACCGTGGTCGGGTTACCCGGGCTGCGGGTCGGGACAAACGTGTCCGGCTTGGCGGCCAGGGTGAAAGTATGGCCGGGCAATACGGTACCGGCGTTATCACCGGTCTGCAGATTGATGTTCAGGGTCAATTCCAGTCCCCGGAACTGCACCGCCTGGCCGCTTTTGCTGTTGGGGTCGAAAGCACCACCCCGGCTGGCTTCCGCGGTGACATCATTGCCGCCGGAGTCGGTGATTTTCAGTTGGGTGCCGCTGGTGAACTCGACAGTGTACGGCTCCCCACTGCGGAACTTGCTGTTGTAGCTGACGCTGGACGATACCTGACCATTGGACAGCACAACACGGCCATCATCCACCGCCGGGGCGGTCATGGTGACCTGGCTGCGGCTGGTATTGACAGCCTGCTGGAAGACTTCCCATCCCGTGCTGTTGGTGGCCATCGACATGGTGTCGCCAATCGGCAGGTCGAGGGTCACCTGGTCGCCGTTATAGCTGTAGCTGCCATCGTTGTTGCGGGTGAACGGAATGGTATCGCCCTTGGAGCCTGCGAAAATGTACTTGCCGTTCTCGTCTTTGCTGTTCATCAGGCTCAGCAACTGCTCTTCGATCTGTGCCAGCTCCGAGGCGTTGGCTTGACGGTCGGCGTCGGTGTAGCCGGCGTTGCCAGCACCGACGGCCAATTCCTTGGCGCGCTGCAGTACGTTGCCGATGCTGGTCATCACCGCTTCGGTCGTGCCCAGGGTCGCCTTGATGGTGTTGGCGTTGGTTTCGTACTGGGCAAGCATCGACGCCTGAGTGCCCAACTGCAGCAGACGCGAAGCCCCCACCGGATCATCGGCGGCAGTGTTCACACGCACCAGGCTGCTGGCCTCTTCGCTGGTCTTGACCACCTTGGCGAAGTTTTTCTGGTAGTTCGCAGCCGTGCTCTCATAGAACTGGGAGGTGGAAATGCGCATGGGCTACGGCTCCTTAAAGACTGTTGATCAATGTGCTGAAGATTTCCTGCGCAGCCTTGATGATCTGCGAAGACGCGGTGTAGTACTGCTGATACTTGACCAGGTTGCCGGTTTCTTCATCCAGGTCCACGCCCGACAACGAGTCGCGGGCGGTCTTGGCGTTGTCCAGGATTGCACCAGTGGCGGCGCTGTCGAGCTTGCCCTGGGCGGCCTTGGAGCCGACACCCTCCACCAGCTTGCCGTAGGCGTCGTTCAGGGAAATCCCTTTGCTCGCGGAATTGGTGTCAACGGTCTTGGCGGTCTGCAAGCCGGCCAGAACCGTACCATTACGGTTGTCCAGGCTACCAGGCTGACTGAGGCTGACGTCAATGCCAGCACCGTCGGATGGCGAACCGGCGATGGACATGTCAAAGGTGACGGTACGCTGCACCGGCGGTATGGATGAATCCATGATCGGGGTGCCGCTGGCGTCCTTGAGCGGGACACTCAGGCTCAGGGTGTTGCTCTGGCCAGGCTTGATCGTGCCGCTGCTGATCGTACCGCCCTTGGCATCCAGCAGCTGGTAAGCCTGGCTGGTGCCGTCGGCGGACGTCGCGCCAAACACCACCTTGACCGGCATGGAACTCTTGATGCCGTTCTGAATGATGGTCGTGGTGGCTTCATCATAGATGTCCAGCTTGGTCGTCATGGTCGGCTGGCCGCTGGCCGGGATGGTCAGCGTGCCACTGCCGCCCGGCGTAATGGCGGCGCCCAGCGGGGCTGCGATCGCCAGCCGCTTGGAGTCGGTCATTTCGGTCTTGATGCTGCCCGCGGCATTGCGGGTCGGGGTGATCTTGAACGAATCGCCTGCAGCCGCAGGACCGTTGGCGAAGGTCAGCGAGAAGCCATCGACGACCGGTGCTGGCGTGGTCGTGGTGCTGAACGCGCCCAGCGAGGTGTTGTCAGGCAAGCGCTGTACGGTGTAGTTGGTGGCGCTGGTGAAGGTGATCTTGTAGTCGTTGGTGGTCAGCTTGCCGGTGTCTTCGATGGACACGTTGAAGTTGCCGGAGCCTGCGCTGTTGCCCAGCGAGGCGACGCTGCGTTGGCTCATCTGCGCGGCGCTGTTGATGCTGCTGAACAGGTTGGAACCAAACGCACCGTTCTTGTCGATGCCTGAAGCCTGGATGCTGTTCATCTGATCGGCGACGACCAGGGCCACGCGGCCCAGCTCGTTCATTGCAGGGTCGAGCACGGTGCTGCGGTAGCGCATCAGCCCGCCGATTTCGCCGCCGGTGAGCACCTGGGTAAGGTCCATGACGCTGGAACCGCTGTTGAGCTGGATGCCGATGCGCCCTGGATCGTTCTTGTCCGGCACCGCTTCGAGTTTATTGGTGATGTTGCCCATCACCAATGGCTGGCCGGACCCCAGGTAGATGTCCAGGCTGCTGCCGTTCTCCACGACCTGGGTGCCGGTGAAGGTGGACAGCTGGCGAATGGTCTCGCTGCGGGCGTCGAGCAGGTCGTTCGGCGCACCACCGGCATTGGAGACTTCGGCGATTTTCTTGTTCAACTGGGCGACGGTGGTGGCCAGGTTGTTGATCTGGTCGACCATGTTCGACAGGTTGCCGTTGATGTTTTCGTTCTGCGCGGTCAACTGGCTGGCAACCGAGTTGAAACGGTTGCTCAAGGCCTGGGCATCGCTGAGCAGCAACTGCCGGGATGCATCGTCACCCGGTTTGGCGTTGACGTTCTGCACCGAAGCGAAAAACTTGGTCAGCGCGCCGTTGAGGCCAGTGCCGCTGTCCGACAACAGGGAGTCGAGCGGGGTGATTTGCCCCTGATAGGCCGCCGCGTCACTGTTGAGCGAGGTGGTGGTTTTCAGTTGAGCTTCAAGGTAGGAGTTGTACACCCGGCGCACGTCAGCCAGGGTTGTACCGGAGCCAATGAACACGTTGCCGTATTGATTGGAGGCTTTGGTGGTCTGCACGGTCTGCTGACGCGAATAACCGGCCGTGTCGACGTTGGAAATGTTGTTACCCGTGGTCACCAACGCGGTCTGGCTTGCTGACAGACCCGACATCCCTATATTGAGCAAACTCATGGTTCAGACCTTATAAAGTCGTGGTGGCGCCTGCAGAAGCGTAGTTTTGGTAACTCGTCATCTGCCGGGCTATGTTCGAAATCTTATTCGCGTAGTTCGGGTCGGTGGCATAACCGGCCTTCTGCAACTCGCGTACAAACTGTTCGGGTTTATCGGCCGACTTCAGCACATCTTGATAGCGACTGTTGCTTTGCAGCAGGTTGACCAAGTCATGGAAACTGTCGCGGTACGAGGCGTAGGAACGGAACTCGGCCGTCTCCTTGACCATCGCCCCATTGCGGAATTCGCTGGTGATCGCCCGGGCCGAATCGCCCTTCCAATTGGCGCTGGCCTTGATGCCGAACAGGTTGTGACTGCTGCTGCCATCGGGCTGGCGCATGACCGATTTGCCCCAACCGGTTTCCAGGGCGGCCTGGGCCACCAGATAACGCGGATCGACACCGATGCGGTCGGCCGCTTCCTTGGCCATTGGCAGCATGGCATTGACGAATTCGTCGGCATCGCGGAAGGCCTTGCGTGCCGGTGCCAGCGGCGGCTGGGCCACGGCGCGGCCATAGACCTGCATATCGCCTTTCGGCTCGGCTGCCTTGAGTGCAGCCAACCAGTCGCCATTGGCCAGTTCGCCAGTCGCCGGTTTGACGGCGGCGATGGCGCGATCCGTCAGGACGTTCTGTGCAGGCGCATCGGCGTTGACCGCGGCCGAGGGCACCAGCCCGGCAAGCAGACGGTCAGCCAGTTTCGGTGGCAGGGCCAGGCGACGCTGGTTGAGCAGTTCCATGTCGTTGCGGTGGATACCCTCGGCCCCTTGCGGCGCACTCACAGCCCGCGAAGCCCACAGCGGACGCTGGCCGTTGCTACGCGACAAGGGACCGTCGGTAGGCAATGTGCCTGCCGCCACCGGCGTCGGAACCCGCTTGGCCACCTTGTCCAACGCCTCCTGTTGCTTGGCGGCGGACAATGTGGCTGCCTCACCAGGGGCCGTAGGCTTGTTCTTGGACATCTGGCGCAACAGCACATCGGCCAGCCCGATGCCGCCGCCTTCGCGAGACATGGAAACGGCCAACTGCTGGTCGTACATTTCCTGGTACTGCTTGGCCTCGGGCGTGTTCATGGGATTGTCCTTGCCCAGCACCTCGGTGGCCGAACGCATGGACTTGAGCATCTCGCCAATGAACAGCGACTCGAACTCCTGGGCCACCTTGCGCAGGTTACCGTCGCTGTTCTTGTCGCCGACCTTGAGCTGATTGAGGCGGTTCAGGTCCGAGTAGGAAGCCGAATCCCCGCTGATCAAGGCGCCTTTGCGCATATCCACCATGGCCGGTGTCCTTAAATCACGATCAGGTCGGCTTGCAACGCGCCGGCCTGCTTCAAGGCTTCGAGAATCGCCATCAAGTCGCCCGGCGCCGCGCCGACCTGGTTCACCGCCCGGACGATTTCATCCAGGGTAGTGCCCGGGCCGAACTTGAACATCGGCTTGGCTTCTTGCTCGGCATTGACCCGCGAACGGGGCACTACGGCCGTCTGGCCGTTGGACAACGGGCCAGGCTGGCTGACGATCGGATCTTCAGTGATGGTCACGGTCAGACTGCCGTGGGTCACGGCGGCCGGGGAAACCTTGACGTTCTGGCCGATCACGATGGTGCCGGTACGCGAGTTGATGATGACTTTCGCCACCGCCTGGCCCGGATCGACCTCGAGGTTTTCCAGGATCGACAGGTAGTCGACCCGCTGGCTCGGATCCAGCGGCGCGGTGACGCGGATCGAACCGCCGTCGATGGCCTGGGCCACGCCTGGGCCAAGCATGTCGTTGATCTTGTCGACGATGCGCTTGGCGGTGGTGAAGTCGGAACGGTTGAGGTTCAGCGTCAGGCTGTTGCCCTGGTTGAAACCGCTCGGCACCGCACGTTCCACCGAAGCACCGCCGGGAATGCGACCGGCCGACGGAACGTTGACGGTGATCTTCGAACCGTCGCGACCCTCGGCATCGAAACCGCCCACCACGAGGTTGCCCTGGGCGATGGCGTAGACGTTGCCGTCGATACCCTTGAGTGGCGTCAGCAGCAACGTACCGCCACGCAGGCTCTTGGAGTTACCGATGGACGACACGGTGATATCCACCTGCTGACCGGGCTTGGCGAATGCCGGCAGATCGGCACTGACCGACACCGCTGCGACGTTCTTCAACTGCACGTTGCCAGAGCCGGCCGGCACCTTGATGCCGAACTGCGACAGCATGTTGTTGAAGGTCTGCAGGGTGAACGGGGTCTGGGTGGTCTGGTCGCCGGTGCCGTTCAGGCCCACGACCAGGCCGTAGCCGATCAACTGGTTGGAGCGCACGCCGGAAATGCTGGCGATGTCCTTCAAACGCTCGGCCTGAGCGGTAAAGGCTGCGGACATCACCAAGGCACCGATCAACAGCTGCTTAAGATTCAACTGGGCCACCTAGAAAGGGAACTTCGGGCTGAGGAAGAAACGGTCGAACCAGCCTGGCTGACTCGCATCGGCAAAGGCACCGGTGCCCGAATAGGTGATGCGCGCATCGGCCACACGAGTTGACGGAACAGTATTATCGGTAGAGATGTCATCGGCGCGAACCATGCCGGCGATGCGCACCAGCTCGTCACCGGTGTTGAGGGTCAGCCACTTCTCGCCCCGCACGGCAATGATGCCGTTGGGCAGCACATCGGCGACGGTCACGGTGATCGAACCGGTCAGGCTGTTGCTCTGGCCCGACTGACTGTCACCCTTGGTGGCCCGGTCGGCACTGTAACCGGCGTTGAGGCTCAGGTCATTGCTGCCGATCGGGTTGTTGGTGGTCAGGCTGGAGCCGAACAGCGAGGTCAGGCCGACGCTGGTTTCGCTGGTCTTGTCGATCTGCGAGTTGGCGTTCTTGCTGGCCTGGGTCCGCTCGTTCAGGGTGATGGTGATGATGTCACCGACCCGGAAGGCCTTGCGGTCGCTGTACAGGTTCTGCTCGAAGCCGGCCTGGTAGATCGAGCCATTGTTGGCGGCAGCCGGCAACGGCGTGCGTGGCAACACCGGAGCGTAATACGGGTCATTGGGCCTGGGTGTCGGCGCGACACAGCCCGCGAGTGCGGTGATGCCACTCAGTGCCAGAACAGATACGAAGCGTTTCATGACCCTACCTCTTGGTGTTGCAGGCGACCCTGGGGTCGCCCTGTCTACGTGGTGACGGACGTTGTGACGATTACAGATTCTGCGTAACGAACGAGAGCATCTGGTCGGCGGTGGAGATCACCTTGGAGTTCATCTCGTAGGCACGCTGGGTGGTGATCATGTTGACCATCTCCTCAACGGTGCTCACGTTGGAGGTTTCCAGGGTGTTCTGCAGCGTGGTGCCGAAACCGTTCAGGCCCGGGGTGCCGACTTGCGGCGCGCCACTGGCAGCGGTTTCCAGGAACAGGTTGTTGCCCACCGCTTGCAGGCCGGCCGGGTTGATGAAGTCGGCGGTCTGCAGGTTGCCAATCACCTGGGCGGCCGGGTTGCCTGCCACGGTGATGGACACGGTGCCGTCACGGCCCACGGTAAAGGTCTGGGCATCGTTCGGAATGACGATCGCCGGCTCCAGGGCGAAACCGCTGGCGTTGACGATCTGGCCATTGGAGTCGAGGTGGAACGTACCGTCACGGGTGTAGGACGTGGTGCCGTCCGGTTGCAGGATCTGGAAGAAACCGCGACCGTCAATGGCCATGTCCAGCGGCTGCTCGGTGGTCTGCAGGCTGCCGGCGTTGAAGTTTTTCTGGGTGCCGACAATGCGCACACCGGTACCCACTTGCAGGCCCGACGGCAATTCGCTGTCCTGGGTCGATTGGGCGCCAGGCTGGCGTTTTACCTGATACAGCAGGTCCTGGAACTCGGCGCGGTCACGTTTGAAACCCGTGGTCGAGACGTTCGCCAGGTTGTTGGAAATAGTGGAAAGGTTGGTGTCCTGGGCGGACAGACCTGTTTTGGCAACCCATAGAGCCGGAAGCATTCGATTCTCCTCGTACGCCTGTTTTTCGGCGCAGCGCTGTAATTAATGATTAGATCTGCAAGACCCGAGCCATGGCTTCATCGCCTTCTTTGGCGGTGTTCATCATCTTGACGTGGAGCTCGAACTGCTTGGCCAAGGCCAGCACCGAAGTCATTTCATCCACGGCGTTGACGTTGCTCGCCTCCTGGAAACCCGACACCAACTGCACGTTGGCATCGATGGGCGCCGGCTGGCCGTCCTTGGTCCGGATCGAACCGTCCAGGCCCTTGGTCATGTTCTTGAGGTCCGGGTTGACCAGCTTGATGCGGTCCACTTCAGCCATCACCCGCGGGCCTTCCCCCATGGCGCGAATGCTGATGGTGCCGTCCTGGCCAATTTCGATTTTCTGCTCTGGCGGCACGGCGATCGGCCCGCCGTTGCCCATCACCGGCATGCCGTTGCCAGCCCGCAGCACGCCCAGGGCGTCGACATTGAGGCTGCCGGTGCGCACGTAGCTTTCACCGCCGTCGGGGTTCTGCACGGCCATCCAACCCGGCCCGCTCACCGCGACGTCGAGGTCACGACCGGTTTCCACCAGTGCGCCCGGGGTGAAGTCAGTGGCAGGCCGTTCGGACATGGCAAAGGCCCGCGCCGGAAAGCTGTCGCCAAACACCGGCATCGAGCGCGCCTGCTCCAGGTCTTTCTGAAAACCATTGGTGGAGATGTTCGCCAGGTTGTTGGCATGGGCCCGCTGCGCCAGTGCGTTCTGGCTGGCGCCGGTCATTGCCACATAAAGGTACTTGTCCACTGTCGTTCCTCTGCATGCCGGACGTTTGCCGCCCACTGCTGTGTTGCACAGCCTTAAGCAATTTGCAGACCAACTTTTTTCTGGCGCCACGAGCCCCGGTAAACAAAGGACTTGTGGGTTCTGGAAGGGAATTTTGGAATGGATCGAAGACGAAAAACCGGCGGTGTCATGCCGCTGCAAGGCAAAGGTATACCCCTGCGGCAACTGCTCCACATTCTTGTGGCGAGGGGATTTATCCCCGCTGGGGTGCGAAGCGCCCCTAAAAACAGACAACTAAAGTGTGTCAGGTTGACTGCTTTGGGGCTGCTACGCAGCCCGGCGGGGATAAATCCCCTCGCCACAATTGATTACGCACTGGGTTCTTTGCCGACTTCATATTCGCGCAATTTATTGGCAATGGTCGTATGGGAAACCCCCAGCCGCTTGCCCAGTTGCCGGCTGCTCGGGTGTTCGGAGTACAAGCGCTCCAGCACCGCTTTCTCGAAACGCCCAACGATCTCGTCCAGCCCCCCCTCCAGGGAAAAATCGCCAAGGGGTTGGCGCACGCCGTAGTCCGGCAAGCGGATATGCTCGGCCTTCACCGTGCCGCCATCGCACAGGGAAACGGCCTGGAACAGCACGTTTTCCAACTGCCGGACGTTGCCCGGCCAGTGGTAGTGACTCAGACGCTCCATCGCCGCCGGGGCCAGCTTGGGCAGCGGACAACCGATCTGGCGGCTGGCCTGGTCAAGAAAATGCTCCACCAGCGGCGCCAGGCCATCGAGGCATTCGCGCAGCGGTGGGATGTGCAAGGACAGCACGTTCAAGCGGTGGTACAGATCCTGACGGAATTCGCCCCGGGCGCAGAGTTCGGACAAATCGACCTGGGTGGCGCAGATCACCCTGACGTCCAGGTACACCTCTTCATCGCTGCCGACACGCCGGAAGCAACCGTCCTGCAGAAAGCGCAGCAGTTTCACTTGCAGGCGCGGGCTCATTTCCCCGACCCCGTCGAGGAACAGCGTCCCCCCGGCGGTCAGCTCCAGCAGGCCGAGCTTGCCTTCGGCCCGGGCGCCTTCGAAGGCCCCCGGCCCGTAGCCGAACAGTTCGGTCTCGGCCATGGACTCCGGCAGCCCGGCACAGTTGAGCGCCATCAATGGCGATTGCCCGCGCGGGCTCGCCAGGTGACAGGCGCGGGCCAGCAGCTCCTTGCCAGTGCCGGTTTCGCCTTCTATCAATAGCGGCGCGTCCAGCGGGGCCATGCGCCGGGCCTCGCGGACCACCGCCGCCATCACTTTCGAACTCTGGAAAATACTGTCGAAGCCGCGCAGTTCCTGCTTGCGCACGTTATAGATCCGCTCGCCCACGCGGTCGGCCCGATGCAGCGTCAGCACCGCACCGGCCATGGCTTCGCTGTCGTCGTGCTCCGATTGCAGTGGCGCGATGTCGGCCAGGAACACATCGCCCTTGACCTTGACCCGCAGGCCGTTGATGCGCGACTGGTTAGCCCGCACCAGTTCCGGCAAGTCGAAATCCTCGGCATAGCGGGACAGGGGAATGCCCGGCACCTCGTCCACTCGCACCCCGAGCAACTGCGCCGCCGCCCGGTTGGCCGCAACGATGGAGCCACCCATGTCGATAGACAGCACCGGGAATTCCAAAGCGCCGAGCAAGGCGTTGAGTTCCATGTGCCGACGCTCACTGGGCATCAGTCCTACGCGCTTGACGCCAAACACCCCGGCGATGCCTTCGAATTTCGGACGCAGCGCCTGGAACTGGATGTTGATCAGGTTTGGGCAGTGCAGGTAGATCGCGTTGCCATGCTCGCCACCGACCTCGCCTCGGGCGACGTTGATACCGTATTCCACCAACAGGTTGAGAATGTCCCGCAGGATGCCGATGCGATTCTGGCAATGGACTTTGATGCGCATGAAAAGGCCCGGATGTGGATGAGAGAGTGGTGCCCCATTCAAGCCCGACACACACCCTGTGGCGAGGGAGCTTGCTCCCGCTGGGCTGCGAAGCGGCCCTGTTTTTGGGACTGCCGCGCAGTCCAGCGGGAGCAAGCTCCCTCGCCACGGGTTTTATGTTGGTTTTTTGTCTAGGCACACAAATAGTTGTCAAGATTATGTGACAGCTGTAGACCATTTCCCAGCCAAAAATCTCGACATGGCCGCGGCTCGACCTCATACGTAACGAAAACTTTACAAAATGACACGCACTTGTCCCTACCCACCTGTTTTCTTCGGCTGCACGCGCTCCTGCTTCGGGTTATCTCTAATGCATCGCTGGACATAAAAACAAACAGCCTTCCCCACGAGGGAAATCAGCAGGAGAGCAGCATGAAGCAGACGCAGTACGTGGCCCGCGAGCCCGATGCGCAAGGTTTTATCCACTACACCGCCGAAGAACACGCGGTGTGGAACACGCTGATCACCCGCCAGTTGAAAGTCATCGAAGGCCGTGCGTGCCAGGAGTACCTGGATGGCATCGACAAGCTGGGCCTGCCCCACGACCGTATCCCGCAACTGGACGAAATCAACAAGGTGCTGGGCGAGACCACGGGCTGGCAAGTCGCCCGGGTGCCAGCGTTGATCCCCTTCCAGACCTTTTTCGAATTACTCGCCAGCAAACAGTTTCCTGTGGCGACCTTCATTCGTACCCGAGAAGAGCTGGATTACCTGCAAGAGCCGGACATTTTTCACGAGATCTTCGGCCACTGCCCATTGCTGACCAACCCTTGGTTCGCGGAATTTACCCACACCTACGGCAAACTCGGCCTACAGGCCTCCAAGGAAGAACGCGTCTACCTGGCGCGCCTGTACTGGATGACCATCGAGTTCGGCCTGGTGCAGACCCCGCAGGGCCGGCGCATCTACGGCGGCGGCATCCTGTCTTCGCCCAAGGAAACCGTGTACTGCCTGTCGGACGAACCGGAACACCAGGCCTTCGATCCGCTGGAAGCCATGCGCACGCCGTATCGCATCGACATCCTGCAACCGGTGTATTTCGTGCTGCCCGAACTCAAGCGTCTGTTCGACCTGGCTCACGAAGACATCATGGGCATGGTCAAGCGCGGTCGGGAGCTGGGCTTGCATGCCCCGAAATTCCCACCAAAAGCGGCGTGAACCGCCTCTTTTAATCCCAATTGAGTCTGTTGCACGACGCTGCTTTGCTTTAGCGTGGGTGCATCGACGTTTTCCAAATATTCGATCCAGGAACACACCATGAACACTCTGAACCAAGCCCATTGCGAAGCCTGCCGCGCCGATGCCCCGCAAGTCAGCGACGAAGAATTGCCGGTGCTGATCAAGCAGATCCCCGACTGGAACATCGAAGTGCGCGACGGCGTGATGCAACTGGAAAAAGTTTTCCTGTTCAAGAACTTCAAGCACGCCCTGGCGTTCACCAACGCCGTCGGCGAGATCTCCGAGGCCGAAGGCCACCACCCAGGCCTGCTCACCGAATGGGGCAAAGTCACCGTGACCTGGTGGAGCCACTCCATCAAGGGCCTGCACCGCAACGACTTCATCATGGCCGCCCGCACCGATGACGTGGCCAAGACCGCCGAGGGCCGCAAGTAATGCATTTCGACGCCATCGGCCGAGTCCCCGGCGACCCGATCCTGGGCCTGATGGAGGCCTACGGGGCGGACGCCAACCCGAGCAAGTTCGACCTGGGCGTGGGCGTCTACAAGGATGCCCAGGGCCTGACGCCGATTCTTCAGTCAGTGAAACAGGCTGAACAACGGCTAGTGGATCGCCAGACCACCAAGACCTACATCGGCGGCCATGGCGACGCTGCATTCGGCCAATTGATCAACGAGCTCGTACTGGGTGCCGACTCTCCGCTGATCAGCACAAAACGTGCCGGCGCCACCCAGACACCGGGTGGCACCGGTGCGCTGCGCCTGAGTGCCGACTTCATCGCTCAATGCCTGCCGGGCCGTGGCGTGTGGCTGAGCAACCCGACCTGGCCGATCCACGAGACCATCTTCGCCGCGGCCGGGGTCAAGGTCGGTCACTACCCTTACGTGGGCGCCGATAACCGCCTGGATTTCGAGGCGATGCTTGCGACCTTGAACCAGGCCCCCAAAGGCGATGTCGTGCTGCTGCACGCCTGCTGCCACAACCCCACCGGGTTCGACCTGTCCCATGAGCAATGGCGTCAGGTGTTGGAGGTGGTGCGCGACCGCGACCTGCTGCCGCTGATCGATTTCGCCTACCAGGGCTTCGGCGATGGATTGGAACAGGACGCCTGGGCGGTCCGGCTGTTTGCCCAAGCCCTGCCGGAAGTGCTGGTCACCAGTTCCTGCTCGAAGAACTTCGGCCTATACCGCGATCGTACCGGTGCGTTGATCGTCTGTGCCCGGGATGCCGAGAAGCTGGTGGACATCCGCAGCCAACTGGCAAACATCGCCCGCAACCTGTGGTCGACACCGCCGGATCATGGTGCGGCCGTGGTGGCGACCATTCTCGGCAACCCGGAACTCAAAAGCCTGTGGGCCGATGAAGTCCAGGCCATGCGCCTGCGCATCGCGCAATTGCGCAGCGGTTTGCTGGAGGCCCTCGAACCCCATGGCTTACGCGAGCGCTTCGCCCATATCGGCGTGCAACGCGGGATGTTTTCCTACACCGGCCTGACGCCGGAACAGGTCAAGCACCTGCGCGAACGCCACAGTGTCTACATGGTCGGCACTGGCCGGGCCAACGTGGCCGGCATCGACGCCACGCGCCTGGACCTGCTGGCCGAGGCGATTGCCGACGCGTGCAAGTAACCCAAGGCCAGGCACTTTCCCTGTGGCGAGGGAGCTTGCTCCCGCTGGGCGGCGAAGCCGCCCCAAAAGCCTGGTTAGAGGCCGCCTGACACTCCTAGGTGCCAGGTTTCAGGGCTGCTTCGCCGCCCAGCGGGAGCAAGCTCCCTCGCCACAGTGGATCACCCCCCAAGTCATCCGCCGCCCTTGAGACGTTACTGGCCCGTCCACTCCCGGACAAACTGCCCGACATCTTCCTGCGGTGCCGTGCGCGCTTCTTTCTGCGGCGTGCCCAGGTAGAGGAAACCGATCACCTCTTCCCCGTCCTCAAGGCCAAGCCCCCTGGCCACATGCGGCGAGTACGCCAGTTCACCGGTACGCCACACACCGCCAACCCCCTGGGCATACGCCGCCAACAAGATGCCATGGGCCGCGCAGCCGGCCGCCAACAGTTGCTCGGATTTGGGGATTTTGAAATGGTCCTGCAGACGGGCGACCACCACCACGACCAGGGGCGCGCGCAATGGGCCGTTGAGGGCCTTTTCCACGACGCTTTCCGGTACCAGCGGGTCATTGAACCGCGCGGCTTCGGCCAGCAGTTCGCCCATGCGATGCCGCGCCTGCCCTTCGACCGTCAGAAAACGCCATGGCCGCAACTGGCCGTGATCCGGCGCCCGCATGGCCGCGGCAAACATAAGCTCGCGCTGCTCCGCAGTGGGGGCCGGGTCCACCAGGCGCGGGACGGAAACACGGTTGAGCAAAGCGTCGAGAGCCTGCATCGGCCACCTCCTGAAAAAATGTCCAGCTATTCTAGTGGCTGTGCGGCGAGTTCGTCAGCGCAAATTCCGCGGCCAGTTGCCCACTCGGCGCCGGGTGCCGGTTTACAGGGCGCTTGTCGCAGGTAGAATGGCGCCCTTCCTTTTCCAGCCTGAGCGGACTTCATGGCGTTGCCGACCCTGCGGATCATTGGTTTCATCATCGGCATCTTCCTGATCACCCTGGCGATCTTCATGGTCGTGCCCATGGCCACCCTGATGGTCTTCGAGCGCACCGCCGACCTGCCGTCGTTCCTCTGGTCGAGCATGATCACCTTCCTCGCCGGCCTGGCCCTGGTGCTTCCCGGGCGCCCGGAACACATCCACCTGCGCCCGCGCGACATGTACTTGCTGACTGTCAGCAGTTGGCTGGTGGTGTGTATCTTTGCCGCGCTGCCGTTCCTGCTGACCCAGAAGATCAGCTATACCGACTCGTTTTTCGAAAGCATGTCGGGCATCACCGCCACCGGCGCCACCGTCCTGAGCGGCCTGGACACCATGTCCCCGGGCATCCTGATGTGGCGCTCGCTGCTGCACTGGCTCGGCGGTATCGGCTTCATCGGCATGGCTGTGGCGATCCTGCCCCTGCTACGCATCGGTGGCATGCGGCTGTTCCAGACCGAATCGTCGGACCGCTCGGAAAAAGTCATGCCCCGTTCCCACATGGTGGCGCGGCTGATCGTGGCGTCCTACGTAGGCATCACCATCCTCGGCACCCTGGCGCTCTGGTGGGCCGGGATGAGCCTGTTCGATGCCATCAACCATGCGATGTCGGCGATCTCCACCGGCGGTTTCTCCACCTCGGACCTGTCCCTGGCCAAATGGACCCAGCCGGCGGTGCACTGGGTCGCCATTGTCATCATGATCCTCGGCAGCCTGCCGTTTGCCCTGTACGTCTCGATGTTGCGGGGCAATCGCCGGGCGCTGATCAAGGACCAGCAGGTCCAGGGGCTCATCGGGGTGTTGTTGGTGACCTGGCTGGTGCTCGGCACCTGGTATTGGGCGACCACCGACCTGCATTGGCTGGACGCGCTGCGGCACGTGGCGCTGAACGTGACGTCCATCGTCACCACCACCGGTTTCGCCCTCGGCGACTACAGCCTGTGGGGCAATTTTTCGCTGATGCTGTTTTTCTACCTGGGGTTCGTCGGTGGTTGCTCAGGCTCGACGGCCGGCGGGATCAAGATTTTCCGCTTCCAGGTCGCCTACATCCTGCTGCGGGCCAACCTGAATCAACTGATCCACCCCCGCGCGGTGATCAAACAGAAATACAACGGTCATCGCCTTGACGAAGAAATCGTCCGCTCGATCCTTACGTTCTCGTTCTTCTTCGCCATCACCATCTGCGTGATCGCCCTGCTGCTGTCGCTGCTGGGCGTGGAATGGATGACGGCGCTGACCGGTGCGGCCAGCACCGTGTCCGGCGTCGGCCCGGGGCTGGGAGAGATCATCGGGCCGGCCGGCAACTTCGCACCGCTGCCGGACGCGGCCAAGTGGATTCTGTCCGCAGGCATGCTGCTGGGCCGACTGGAGATCATCACGGTGTTCGTGCTGTGTATCCCGGCGTTCTGGCGTCACTGACCGCTTCTGGCTGGCTCGCCAACCGTGCCCGGTATTCGCCGGGCGTGGTGTCGAACCAACGACGAAAGGCCCGGAAAAAATTGCTCGGGTCGGCAAACCCCAACAGATAGGCGATCTCCAGCAACGTCATGCCCGGCTGCGCCAGATACTGCTCGGCCAGTTCACGACGGGTGTCCTCCAGCAAACTCTGGAAACTGGTGCCCTCCTCCTGCAAGCGCCGCTGCAAGGTGCGCTGTGACAGGTGCAGCGTCTGCGCCACCACGTCACGCTTGGGCTCGCCCTGGGGCAACAGTCGGCACAACACTTGTCGCGCCTTGTGGGTCACACGGCTTTCCGAAAAACGCGCGAGGTATTCACCGGCAAACCGGTCATGCAACTGCGCCATGGCTTCGTTGGCCGTAGGCAACGGCGCCTCCATGTCGGCCCGTTCAAAAATCAGCGCGTCATAAGACGCGCCGAACTCCAGCGGCGCGCAGAAGGCTCGCTGATAAGGCGCCAGGTCCAGGGGTTCGGTGCCTTGGAACAGCACTTTTACCGGGTGCAAGGTACGCCCGGTCAGCCAGTTGCACAGGGCCAACGCACAGGCCAGGGATGCTTCGGCACTTTGGCGGGTCGGGGGCAAATGATCGCCGTGTACCGTCAAAATCAGCCCGTAGCCTTCTTCCAAGCGACGAAAACTCAAGTCGGCGCTTTCGGCAATGATCCGCTGGTATCGCACCAGTCGCTGGAACCCCTCCGCCAGCGTGCGACTGGACATCAAGGCGTAGCCCGCCACATGGAACGAGGCCGGGCGCACCACTTTACCCATGTTCAAGCCAATGGCCGGGTTACCTGACAATTCCACCGCCCGTTGCCAGAGCCGCGTCATCGAGTCCTGGGGGAAGCGTGCATCCGGATCGTCCAGCGCATCAAAGTCCAGCCCCAGTTGCTTGAACAGCACCCGACAATCCAGGCCGTCGATTTCCAACGCCTTGACAATCCCCATCGCCCAGCTTGAAGAAGTCGTTCGTTCGTTCATGACGTTTTACTTGCATGACGAGCCGCAGGGTACGGCTGGATTTGCGAAGGATAGCAGTGTCCGGTCTTACCAATAACGCCCCTTTTGGACGAGCGGCTGTTGTTGTCAGGCAAGACGCCACGACGAGTCATAACCCGCTATGGCGAGGAGTGGCAACGCAGCATGACGGCAACAGAAGCCGTCCAAAAGGGGCGTTATTGGTAAGACCGGACACTAGAGTGGCGCCCATTGTCACTGGCTGTTGCAAATGATGGCTCTAGACTCAAAGCAAGCCACTGGATGCATCGGTCGCCAGAACAATAACCAAAGAGCCTGCAGTCTTGGAAAACACTAAACGATTCAATAGCTTCGCCGAGTTCTACCCGTACTACCTCAGCGAACACAGCAACAGCACCTGCCGACGACTGCATTTCATCGGCACCTCCCTGGTCATCCTGGTGTTCGCCCTCGCTCTCGTCGTGGGTAGCGGGTGGCTGTGGCTCGCCCTGCCCGTGGCCGGCTACGGCTTCGCCTGGGTCGGGCACTTCTTCTTCGAAAAAAACCGTCCCGCCACCTTCCAGCATCCGCTCTACAGCCTGCTCGGCGATTTCGTCATGTACCGCGACATGCTGCTGGGCAAGGTCGCGTTCTAACAAGGACTGCCGATGAGCAACCACGCGCGCTTTACCCACATGAAAGAAGGCACCCAACAAGACTGGGCGATCATCGCGGCCGACTTCAGCGCCTACGCGCGGCAATTGCCGGGCCGGATCCTCGCCCACTTGAAACTGCTGGACGGCGATTTCGGCGGGTTCCCAGTGGATCGCCTGACCCATTCCCTGCAAACCGCCACCCGCGCCTACCGTGACGGGCGGGACGAGGAGTACGTGGTCTGCGCCCTGCTCCACGACATCGGTGACACCCTGGGTTCATACAACCACCCGGACATCGCCGCGGCGATCCTCAAGCCCTTCGTCAGCGCCGAAAACCTGTGGATGGTGGAGAAGCACGGGATATTCCAGGGCTATTACTTCTTCCATCACCTGGGCATGGACCGACACCTGCGCGAGCAATTCAGTGGTCATCCGCAATACCAGGCGACCATTGAGTTCTGTGCGAAGTACGACGCGGCGGCATTCGATGCCGAATACGACACCCTGCCCTTGAGTTTCTTCGAGCCGATGCTGGAAAGGGTCTTTGCCATGCCCAAGCAATCGATCTACAAGGCGGCGATGGCGGAACAAACGCCGCCCTGACAGACACAGTGCCCCCTGTGGCGAGGGGATTTATCCCCGCTGGGCTGCGCAGCAGCCCCAAAATGACTACCTGAGTTTGCGATCTACCTGATAAACCGAGAGGGCTGCTGCGCAGCCCAACGGGGATAAATCCCCTCGCCACAAAGGGTGTAAGACTCACGCAGGTTCGGCGACCTTTTCGGCCTTGAGCAACGCTTCCCGCGCCTGGGCCTCCGCCAACCGATACAGCTCAATCGTCCCATCCCAATGCTCGATCAGCGCCGTGCAGGATTCGACCCAATCGCCACAATTAAGGTATTCCACCTCGCCCACCCTACGCATCTCGGCGTGGTGGATATGCCCACAGACCACGCCATGCAGTTCGCGCTTCACACACTCGTGGGCGATGGCTTCTTCGAAATCGCTGATGAAACTGACGGCGGTCTTGACCTTATGCTTGAGGTACGCCGACAACGACCAGTAGCCGTAGCCGTAACGGGCTCGCCAATGGTTTAGCCAGCGGTTCAACGTGAGGGTGAACTCGTAGGCCGAATCCCCGAGGAACGCCAGCCAACGGTGGTACCGGGTGATGACATCGAACTGGTCACCATGGATCACCAACAGATGCCGGCCATCGGCCGTGACGTGCACCGCTTCGTCCACCAACTGGATATTGCCCAGGATCAGCTTCGAATAGCGCCGCAGGAATTCGTCATGGTTGCCGGTGACGTAGATCACTTCGGTGCCGCGCTTGCTCATGGTCAGCAAGCGACGAATGACGTTGGTGTGGGCCTGGGGCCAATACATGCCACCGCGCAGTTTCCAACCATCGATGATGTCACCCACCAGGTAGATCTTGTCGGCGTGGTAGCCCTTGAGAAACTGCGACAAGTGCTCGGCCTGGCAATCCCGGGTACCCAGGTGCACATCGGAAATCCACAGGGTGCGTACACGCTGTTTGCGGCTGGGTCTGGCGAGCTCGGCGCTGGTCATTGGGCAACCCTCTGATCGTTTTCGCCACTGTGCACGCCAGCGGTTAATGGCCCATGACAAACACAAGTCCATTACATGACAGCGCGGGGCGGTGTGCCCTCGGTGTATGCTGGCGGCCTGATACGGGAGACCGCGATGAGACCGATCCTCACGCTACGCCACTACAGCCACGATCTGATTGTCCACAGCCACGACCACGCGCAACTGGTGTTCGGGTTGTCCGGCGCGCTGGATTTCGAGGTCGAAGGGCGTGGCAGCCAGGTGGTGCAACAGAGTTTCGTGGTAGTACCCGCCGGTGCCCATCACGCCTGCGGCAGCCCCCACGGTAGTCGCTGCCTGGTGCTGGATGTGCCCAGTGACGATTGGGTCGGGCGATGCCTGGGGGATCACGCCGATGCCAGCCGCCGTTTGCTCGACGACACCGCGCGCCTGCCCCTGGATGCGGGGCAAAGCCAGTTGGTCAGTTGGTTGGCGGGCAGCCCGGTGGACGATCCGGTGATCGCCCAGCAAGGCGCGGTGCTGCTGCTGGCGAGTCTCAATAACGCTCGCCAGGCAACCCACGGCGGCCGGCGCCTGCCCTACGCCGCGCTCAATGCCCACATCGACCAGAACGCCGCCTATGCGCTGCAAGTGGCGGACCTGGCGCGAATCGCCGGCCTCTCCAACGCCCGCCTGCACGCACGCTTCGTCGCCGAGTGCGGGCAAACCCCGATGGATTACATCCGCAGCCGTCGCTTGCACAAGGCCGTAGCGTTGTTGCGTGATTCGCAGTTGCCCATCGGTGAGATCGCCCACCGCGTCGGCTACAGCTCCCAAAGTGCCTTCTCCGCGGCGGTGCTGCGCGAATTCGGCGTCTCGCCGGGCAAGCTGCGGCGTCAGCGCTAGCTTCGCGCTAAAAATCGCTAGGATCGCGACAGACGCCAGCACCTCCCCAACGCTTAAATACCCCCATGGGATCGATGTTTGTCCGTCGGTTTTGGCTTATCTGTTGAAAGGATTGAAATGACGCCCCGTACCGCCCTCGGCGCCCTGCACATCGGCGCACTCATGTTTGGCCTGACCGGTGTCTTTGGCAAACTCGCCGCGGCTTCGCCAGCAGTCATCGTGTTCGGGCGCGCCGTCTTCGCCGTGCTGGCCCTGGCGATGTTCGCCCGGCTCGCCAGCAACAGCCGCTGGCAGAAGCTGCGGGCCCGGGATGGCCGGCGATTGTTGCTTGGGGGGCTGTTGCTGGCCGGGCATTGGGTGAGTTTCTTCATCGCCGTGAAGGTGGCCGGCGTGGCGGTCGCCACGCTGGGGTTCGCCAGTTTCCCGGCCTTCACGGTATTGCTCGAGGGGCTGATCTTCCGCGAACGGATTCGCGCCAATGAAATCTGGCTGGTGGTGCTGGTGAGTGTCGGCCTGGTGTTGGTCACGCCGAACTTCGACCTGGCCAGCGGTGCCACCACTGGCCTGCTGTGGGCCGTGGCCTCGGGGTTGCTCTTCTCCCTGTTGTCCTTGACCAACCGTGCCGGTTCGGCGCACGTCCCGCCGGTTCAGGCCGCGCTGTGCCAGAACGTGGTGGTCGGGTTGTGCCTGCTGCCGATGGCCGCGCCACAATTGAGCGACGTTCGCCCCCTCGACTGGTTGTGGATCGGCTTGCTCGGCGTGTTCTGCACCGGCCTGGCCCACAGCCTGTTCGTCGCCAGCCTGGCGGTGATCAAGGCCCGCACGGCGGCGGTGGTGTTCGCCATGGAGCCGGTCTATGGCATCGCCATGGCCTGGTGGCTGTTCGATGAGAACCCGACCCTGCGCATGCTGCTGGGTGGCGTGGTGATCATCGCGGCCATCGTGATCTCAAGCCAACTGGGTGGTTCGAAGAAACCGGGGGTTGGCGCCCAAGCCGCGTCTCACTGAACCCGATCGTTGTGGCCCAGGTCCCGCTCCGGATCGATCCGGTCGCGGACCCGCTGCTTGAGGACCTTGGCTTCGGGAAAACCGCCATCGGCCTTGCGCTCCCAGATCTGCGTATTGTCGCAACTGATGTGGAACACGCCACCGGTGCCCGGCACCAGGGACACTTTGCCCAAGTCGTCGCCGAAGGTGCTGAGCAGTTCCTGGGCCAGCCAGGCAGCGCGCAACAGCCATTGGCACTGGGTGCAATACGTGATGACGACTTCCGGTTTATGTTCGGTCATTGCGGGTGGACTCCTGGATTCGAAGGCGTCGTTATAATACCCGCCTTTGACGCCCGCCCCGAGATTGACGATGCGCCGCCTCCTGCCCCTCCTGCTTCTGTTGCTGTTGCCCCTGCTCGGCCATGCCAACGTGCCCGCCGTCGAAGCGCCACGCCCGAAAATCGGCCTGGTGCTGTCCGGCGGTGCCGCACGGGGGCTGGCTCACATCGGCGTGCTCAAGGCCCTGGAAGAGCAAGGCATCAAGATCGATGCCATCGCCGGCACCAGCATGGGCGCGGTCATCGGCGGGCTGTATGCCTCAGGCTACAAGATCGACGAACTGGAAAAACTCGCCTTGGGCATCGACTGGCAACAGGCTCTGTCCGATGCGCCGCCACGCAAGGACGTACCCTTCCGGCGCAAGCAGGATGACCGGGACTTCCTGGTCAAACAGAAACTGAGTTTTCGTGACGACGGCAGCCTCGGCCTGCCCTTGGGGGTCATCCAGGGCCAGAACCTGGCCCTGCTGCTCGAAAGCCTGCTGGCCCACGCCAGCGATACACGGGACTTCGACAAACTGCCGATCCCGTTTCGCGCAGTCGCCACTGACATCGCCACGGGCGAAAAAGTCGTGTTCCGCAAAGGCCACCTGCCCAAGGTCATCCGCGCCAGCATGTCGATCCCGGCGGTATTCGCCCCGGTGGAACTGGACAACCGACTGCTGGTGGACGGCGGCATGTCCGACAACATCCCGCTGGATGTGGCCCGGGAAATGGGCGTGGACGTGGCCATCGTGGTCGACATCGGTACGCCCCTGCGCAACCGCAAGCAGCTGGTCACGGTGGTGGATGTGCTGAACCAGTCGACCACCCTGATGACCCGGCGCAACTCTGAAGAGCAACTGGCAACGCTGAAGAAAGACGACGTGCTGATCCAGCCGGCGCTGGCGAGCTTCGGCTCCACCGATTTCGGCCGGGCCCAGGACATGATCGACGCCGGTTACCGTGCCACGCGGATACTCGAGACACGCCTGGCGCCTCTACGCCCGTCCGAGGCGCCCGACGCCGAGCTCATGGCCGCGCGCACCCCAAGCGAGCGCACGCCGGTCATCACCGCCATTCGTGTGGAGAACGACTCGAAAGTCGGCGATGACGTGATCCGCTATTACGTTCGCCAGAAAATCGGCGAGCCGCTGGACCTGGGCCGCCTGCAGACCGACATGGGCACGCTGTACGGCCTGGATTACTTCGAACAGGTGCAATACCGCGTGGTCCGCAAGGGCCCGGATCACACGCTGGTGATCAGCGCCCGGGGCAGACGCACCGGCACCGACTACCTTCGGCTGGGGCTGAGCCTGTCGGACGACATGCGCGGCGACAGCGCTTTCAACCTGGGGGCCAGCTATCGGGTCAACGGCATCAATCGCCTCGGTGCCGAATGGCTGACCCGGGCGCAGATCGGCGACAAGCAGGAGCTGTACAGCGAGTTCTACCAACCATTGGATGTCGGTTCACGTTACTTCGTCGCCCCCTACGGGCAATTTGAATCCCGCAACGTGGAGTCCATCCTGGACAACGATCCGGTGGCCCAGTATCGCGTCGAGCGCTATGGCTTCGGGCTGAACGTGGGCCGCCAGATCAGCAACAACGGCGAAATCCGCTTCGGTGTCGGCCAGGCCTGGGGCAAGGCGGATGTGCGCATTGGCGATCACGACCAGCCCAGCGAAAACTTCAATGAAGGTTTCTATGAGCTGAAGTACTCCTTCGATTCCTTCGACAACGTGTATTTCCCCCACGAAGGGGAAGATATCGGCCTGAGCTGGCGCCAATACGAACCAGGGCTGGGTTCCGACCAGCGTTACCGCCAGTGGGAATTCAAGCTGGACAAAGCCCTGAGCAGCGGCCCGGACACCTTCATCCTGGGCGGGCGCTACGGTCGAACACTGGACACTGCTGAAGTCGTGACGTCCAGCTTTGTGCTCGGTGGCGCGCGGCAACTGTCAGGCTTTCGCGAAGACGGGGTATCCGGACAGAACATCAGCCTGATGCGTGCCGTGTATTACCGCCGCCTCACACCGCGGGCCTATCTGCCACTGGACTTCCCGCTGTACATCGGCGGCTCGTTGGAACGCGGCCGGGCCTGGAACAACGACAACGAATTCGACAGCGGTTACATCAACGCCGCCAGCATTTTCCTGGGCTTCGATACACCGCTGGGGCCACTGAACTTCAGCTATGGCTTTAACGACGATGATGAACAGGCGGTGTATCTGAACCTGGGGCAGACGTTTTGAGGGGCTGTCTGGACAGGATTTGACAGCCTGATAGGCCGCTATCGCGAGCAAGCTCGCTCCCACATGGGGACGCAGATGGCTGTGGGAGCGAGCTTGCTCGCGATGAGGCCAGCCGCTACAACCTCGATGGTTCTTAGCGAATCCCTGCCAGCAGCACCCGGGCGGTCTGCTTGAGGGGTTCGTCACCCTCCTCGAGCAGTTCTTCAAGCAGGGAAACGGCGGTTTTCAGGTCTCCGTCGTCGATGCAATTCTGTGCCTGTTCCAGCTTGACCGAGTGTTCCGGGGCCTGAGGCTCGAGGGGCAGGGTGTCCAGGGAAACAGGTTCAAGGGCCAGTGGCTCAAGTTCCAGCGACTGTTCTTCGTCGGCAAAGCTATCGAGGAAGGCATCGTCCAACGACTCGGTTTCCAGTGGCGCTTCCCATTGCAGGTCCGGTTCGTCAAAACCTGAAAGCGAAAAGCTCTCGGCGGCATAAGGTGAAACAGCCTCTTTATCGGCAGTGTTGTCCTGGGCATCGGCGAGGTCCCAGCTGGTTTCCATGGACAGCGCATCCAGGTCCAACTCGAACTCGTCACCGGGCACCGGCTCACGTTCAGGAGCAGGTGTCGGTGTAGATGAAAGAGCCGGGACCTGAGGTGGTACCGACGCCACTGTCGGCGCGGCGATCATGGAAACCTTGGGGTAGCGCCCGCGGACCTCCTCCAACGTCCCGGCATCGATACCCTGTGCCTGTAGATGATGCTCCTGGGCCTGGAAACCGATGACATCGCCCTGCTTGCCCAGTACTTCCAGCAACTTGAGGCCCAGGTCGGTGCGCTCCGGCTCCGCCAGCAACGCGGCGCGCAACAGCCCTGCGGCCTCGGTGAATCGACCGTAGGTCAGGTAGATCCCGACGCCCTCCAGCACATCACCCAGGGGCGTGTCACCGTTATTGAACGATGCCGCGGTCTCGGACGGCTCCGTATCGGGGATTGATGCAAAGGTTTCGTCGCCCTCCTCCAGCATCGGCTCGGGACGCCCAGTCATCGGTTCCAACTCGGCCTGCTGCTGCCGACGCCGAACGAACAGCAACAGCGCCAGCAACCCCAACAGGCCCACCAGCCCCGCCACCCATGTCCAATTGATGCCCTCTGGCTCTGCTACCGGTTCTGTAGCGGGTTGCGCGTTCGACGCCGGTTCCGATGCAGGAAGCGCCGGTTGCGGTTGCGTCGATGCGACAGGGGCTGGCGCTACCTCGGCCAGCCGGGCCTGCAATTCGCTGATCTGCTTGCGCTGGCCAGCGACTTCCTCGTCCTGGGCCTGGAGCCGGGCCTGCAGTTGCTCGATAGTCTTCTGTTGCTGCTGGTTTAGCAGCACGCTGGCGGCCAATTGCTCATCGGACGCGACGGGGGCCTGGCCGGCCGGGGTTGCAGCCGACGTCGGCAGCACGGCCGAGTCGGGCAACAACAAGCGCTGGCCGATGGAAAGCCGGTCGCTGCCGGGGTTCAAGGCCTGGATTGCTTGCATCAACTCATTGATCGACGCGTTGCTGCCGGCGTCATGCAGGCGTTTGGCGATGAGCCAGGGGTTGTCCCCCGGCACCACGGTGTAGCGCTTGCCCTGTACCGCCGGGGGCGGCTTGATGGACGGCGGGGCCTCGGAAGGTTCGTCACGGACAGGCACGATACCCGGTGTGCCCGGCGGGTCGATCAGCACGGTGTATTCGCGCAGCAGGCGCCCGTTGGGCTGATTGAGCTGCACCAGGAAGTTGAGAAAGGGTTCCTCCACCGGTTTGCTGGAGGTCACCCGAATGAAGCTGCGCTCCCCGCGCAAGACCGGCGTGAAGCGCAGGTTGTTGAGAAAAAACGCCCGCTCCACACCCGCACGACTGAAATCGTCCGGGCTCGCCAGGCTGGCCGACAGATCGCCCTCGCCGATGCCGGCCACATCGACCAGGGCGATATCGGCGCGCAACGGCTGGTTCAGGGCGGAATGGAGCGTTATGTCCCCCAGTCCCAGCGCCGACGCCAAGGCCGAATACCCCAGGGCACCCACGACGACCGACACGTTGACCCAACTGCGCAACGTGGACTGCAAACTTTCAAGCATGGGTATCCCTTTCGACTACCAGACTGAGCGTAAACGCATCCAATACGATCACTTAGTACTGGTTATAGTTCGCTAATCGCCGAATCTCAAAAGTCTGGCGCCAGGGATATGCCTCAGGATTTTTCCAGGTTGGCCAGGATCGTACCGTGGACCCGCATGCACACGCGCATGTCCGCTTCATCGACCCCTTCGAACAGCTCACGCCGCAATTGCGTGGCAATGGTTTCGATTTGTTCGATCAACGGTAGGGCCGGTGCGCAGAGCACGATTTTCTTGGCCCGGCGGTCCTCGGCCACGGCCTGGCGCTGTACCAGCCCCTGGGTTTCCAGGCTGTCGAGCAACCGGGCCAGGGTCGGTCCTTCGACGGCGACGCTCTGGGCCAGTTCACGCTGGGTCGGCGCCTGTTCGAAACGGGCCAGGTGCAACAGCACCAGCCAACGCGCCTGGGACAGGCCCAACCCGGCCAGGCGACGATCCAGTTCGGCACGCCAGCCCCGAGACATTTGCGCCAACTGCATGCCAAAACGGTGTTGATCGGTTAACGGCATAAAAAAACTCATCAGATCTGAAATAGAGAAAAACTAATTATTAGTCAGCTAAGCATGAGCTTTGGATTCAAGCAAGGCTCGCCTTGTACTGAATCGTTAAAGGAACGCAACTTACTGATCAGACTTCAAATTCCGACTGCAATGCAGCCCTGACGCAATACAACACGCCTTCGGGAACCCGTCCGACAAACAGTGCGGCAACTTCAGACACTGGTGGTAACTCGCCTTCGCCGTCCAGGAAGGCATCCTGCACTTCACCCAGCAGTTCCTCGGGCAGATCCAGTGCCTGTTCCAGGGATAACTGCTGTTTGCCAATGGCCTCGGCCAGCATCGTGTAGACGTTCTTTTCCGAGCACTGCAGTTGCCCGGCGATCTGCAACGGCGTCATGCCGGCCCGGGCCAGTGTGATGAGTTCGTGGCGTACATCGGCCACCGCTTTCGGTGCTTCGGCCTCGCCGCCCAGGACCTGGAGGAAGGCCTCGCCATACCGCTCCAGCTTGCGCGCGCCCACGCCACTGACCCGGGCCATTTCCGCCAGGGAGGTGGGCTGGCTGCGGAGCATTTCCAACAGCGTCGAGTCGGGGAAGATGACGTACGGCGGGACGCCGTGCTCCTCGGCCAGCTTGCGCCGCAAGGCCCGCAAGGCTTCCCATTGATCGCGCTCTTCGCCACGCACCAGTTGGCTGGCCTGGCTCTTGCTGCTCTTGACCGCCGTTGCCGGTTTGAGGTCGCGGCGCAGTTCGAGGGTGACTTCACCTTTGAGCAATGGCCGGCAAGTCGCACTCAGGCGCAGGCCGCCGTAGCCTTCCAGGTCGATGTCGGCCAGACCGCGGGCGACCAGTTGTCGGAATAATGAACGCCACTCACTCTCGGTGCGCGCCTTGCCCACACCGAACACCGACAGGTGCTGGTGGCCAAAGCTGCGGACCTTTTCGTTGTCCTTGCCCAGTAACACGTCCACCAGATGCCCAACACCGTAGCGCTGGCCGGTGCGGAAAATCGCCGACAAGGCCTGGCGGGCCGGTTCGGTGGCGTCCCAGGTTTCCACGCCATCGACGCAGTTGTCGCAATGCCCGCAAGGCTGGGGCATGTCTTCGTCGAAATAGGCCAGCAGGGTCTGGCGCCGGCAGCGGGTTTCTTCGCACAGAGAGAGCATCGCGTCGAGCTTGTGCTGCTCCAGGCGCTTGTGGCGCTCATCACCTTCGGAGCTCTGCAACATCTGCTTGAGCATCACCACGTCTTGCAGGCCGTAGGCCATCCAGGCGTCGGCCGGCAAGCCATCACGACCGGCACGCCCGGTTTCCTGGTAATACGCCTCGAGGGACTTGGGCAGGTCCAGGTGCGCGACAAAACGCACGTTGGGCTTGTCGATGCCCATGCCGAACGCAATGGTGGCCACCATGATCAGGCCTTCCTCGTTGAGGAAGCGCTTCTGGTGATAGGCCCGCAGGTCGTTGGGCAGGCCGGCGTGATACGGCAACGCCGGGAACCCCTGCTCACACAGAAACGCTGCCACTTCATCGACCTTCTTGCGCGACAGGCAGTAGACGATGCCGGCATCACTGCGACGTTCGGCGAGAAACGCCAGCAACTGCTTGCGCGGCTGCTCCTTGGGGACGATGCGGTAGAAAATATTCGGACGGTCGAAGCTGGACAGGAAGCGCTCGGCATCCTGCAAGTGCAGGCGCTCGACGATTTCCTCGCGGGTGCGCTTGTCGGCGGTGGCGGTCAGGGCGATGCGCGGCACGTCGGGGAACAGTTCCGCCAGTTGTCCCAGTTGCAGGTATTCACGCCGGAAATCATGGCCCCATTGGGACACGCAGTGGGCTTCGTCGATGGCGAACAGGGCGATTTCCAGGCTCTGCAGGAACGCCAGCATGCGCGGCTGCACCAGGCGTTCCGGGGCCAGGTACAACATCTTCACTTCGCCGCGCCTGATGCGTGTCGCCAGGTCCCGCTGTTGCTCGGCGCTGAGGGTGGAGTTCAGCGAAGCAGCGGCAACCCCCAGCTCCTCGAGGGTCGCAACCTGGTCGTCCATCAATGCAATCAGTGGCGAGACCACCACGGCCAGGCCGTTGCGCAACAACGCCGGGACCTGGAAGCACAAGGATTTGCCGCCGCCGGTGGGCATGAGCACCAGGGCATCGCCACCGCTGGCCACGCGCTCAATAATGGCACCCTGGCGGCCACGAAAACTGTCGTAGCCGAAGATGTCCTTGAGGACGCGTTGAGCCTGTTCGAGCATAGAAACTCCAAAAATCACCGAAACATCCCTGCAAGGCTGGTTCAGAATCACAAAAGCTGCACCGGCAAATCGTAAGTGCGCGTTTCGAACCGGCGGGACGCCGCAGGGCATCACAAAACGCGGCAGTATACCCGAGGCCTTCGTTGCGAAGGGCGCTGCTGACAAGAGGTGTTCGATGAAGCCCTTGCACTGTTGCCAGTCATGCACCGAACCTGTGGCGAGGGAGCTTGCTCCCGCTGGGTGGCGAAGCCGCCCCAAAAAACAGGGCCGCTGCGCGCCCCAGCGGGAGCAAGCTCCCTCGCCACGGGGGATAAATGCCAGGGCATGCGGGCAACCCAGCCCTTACCGGCAAGGCAAATACGCCACGCGGCTGGCCTGGGCGCTCAAGAAGGCCTAGAATTCCCGCATTGTTTATTCCCCAAGGTAGCCCGTAATGTCCTTCGCTGAGCAACTGACCCGCCTGCAAGTCTTCCTCGACGCCGATGAGCTGCACGAAGAGGCGCTGGACTACGTGGCCGCTCACGGCTATCTGACCGCCCTGTCCATCTGCGCAGAAACGGTGCCGGACCGTGAGTGGATCGACGCCCTGTTCGCCGAAGAGCCGCATTACAGCGACGAAGCCCAGCGTGCCGAAATCGAAGCCACGCTGGTCGGCCTCAAGGCCCACATCGCCCGCCAACTGGCTTCCGACGAAGAGTTCGAACTGCCGTGCGACCTGGACTTGGGCGATGACCCGGACGATTCGGAACTGCGTGGCTGGTGCATCGGCTTCATGGAAGGCGTGTTCCTGCGCGAAGCCGCCTGGTTCGAAACCGCCGAAGAGGAAGTCAGCGAAATGCTGCTGCCGATCATGGTCGGTTCCGGTCTGTTCGACGAGCAACCGGAGTTTTCCGACATCGCCGCCGACGCCAACCTGATGGACGACATGATCGTCCAGATCCCCGAAGCCCTCACGGCCCTGTACCTGCTGTGCAACGCACCGGACGAGAAACCGGCGATCCTCAAGCCTCGTCACCACTGAGTGACCGGGTGCCCTCGCCCATTGGCAATCGCCCGCTGATCCTGCGTTACGTTCTGTTGGCCATTGGCTGGCTGAGCGTCGCGCTGGGGGTCATCGGCATCTTCGTCCCCGTACTGCCCACCACCCCTTTCCTGCTCTTGGCGGCGGCCTGTTTCGCCCGCAGTTCGCCGCGCTTCTACCAATGGCTGGTAGAACATCCCCGCCTCGGCCCGTGGATTCGTGACTACCTCAGTGGCAAGGGCATCCCGCTCAAGGGTAAGGTCTATGCCATCGGACTGATGTGGGCGAGCATCCTCTTTTCCTGCTACCTGGTGCCCCTGCCGTGGGCCCGGGGGTTCATGCTCACCAGTGCGGTGCTGGTAACGGTTTATATCCTCAGGCAAAAGACGCTGCGCAAGCCTTGAATGTGGCACGAGCCTGGATCTCCTGTGGCGAGGGAGCTTGCTCCCGCTGGGTGGCAAAGCCACCCCAAATGAACTAACTCAATTTTCCTGGCTCATCGCACCAAGCCTTTTTTGCGACTGCTGCGCAGCCGAGCGGGAGCAAGCTCCCTCGCCACAAAGGCATGCATGCGTCCAGCAATCTGTGGATCCACCCACAAGGTTCAGAAAAACAAAACCCGCCATTTCCAGACCGGAAATCGCGGGTTTTGTTATTTCAGCTCATCTCACACCGTGTCCACCTTCAACGAGTGGTCATTCAACATCCCGTTGATGATGGTCGCCGTATCTGCACCTGCGATCATTCCGTCTGCGCCGGGTGTGACGCCGTAATGACTGGCGAGGTTGACGCCGGCCAGGTCGATGGTCTGGTTCGGCGTGGCGCCGGCGATGGCGCTGACGTCGATGCTGGTAATGACCGACGCCCCGCTGCCGCTCACGCTGAAATGCAGGTAATCGTCCAGTGACGCCGCGCTGCCATTCTCCCCCTGCAACAACTGGGACAGGTCGAGTTTGTCGACACCGGGCGCGAAGTCGGTGATCACGTCGTGGCCGCTGTTGCCCGCCTGCCATTGGAAGGTGTCGGCGCCGCTGCCGCCGGTGAGGGTGTTGTTGCCCAGGCCGCCAATCAGCAGGTCATCGCCGCCACCGCCATTGAGCACGTCATGGCCCAGACCACCGTCGAGGCGGTTGCTGGCGCCGTCGCCGGTGAGGGTGTCGTTGAAGTTCGAGCCCACCAGGTTTTCGATGCCGATCAATGTATCGGTGCCCGCGCCCAGGGTGTTCTGCGCCGCCAGCAGGCCCAGGTTCACCGTGACTGCCGACGTGGCATGGGCGTAGCTGACGGTGTCGTTGCCCGTACCGCCATCGAGCAGGTCGTTACCCGTGCCGCTGTAGAGCAAGTCATTGCCGGCCCCACCGTTCAGGGTGTTGTTGCCCGAACCGGCGCTGAGTACGTCGTTGCCGTCGCCGGCGTTGAGGATGTTGTCGCCGTTGCCAGCCAACAGCACATCGTCGCCACTGGTGCCCGTCAGGGTATGGCCCGCCTGGTAACTGATGCCTACCGCTGCGCTGTCACTGCCGCCATGGTTATCGCTGGCGGTGTAGCTGCCGTGGTAGTCCGGTGTTTTGTCTTGCGCCCCGGAATAGTCAACGGTGAGGGTCAGTTGATAGTTCTCCGCAGCGTTGGAATTACCGCCGCCGGGATTGGCGATATTGGTGACGTGGATCTGGTAATTGCCATCCGCTGCCGCGGTGAAAGAAGCCCCATCGTTGATCGCAATGAATGGCCCGCCGTTGAGCGAATACTCCATCGCAATGCGACCGGCCGACAGGTTGTGGTCCAGGGTGAGGGTTTCGCCCTGTTTGAGGCTGATGTTGAGCCGGTCTTCATCGTTGGTGTTGTTATTGGACACCATCCCCAGTGCACCGCTGACCACCAACATCGCCGTCATGCTCGCGGTATTGGCGACGAAAGCGCTGCGGCTGAGGTTGATCGATTGCACGTTGTTGCCGGTGAAGCTGGCCGTGCCGGTGCTGCCGGTGAAGTCCGCGCCTTTGGCGACCCAACCGGTATTGAAACTGGTGGGTGACGCGCTGAGCGGATCGCCGTTGGCGTCGCTGTCGTTACCCAACAGCAATTCACCCGGAATCACGATGTTGCCCGACAGCACGTTGGTGATGATGTTGTCGTCAGCCGCTATCGGTGGGCTGTTGGGTACGACGTTGATCACCAGGTTAGAGCTCGCCAGGTCACCGTCATGGTCGCTGACGGTGTAGCCGATGTGCTCGGAGATCAAGGTGCTGGTGGCCGTCTGGGAGGTGTAGCTGAACGCACCGGTATCGAGGTTGACCACCAGGGTGCCGTCGTGGTCGGTGGCGATGCTCAATGTGTTGGTGGCGGTATTGAAGGAGCCATGGTTGAGCCCGCCGCTGGCGGTCAGCGCGCCATGGCCACCGTTGGCCGCCGGGTCATAGCTGTACGTGGTGCCATCGACCACCAGGCTCTTGATAAACCCGCCATCGGCGCCGAACGAGCCCCCCTCGCCCAGCAGGTTGCCGGTGACCGGCGCGCCTTGCACGGTACCGGAAAGCACCGAGTTGAGCTGGTTCAGGTCGGTGACCACCACCGCGTTGGTGTTGGTGTGCGTGCTGCCGTCATAGGCCAGCGGGTCGAGGTTGATGTTTCTGGCGCCGCTGCCCAGGCCGACGGCGTAATTCTTGATGCCGTTGGCATCGAGAAAGGCTTTCCATGCGACCTCGTCCGCCGAGCCGATTTCGCCCAAGGTCGGCTTGCCATCGGAGAAAAAATAACCAATGTTCTGGGCGCCGGTCAGTTGTCCGGGGGTGGCGAACGCCGTCTTGGCCATCGCCACGGCCGCATCGTAATTGGTGTCACCGTGCGCGCTCAGCGCGGCGATCAGTGTCTTGGCAGTTGCCACGTCCACCCACACGGCACTCTGGTCGGTGGCACTGCCGCTGAAGGTCACCAGCTGGACTTTGACGTCGCCCATGTCGTTGTATTTGTCGAGCAAGGCGCTGATCGCCTGTTTGGCCAGATCCATACGCGAGAGCCCCGGCACGCCGGAATCGTCTTTCATGCTGCCGGACACATCCAGCACGATCAGCAGGTTCGAATCGACCTCCACCGCCGTGACCGAACGCTCGGACGCGACAGCCTTTGGTATGTCATCGACGATGCTGACCACCAGGCTGCCGGTGGTGCTGTTGCCCAGGGAGTCCGTGGCCTGGTAGGTGAAGCTTTCGCTCAACACGTTCGGGCCATCGTTGGCATGGGGTGTGGTCGTGGCCGGCGAGGTCAAGGTGTAGGTGTACGACCCATCAGGATGGAGCAGCAACTGACCGTAGGCACCGGTGGCATTGCCCACCAGGGTGAAGGTGACGGCGCCCGTGGCACCGCTGACCGAGCCGACCAAGGTCCCGCTGGCGGTTTCACCGGTAGCGCTCGGGTCACTGCCGGTGACGGTGCCGGGGGCCAGGTCCAGGCCGTCCTGGGTCAGGTCCAAGGCTTTTTCGTAGACGGTCACGTCATGGTCGGTTTCTGCGACGAGGCAGCTGTTGTGCACGTCGACGGTGATGGTCGTCGTGCTTTCATCACCATCGGCATCACGCACGGTATAGGTGAAGACATCGGTCGCGCCTGGTGCGCCGACAGCATCGGGATTGCTGTGGTAGACGGCGTTGCCGTTGGCGTCCAGGGTCAGGTAGCCGTAGGTGCCATTGATCTGGCTATTGAGGCCGCCGATGGCTGGGTTCGAGGTGTCGTTGCCGGCACGCACGCCGATGATTGCGCCGCCGTCTGCACCGAGTACGTCGTTGTCCAGCACGTTGCCATTGACCGTGCCGCCCTCTACCACCGAGGCAAAATCGGCATGGGCCTTGGGCACGTCGTCGACAATGTCGATGACGATGGTGCTGGTGACCGTGTTGCCCAACGAGTCCGTGGCCTGGTAGGTGAAGCTTTCACTCAAGACGTTGGGGCCATCGTTGGCGTGAGGCGTGGTGGTGGCTGGCGAGGTCAGGGTGTAGGTGTAGGAGCCGTCGGGCTGAAGCGACAGTTGACCGTAGGCACCGGTGGCGTTGCCCACCAGCGCGAAGGTCACGGCGCCCACGGCACCGCTGATCGAGCCGACAAGGCTGCCGCTGGCGGTTTCACTGGTGGCATTCGGGGCGCTGCCCGTGACAGTCCCGGGGGCCAGGTCCTGGCCGTCCTGGTTCAGGTCGAGGGCTTTTTCGTAGACGCTGATTTCATGGTCGGGTGTGGCGACGAGGCAGATATCGTGGACATCGATGGTGATGGTGGTAGTGCTTTCGTCGCCATCGGCATCACGCACGGTGTAGGTGAACACATCGGTCGCGCCCGGGGCGCTGACGGTGTTCGGGTTGCTGTGATAGACGGCGTTGCCATTGGCATCCAGGGTCAGGTAGCCGTAGGTGCCGTTGATCTGGGTGTTCAAGCCGCCAATCGCCGGAGTCGAGGTGTCGTTGCCCGCACGCACACCGATCACGGCACCACTCGCAGCCGGTCCGTCGGCACCACCTTCGTCGTTGTTCAGGACGTTGCCACTGACCGTCCCACCCTCATCCACCGAGGCGGAGTCGGCATGGGCGGTCGGCAGGTCATCGACGATGTTCACGTCCAGATTGTCGTTGGCCGTGGTGCCATTATCGTCGGTGACCACTACGGCGAATTGCTCGCTAACGCTATTGGCGCCGTTGGCGTTTGGATGGGCTTCATTGTCCAGCAAAGTGTAGCTATAGCTGACCACACCGGTGCTGGCGTTGTAGCCAGTGATGGTGAGCGTGTTGCCCAGCGCAGTGGTAATCGATTGCGGGAAACCCGCCGCCACGCCGCCGATAACCACATTGATGCCGCCCACACTCAAGGTCTGCACACCGTCCAACGCGGTCACGGTGAACGTGCCGTTTTGAGTCAAGGCCGATGCGTCCGGGCTGCTGCCGTCGCTGAGGTTTTTCTCCTGCAACGACAGCTCACCGCCGTCGGTGTCGAGGCC
>NZ_FNNL01000027.1:0-30504 GCF_900106735.1 Pseudomonas sp. NFACC08-1 | reverse complement strand
CAACGTTGGCAGATCGAGTTGTTTTTCAAGTGGATCAAGCAAAACCTCAAGTTAAAACGATATTTCGGCTTCTCCGAAAATGCCGTTCGTCTGCAGATCTACAGCGCCTTGATTACCTACCTTTTGCTGCACCTTTATCAGCACCGCTCAGGATGTTCGGGGCCTATTTCAGACTTTGCTATTAGGCTGACCCACAGCTTGTTCGAACGCCCATTGAGCATCGAACGCCTTGAAGACCGAAGGCAGAAGCAAACAGAGCTGAAGGCTACCCAAGGTAACCTTCAGCTCTGAAAAGATTTTACCGGACACTAGTGACGCAGAGCGTAGGAACGATCACCAACACCGATCGCTGATCCAATTTTGAAACATCCGTCGACTACGCTGGTCCATCCCAGCTGCTAGGCTGCTGTGCAGGCCTTCATTTTTCGACAGAACTTTACCCATGCTCGCTCCCCTGCTGTTTGCCTGTGGTCTTGTCCTGGCCTCCACCTCCACCTCGGCCGTGGCCATGACGATCTACAAATCCACCGATGCCAATGGCGTGGTGTCCTATAGCGACCGCCCCAGCAAGGGCGCCCAGGTGTTCGTGTTCCGCGACCGCATGGTCGAGCGCCTGGAGCGACAGGTGTTCCTGGATATCAAGAAGCAGAATGGCGCGGACGCGGTGTTCGTGCGCAACGATTTGTATGCGCCGGTGGAGATCGAGTTGAGTTTCGCCGGGCTTCGCAACGTCAGCGGGGCACCGAGCAGGCCGATTCGTCGGGTGCTGCCGGCGCGCAGCAACCTGCGCCTGGCGCTGCTCACGGCCACTCAGCCCGGGAGGCCGCTGGTCTACACCCCAAGGTTCGAATATTCCCTGGGCGACCCCGCCGGCGCGGCACAGGCTTATCAGTACCCGTTACCGTGGCGTGGCGGGCCGTTCCGGCTGAGCCAGGGTGCCAACGGCCAGTACAGCCATTACGGCCCGAAGAACCGCTACGCCATGGACATTGCCATGCCCGTGGGCACGCCGATCATCGCGGCGCGGGGCGGCGTGGTCATCAAGACCGAAAACGAGCAGACCGGCCGCGGGGACGACCCTTCGGGCAACTTCGTGCGGGTGCTGCACGATGACGGGACCATGGGCGTCTACCTGCACTTGCAGAAAGGTTCGGTGAGCGTACGGGAAGGGCAGCGGGTCGGGGTGGGCACGCCGCTGGCGTTGTCGGGCAACACCGGCAACAGCTCAGGCCCGCACCTGCATTTCGTGGTGCAGCGCAATACCGGCCTGGGGCTGGTGTCGATTCCCTACCAGTTCAATCAACCGGTGGGTGACCTGCCCAACTTTGCGTTGGGCAAGCAATAATCCAGGTCACGCCGATCCCCTGTGGCGAGGGAGCTTGCTCCCGCTCGGCTGCGAAGCAGTCGTCGCTTTTGGGGCCGCTTCGCTGCCCAGCGGGAGCAAGCTCCCTCGCCACAGGGATCGTGTTAGAGGCTTGGGGGCCGGTCGATACTCAATCGAGCATCAACACCTTCGCCAGGATGATCTTGGGTCCTTTCATCTTCTTGATGATGATCCGCAGGCCTTCGACTTCCAGCACTTCTTCCTCTTCCGGCACGCGCTTGAGGGTTTCATAGACCAACCCAGCCAAGGTTTCGGCTTCAATGTGGTCCAGGTCGATCCCCAGCAGGCGCTCGACCTTGAACAGCGGCGTATCACCCCGTACCAGCAGCTTGCCCGGCTGGTAGGCCAGGATGCCGCGTTCGGCTTTGCGGTGTTCGTCCTGGATGTCACCCACCAACACTTCCAGCACGTCTTCCATGGTCAGGTAACCGATGATGTTGCCGTCGGCTTCCTCGACCAAGGCGAAGTGCGAACCGCCCTTGCGGAACTGCTCCAGCAATTGCGATAGCGGCATGTGCCGCGACACCCGCTCCAGCGGCCGGGTCAGTTCGGCCAGGTTGAACGACTCGGGAATGTGATCCAGGGCCGCCAGTTCCAGCAGCAGGTCCTTGATGTGCAGCAGGCCGACGAACTCCTGGCGCTCGCTGTCGTACACCGGATAACGGCTGAACTTGTGGCGCCGGAACATCGCCAGGATTTCCTTGAGCGGCGCGTTGAACTCCAGCGTCACCAGGTCTTCCCGGGAGTTGGCCCAGTCCACCACTTCCAGCTCGCCCATTTCCACGGCCGAGGCCAGCACGCGCATGCCCTGGTCGCTCGGGTCCTGGCCACGGCTGGAGTGCAGGATCAGTTTCAGTTCTTCGCGGCTGTAATGGTGCTCGTGATGCGGGCCGGGTTCGCCTTGGCCGGCGATGCGCAGGATGGCGTTGGCGCTGGCGTTGAGCAGGTAGATCGCCGGGTACATCGCCCAGTAGAACAGGTACAGCGGCACGGCGGTCCACAGCGACAGCAGCTCGGGTTTGCGAATGGCCCAGGATTTGGGCGCCAGTTCACCGACCACGATGTGCAGGTACGAAATGATGAAGAACGCGGTGAAGAACGACACGCCCTTGATCACTTCCGGCGACTGTACGCCGACCGCGCCCAGCAACGGCTCGAGGATATGGGCGAACGCCGGCTCACCGACCCAGCCCAGGCCCAGGGAGGCCAGGGTGATACCCAACTGGCACGCCGACAGGTAAGCGTCGAGCTGGCTATGAACGGTGCGCAGGATGTGCCCGCGCCAGCCGTTCTGCTCGGCAATGGCTTCGACCCGGGTCGAGCGCAGCTTGACCATGGCGAATTCGGCCGCAACGAAAAAACCGTTGAGCAAAACCAGGATCAGAGCAAAAAGAATCATGCCGAATTCGGCGAAGAGTGTGACGAGGGACAAGCCAGGGGAAGGGTCCATGATGGAGTTTTGCGGGTTCCGTATAGTCGTAGGAATTGAAAATGAGCGCCTGAAAAGGCAGGCACAAGTCAGTCAATGTAGCGGCTGACTCGACGATTGCCTAGGGGGCGTGCTCAATCAGCGGGGCGGGCGAGGCGTGCGCGAACCACCTGGGTCGGAGCGAAATGGCAGGTAAAGGTGCTGCCATGGCCGGGTACGCTGCTGATTTCCATGCGGGCGCGATGGCGCAGCAGGACGTGTTTGACAATGGCCAGGCCCAGCCCGGTGCCGCCGGTATTGGAGTTGCGGCTGGAGTCGACACGGTAGAAGCGTTCGGTCAGGCGCGGCAGGTGTTTGCTGTCGATGCCAATGCCCGAATCACGCACGCTCAGGTGCGCGCCTTGCTCATCGCCCCACCAGCGCACATGGATCCGGCCTTGCTCCGGCGTGTATTTGACCGCGTTGAACACCAGGTTGGAAAACGCACTGCGCAGTTCCGCCTCGCTGCCTTTGAGCTGCACGGCCGCGTCGGCTTCCAGGGTGATGGTCTGCTGCTTGGAGCCGGACAGTTCCTGCGCGTCTTCGACAATGGTTTGCAGCAGATCGTCGATGGGCACTGGCTGGTTGTCCGACGGGTAATCGGTGGCTTCCAGCTTCGCCAGCAGCAGCAAGTCGTTGAGCAGGGTCTGCATGCGCCCGCTTTGCTGGTGCATCTGCTGCAAGGCCCGGCTCCAGCGCGGGTTCACTTCCTCGACGTTGTCGAGCAGGGTTTCCAGATAACCACAGATCACCGTCAATGGCGTGCGCAGTTCGTGGGAGACGTTGGCGATGAAGTCCTTGCGCATCTGTTCCAACTGATGGATACGCGTGACGTCGCGTACCAGCATCAAATGCTCATTGTTGCCATAGCGCGTGATGTACAGCTGGATACGTAGCCGATCATTGGTGGGCGAAGGAATTTCCAGGGGCTCGGCGTAATTGGCCTGCTCGAAATATTCCTTGAAGCGCGGATGACGTACCAGGTTGGTCACCGGCTGGCCGCTGTCCTGTGGCGTCTTGAGGCCCAACAAGGTTTCGGCGGCGCGGTTCCACCATTCCAGGTTGCCATCGCTGTCGAGCATGATCACGGCGTCTTTGAGTGCCGCAGTGGACTCCTGGACACGGTCGATCACCGCTTGCAGGCGCCCGCGCACGCGCTGGTCGCGCCGTTGCAGGTGGTAAATGCTGTCGAACACCTCACCCCACAGGCCATAGCCGTCGGGCGGGGCTTCGTCGGGTTGGTGCAGGCGCAGCCATTCATGCAGGCGCAACAATTGCTTGAGGGTCCAGGCCAGGTAAAGCCCCAGGCCCGCGGCCAGGCTCCAGCCGTAGTAGCCGCTGATCAAGCCGATCACCAGACAGCCGGTCACCAGCAACAACATGTGGCGAATCAGGGTGCCATGCCAGTTTTGATTCACGTGACGCGCGTCCTTGTCAGCTTGTCGGGCGGTAAGGGCTCGGATCAGGCCTTGGTAGAAAAACGATAACCGGTGCCGCGCACGGTTTGTACCAGATTTTCGTAGGCGTCGCCGAGGGCCTTGCGCAGGCGTCGGATGTGCACATCCACGGTGCGCTCTTCCACGTAGACGTTACCGCCCCAGACCTGGTCCAGCAGTTGGCCCCGGGTGTAGGCACGCTCCTGGTGGGTCATGAAAAATTGCAGCAGGCGGTATTCGGTGGGGCCCATCTCGGCGGGCTTGCCGTCGATGGTCACGCGGTGACTGATGGGGTCCAGCAGCAGGCCGCCGACTTCGATCGGTGCTTCGCCGTCGGTGGGGCCAGCGCGGCGCAGCACGGCCTTCAGGCGCGCCACCAGCTCCCGTGGGGAAAACGGCTTGGTGATGTAGTCGTCGGCGCCCACTTCCAGGCCCTGGATCTTGTTGTCCTCTTCGCCCTTGGCGGTGAGCATGATGATCGGAATATCACCGGTCAGCTCGTCGCGCTTGAGGCGTCGCGCCAGTTCGATGCCCGAAGTGCCGGGCAGCATCCAGTCCAACAGAATCAGGTCGGGCTTGCGGTCGACGATGATGGCGTGGGCCTGTTGAGAGTTTTCTGCTTCCATGCAGTCATAGCCGGCCATCTCCAACGCAACGGCGATCATCTCGCGGATGGGCGCCTCGTCGTCGACGATCAGAATGCTCCTGCCAACCATGGGGTAATCCTCTTGTCATTTAACTGTCTTGCGCCGCATTAGATAACGGAATTATTGCAGTCGTGTGACAGTTATTTCGTGGGCGGGCGGTGAAAGGGATCCTGGGCTACGCTTTTCAGTCCGAATCCTGACAACCACACAAGAAGGTTTCCATGACTTACCTTACCCAATCCATCCGGGCACTGGCGGTAACGGCTGCCCTGGCGCTGCCGACATGGGCATTCGCGGCTGAGCCGGCGATGGTCGATAAAGAGAAGGACATACTGACGGACCACCAAAACATGACGTTGTATACGTTTGCCAAAGACTCGGGCGGCAAGTCGATGTGCAACGACAAGTGCGCCGCCAACTGGCCGCCGCTCATGGCCGAAGAAAGCGACAAGTCCATGGGCAAATGGACCGTGATCACCCGCGATGACCGAAAGAAGCAGTGGGCCTACGATGGCAAGCCGCTGTACACCTTTGTGAAGGATACAAAGGCCGGTGACATGACCGGTGACGGCTTGATGGACGGCGCCTGGAAGGTCGCCAAGCCCCACTGACGGGCACGGCGCCGAGCGGATGCTCTTGTGGCGAGGGAGCTTGCTCCCGCTGGGCTGCGTAGCGGCCCCAAGATTTTGCGGTTGCTGCGCAACCGAGCGGGAGCAAGCTCCCTCGCCACAAAGGCTTTCATGACCCAAGGTTCACCGCTGGGTCATAGGCCTCAGCGCAACGCATAATCCAGCACAATCCCCACGAAAATCGCCAACCCGGCCCAATGGTTGTGCAAAAACGCCTGGAAGCAGCGTATCCGGTCCCTGCCACGGGTGTACCAGAACTCCCAGGCGAAGCACGCGGCAGCGGCCACCAGCCCCAGGTGGAACCAGCCGCCCAGTTGGAACTTCGCCCCGGCCAGCAACAGGCAGCCCAGTGCCAGGCCTTGCAACGTCAGGATGATCACCCGGTCGGCATCGCCAAACAGGATCGCCGTGGACTTCACCCCGATTCGCAAGTCATCGTCCCGGTCGGTCATTGCGTAATAGGTGTCGTAGCCCACCGTCCACAGCAGGTTGGCGATGTACAGCAACCAGGCGGCGGCCGGCAGGTGACCGGTTTCGGCGGTGAACGCCATCGGCATGCCCCAGGAGAACGCCGCGCCCAGGACCACTTGCGGGTAGTAGGTATAGCGCTTCATGAACGGGTAGCTGAACGCCAGCGCCAAGCCACCGAGGGAGAGCAGGATAGTCGGGGCGTTGGTGCACAGCACCAGCAGGAAACTCACGCTCATCAGCACGGCGAAGAACACCAGCGCCTCTTTCGAACTGATCTTGCCGCTCACCAGCGGGCGCTGCTCGGTGCGCTTGACGTGACCGTCCACCTTGCGGTCGGCCCAGTCATTGATCACACAGCCGCCGGCGCGGGTCAGCACCACGCCGAGGACGAAAATCACCAGGTTGGCGATGGACGGTGAGCCTTCACCGGCAATCCACAGCGCCCACAACGTCGGCCACAGCAGCAGGTAGATGCCAATGGGCTTGTCCATGCGGGTCAGTTGCACGAAGTCCCAGGCCCGCGGGTTCAGGCGGTTCAAGGATTTGAGCAGTTGCACGTACATCAGCAATTCTCCGAATAGGCACGGGCGACGGTCCACAGGCGCGGCAGGAAAATTTCCGCCACCAGCACGCTCAATGCACCGCGGTCGAAACGTGAGCGGCGACCCCACAGCCCGCTGGCGCGCACTTCTTCGGGCAACCCGGCGTCGGGGTAATGGCAAACTTCGATGGCTCGGCGCTGGAACGCCTGGTCACAAAATAGCAACTCCCCCAGGGAACGGCTGCCCAGTTCGTCCATCTGCAAGCCGTCACCCTGCAAGGCGCTGCGCGCCGCCACACTGCGGGCGAACACCCACGGCTGGTCATGGCCGCGCAGATACACCTCGCGTACCCAGCCTTCGCTACCCTCGGCCAGGTCCAGGGCGGCGCATTCGTCGGCGCGCAGTGGCTGCCAGCCTTCGAACAACGGCGTCACGCTGAAATGGCCGTCCGACAGGCGCGTCAGGCGCCGGGTCAGGGAGCCTTCGTCGAACAGCCAGTCGAGGACACCCGCATCGGGCCGGGGCGACAGCAGGGGTTGGGGCAGCCATTGGAGTGTTGGAAATATCGAATTTGTATGCGGCACGAGGGTCTTGATAGGCAACAAATGAGGCCGCGAGCTTACCATGACGGTCGCCGATTTTGACGGCTCCGGCCTGCTGCACTGCCGATCGTGCTTGCATCTGCGACGACCGATCAGTACAAAACGCCCTGAGCCGGAAAACAGCCTCGAGCGACCCTATACCGGCAAACGCCTGACACCTGAGGAAGTACCTGAATGAAAAAGTGGCAATGTATCGTCTGCGGCCTGATCTACAACGAAGCCGACGGTTGGCCGGATGATGGCATCGCACCTGGCACCCGTTGGGAAGACGTACCGGCAGACTGGCTGTGCCCGGACTGCGGCGTCGGCAAGATGGATTTCGAAATGATCGAAATCAACTGATCGTTTCTCAACTGGCATGGAAAGCATCACATGGAGAGCAGCATGAGCGCACCTGTCGTCATCGTCGGTACGGGGCTGGCCGGTTACAACCTGGCCCGGGAATTTCGCAAACTCGACAGCGAAACCCCATTGCTGCTGATCAGCGCCGATGACGGTCGCTCGTACTCCAAGCCCATGCTTTCCACGGGCTTTGGCAAAAACAAAGACGCCGACGGCCTGAGCATGGCCGAGCCCGGGACCATGGCCGAGCAACTGAAGGCCGAAGTGCGCACCCATACCCGCATCAGCGGCATCGACCCGGGCCACAAACGGCTGTGGATCGGCGAAGAAGCGGTGAGCTACCGCGACCTGATCCTGGCCTGGGGCGCCGAAACCGTGCGCGTGCCGGCGCAGGGCGATGCCGCGGACCTGATCTTCCCCATCAACGACCTGGAAGACTACGCACGCTTTCGCGTAGCGGCGACTGGCAAACGTCGCGTGCTGCTGCTCGGCGCCGGGCTGATTGGCTGCGAGTTCGCCAACGACCTGATCCTGGGTGGCTATGAAGTGCAATTGGTGGCGCCGTGCGAGCAAGTCATGCCGACCCTGCTGCACCCGGCCGCCGCTGCGGCTGTACAGGCCGGGCTGGAAAGCCTCGGCGCGCGCTTCCACCTGGGGCCGGTGCTCAATCGCCTGCAACGGGTCGCCGATGGGTTGGAAGCCCACTTGTCCGACGGCCAGGTGATTGCCTGTGACCTGGTGGTCTCGGCCATCGGCTTGCGTCCCCGCATCGACCTGGCCGCCGCTGCCGGCCTGGTGGTCAATCGCGGCGTGGTGGTCGACCGTCACCTCAAGACCTCCCACGCTAACATCTACGCTCTGGGCGACTGCGCCGAGGTCGACGGCTTGAACCTGCTGTACGTCATGCCACTGATGAGCTGCGCCCGGGCCCTGGCCCAGACCCTGGCCGGCAACCCGACGGCCGTCAGCTACGGCGCCATGCCGATTACCGTGAAAACCCCGGTGTGCCCACTGGTGGTGTCGCCACCACCGCGAGGTAGCGAGGGCGTGTGGAGTGTCGAAGGGCAGGGCGCGGACATCAAGGCGCTATGCCGCGACGCTCAAGGCAATCTGTTGGGGTACGCCCTGACAGGCACGGCGGTGATGGAGAAACTGGCACTGAACAAGAAACTTCCACCCCTGCTGGCGTAAATACTGGTCGTTCTGTCGCAAAAACCCTACTTTTGGTCCCACAAAGGTCGCCCGGCCACTGGCGCCGTTTTCGGCACCGTGCCATCCTCACTCCCGTCTGCCGCAGAGTAGAGCCTGCGGCGCCTTAGGGGCCGTTCCAAAGAGAACGGCACGGACATAACAACAAAAAAACCGTCAAAGGGGCTTCATTCATGCGTAAACCAGAACTCGCCGCCGCTATCGCGGAAAAAGCAGACCTCACCAAAGAACAAGCCAACCGCGTCCTCAACGCCGTCCTCGAGGAAATCACCGGCGCCCTGCACCGCAAGGATAGCGTCACCCTGGTGGGTTTCGGCACTTTCCTGCAACGCCACCGCGGCGCCCGCACTGGCAAAAACCCACAGACCGGTGAGCCGGTGAAGATCAAGGCCAGCAACACCGTTGCCTTTAAACCAGGCAAGTTCCTGAAAGAAAGCGTCAACCCGTAATTGCTGCAAGTACCTCAGCCAGGGGGAAGAAAGCGGCAATCAAAAGGGCATACCGATGAATCGGTATGCCCTTTTTTGTGCTGGGGGGGGTGGCGAGGGAGCTTGCTCCCGCTGGGTCGCGAAGCGGCCCTATAAAGCGACGACTGCTGCGCAGCCGAGCGGGAGCAAGCTCCCTCGCCACGGGATTTGGGGATGCCCCTGTGCGAGCTTGCTCGCGATGACGTCTGCCTAATCTGCAGAAGTCTTCGGCGCTGCCAACGCCTTCAAGGCCGCCTTGCGTTCCTCTATCGGCAATTTGCCGAGCTTTGCCACCGCTGCGTAAAACCTGATCCAGTCCCCGCCCTCCCGCCTGAACAGCGCCGCAAACGCCGGCACCCACTGGTCATACAGCCCGAACGGCAGCAGCCGTGCATTGTTCAGTGGGGCATAGACCCAGGCATCGTAGCGTTTGTCACCGGCCCATTGAGTGTCCCGCAACCGCTCATAGTCGGTGCGCAGGCGTTCGAATGCCTGTGCCTTGCGTTGTCGCATCTGTTCGGTCGGCAGGGGTTGGGTGTAGAGCGCTTCCAGGCGCTGGCGGGTGTCGAGAATCAATTGGATGAATTGGTCGCGCTGGCGCGCCTGCTTACCGTTATCCGGCGCCAGCCCACGACTGGCGCGCCATTGCCGGCTGCCTTCCTGCTCGACGAAGGTGGCGAAGGACTCATTGAATTCGGTGTCGTCCTTGACATAAAACCGCTGGTGCGCCAGTTCATGAAAGATCAGCGTCGCCAGGCGTTCGTCGCCCCAATGCATCATCGAACTCAGGATCGGATCGTTGAACCAACCCAATGTCGAGTAGGCCTCCACACCACCGATCGACACGTCCATGCCCTGCAAACGCTGCAATGCGGCCTCGCCACGGGCGGCTCCCTGGCTGTAATAACCGCGATAAGCCACGCAACCGGCAATGGGGAAGCAATGATTTTGCGGTGCCAGGGAAAACTCTGGCGTGGTGAAGACATTCCAGACTACGAACGGCCGGCCAATGTCTGCATACAGGCGATAACTTTTATTGTCCGGCAAATGCAGGTGATCACTGGCGAACGTCCGTGCCTCACGCGCCTGGGTCAGGTGCGCCTTCAGTTGAGCATCGCGAGCAGGGTCGGCAATGACTTGGTCGATAGGCTCCCGGGCTTGCAACAACCGCAATTGCCCACCGACGAGCTGGCTGTAATAACCGACGCTTGAGCAACCGTTCAGTAACAAAAGCAGGAGGCCTGGAAACAAAATCCGGAAAGCACGGTCGAGTAACCGATGGCTTGAATGCGGCCTGATCAATTGGAATCACCCTGGGAAGTCTGCCCACAAGACTATCTCGCTTGCCTGGAGCTTCGCTATGCGCGTGTTGATGCTGACGAGCGGCCTGTTGCTGCTGACCGGTTGCGCCGGTTTGCCTGATCCTGATCCATCCCAAGCGTGGATCGACCTGGGAAGCCAGCAGGACACCGCGCTGCAAGCGCTAAAAGTCGATGACAAGACGTCCATCGACCGGCGCTATTTCGAAGTGCAACCCGGCAGCCATGAACTGACGGTGCGTTATCAATTTGCCGTCGAGCCCGGCAACATCGGCCCGGATGCCGAGCCGCTGTGGCGCGATTGCCGGTTGAACGTGAAATTCAAGGACTTCAACGCCGGCCAACGTTACCAGCTGCAGGCCGGCAGCATTGGTTTCCGGCCATGGGCCAAGCTTTACGATCAGCAACGCAAGGTGGTGGGGCAAGGTACGCCGGCGGGCTGCCAACAAACGTGATTGGCGCTATGCTCAGGGTCTGATTTCAGGAAATTCACCATGCGCTTACCTCTGCTGTTACTGGTCCTGGTCTCCATGAGCGGTTGTGCAACGAGCCCACTGCCCCCGGTCGATCCGAACATGGCGTGGATCGATTTCGCTACCCCCATGCCGGGCGGCAAAATGCTGATGGCTGAAAGCCTGGATGGCCAGCGATTGCGAGACGGCCGGTTCTTTCAGGTTTCGCCGGGCAGCCACGAACTGAAAGTGCGCTTCGACTTCGAAGTGTTTAGCGGTGGTGGGCTGGGCATGCAAGCCGAACCGCAAGAGCGGCTGTGCTACATGCTCGTGCGTTATGACCATTTCGAGGCCGGCCAGCGCTATCGGCTGGAGGCTCGCAACCTGGCGTTCACGCCCAGCGCTCGGCTCTATGACGCCAAGCGTCAAATCGTGGCCGAAGAGCGACAAATCAATTGCGTTCCGTAGCGTGTTCTAGCGGTCGTTCTTCTGGTAGATGATTTTCTTCGTGCCGTTTTCGCAAGTGCCCACCACCATGTTCTGATCGTGGACTTCGTCGTTGGTGACGATTTCCAACGTGTAGGACGATACGTTATTGGCTTGGATCTTCGCTTCGATTTCCGCTTTCAGCTCTTCACAGGATTTCGGTTCGGCAAGCGCAGATGCAGCGAATGCGCAACCGATGACCACCAGGGCTGATCGTTTCATGTTCGAATTCCTCATGGCAGCGCGCACTGCCTGTGCGCTGAAACTGCAGGTTTCATTCGACCATAATTGCGCCAGGGTAAACAGCTCGACCGTATTCAAGAAATCGCAGCCCTCGGCAGCGCCTGCGAAGGCTGCGATCCTTTCATGCGTCAGCTCACCAGCGTCGCATCCAGGGTGATCTGGGCGTTCAGCACCTTGGAAACCGGGCATCCTTCCTTGGCCTTCTTGCTCAGTTCGTCGAATTGCGCCTGGCTGGCGCCGGGGATTTTCGCCTTGAGCACCAACTTGACTGCAGTGATCGCGAAACCGCCATCGACCTGGTCCAGGGTCACTTCTGCGTTGGTGTCGATGCTGTCGGCCTTGAGCCCGGCATCGCCGAGGATCATCGAAAAGGCCATGGAAAAGCAGCCGGCATGGGCCGCGCCGATCAATTCCTCTGGGTTGGTGCCCTTGCCGCCTTCGAAGCGCGCCTTGAAGCCGTAGGGCGCTTCGCGCAGCACACCGGTTTCCGTGGAGATGGAACCGATACCGGTTTTCAGGTCACCTTCCCAATGAGCCGATGCTTTCTTGATGATAGCCATGTCTGCCTCCTGAAGATCCGGCGCGCGAGACGCGCCTGGGTATTTTTTTTAGCTGTCTGGGTTGTGAGGATAGACCGCCCGGAAAAGTTCACCTTGTCGATTAGCCGACGAATTTAGTAGGAAAATTCTTCGCAGCTATTGAAACTCGGGTATATGCCCACATTGCATGGAACACACCTTTAGAAAACGGCAGGCTTTTGCCCTCGGGAAAAGCCCGGAACGCCGTTGGAGATCCCGGCCCATGAAACAGCTGTCCGACGTGAAATTCTCAACCCTCGACCTGGTGCCTGTCCGCGCCGATGGCAATGCTGCCCAGTCCTTGCGCAATTCGCTGGACCTGGCGCAGCACGTGGAAAAATACGGTTATACCCGCTTCTGGGTGGCCGAACACCACAACATGGACGGTATCGCCAGCTCCGCGACGGCGGTGCTGCTGGGTTATCTGGCGGGGGGGACTTCGACCATTCGTGTCGGCTCCGGCGGCGTCATGTTGCCCAATCACGCGCCGTTGATCATCGCCGAACAGTTTGGCACGCTGGAAAGCCTCTACCCGGGTCGAATCGACCTGGGGTTGGGGCGTGCGCCCGGTTCCGACCAGATGACTGCTCGGGCGCTGCGTCGCGAGCGCTCCGGCAGCGCGGACGATTTCCCCGAAGACGTGGCCGAACTGATGCGCTACCTCGGCCCGCGCACCCCGGACCAACGCATCATCGCCATGCCCGGCACCGGCACCAACGTGCCGGTATGGTTGCTGGGGTCGAGCCTGTTCAGTGCGCAACTGGCCGGTGAACGCGGTTTGCCCTACGCGTTCGCCTCCCATTTCGCACCGCGCTACATGCACGAGGCAATTCGCATCTACCGCAACCATTTCAAGCCGTCGGCAGTGCTCGACAAGCCTTATGTAATGCTCGGCGTGCCGCTGGTGGCGGCGGATACGGATGAACAGGCCGATTACCTGGCGACGTCGGTGTATCAGCGGATCCTGGCGCTGATGCGCGGCCAGAGCCTGGTGCAGCGTCCGCCGGTCGAAACCATGAACGGCCTCTGGTTGCCCCATGAGAAAGAAGCGGTTGGCGATTTCTTGGGACTGGCCATGGTCGGCGGTCCGCAGAAGATTCGCGCCAAGCTCGACGTGCTGATCGAGCAAACCCAGGCCGATGAGCTGATTTTCACCAGCGACCTGTACGAGCATGCCGATCGTTTGCACTCATACGAGTTGCTGGCGCAGGTCATGAAAGGCTGAATGACGCGCATAAAAAAGCCGACGCACTGCGTCGGCTTTGACGTTCGAAAAGAATCACTTTTTATAGACGATTTCTTTCGTACCGCCCTCACAGGTGCCTACGACTTTTCCGTCGGTCGTTGCGCCTTTATCGACGATTTCCAGCGAATAACCTGACACGCCCTTGGCATCCAGCTTCGTCGCGATTTCGCTTTTCAGCGCTTCGCAGGGCGTGCCGGCCGCAAACGCACCACCGGCAAGGCTCAGCAAACCCAGGGCTACCATCAGTTTTTTCATCGCTCGCACTCCTTGGTCGGATCAAATAGGGCAGGTAATGGGAAAAACAGAATGCGCGTACCATAGCGCATCGCCATTCCCTATGGCACTCCGCCAGCGTGCAAGTTCATCGTTCCTCAGCTATTCACAATCCGGAACCCGACTTTGAGGGTGACCTGGAAGTGCGCGGCCCGACCGTTTTCGATGTGTCCGCGGGTTTCCGTGACTTCGAACCACTCCAAGTGCTTGAGGCTTTTGCTGGCCTCGGCCAGGGCGTTATTGATGGCGTCTTCAATGCTGGTGGGAGACGAGCCGACCAGCTCGACTTTTTTGTAAGTGTGATGATCACTCATGAGGTTCTCCTTGGTTGTTTTTAACAGCCTAGCAGCGATTTTTCGTCATACGTGTGTCGCCGTTTGCGCACTGAAGTTCAGATTTACTGCACTTTCAGAAACGACCGCAGTCCCAATTCACACACGCCACTCAACCACTGCAGGAGAGAGCCACCATGGCCAGCAATTCGTTACGCAAAGCCTCGTTGCAAAGCATGGAAGCGGAGATCGAGAGTCTGCTCAAGTCGTTGGAAAGCCTGAAGGACGATGCTTCGGACGAGTCGCGTAAGACCCTCAAGTCGCTCAAGGCCAATGCCGAGAACGCCCTGAAACATTCTCGCCATCTGCTCAGCGACGCGTATGAAGAGGTCAAGGTGAAAACCCGTGAAACCGGGATCGCCACACGCGACTACGCGCAGGAACACCCATGGACCACAGCGGGTGTCGCGGTCGGTGCGCTTGGTTTGCTGGCTGCTTACTTGCTGTGCAAACGCGGAGACTGAGTCGGTTGGCTCAGTTCATGCCTGAGCCACTGGGCCAATTGCCGAGCACGTCCGTCTGCGGCGCGCTTGGGTAGCCACAATGCCAGTCGCGCCGCCGTTTCATCGAAACCCCACGGCGCGACCAGGCGACCGGCGCGCACGTCCTCAGCCACCAGCGGCTCGGGCGCGATCGCCACGCCGAGCCCCGCTACGGCGGCCTCCAGCAAATAATACAGATGCTCGAATCCTTGCCCGAACTTCAATACCCGGGGATCAAGGTGGTTTTGCTGTGCCCAGGTCGGCCAGGCCTGTGGGCGGGAGGTGGTGTGCAGCAACGATTCGTCCAGCAGCGCGCTGGCCGGTGCGGTCTGCAGGCGGGCAAATCCGGCGTAGTGCGGGCTCATCACGGGGCCGATCCGCTCGCTCACCAGTTCATACACCTGCATGTCGGCCGGCCAGGGTGGTTCGGCGAATACCAGCAAGGCGTCCAGTCCCGGTCGCCTGGGGTCCAGGTCGCCCTCGCCGGCGGACAGGTGCAGGCGCAAATCCGGCAGGTCGGCATTGAGCCTGCCCAGGCGGGGAATAAACCAGCGCGCCAGCAAGCTTCCCGAGCAGCCCAGGACGAACGGGGCATCGGCGGTGCTTTGCGTCAGTTCCGCGCACACGCTGCGTAACCGCTCGAACGCGTCAGTGCTGGCATCACGCAGGCGCATGCCGGCATCTGTGAGTTTCAAGCCGCGTCCATCCTTGATGAACAGGCTGACACCCAAATGTTCTTCCAACACCTTCAGCTGTCGACTTACAGCGCCATGGGTGACGTGCAGCTGTTCGGCCGCCTGGCTTACGCTGTTCAGGCGGGCGGTGGCCTCGAAGGCGCGCAAGGCATTGAGCGGGGGAAGGTCGTGGCTCATGTGATCTGTGAGTTTTTCTGACAGGTTGTGGCGATCTTATCGGTTTTCAGTGGCGGATGTCAGGGGTAGAGTGAACCTCATTGTCTTTCAACGCATTTGCTTGGAGCGCCCGATGACCCAGTCCACGACCTCTTTCAACCTGCGCAGCGGTCCCGATGCCAACGGCCTGTTCGGTGCGTTCGGTGGCCGCTATGTGGCCGAAACCCTGATGCCGCTGATCCTTGATCTGGCCCGCGAATATGAAGTGGCGAAGGAAGATCCTGCCTTCATTGAGGAATTGGCCTACTTCCAGCGCGATTACGTCGGTCGTCCAAGTCCGCTCTACTTCGCCGAGCGCCTGACCGAATACTGCGGCGGCGCCAAGATCTATCTCAAGCGTGAAGAGCTGAATCACACCGGCGCGCACAAGATCAACAACTGCATCGGCCAGATCCTGCTGGCGCGGCGCATGGGCAAGAAACGCATCATCGCCGAGACCGGCGCCGGCATGCACGGCGTGGCGACCGCCACCGTGGCCGCGCGTTTTGGCCTCGATTGCGTGATCTACATGGGCACCACCGACATCGAGCGCCAGCAGGCCAACGTGTTCCGCATGAAGCTGCTGGGCGCCGAAGTGATCCCGGTGGTCGCGGGTACCGGTACCCTGAAAGATGCAATGAACGAGGCCCTGCGCGACTGGGTCACCAACGTTGACAGCACGTTCTACCTGATCGGCACCGTGGCAGGCCCGCATCCGTATCCGGCCATGGTGCGCGACTTCCAGGCCGTGATCGGCAAGGAAACCCGCGATCAACTGCAAGCCCAGGAAGGTCGTCTGCCGGACAGTCTGGTGGCGTGCATCGGCGGCGGCTCCAACGCCATGGGCCTGTTCCACCCGTTCCTGGACGACAAGAGTGTCGAGATCATCGGCGTTGAAGCCGCCGGTTATGGCATCGAGACCGGTAAGCACGCGGCGAGCCTGAACGGCGGCGTCCCCGGTGTACTGCACGGCAACCGCACCTTCCTGTTGCAGGACGACGACGGTCAGATCATCGACGCCCATTCGATTTCCGCAGGTCTCGACTACCCCGGTATCGGTCCGGAACACGCCTGGTTGCACGACATTGGCCGCGTCCAGTACACCTCGGTGACCGATGCCGAAGCCCTGGAAGCCTTTCACAAATGCTGCCGACTGGAAGGGATCATTCCTGCATTGGAAAGCGCCCATGCCCTGGCAGAAGTGTTCAAGCGCGCACCCAACCTGCCGAAGGATCACCTGATGGTGGTCAACCTGTCCGGCCGTGGCGACAAAGACATGCAAACCGTGATGCATCACATGGAACAGTCCCAGCAGGAGAAACACTGATGAGCCGCCTGCAAACCCGTTTTGCCGAACTCAAGGAACAAAACCGTGCTGCCCTGGTGACGTTCGTCACGGCTGGCGACCCGGACTACGACACGTCGCTGGCAATCCTCAAGGGCCTGCCAGCAGCCGGTGCCGATGTCATCGAGCTGGGCATGCCGTTCACCGACCCGATGGCCGACGGCCCGGCGATCCAGTTGGCGAATATTCGTGCCTTGGGCGCCCAGCAGAATCTGGCGAAAACCCTGCAGATGGTTCGTGAGTTCCGCAAAGACAACAGCGAGACACCACTGGTGCTGATGGGGTACTTCAACCCGATCCACCGTTATGGCGTGCAGCGTTTCATTGGCGAGGCGCTGGAATCCGGCGTGGATGGCCTGATCGTTGTGGACATGCCGCCCGAGCACAACAGCGAACTGTGCGAACCGGCCCAGGCAGTTGGCTTGGATTTCATCCGTCTGACCACGCCAACCACCGACGACGTGCGTTTGCCGACGGTGCTCAACGGCAGTTCGGGCTTTGTATATTACGTGTCGGTGGCGGGTGTGACTGGTGCCGGTGCCGCGACGTTGGAGCACGTGGAAGAAGCCGTGGCGCGCTTGCGTCGCCACACCGATTTGCCGATCAGCATTGGTTTCGGTATTCGTACGCCGGAGCAGGCTGCGGCTATCGCACGATTGGCTGATGGGGTGGTGGTTGGCTCGGCGCTGATCGACCATATCGCCAATGCCGATACGGCGGAACAGGCGATTGATGGCGTGTTGAGTTTGTGTGCCGCCCTGGCTGATGGTGTGCGCAAGGCGCGTGTCAGCTGATTGTCGATTCGACCCGCAGCACGAAAAAAGGGGTTCAGAGCTTGGTTCTGAACCCCTTTTTGTTATTGCTTCAAGCAGTGCTCGTCAGGGCAATTCCAACCCGCCCCCGGCCTTGTGCAGTTTGCGCAAATGCTCGCCAATCGCTTTCACATTGGCCTCGCTGGCAGCAATTTCAGCGGCGCGACTCGGCTCAAGCAATGCCCGGACTTCCTTGTCCAGGTCGCCTGTCAGCGTTTGAAGCTGTTTCTGACGCAAGCTGCTTTCCGATTCCAAGCGTTGCCACTCGCTGGGTTGTGGCAAGCCGTAGCCGCTGCTGCCCAGCAGTTCGGCCGGACGGCTCAGGAAGCCGCTGTTGGCGAGGATCTGCTGCAGCGTCGCGTTAGCCCTTTCCATTCCGCCGTTTTGCAATTCACGGGCACCGAGGTAGCGCTGTTTGACTTCATCCTGCGCCAACAACAATTGCCGGCGATAACTGGCTTGTTCCAGCAGCAACAATGCCGCGCTGGTGCGCAGGTCGGCCTGTTCGAACCAGACGCGGCGTTCGGCGGCATCCAGGGCCAGCCAGTCTTCCACCGTTTGCTGCTTGATCGGTAGATACTTTTTCAGCACATCGAACATCGCCTGGTAGCGCTCGCGGAACGAGTCGAAGCGGTAGCCCAGGCGCAAGGCTTCCTTGGGATCATCCAGCACGCTGGTATCCGCCAGGCCCCGGCCCTTGAGGACTTCCAACAAGCCGTTGGGCATGATGCTGTCCAGGCCGTTGAGCTGCGCGTTGTTGCTGCCGCTGCGCAGCAGCTTCAAGCTTTCCACTGCGCAGTTATTGGACAGGAAGTAATAGTTGCCGTCGTAGCTCCAATGCATTTCGGCGGCGTGCTCGACCGTCTCCTCGATCTCGGTGCGCGACAGGTTCAGCGGCACCGACGCCAGGCTGCGCAACTCGGTCTTGGTGTATTCATCGATCACCTGGGCCAACGGCAATATGAACAGGCGCGACGGGTATTTGCCAACCAGCCCGTCCCAACTCGATAGCTGCACATCGCCGACGAAGGCGCGGTACGACAGCACCAGGTGTTGGTCCAGATCCAGTCGGCAGTCCGGGCCACGTGGGCGACCCGGTGCGCAGATCACCAGCCGGAGCATGCTGTGGCCCCAGCGGCTCACCCAGTTCTGGTTGGCTTCGGCCAGCAGGTAATCGATGGCATAGACCCGCTCTGGATCAACTTTGCCCAGTGGGGTCTTGGCGAAGTCATTGCCGGCGTTGAGGAACGCGAACGATTGGGCGCAGGTGTCCTTGGCGGCAGGTGCCCAGCCGAAGTGTGCCTGGTAATAGCGATACAGGGCGGGGCGTCGGCAGGCGTAGCTTGGGTCGAGGAGGAAGTACTCCATGTTGACCGCGACGAACTCCTTGGAGCTGCTCGTTTCATAGAGGTCCGGGCTGCGGGCGACCTGGCGGTTGTGCTGTTCCCGCTCACCGCGCCGGCCAACGTATTGTGGCCAGCCGGCGAGGTCCAGCAAGCGAGGATCATCGCTGAGGGTGAAGCGGCGGTCGTTCTGGCCCCGGCATTCATCGGGAAGGCCGATCAAGCCGGCGCTGCTGTTGCGTCGAGTGCAACGCTGGATCAGCGTACGCTCGGCATCTGGCCATAGACGCGAGCGGTCATAAATGTGGGTCAGTTCGTGCAGGACGGTGGCGAGCATTTCCCGTCGCACGGTGCCGTGGGGGCGATGGGTCTTTTGCCTCGCGGCGCTGCCGTCGACAAGGCTGTCGAGCAGGTTGCTGTTGAGGTCCAGTTGCGACACCAGCGAGGCCTGGCCGTAGGCGTTGGCGGGCATCTGGTCGGTCCAGCCGACATCGATGCGTCGGTCCAGTCGCTCGATGAAGCGCGGCGGCAGCGCCTGCATGGCTTCATCGAGCAGCGCCTGGCTGGCCTGCTGTTGCGCCGGGCTCAGGCCTTCGACGTTGAGGTGCAGTTGCAGGCCGGCCTGGGCCAGGCTGCTCGTGAGCAGCAAGACCCCGGCCGCCAGCCAGGCGGCGAACCGCCTCACAATGCGAGGATGGCTTCGGCGAGAACTTGGTCACTGGCGTCGCGGGCTTCCGGCACGCGGGTGCGCAAGGTGTCGAAGGCGGCCTCGAGATGAGCGCCACGAATTTCACCATTGCTGGCGACAAAACTGGCCGCATCGTCGTGGGCTTCGCGGACGATTTTCGAATCACGGATGGAGGTGGTGGTGTCGGAAGTGAAATCGATCGTGCGCTGGGAAGCGCGAACGATGATGTTACTGGTGGCTACCAGGGTATGTGCCTGGGCCACATCGGCCAACACCAGCAGGCCTAGGGCGGCAGCAATCAGCGGGCTACGCATGGAACGACTCCGGAGAAATAAGGATAACTATTGGACGAGAATTGCCTGTGCCAGTTCAAGGTCGCTGACGTGAAGTTTTGGCTGGGTTCGGCGCAGGTAATCCAAGGCCGATTCCAGTTGTGCACCTCGCAGTTGCCCGTCGCTGGCGACGAATGCCGCGGCGTCATCGTGAGCGGCGACGATCAGTTTATGGTCGAAGGGCGCAGAGGTCACCATGCTCGTGGCATAGCCGCTGACCACCACTTGCTGGGTGGACACATCGAAAGCATGGGCCGGAACAGACCAGCAAAAAACTACGAAGAAAGACGCGATGAACAGATCTGAGTAAAAACGCATGGGGCTCGACGGTTGATGGCGAGCCTGAAGGCTAGCGCAAACCTGCGGGCCAGAGCCAGCGTTGAAACATCGGAACACCATTTGGCGCCCGATGTTTCATGTTGCATCAGATCACCAGGATCGCCTGGGCCAGCTGTGCATCGGTGGCGTTGAGCTGTGGTGCCTGCTGGCGGATGTAGTCCAGGGCACTTTCCAGTTTCACACCACGGATGGCGCCTTCGCTGGCCACGAAGCTGGCAGCGTCGTCACGGGCGGCTTGAACGATCTTGTTGTCACGCAGGGATGAGGTTGCATCGGAGGTCACGTCGGAGGTGGCCTTGAGTGCTCCGACGATGGAGTCGGTGGTGACGATGAAGCTGCTGGCGTTGGAGTGGGCGGCTACGGCCAGCAGGGCAACTGCGCTGAGCAGGCGGAGACGGATCATGAGGAAACTCCTTGAAGGATGAGGTGATACCGGTGCGTGTAGCTGGAAGAGGAGACGCATGCTCGACTCGCTTCGCCACGTTCGCATCGATATTAGGACAGAAAGCGTTGGCTGACAGCCCTTTGCGACGGTCATCGGCAGCATGATGCCCGCATTGGGCGCTACGGTTCAAGCTTAACTGTACTGGTATGTTTTTGGATTGTGCAAAACTGTTGTGTCTCTCAGGTCTTCCAAAAAAAAAGGGCCCGGAAACGACAAGACCCGTCGCGGTTTCCCGCGACGGGTCTTGTTTGTTCAATTCGGTGCTGGCGGTGGACCCGGTGGGTCAGGGCCAGCGACGCTGAGTTAGCGCCAGAACGGCTTGCTCAGCTCTTCGTAACGTTGTGCTTCGCTGATTCCGGCGTCAGCCAGCAGGCGCGAATCCAGACGAGCCAGTTGATGGCGGCTGGCGATGCGGCGCTGCCACAACATCAGGTTAGCGATAACGCGAAGAGGCAGGGAAGCCTGGTTTTTTTCAGCTTTGTCTTCGAAAAACAGCTCGGAACTGAGTGTACGTTCCATGGTTGACATCCTTCCGCTTGTGGCGGGATTAGGTAGTGGTTTAACTGGTGCTCATGATCCTCTCGTTTGGCCAGTCTCTCTAGATACAGTTCACCTGTATTGTGAGAGACCAGTTAACTGTTAAAGAGCGGTGTACTGGTCAATATTGAGGCAACTGTACCTGTCTGCACGTTATTGGTGCGTTTTAGGTGATTGTTTGATGTTTTGTGGGAAAAGACTGTAAGAAAACACCGGTACAGCAGTACAGTTTTTGTTGCATCAGGCTCAAGTGAGGGCCTTCAAGCAAAACTGTATTTGCGATAGCGGTGATCCAGCTGTATCAGACGGCCAACATGCGCCCGGTTTCTTCTAGGTTGACGTGCCAACTCAGTGCATCGCGCAGGATATGCGGGGTGTGCCCACCCAGGGCGCACGCTGCTTCGAAATAATCATTCAACGCTTGGCGGTAGGACGGGTGCACACAATTGTCGATGACCACTCGTGCCCGCTCCCTTGGCGCCAGGCCACGCAGGTCGGCCAGGCCGATCTCGGTCACCAGGATGTCGACATCGTGCTCGGTATGGTCCACATGGCTGACCATCGGCACGACACTGGAAATGGCGCCGCCCTTGGCAATCGACTTGGTCACGAAAATCGCCAAGTGGGCGTTGCGGGCGAAATCCCCCGAACCGCCAATGCCGTTCATCATCCGAGTGCCGCAGATGTGGGTGGAGTTGACGTTGCCGTACAGGTCGAACTCCAGCGCGGTGTTGATACCGATGATGCCCAGGCGGCGTACGACCTCGGGATGGTTGGAGATCTCCTGTGGGCGCAGGACCAGCTTGTCCTTGTACCTTTCCAGATTTCCGAATACATCGGCGTTGCGTCGACTCGACAGCGTGATAGAGCTGCCGGAGGCGAAGCTCAGCTTGCCAGCGTCGATCAAGTCAAATGTCGAGTCCTGCAGGACCTCGGAATACATGGTCAGGTCTTCGAACGGGGAATCGATCAGCCCGCACATCACGGCGTTGGCGATGTTGCCAATCCCGGCCTGCAACGGCCCGAGCTTGTTGGTCATGCGCCCGGCCGCAACTTCCTGCTTGAAGAAGTCGATCAGATGATCGGCGATGGCCTGGGTGTCGCTGTCCGGTGACGCGACGGTGGAAGGCGAGTCCCCTTGGTTGGTGATGACAATGGCGGCAATTTTTTCCGGCGGGATCGGGATGGCAGGGCTTCCAATGCGATCGTCGACCTTCACCAGGGGGATGGGGGTGCGGGTCGGGCGATAAGTCGGGATATAGATGTCGTGCAGCCCTTCCAGGTTCGGGTTGTGGGCCATGTTGATCTCGATGATCACTTGCCGGGCGAAGATGGCGAAACTGGCCGAATTACCTACCGATGTGGTCGGTACGATATGCCCTTGCTCGGTGATGGCCACCGCTTCGATCACGGCAATGTCGGGCAGCTTGAGCTGGCCGTTGCGCAGTTGTTCAACGGTTTCCGAGAGATGCTGGTCGATGAACATCACCTCGCCTGCGTTGATCGCTTTGCGCAACGTGCTGTCGACCTGGAATGGCATGCGCCGCGCCAGCACGCCGGCCTCGGTGAGTTCCTTGTCGAGGTCGTTACCCAGGCTCGCGCCCGTCATCAGGCTGATTTTCAGCGGAGTGACCTTGGCGCGCTCAGCCAGGGCGTGGGGCACTGCTTTCGCTTCTCCGGCGCGGGTAAAGCCGCTCATGCCGACGGTCATGCCGTCCTGAATCAACAAGGCTGCTTCGGCAGCACTCATCACTTTATTCAATAACGAAGGCAAGCGGATGCGATCACGGTACATAGGTTGTTATCTCGGGCTGGAAAGCAAGATGCGCAGTCTAGTGAATTCGCGCGGTGCCCGACCCGCTACAAAGGTCGCATTTAAGGCCTCTATTACGGGCGTTTCAGGCAAAACATTATTACCGGATCGGTAACGTTCGGCCTTGATACAAATCAAAACGCCCCGACGAGTCGGGGCGTTGATGGCGAAGCCGTGAGCGTTATTCCACTGCTTTGACCATGTCTTCGATGACTTTCTTGGCGTCACCGAACACCATCATGGTCTTGTCGAGATAGAACAGTTCGTTGTCCAGGCCCGCATAGCCGCTGGCCATCGAGCGCTTGTTGACAATGATGGTCTTGGCCTTGAAGGCTTCGAGGATCGGCATGCCGGCAATCGGCGATTTCGGATCGTTCTTCGCCGCCGGGTTGACCACATCGTTGGCGCCAAGCACCAGCACCACGTCGGCCTGGCCGAACTCGGAGTTGATGTCTTCCATCTCGAACACCTGGTCGTAAGGCACTTCGGCCTCGGCCAGCAAGACGTTCATGTGCCCGGGCATGCGACCAGCCACCGGGTGGATCGCGTATTTGACAGTTACGCCGTGGTGCGTCAGCTTCTCGGTCAGTTCTTTCAACGCGTGCTGCGCCCGGGCCACTGCCAGGCCGTAGCCCGGGACGATGATCACCGTGTCGGCGTTGGTCAGCAGGAAGGTCGCGTCGTCAGCCGAGCCGGATTTCACTGGGCGGGCTTCTTTGGAGCCTGCCGGGCCAGCAGCATCTGCGGTGTTGCCGAAACCGCCGAGCAACACATTGAAGAACGAACGGTTCATCGCCTTGCACATGATGTACGACAGGATCGCACCGCTCGAACCCACCAGCGAACCGGCGATGATCAGCATCGAGTTGTTCAGCGAGAAGCCAATGCCCGCTGCGGCCCAACCGGAATAACTGTTGAGCATCGAGACCACCACCGGCATGTCCGCACCGCCGATCGGGATGATGATCAGCACGCCCAGAACAAACGCCAGGGCCAGCATCAAGGCGAACGCGCCGAGGTTGCCGGTGAACATGAACATCAGGCCCAGGCCCAGCGTCGCCAGGCCCAGGATCAGGTTGAGCTTGTGCTGGCCACCAAACTGTACCGGTGCGCCCTGGAACAGGCGGAACTTGTACTTGCCCGAGAGCTTGCCGAACGCGATCACCGAACCGGAGAAGGTGATTGCACCAATGGCTGCGCCGAGGAACAGCTCCAGACGGTTACCGGCGGGGATCGAATCACCCAGCTGCTTGACGATACCCAGGGACTGCGGCTCGACGACGGCGGCGATGGCAATGAACACCGCCGCCAGGCCGATCATGCTGTGCATGAACGCCACCAGCTCCGGCATCTTGGTCATCTCGACGCGCTTGGCCATGATCGAGCCCGCGGTGCCGCCGATCAGCAGGCCGACGATGACGTAGCCGATGCCGGCAGTCGCCAGCTCAGCACCGAGCTTATAGATAAGGCCCACAGTGGTGAGCACCGCCAGCGCCATGCCGAGCATGCCGAACAGGTTGCCACGGCGAGAGGTGGTGGGGTGGGACAGGCCTTTGAGGGCCTGGATGAAGCAGATTGACGCGATCAGGTAGAGCGTCGTTACCAGGTTCATGCTCATTACTTGGGCGCCTCTTCTTTTACGGCTTTCGGGGCTTTTTTCTTGAACATCTCGAGCATGCGGCGCGTCACGAGGAAGCCACCGAAGACGTTCACCGCGGCCAGGGCCACGGCGAGGGTGCCCATGGTCTTGCCCAGAGGCGTTACGGTCAGTGCGGCAGCGAGCATGGCGCCGACGATCACGATCGCCGAAATGGCGTTGGTCACCGCCATCAACGGCGTGTGCAGTGCAGGTGTCACGTTCCAGACCACGTGGTAACCGACATAAATCGCCAGCACAAAGATGATCAGGTTGTAGATACCGGGGGAGATAAGCTCTTCCATTGTCTGAATCCCTGCTTAGGCGTTTTTACGGATGACTTGGCCGTCGCGGCACATCAGGCACGCGGCAACAATGTCGTCTTCCAGGTTCACGTCGAACTGACCTTCCTTGGTGAAGACCAGCTTCAGGAAGTCCAGCAGGTTACGGGCGTACAGCGCCGAAGCGTCGGCCGCGACTTCACCGGCCAGGTTGGTCGGGCCGCAAATGGTCACGCCATTCTCGATCACGACCTGGTCGGCCACGGTCAGCGGGCAGTTACCGCCCTGGGCTGCCGCGAGGTCGATGACCACCGAGCCAGGTTTCATCTGCGCGACGGTTTCGGCATTCAGCAGCGTCGGTGCCTTGCGGCCCGGAATCAGTGCGGTGGTGATGACGATATCCGCCTGCTTGGCGCGCTCGTGCACCGCTTGGGCCTGGCGCTGCATCCAGCTGGCCGGCATGGGCCGGGCGTAACCACCGACGCCGACGGCGCATTCACGCTCTTCGTCGGTTTCGTAAGGCACATCGACGAATTTGGCGCCGAGGGATTCGATTTGTTCCTTGACCGCCGGACGCACATCCGAAGCCTCGATCACTGCGCCCAGGCGCTTGGCGGTGGCAATCGCCTGCAACCCCGCCACGCCCGCGCCGAGAATCAGCACGCGCGCCGCTTTCACGGTGCCCGCTGCCGTCATCAGCATCGGCATGAAGCGCGGATAGTGATGAGCGGCGAGCAGCACGGCCTTGTAGCCAGCAATGTTCGCTTGAGACGACAGCACATCCAGGCTTTGGGCACGGGAGGTACGTGGCGCGGCCTCAAGGGCGAAAGCGGTAATACCGCGTTCGGCCAGCTTGGCGATGGTTTCGTTGTTGAACGGATTGAGCATGCCCACCAGAACGGTGCCGCTCTTGATCAGCGTCAGTTCGCTGTCGCTGGGGGCCACCACCTTGAGGATCAGTTCGGCCCCGAATGCATCACTGGCGCTGCCAATGGTTGCGCCCGCCGCCTCATAGGCACTGTCAATTACGCTGGCCTTGATACCGGCGCCGCTTTGGACAGTGACTTTATGGCCTTGGCCGATCAACTTCTTGATGGTTTCCGGGGTAGCAGCAACCCGTGTTTCACCCGTTTGGGTTTCGAGGGGAACACCAATGTGCACGTCAAATCTCCTGCGTGATCTTATTGAGTAAACCCAGGCACTTCGGATGGTGCGGCTGGGGCGGCCGATCAGCACGATCCCGCCAAACCAGGCGGGGCGCGGCATTTTGCAGGCGAAAATTCAGCCCTTCAAGGGATTATGACGGGTGACGGAAAATTAACTACAAGTCACCCTGTGACCGAATGTCGCAATTATCGAACGGCAGCCCTTGTGGGCCGTGCTTTCCAAGGATTCAGGTCCAAATTGACAATTTTTCCCATCGGCCAGATGAATAAGCGCTGATGCATTGCGCGATATGGCTCCAGGCCATGTATTTAGACGCTTTGGAGACTACTGCACGGGTTCGGTAACAGATTGACTGAATGCGACATAAACTTATATCTGTAGCGACCTCTGTTAGTTTACTACCTAAGTCTGTTTTCGTTTTTTTATTAATAATCAATAAGATAGCCGTTGGCTTGTTTCACGAGCCAGTCACGAAAAGCCCGAAGGGAGGCGGATTCAACCTTTCGCTCCGGAATCATCAGGTAATAAGCCTTGATGCTCGACAGCGCGTTACGGTTGGCCACGACCAGTCGTTTCTCTGCCAGTTCGCGTTGAATCAAAAAGGGCGGAATCAGCGCGATACCCATGTCGTGCATAGCCGCTTGGGCGAGCATGGAGAATAGTTCATAACGCGGCCCTGTCAGGTCTCGCGCAATATTCAGGTTCTGGGCGTTGAACCACTGGCGCCACGCATACGGGCGAGTCGTCTGCTGGAGCAAGGGCAATTCGGCGATGGCCTCTGGTGTCAGGCTCGTCCGGCCTCCCAGTAAGGTAGGGCTGCATACCGGCATCGGATTTTCGCCCATCAGCTTGTGGGATTCGGTGCCGGACCAGTCCGCATCACCAAAATAGATAGCGGCGTCAAACTCTGTGTCCGCAAAGAGAAAGGGCCGTGTGCGGTTGGTCAGGTTGACGGTGACTTCCGGATGCTGCTGCTGGAAATCCTTGAGGCGTGGTAGCAGCCATTGAGTGCCGAAAGTTGGCACCACGGCCAGTTCGATCACGTTCGCACCGGTATGCCCCATCACCGAAAGAGCGTCGCGCTCGACGGCATCCAGTTGGGTGGCAACTCGACGGCTGTAGGAAAGGCCGGCTTCGGTCAGTTTGACGCCTCGACGTGAGCGTCGGAAAAGCTCCACGCTGAGGAAGTCTTCCAGGCTGGCGATTTGTCGGCAGATAGCGCCTTGGGTAAGAGAAAGCTCGTGCGCCGCCTTGGTGAAGCTCTCATGACGTGCGGCAGCCTCGAAACTGATCAGGGCGGTGGTGCTGGGGATTTTACGGCGCATGTACACAAGCCTCACTCAATATCGACATAAACGGGGTTTATGGCGTTTACGGAGTGAGAAATTAGCACAAGATAGTGCGCAATCCTCGTTTGCCCTTGTAGGAAAGCGCGCCTAGGATCAATCCACGATTTTCATCTAATTGGCGAGGACTCTTTCATGGCCGGTAAAGCGAGCTTCAACTGGATCGATCCATTGTTGCTGGATCAGCAGCTCACCGAAGAAGAACGCATGATCCGCGACACTGCCGAGCAGTTCGCCCAGCAAAAGCTCGCGCCGCGGGTGCTGGAAGCGTTCCGCCATGAGAAGACCGACCCGGCGATCTTCCGCGAGATGGGTGAAGTGGGCCTGCTGGGGGCAACCATTCCTGAACAGTACGGCGGCAGTGGGCTGAACTACGTCAGCTATGGCCTGATCGCTCGCGAAGTCGAGCGCGTCGATTCCGGTTATCGCTCAATGATGAGCGTGCAGTCTTCGCTGGTCATGGTGCCGATCAATGAATTCGGTACCGAAGCGCAAAAACAGAAGTATCTGCCAAAGCTGGCGTCTGGTGAATGGATCGGTTGCTTTGGTCTGACCGAGCCGAACCATGGTTCCGACCCGGGTGCGATGATTACTCGTGCGCGCAAAGTGGAAGGCGGCTACAGCCTGACGGGTAGCAAAATGTGGATCACCAACAGTCCGATCGCCGATGTGTTTGTCGTCTGGGGTAAGGATGACGCTGGCGATATCCGCGGCTTCGTTCTCGAAAAGGGCTGGAAGGGTCTAAGTGCACCGGCTATTCATGGCAAGGTCGGCCTGCGCGCCTCCATCACTGGCGAAATCGTCATGGACAACGTATTCGTTCCGGAAGAGAACATTTTTCCCGATGTCCGCGGCCTGAAGGGCCCGTTTACCTGCCTGAACTCGGCGCGTTATGGCATCTCCTGGGGGGCTTTGGGGGCAGCTGAGTTCTGCTGGCATACCGCTCGCCAGTACACGCTGGACCGACAGCAGTTTGGGCGTCCTCTGGCTGCCAATCAGTTGATCCAGAAGAAACTGGCCGACATGCAGACCGAAATCACCCTGGCCTTGCAGGGATGCTTGCGCCTGGGGCGTATGAAAGATGAAGGCACGGCGGCGGTCGAGATCACCTCGATCATGAAGCGCAACTCCTGCGGCAAGTCCCTGGATATCGCTCGCATGGCGAGGGACATGCTGGGTGGCAACGGTATTTCCGATGAGTTCGGCATTGCTCGTCATCTCGTGAACCTGGAAGTCGTAAACACCTATGAAGGCACCCACGACGTTCATGCGCTGATCCTGGGGCGTGCGCAAACCGGTATCCAGGCGTTCTATTAATAGGAGAACGGTCATGGGCGCGCTTTCACATCTGCGGGTATTGGATTTATCGAGAGTCCTGGCCGGGCCGTGGGCCGGACAGATCCTGGCGGACCTGGGGGCTGATGTCATCAAGGTCGAGCGTCCCGGCAATGGCGACGATACGCGCGCCTGGGGGCCGCCCTTCCTTAAGGATGCCCGAGGCGAGAACACGACCGAGGCTGCTTATTATCTGTCGGCCAATCGCAACAAACAGTCGGTGACCATCGATTTCACGCGTCCAGAAGGGCAGCGGCTGGTGCGAGAGCTGGCGGCTAAGTCCGATATCCTGATCGAAAACTTCAAAGTTGGCGGGCTGGCGGCTTATGGTCTGGACTACGAGTCGCTAAAGGCGATCAATCCGCAATTGATCTATTGCTCGATCACTGGGTTTGGCCAGACGGGCCCTTATGCCAAGCGTGCCGGGTATGACTTCATGATTCAGGGGTTGGGGGGCTTGATGAGCCTGACCGGCCGCCCAGAGGGCGATGAGGGGGCGGGGCCGGTGAAGGTGGGAGTCGCGCTGACGGATATCCTCACGGGGCTGTATTCGACTGCTGCTATTTTGGCGGCGCTGGCTCATCGGGATCATGCCGGCGGCGGCCAGCACATCGATATGGCCTTGCTGGATGTCCAAGTGGCTTGCCTGGCCAATCAGGCGATGAATTACCTGACCACAGGTCATGCGCCGAAGCGGTTGGGCAATGCTCATCCGAACATCGTGCCCTATCAGGATTTTCCTACGGCCGATGGCGATTTCATCCTTACGGTGGGTAACGACGGCCAGTTCCGAAAATTCGCTGAGGTCGCAGGTCAGCCGCAGTGGGCCGACGATCCGCGTTTTGCCACAAACAAGCTGCGGGTGGCGAATCGGGCGGTGTTGATTCCGTTGATTCGCCAGGCGACGGTGTTCAAGACTACCGCCGAGTGGGTGGCTCAGTTGGAGCAGGCGGGTGTGCCGTGTGGGCCAATCAACGATCTGGCCCAGGTGTTTGCCGATCCTCAGGTGCAGGCGCGTGGATTGGCGATGGAATTGCCTCACGTATTGGCTGGGAGCGTGCCGCAGGTGGCCAGTCCGATTCGACTCTCCGAGACGCCGGTGGAATATCGCAATGCGCCCCCTTTATTAGGGGAGCATACGCTGGAGGTCTTGCAGCGAGTGTTGGGGTTGGACGAAGTCGCGGTGACGGCGTTCAGAGAGGCGGGGGTTCTATGAGTCTTCTCTTCTATATAGAGGACGATTCATAAGGGCGAAAGCAGTGGGTTTGCCAGTGTTGCGCAACTTATTGATAGAAAAGCGAAATTAAGGGTTGACGGCAGATTCTGGAAGTCTATAATTCGCCCCACTTCCGGCGCAGTCGAAACGGAAAACTCCTTGAGATTCAATGAGTTAAGTAGGTTTCGAAGGTGCGGGGCTTCAGTTCATCGAAGCCTGGAAGGAGCAGGTGGAGCGGTGTTGTTTGGCTCTATCGGCGGTTCGATCTTCTCGGTCGAAAGCGGTGAAAAAGAGGTGTTGACAGCAGCGAGTAACGCTGTAGAATTCGCCTCCCGCTAACGAGAGATCGGAAGCGCAAGTGGTTGAAGTTG
>NZ_FNNL01000028.1:0-17173 GCF_900106735.1 Pseudomonas sp. NFACC08-1 | reverse complement strand
AACGTTGGCAGATCGAGTTGTTTTTCAAGTGGATCAAGCAAAACCTCAAGTTAAAACGATATTTCGGCTTCTCCGAAAATGCCGTTCGTCTGCAGATCTACAGCGCCTTGATTACCTACCTTTTGCTGCACCTTTATCAGCACCGCTCAGGATGTTCGGGGCCTATTTCAGACTTTGCTATTAGGCTGACCCACAGCTTGTTCGAACGCCCATTGAGCATCGAACGCCTTGAAGACCGAAGGCAGAAGCAAACAGAGCTGAAGGCTACCCAAGGTAACCTTCAGCTCTGAAAAGATTTTACCGGACACTAGTGACGCTCTGCGTGGGCACGCAGCTTGGGACGCTCTGCCTTCCCTTTCCCAGCAATCAGAATTGCGATTGCAGGTAGTTTTCCAACCCGATCAGCTTGATCAGTCCCAACTGCTTCTCCAGCCAGTAGGTATGGTCTTCTTCGGTGTCGTTAAGCTGGATCCGCAGGATCTCGCGGGTCACGTAGTCGTTGTGCTGCTCGCAGAGCTCGATGCCTTTGCACAGTGCGGCGCGGACTTTGTATTCCAGGCGCAGGTCAGCGGCGAGCATGTCGGGCACCGTGGTACCGACGTCGAGGTCATCGGCACGCATGCGTGGCGTGCCTTCAAGCATCAGGATCCGGCGCATCAGCGCATCGGCGTGCTGGGTCTCTTCTTCCATCTCGTGGTTGATACGTTCGTAGAGCTCGGTAAAACCCCAATCCTCGTACATCCGCGAATGGATGAAATATTGATCACGGGCTGCCAGTTCGCCTGTCAGCAACGTGTTGAGGTAATCGATTACGTCTGGGTGACCTTGCATCGCCCTACATCTCCACAAGCTCTTAAAGGTTGTAGTTTGAACCAAGCTGAGCGCAAGGTCACTGTCTCAACGCTACAAAAGCGAAGAAAATCCGAGAAAACCAGGTTAAATAACGCAAAAACCACCCAAATGAGGGCGGTTCTGCTTCTCGTTTAGACTTAGTTAAGCGCTACACCCAAGGCTTTTGCGATGCCCTCTCCATAGGCAACATCGGCCTTGAAGAAATGCTGCAGCTGACGGTCAACCACATCTGCCGACACGCCTGCCATTGCACCGGCGATATTGCTGATCAACAGCGCCTTCTGCTCATCGCTCATCAAGCGGAACAGCGCACCGGCGTGGCTGTAGTAGTCGGTGTCTTCGCGATGATCGTAACGGTCCGCCGCGCCACTGAGAGCCAGTGCAGGTTCTGCGTAACGCGGGGCTTGCTTCGGCGCTTCCACGTAGCTGTTAGGCTCGTAGTTCGGTGCCGCCCCGCCATTGCTGCCAAACGCCATGGCACCGTCGCGCTGATAGGTATTGACCGGACTGCGCGGCGCATTCACCGGCAATTGCTGGTGATTGGTGCCCACACGGTAGCGATGCGCATCAGCGTAGGCGAAGACACGGCCCTGCAGCATGCGGTCCGGCGAGAGGCCAACCCCTGGCACCATGTTGCTAGGGCCAAACGCCGCTTGCTCGACTTCAGCAAAGTAATTCAGCGGGTTGCGGTTGAGCTCGAGCACACCGACTTCGATCAGCGGAAACTCTTTCTGCGACCAGGTCTTGGTGACGTCGAACGGATTCTCGTAATGGGCTGCGGCCTGGGCTTCGGTCATGACCTGGATGCAAACGCTCCATTTCGGGAAGTCACCGCGCTCGATGGCGCTGAACAAGTCACGCTGGGCGTAATCCGGGTCCGTCCCCGCCAGGCGTGCTGCCTCTGCCGGCGCGAGGTTCTTGATCCCTTGCTGGGTCTTGTAGTGCCACTTCACCCAGTGGCGCTCACCCTGTGCGTTGATCAGGCTGTAGGTATGACTGCCGAAGCCGTGCATGTGGCGGTAGCCATCCGGGATACCGCGATCGGAAAACAGAATGGTGACCTGGTGCAACGCCTCAGGCGAATGCGACCAGAAATCCCACATCGCCTGGGCGCTTTTCAGATTGCTTTGCGGCAGACGTTTCTGGGTGTGGATGAAGTCTGGAAATTTCAACGGATCACGGATGAAGAATACCGGGGTGTTGTTGCCGACGATGTCCCAGTTGCCTTCCTCGGTGTAGAACTTCAGGGCGAAACCGCGCGGATCGCGTTCGGTGTCGGCAGAACCACGCTCACCGCCCACGGTGGAGAACCGCAGGAAAGTTGGGGTTTGCTTGCCGACTGTGTCGAACAACTTGGCGCTGGTGTACTGCGTGATATCCCGGGTCACGGTAAATGTACCGTAGGCGCCCGAGCCTTTGGCGTGCACACGGCGTTCAGGAATATTTTCGCGGTTGAAGTGGGCGAGTTTCTCGATCAGGTGGAAATCGTCGAGCAGCAGCGGGCCGCGCGGGCCGGCGGAGCGAGAGTTCTGGTTATCGGCGACAGGAGCGCCACTGGCGGTCGTAAGCGTTTTGGTCTGGCTCATGCTCAATCTTCCTAGGTCGGTCTTCGAACTGCCGGCTAATCGGCTGGAAAGGAGTATTGATCATGTTAATGACAGTATCCAAATTCATTAAATCATGGACATCGATAGTTATTATCTAAATGTGAAGACTTGCCGATAGCGAAACCTGACGAAACGGTGTTTCTGCTTTTCTACCAGGCACAAAAAACCGGGCACGAGGCCCGGTTTTTTGTATGTTGCCGACTTACTCAGCGGATACAGCTTCGCCGCTGGTAGCACGATCAACCAACTCGACGTACGCCATAGGCGCGTTGTCGCCAGCGCGGAAACCGCACTTGAGGATGCGCAGGTAGCCACCCTCACGGGTAGCGTAACGCTTGCCCAGGTCGTTGAAGAGCTTACCAACGATAGCTTTCGAACGAGTACGGTCGAAAGCCAGACGGCGGTTAGCCAGGCTATCTGTCTTGGCCAGAGTGATCAGCGGCTCAGCAACGCGACGCAGTTCTTTGGCTTTCGGCAGTGTAGTTTTGATCAGCTCGTGCTCGAACAGCGACACCGCCATGTTTTGGAACATGGCCTTGCGGTGCGAGCTGGTGCGGCTCAGGTGACGACCACTTTTACGATGACGCATGGTTCATTCCTTACCAAACACAACGTTCGGTGATTACGACGATCAGGCAGTCGCCTTGTCGTCCTTCTTAAGACTTGCAGGCGGCCAGTTGTCGAGGCGCATGCCGAGGGACAGACCGCGGGAGGCCAGAACGTCCTTGATTTCAGTCAAGGATTTCTTGCCAAGGTTCGGAGTCTTCAACAGCTCTACTTCGGTACGCTGAATCAGGTCGCCGATGTAGTAGATGTTTTCCGCCTTAAGGCAGTTAGCCGAACGTACAGTCAGTTCCAGATCGTCAACCGGGCGAAGCAGGATCGGATCGATCTCGTCTTCCTGCTCGACAACCACTGGCTCACTGTCACCCTTGAGGTCGACGAACGCAGCCAACTGCTGTTGCAGGATGGTTGCAGCACGGCGGATAGCCTCTTCAGGATCCAGGGTACCGTTGGTTTCCAGATCAATAACCAGCTTGTCCAGGTTGGTACGCTGTTCGACACGGGCGTTTTCCACCACGTATGCGATACGGCGTACTGGGCTGAACGAAGAGTCAAGCTGCAAGCGACCGATGCTGCGGCTTTCGTCTTCATCGCTCTGACGCGAGTCTGCCGGTTCATAACCACGACCACGAGCTACGGTGAGCTTCATGTTCAGGGCGCCGTTAGACGCCAGGTTAGCGATTACGTGATCGGGGTTAACGATCTCGACATCATGATCCAGCTGAATATCGGCAGCGGTAACCACCCCCGAACCCTTCTTCGACAAGGTCAGCGTAACTTCGTCACGACCGTGCAGCTTGATAGCCAGACCTTTCAGGTTCAACAGGATTTCAATTACGTCTTCCTGTACACCTTCGATGGCGCTGTACTCATGGAGCACACCGTCAATCTCGGCCTCGACTACTGCACAGCCGGGCATTGAGGACAACAGGATGCGGCGCAGCGCGTTGCCCAGGGTGTGGCCGAAACCACGCTCGAGAGGCTCGAGTGTGATCTTGGCGCGGGTTGGACTGACAACCTGCACATCAATATGGCGGGGTGTCAGGAACTCATTTACCGAAATCTGCATGGATGCACCTATTTTCTAGCCCTTACTTGGAGTAGAGCTCGACAATCAGGCTTTCGTTGATGTCGGCGGACAGATCACTGCGAGCAGGAACGTTCTTGAAAACGCCCGACTTCTTCTCAGTGTCTACTTCTACCCATTCTACGCGGCCACGTTGGGCACACAGATCGAGAGCTTGGACAATGCGAAGTTGGTTCTTTGCTTTCTCGCGAACAGCAACCACGTCACCAGCACGAACCTGGTAGGACGGAACGTTTACGGTCTGACCGTTAACGCTGATCGACTTGTGCGATACCAGCTGACGAGATTCGGCACGAGTAGAACCGAAACCCATACGGTATACAACGTTGTCCAGGCGGCATTCGAGCAGCTGCAACAGGTTTTCGCCGGTTGCGCCTTTCTTGCCAGCGGCTTCTTTGTAGTAGCCGCTGAATTGACGCTCGAGAACGCCGTAGATACGACGGACCTTCTGCTTTTCACGCAGTTGGGTGCCGTAGTCGGACTGGCGACCGCGGCGTTGGCCGTGGATACCAGGTGCTGCTTCAATGTTGCACTTCGATTCGATCGCGCGCACGCCGCTCTTCAGAAAAAGATCGGTGCCTTCGCGACGAGCGAGTTTGCATTTTGGACCAATGTAACGAGCCATTCTTTACAATCTCCTGGATTACACGCGGCGCTTCTTCGGCGGACGGCACCCGTTGTGCGGGATTGGCGTCACGTCGGTGATGCTGGCGATCTTGTAGCCACAGCCGTTCAAAGCGCGGACTGCGGATTCACGACCTGGACCTGGACCCTTGACGTTGACGTCGAGGTTTTTCAGGCCGTATTCCAGCGCAGCTTGACCAGCACGCTCAGCAGCTACTTGAGCAGCGAACGGGGTGGACTTGCGGGAACCGCGGAAACCCGAACCACCGGAGGTAGCCCAGGAAAGAGCGTTACCTTGACGGTCGGTAATGGTCACGATGGTGTTGTTAAAAGAAGCATGGATGTGGGCGATGCCATCAACCACTGTCTTTTTAACTTTTTTACGAGGACGAGCAGCAGGTTTTGCCATGATTAAATTCCTGTCGATTCGCTGGGGCGATTACTTGCGGATCGGCTTACGCGGACCTTTACGGGTACGCGCGTTGGTCTTGGTACGCTGACCGCGTACTGGCAGACCACGACGATGACGCAGACCGCGATAGCAACCGAGGTCCATCAAGCGCTTGATTTTCATGTTGATTTCGCGACGCAGGTCACCTTCAGTGGTGAACTTCGCCACTTCGCCACGCAGCTGTTCAATCTGCTCGTCGCTCAGATCTTTGATCTTTGCCGCTGGGTTGACCCCAGTCACTGCACAAATTTTCTGTGCAGTAGTGCGACCAACACCATAGATGTAGGTCAGCGAGATAACAGTATGCTTGTTATCTGGAATGTTGACGCCTGCAATACGGGCCATTCAGTGGGACTCCAATTGACAGCTACCTACGCCCCGGAAGCCAAGAAATAGGGCGCGAGATAATATCGCTGTAATAACAAATAATCAACCCGGCAGCGCACTAGCTGCCGGGCTTAAAGCACAATCACACTCAGCCTTGGCGCTGTTTGTGACGCGGTTCCGCGCTGCAAATTACCCGAACAACACCTTCGCGGCGAATAATCTTGCAGTTACGGCACAGCTTTTTCACCGATGCACGAACTTTCATCACCAACTCCTCGAACCTTATGGACGCTACTCAGCGCAACATGCCGCTGCCGTAGCCCTTCAGGTTGGCTTTCTTCATCAGGGATTCGTACTGGTGCGAAACGAGGTGCGATTGTACTTGGGACATGAAGTCCATCACAACCACGACCACGATCAGCAACGAGGTCCCGCCAAGGTAGAACGGTACGTTTGCCGCAACCACCAGGAACTGGGGCAACAGACAGACGGCCGTCATGTAAAGAGCACCGAACATGGTCAAGCGAGTCAGAACGCCATCAATGTAGCGCGCAGACTGCTCACCTGGACGGATGCCCGGAATAAAGGCACCGGACTTCTTCAGGTTTTCCGCTACGTCTTTCGGATTGAACATCAACGCCGTATAGAAGAAGCAGAAGAAAATAATCCCTGCACTAAACAGCAGAATATTCAACGGCTGACCAGGAGCGATCGACTGCGAGATGTCCTGCAACCAGCCCATACCTTCAGACTGGCCGAACCAGGCACCCAACGAAGCCGGGAACAGCAGGATGCTGCTCGCGAAAATAGCCGGAATTACGCCGGCCATGTTCACCTTCAACGGCAAGTGGCTGGTCTGCGCAGCAAATACCTTGCGGCCCTGCTGACGCTTGGCGTAGTGAACAGCAATACGACGCTGACCACGCTCAATGAACACCACGAAACCGATAATCGCTACTGCCAGCAGACCGATGGCAACCAGGGCGAAAATGTTGATATCACCCTGACGCGCAGACTCGAAAGACTGCCCGATCGCTCTCGGAAGACCGGCGACGATACCTGCGAAGATCAACATCGAGATACCGTTGCCAACACCACGCTCAGTAATCTGCTCACCCAGCCACATCATGAACATCGCGCCTGCCACAAAAGTGGTTACCGCAACGAAATGAAAGCTGAAGTCAGCAGTGAACGAAACGCCCTGCCCCGCCAAGCCGATGGACATGCCAATGGCTTGAACGAGAGCGAGGACGACAGTGCCGTAGCGGGTGTACTGGCTGATCTTGCGACGGCCAGCTTCACCTTCCTTCTTCAACTGCTCCAGCTGCGGGCTGACGGCGCTCATCAATTGCATGATGATCGATGCCGAAATGTACGGCATGATCCCCAGTGCAAAGATGCTCATCCGCTCCAGCGCGCCGCCGGAAAACATGTTGAACAAGCTAAGAATGGTCCCCTCATTCTGTCGAAACAGGTCCGCGAGTCGGTCCGGGTTGATACCTGGAACCGGGATGTGTGCGCCTATTCGGTAGACGATAATCGCCAGGAACAGAAAACGCAGACGAGCCCAGAGTTCAGACATACCGCCTTTGCCGAGCGCAGAGAGAGCACCTTGCTTAGCCATTTATTCCTCGAACTTGCCGCCAGCTGCTTCGATAGCCGCACGCGCACCTTTGGTGGCGCCGATTCCCTTTCCGATGGTGACAGCACGAGCAACTTCGCCCGACAGCATGATTTTCACACGCTGAACGTTCTGGTTGATCACGTTGGCATCCTTCAGGGACTGCACGGTGACGATGTCGCCTTCCACTTTGGCCAGCTCGGACAGACGCACTTCTGCGCGATCCATGGCTTTCAGGGAAACGAAACCGAACTTCGGCAGGCGACGATGCAGCGGCTGTTGACCGCCTTCAAAGCCTGGAGCAATGGTGCCACCGGAGCGGGAAGTCTGACCTTTGTGGCCACGGCCACCGGTCTTGCCCAAACCACTACCGATACCACGGCCCGGACGATGCTTTTCGCGACGGGAACCCGGCGCTGGACTCAGATCATTGAGTTTCATCGATTAACCCTCGACACGCAGCATGTAGTAAGCCTTGTTGATCATCCCGCGATTCTCGGGAGTATCCAGGACTTCTACAGTGTGACCGATGCGACGCAGACCCAGACCCTTAACGCACAGTTTGTGGTTAGGGATGCGGCCGGTCATGCTTTTGATCAGCGTAACTTTTACGGTAGCCATGATCAGAAGATCTCCTTGACGCTTTTGCCACGCTTGGCGGCAATGGATTCAGGAGACTGCATTGCTTTCAAACCCTTGAAAGTGGCGTGAACCACGTTTACTGGGTTAGTCGAGCCGTAGCACTTGGCCAGAACGTTCTGAACGCCAGCAACTTCGAGGACAGCACGCATAGCGCCGCCAGCGATGATACCGGTACCTTCAGAAGCAGGCTGCATGTACACCTTCGAAGCGCCATGGGCAGACTTCATTGCGTACTGCAGAGTGGTGCCGTTCAGATCAACCTGGATCATGTTGCGGCGAGCAGCTTCCATTGCCTTCTGGATCGCAGCAGGCACTTCACGCGACTTGCCACGGCCGAAGCCAACACGGCCTTTACCATCACCCACTACGGTCAACGCAGTGAAAGTGAAGATACGGCCGCCTTTAACGGTTTTGGCTACGCGGTTAACTTGAACCAGCTTCTCGATGTAGCCTTCGTCGCGCTTTTGGTCGTTATTTGACATAACTTAGAACTCCAGCCCAGCTTCACGAGCAGCATCAGCCAGCGCCTTGACGCGGCCGTGGTACTTGAAGCCAGAGCGGTCGAAAGCCACCTGCGAGACGCCAGCGGCTTTTGCACGCGTAGCGACCAGCTGGCCAACCTTAGTGGCCGCGTCGATGTTGCCAGTGGCGCCATCACGCAGTTCTTTATCCAAAGTCGAGGCACTTGCCAGGACTTTGTTGCCGTCGGCCGAAATGACCTGGGCGTAGATGTGCTGCGACGAGCGGAACACGCAGAGACGCACGACTTCGAGTTCGTGCATTTTCAGGCGTGCTTTGCGAGCGCGACGCAGTCGAGTAACTTTTTTGTCGGTCATTTGCTATGCCCTACTTCTTCTTGGCTTCTTTACGACGGACGACTTCGTCCGCGTAGCGCACACCTTTGCCTTTGTACGGCTCTGGTGGACGGAAGTCGCGGATCTCGGCGGCCACTTGACCTACCAGCTGCTTGTCGATGCCCTTGATCAGGATATCGGTCTGGCTAGGAGTCTCAGCGGTGATGCCTTCCGGCAGTTCATAATCCACTGGGTGCGAGAAGCCAAGAGCCAGGTTCAGCACTGTGCCTTTTGCTTGCGCTTTGTAACCAACACCGACCAGCTGGAGCTTGCGCTCGAAGCCTTGGCTTACGCCTTGGACCATGTTGTTTACCAACGCACGAGTGGTACCAGCCATTGCGCGAGTCTGTTGATCGCCATTGCGAGCAGCGAAACGCAGCTCACCAGCTTCTTCAACGATCTCAACGGACGAATGGATGTTCAGTTGCAGAGTGCCCTTGGCACCCTTCACCGAAAGCTGTTGGCCTGCGAATTTGACTTCGACACCGGCTGGCAGCTTAACGGGGTTCTTAGCGACGCGTGACATGCTTATCCCCCCTTAGAACACAGTGCAAAGAACTTCGCCGCCGACACCGGCAGCGCGCGCAGCACGATCCGTCATCACACCTTTGTTGGTGGAGACGATAGACACGCCCAGGCCGCCGCGAACTTTCGGCAGATCCTCGACGGACTTGTACTGACGCAGGCCTGGACGGCTAACGCGCTTCACTTCCTCGATGACCGGACGGCCTTCGAAGTACTTCAGCTCGATGGACAGCAGTGGCTTGATTTCGCTGCTGATCTGATAACCCGCAATGTAACCTTCGTCCTTCAGGACTTTGGCAACAGCTACCTTCAACGTAGAAGATGGCATGCTTACGACGGACTTTTCAGCCATCTGGGCATTACGGATACGAGTTAGCATGTCCGCTAACGGGTCCTGCATACTCATGGGCTAGACGCTCCTAATACACAAAAAATTAGCCTTTCGGCTAGTACGTGTCGCCGAGCGCATCCGCGCAATAAAAACACGGGCTCAGGCGAGCCGGGTATTCTAGACACACCCCACAAATGAATCAAGCCCCAATAGGGGCTTGATTCATGTTCAAGGTCACCGACGGTCAGGATCTTGCGATCCCGAACGCCGCGACTTTGACAGTGCTTACCAGCTGGCTTTAACCAGACCTGGAACGTCACCACGCATTGCAGCTTGACGCAGCATGTTACGGCCAAGGCCGAACTTGCGGTACACGCCGTGCGGACGACCAGTCAGGCGGCAGCGGTTACGCATGCGCGAGGCGCTTGCGTCACGTGGCTGCTTCTGCAGGGCTACGGTAGCTTCCCAACGCGCTTCTGGACTTGCGTTCAGATCAACGATGATAGCTTTCAGCGCTGCACGCTTGGTGGCGTACTTGGCAACGGTGAGCTGACGCTTCAGCTCACGGTTCTTCATGCTCTTCTTGGCCATTTTCCTACTCCAATCAGTTGCGGAACGGGAATTTGAAAGCGCGCAGCAGTGCGCGACCTTCGTCATCCGTCCGAGCAGTGGTGGTCAGGGTAATGTCCAGACCGCGGAGAGCGTCGATCTTGTCGTAATCGATTTCCGGGAAAATGATCTGCTCTTTAACGCCCATGCTGTAGTTGCCACGACCATCGAAGGACTTGGCATTCAGGCCGCGGAAGTCGCGAACCCGAGGCAGGGAGATCGACAGCAGACGATCCAGGAACTCGTACATACGCTCACGGCGCAGGGTCACTTTGACACCGATCGGCCAACCTTCACGGACTTTAAAGCCAGCGATGGATTTCCGAGCGTAAGTCACAACGACTTTCTGACCGGTGATCTTTTCCAGGTCGGCAACAGCGTGCTCGATGACTTTTTTGTCGCCGATCGCTTCGCCCAGACCCATGTTCAGGGTGATTTTGGTAACGCGCGGAACTTCCATCACGTTCGAAAGCTTAAGTTCTTCCTTAAGTTTCGGTGCGATTTCCTTCCGGTAAATCTCTTTTAGTCGTGCCATGGTCTTCTACCTAGCAGTGTTCAAGCATCAACCGCTTTTTGGGTCGACTTGAAGACACGAATTTTCTTACCGTCTTCTACTTTGAAACCAACGCGGTCAGCCTTGTTGGTTTCGCCGTTGAAGATGGCGACGTTGGAAGCGTGCAGTGGCGCTTCTTTCTCGACGATACCGCCCTGTACGCCCGACATCGGGTTAGGCTTGGTATGACGCTTGACCAGGTTCAGACCACCAACAACCAGACGGTTGTCAGCAAGAACCTTCAGCACCTTACCGCGCTTACCTTTGTCTTTGCCGGCGATCACGATGATCTCGTCGTCACGACGAATCTTTTGCATGTCGGATCTCCTTACAGCACTTCTGGGGCGAGCGAGACGATCTTCATGAACTTCTCAGTACGAAGTTCACGGGTCACTGGCCCAAAGATACGGGTGCCGATCGGCTCTTGCTTGTTGTTCAACAGAACAGCAGCGTTGCCATCAAAGCGGATGATGGAGCCGTCAGCACGACGGACACCATGGCGAGTGCGGACTACGACAGCAGTCATCACCTGGCCTTTTTTCACCTTACCGCGAGGAATTGCTTCCTTGACGGTAACTTTGATGATGTCACCGATACCAGCGTAACGACGATGGGAGCCACCCAGCACCTTGATGCACATAACACGGCGAGCGCCGCTGTTATCGGCCACATCGAGCATGGATTGAGTCTGAATCATATAATTTCTCCGACCCCTAGCCCTTAGACTTCCACAGCGCGTTCGAGAACATCAACCAGCGCCCAAGACTTGGTCTTGGCCATCGGACGAGTTTCACGAATAGTGACTTTGTCGCCGATGTGGCACTGATTGGTTTCGTCGTGCGCGTGCAGCTTAGTCGAACGCTTAACGTATTTACCGTAGATCGGGTGCTTAACGCGACGCTCGATCAGAACGGTGATGGTTTTGTCCATCTTGTCGCTGACAACACGGCCAGTCAGCGTACGGACAGTTTTTTCGGCTTCAGCCATGATTACTTACCTGCCTGCTGGTTGAGCACAGTTTTCACGCGAGCGATGTCACGCTTAACTTGCGAGAGCAGATGAGACTGCCCCAACTGGCCAGTTGCTTTCTGCATACGCAGATTGAACTGGTCGCGCAGCAGGCCGAGCAGTTGCTCGTTCAGCTGCTGTGCTGATTTTTCACGAAGTTCATTCGCTTTCATCACATCACCGTCCGTTTAACAAAGGAGGTGGCGAGCGGCAGCTTTGCAGCAGCCAGGGCGAAAGCCTCACGCGCCAGCTCTTCAGAAACACCCTCGATTTCATACAGGACTTTGCCTGGCTGAATCTGGGCAACCCAGTACTCCACGTTACCCTTACCTTTACCCATCCGAACTTCGAGTGGCTTCTTGGTGACAGGCTTGTCCGGGAATACACGGATCCAGATCTTGCCGCCACGTTTTACGTGACGGGTCAGAGCACGACGCGCTGACTCGATCTGACGAGCGGTGAGACGACCACGAGCAACAGACTTCAGCGCGAACTCGCCGAAGCTGACTTTGCTACCGCGCAATGCCAGGCCACGGTTGTGACCGGTCATCTGCTTGCGGAACTTCGTACGCTTTGGTTGCAACATTTGGCGTACCCCTTACTTAGCAGCTTTTTTACGAGGCGCTGGTGCTTGTGGCTTCAGTTCTTCTTGGCGACCACCAATTACTTCGCCTTTGAAGATCCAAACCTTTACACCGATCACACCGTAGGTGGTGTGAGCTTCGTAGTTGGCATAGTCGATGTCGGCACGCAGGGTGTGCAGTGGCACACGACCTTCGCGATACCATTCAGTACGTGCGATTTCAGCACCGCCGAGACGACCGCTCACTTGGATTTTGATGCCTTTGGCACCAATGCGCATTGCGTTCTGTACAGCGCGCTTCATAGCGCGACGGAACATTACGCGACGCTCCAGCTGCTGAGCTACGCTCTGCGCAACCAGCATACCGTCGAGCTCCGGCTTGCGGATCTCTTCGATATTGATGTGCACAGGCACACCCATTTGCTTGGTCAGGTCCTGACGCAGTTTCTCAACATCTTCACCTTTCTTCCCGATAACGATACCTGGACGAGCGGTGTGGATGGTGATACGTGCAGTCTGCGCCGGACGATGGATATCGATACGGCTTACGGACGCGCTTTTTAGTTTGTCTTGGAGATACTCACGCACCTTCAGATCAGCGAACAAGTAGTCCGCATAAGTCCGACCGTCTGCGTACCAGACGGAGGTGTGCTCCTTGACGATTCCCAGGCGAATGCCAATGGGATGTACTTTCTGACCCATCTCTTCGACTCCGTTACTTGTCAGCAACCTTGACAGTGATATGGCAAGACCGCTTGACGATGCGATCAGCACGGCCTTTGGCACGTGGCATGATGCGCTTCAGCGAACGCCCTTCGTTGACGAAAACGGTGCTGACCTTCAGGTCATCAACGTCTGCGCCTTCGTTATGCTCGGCGTTGGCTACGGCCGACTCCAGCACTTTCTTCATGATCTCGGCGGCTTTCTTACTGCTGAAAGCCAACAGGTTGAGCGCTTCGCCCACCTTCTTCCCGCGGATCTGGTCGGCGACCAAGCGGGCTTTCTGGGCGGAGATTCGAGCGCCCGACAACTTAGCGGCTACTTCCATTTCCTTACCCCTTAACGCTTGGCTTTCTTGTCAGCCACGTGCCCACGGTATGTGCGGGTACCGGCGAACTCGCCCAGTTTGTGGCCGACCATGTCTTCGTTCACGAGAACTGGGACGTGTTGGCGACCGTTGTGTACTGCGATGGTCAGACCGACCATTTGTGGCAGGATCATCGAACGACGCGACCAGGTCTTAACTGGTTTGCGATCGTTCTTTTCCGCCGCCACTTCGATCTTCTTCAGTAGGTGAAGATCAATAAAAGGACCTTTTTTCAGAGAACGTGGCACTGTCGTATCCCTCTATTTACTTGCGACGACGGACGATCATTTTGTCGGTACGCTTATTACCACGAGTCTTCGCGCCCTTAGTCGGGAAGCCCCATGGCGATACCGGATGACGACCACCAGAGGTACGACCTTCACCACCACCATGTGGGTGGTCAACCGGGTTCATGGCAACACCACGAACGGTTGGGCGAACGCCACGCCAGCGCTTGGCACCAGCTTTACCCAACGAACGCAGGCTGTGCTCGGAGTTCGAGACTTCGCCCAGGGTCGCACGGCATTCAGCCAGTACTTTACGCATCTCACCAGAACGCAGACGCAGGGTCACGTAGACACCTTCACGAGCGATCAGCTGAGCCGAAGCACCAGCGGAACGAGCGATCTGTGCGCCTTTACCTGGCTTCAATTCGATGCCGTGTACGGTGCTACCAACTGGAATGTTACGCAGTTGCAGAGCGTTGCCCGGCTTGATCGGTGCCAGGGCACCTGCGATCAGCTGGTCGCCAGCACTCACGCCTTTAGGGGCGATGATGTAGCGACGCTCGCCATCTGCGTACAGCAGCAGAGCGATGTGAGCAGTACGGTTTGGATCGTATTCGATACGCTCGACGGTGGCAGCGATGCCATCCTTGTCGTTGCGACGGAAGTCGACCAGACGATAATGCTGCTTATGACCACCACCGATGTGACGAGTGGTAATACGGCCATTGTTGTTACGACCACCAGACTTCGATTTTTTCTCGAGCAGCGGTGCGTGAGGAGCGCCTTTATGCAGCTCCTGGTTGACCACCTTGACCACAAAACGGCGGCCAGGGGAAGTCGGTTTGCATTTAACGATTGCCATGATGCACCCCTTCCTTACTCAGCACTGCTGCTGAAATCGAGATCTTGGCCTGGCTGAAGGGAGATAACTGCCTTCTTCCAGTCATTACGCTTGCCCAGACCGCGAGCAGTGCGCTTGCTTTTACCCAGAACGTTCAGGGTAGTCACGCGCTCTACTTTCACGCTGAACAGGCTTTCGACGGCCTTCTTGATTTCCAGCTTGGTTGCGTCGGTAGCAACCTTGAAAACGAACTGGCCTTTCTTGTCTGCCAGAACCGTAGCCTTCTCGGAAACGTGCGGGCCAAGCAGAACTTTAAATACGCGTTCCTGGTTCATCCCAGCAGCTCCTCGAATTTCTTCACGGCCGACACGGTGATCAACACCTTGTCGTATGCGATCAGACTGACCGGATCGGAACCCTGCACGTCACGAACGTCGACGTGTGGCAGGTTGCGAGCAGCCAGGTACAGGTTCTGATCAACAGCGTCAGACACGATCAGGACGTCAGTCAGGCCCATGCCGTTCAGCTTGTTCAGCAGATCTTTGGTTTTCGGTGCTTCAACAGCGAAGTCCTGAACCACGACCAGACGATCAGTACGCACCAGCTCAGCAAGGATGGAACGCATTGCTGCGCGATACATCTTCTTGTTCAGCTTCTGGGAGTGATCCTGAGGACGAGCTGCGAAAGTGGTACCGCCGCCACGCCAGATTGGGCTACGGATAGTACCGGCACGAGCACGGCCAGTACCTTTCTGACGCCATGGGCGCTTGCCGCCACCGGAAACGTCGGAACGGGTCTTTTGCTGCTTGCTACCTTGACGGCCGCCAGCCATGTAGGCCACGACTGCTTGGTGAACCAGCGTCTCGTTGAATTCGCCGCCAAATGTCAGTTCGGAAACTTCGATCGCTTGAGCGTCATTTACATTTAATTGCATGTCAGCTTCCCCTTAACCGCGAGCCTTGGCTGCTGGACGTACAACCAAGTTGCCGCCAGTAGCGCCAGGAACAGCGCCCTTGACCAACAACAGATTGCGTTCAGCGTCCACGCGCACTACTTCGAGGGACTGCACGGTCACGCGCTCAGCGCCCATATGACCGGACATTTTTTTGCCCTTGAATACACGACCAGGAGTCTGGCACTGGCCGATAGAGCCTGGAACGCGGTGGGATACGGAGTTACCGTGGGTGTTATCTTGCCCGCGGAAGTTCCAACGCTTGATCGTACCCTGGAAGCCTTTACCTTTGGACTGACCGGTTACATCAACCAGTTGACCAGCGGCGAAGATTTCAGCGTTGATCAGATCGCCGGCCTGGTACTCGCCTTCTTCAAGGCGGAATTCCATTACGGTACGACCAGCGGCAACGTTCGCCTTGGCGAAGTGGCCAGCCTGAGCTGCTGTTACACGCGAAGCACGACGCTCGCCGACAGTGACTTGCACTGCACGATAGCCATCGGTCTCTTCAGTTTTGAACTGGGTGACGCGATTCGGCTCGATCTCAATGACCGTGACCGGAATGGAGACACCTTCTTCGGTGAAAATACGGGTCATACCGCATTTACGACCGACTACACCAATAGTCATGTTGTAAACCTCATGAGTGTACGGGGCTTTCACCCGCTATGGCCGCCCATTTCAGAGCGTTACACGACTAAGACCGAGTCTTAGCCGAGGCTGATCTGCACTTCCACACCGGCCGCAAGATCGAGCTTCATAAGAGCATCAACGGTTTTATCCGTTGGCTGGACGATGTCCAGAACGCGCTTATGAGTACGGATCTCGTACTGGTCACGCGCGTCTTTGTTGACGTGCGGGGAGACCAGAACGGTGAACCGCTCTTTACGGGTAGGCAGTGGAATTGGACCACGCACTTGAGCACCAGTACGTTTCGCGGTTTCCACGATTTCCTGGGTGGATTGGTCGATCAGGCGATGGTCAAAAGCCTTCAACCTGATACGGATTTGCTGATTTTGCATTGGATTTCAGACTCCGGCTGCTATTCCCACCGGGCGCAATACGCCCGTTAAAAGGAGGCGCAATTCTATAGACGCCCCTGATAGGTGTCAACCCAATAAAAAAGCCCCCGCTAAGCGGGGGCTTTTCAACTCATCAAGCTGACTCTGAAAGAGACTTACTCGATGACTTTGGCTACGACGCCAGCGCCGACGGTACGACCGCCTTCACGGATAGCGAAACGCAGACCGTCTTCCATCGCGATGGTCTTGATCAGGGTAACAGTCATCTGAATGTTGTCACCTGGCATTACCATTTCAACGCCTTCTGGCAGCTCGCAGTTACCAGTCACGTCAGTTGTACGGAAGTAGAACTGTGGACGGTAGCCTTTGAAGAACGGAGTGTGACGACCGCCTTCTTCCTTGCTCAGAACGTAAACTTCTGCGGTGAACTTGGTGTGCGGCTTGACGGTGCCTGGCTTGACCAGAACCTGGCCACGCTCAACGTCGTCACGCTTGGTGCCGCGCAGCAGTACGCCGCAGTTCTCGCCAGCACGACCTTCGTCGAGCAGCTTGCGGAACATTTCAACGCCGGTGCAGGTAGTTTTCTGAGTGTCGCGCAGACCGACGATCTCAACTTCTTCCTGGATACGGACAATGCCACGCTCAACACGACCAGTCACAACAGTACCGCGACCGGAGATCGAGAATACGTCTTCGATTGGCATCAGGAACGGCTTGTCGATAGCACGCTCTGGCTCTGGGATGTAGCTGTCCAGAGTTTCCACCAGCTTCTTGACAGCAGTGGTGCCCATTTCGTTGTCGTCTTG
>NZ_FNNL01000032.1:0-1541 GCF_900106735.1 Pseudomonas sp. NFACC08-1 | reverse complement strand
CAGCCTACCACCTTAAACTTGGACAACCAACGCCAAGCTGGCCTAGCCTTCTCCGTCCCTCCATCGCAATAACCAGAAGTACAGGAATATTAACCTGTTTTCCATCGACTACGCTTTTCAGCCTCGCCTTAGGGACCGACTAACCCTGCGTCGATTAACGTTGCGCAGGAAACCTTGGTCTTTCGGCGTGGGTGTTTTTCACACCCATTGTCGTTACTCATGTCAGCATTCGCACTTCTGATACCTCCAGCAAGCTTCTCAACTCACCTTCACAGGCTTACAGAACGCTCCTCTACCGCATCACTTACGTGATACCCGTAGCTTCGGTGTATGGTTTGAGCCCCGTTACATCTTCCGCGCAGGCCGACTCGACTAGTGAGCTATTACGCTTTCTTTAAAGGGTGGCTGCTTCTAAGCCAACCTCCTAGCTGTCTAAGCCTTCCCACATCGTTTCCCACTTAACCATAACTTTGGGACCTTAGCTGACGGTCTGGGTTGTTTCCCTTTTCACGACGGACGTTAGCACCCGCCGTGTGTCTCCCATGCTCGGCACTTGTAGGTATTCGGAGTTTGCATCGGTTTGGTAAGTCGGGATGACCCCCTAGCCGAAACAGTGCTCTACCCCCTACAGTGATACATGAGGCGCTACCTAAATAGCTTTCGAGGAGAACCAGCTATCTCCGAGCTTGATTAGCCTTTCACTCCGATCCACAGGTCATCCGCTAACTTTTCAACGGTAGTCGGTTCGGTCCTCCAGTCAGTGTTACCTAACCTTCAACCTGCCCATGGATAGATCGCCCGGTTTCGGGTCTATTCCCAGCGACTAGACGCCCTATTAAGACTCGCTTTCGCTACGCCTCCCCTATTCGGTTAAGCTCGCCACTGAAAATAAGTCGCTGACCCATTATACAAAAGGTACGCAGTCACCCAACAAAGTGGGCTCCCACTGCTTGTACGCATACGGTTTCAGGATCTATTTCACTCCCCTCTCCGGGGTTCTTTTCGCCTTTCCCTCACGGTACTAGTTCACTATCGGTCAGTCAGTAGTATTTAGCCTTGGAGGATGGTCCCCCCATATTCAGACAAAGTTTCTCGTGCTCCGTCCTACTCGATTTCACTTCTAAGATCCTTTCGCGTACAGGGCTATCACCCACTATGGCCGCACTTTCCAGAGCGTTCCGCTAAAATCAAAGAAGCTTAAGGGCTAGTCCCCGTTCGCTCGCCACTACTAAGGGAATCTCGGTTGATTTCTTTTCCTCAGGGTACTTAGATGTTTCAGTTCCCCTGGTTCGCCTCTTGCACCTATGTATTCAGTACAAGATAACCATCTTATGATGGCTGGGTTCCCCCATTCAGACATCTCCGGATCACAGTCTGTTTGCCGACTCCCCGAAGCTTTTCGCAGGCTACCACGTCTTTCATCGCCTCTGACTGCCAAGGCATCCACCGTATGCGCTTCTTCACTTGACCATATAACCCCAAGCAATCTGGTTATACTGTGAAGACGACATTCGCCGAAAATTCGATCTTGCTCAAAGAGC
>NZ_FNNL01000029.1:0-15598 GCF_900106735.1 Pseudomonas sp. NFACC08-1 | reverse complement strand
TCGAAGTCAACCTTGGCCGAACCGAAAACTTCGGAGCAGACACGGGTCAGAGCAGCGGTCAGCGTGGTTTTACCGTGGTCAACGTGACCGATGGTGCCAACGTTGACGTGCGGTTTGTTCCGTTCAAATTTTTCTTTAGCCACGACAATTAACTCCTAGCTTAAAGGGGCTGAATCAGCCTTGCTTTTTGGTAACAGTCTCGACGATATGCGACGGAGCTGTATTGTATTTTTTGAATTCCATAGAGTAGCTTGCGCGACCCTGAGACATGGAACGAACGTCGGTCGCGTAACCGAACATCTCACCCAACGGGACCTCAGCACGAATCACTTTGCCGGAAACCGTATCTTCCATACCCAGAATCATGCCACGACGACGGTTAAGGTCGCCCATGACATCACCCATGTAGTCTTCAGGCGTAACGACTTCCACCGCCATGATCGGCTCAAGCAACTCACCACCACCCTTCTGGGCCAGCTGCTTGGTTGCCATGGAGGCAGCCACCTTAAACGCCATCTCGTTGGAGTCGACGTCATGGTAAGAACCATCGAACACAGTCGCCTTCAGGCCGATCAGCGGATAGCCGGCGACAACGCCGTTCTTCATCTGCTCTTCGATACCCTTCTGGATCGCCGGGATGTATTCCTTAGGAACCACACCACCTACGACTTCGTTCAGGAATTGCAGACCTTCCTGACCTTCGTCAGCCGGTGCAAAACGAATCCAGCAGTGACCGAACTGGCCACGACCGCCGGACTGGCGAACGAACTTGCCTTCGATTTCACAGCTCTTCGTGATGCGCTCACGATAGGAAACCTGAGGCTTACCGATGTTGGCTTCGACGTTGAACTCACGGCGCATCCGGTCAACCAGGATGTCCAGGTGCAACTCGCCCATGCCGGAGATGATCGTTTGACCAGTCTCTTCATCAGTCTTGACGCGGAAAGACGGGTCTTCCTGAGCAAGCTTGCCCAGAGCGATACCCATTTTTTCCTGGTCGTCCTTGGTCTTAGGCTCAACGGCAACCGAAATAACCGGCTCCGGGAAGTCCATGCGAACCAGGATGATTGGCTTGTCAGCGTTGCACAAAGTTTCACCGGTGGTGACGTCCTTCATGCCGATCAAGGCCGCGATGTCGCCAGCGCGCACTTCCTTGATTTCTTCGCGGGCGTTTGCGTGCATCTGCACCATACGACCCACACGCTCTTTCTTGCCTTTTACCGAGTTGATCACGCCGTCGCCGGAGGCCAACACGCCCGAGTAAACTCGAACAAAGGTCAAGGTACCCACGAATGGGTCGGTAGCGATCTTGAACGCCAAAGCCGCGAACGGCTCGTCATCACTTGCGTGACGCTCCATTTCCTCTTCCTCGTTATCCGGGTTGGAACCCTTGATAGCAGGAATGTCGGTTGGAGCAGGCAGGAAGTCGATAACGGCGTCGAGAACCAGGGGAACACCCTTGTTCTTGAAGGAAGAACCGCAAACAGCCAGAACGATCTCACCAGCGATAGTACGCTGACGCAGAGCGGCCTTGATTTCCTCGTTGGTGAGCTCTTCACCTTCGAGGTACTTGTTCATCAGCTCTTCGCTGGCTTCGGCCGCAGCCTCGACCATGTTGCTGCGCCATTGCTCGGCTTCTTCCAACAACTCGGCAGGAATTTCCTTGCGAACAGGGACCATGCCCTTGTCGGAGTCATTCCAGTAAACCGCTTGCATGTTGATCAGGTCGATCTGGCCCTGGAAGTTGTCTTCCGAACCAATAGCCAACTGGATAGGCACCGGAGTGTGACCCAGACGCTGCTTGATCTGAGCGATCACGCGCAGGAAGTTGGCACCAGCACGGTCCATCTTGTTTACGTAAACAAGACGTGGAACGCCGTATTTGTTGGCTTGACGCCATACGGTTTCCGACTGAGGCTCAACACCCGAAGTACCACAGAACACAACGACAGCGCCGTCGAGTACACGCAGGGAACGTTCAACTTCGATGGTGAAGTCTACGTGGCCCGGGGTATCGATAACGTTGAAGCGGTGCTCGTGCGCGTACTGCTTCTCGGAACCTTTCCAGAAGGCGGTGATAGCAGCAGAAGTAATGGTAATACCACGCTCCTGCTCCTGCACCATCCAGTCTGTGGTCGCGGCGCCGTCATGCACCTCGCCCATTTTGTGACTCTTGCCGGTGTAAAAAAGGACGCGCTCGGTGGTGGTGGTTTTACCAGCATCCACGTGAGCAACGATACCGATGTTACGGTAGCGGTTAATCGGTGTAGTACGAGCCATAAAGCCCTCGCAAATTGAGTGACGCTAAAATTAGAAGCGGTAGTGCGAGAAAGCCTTGTTGGCTTCAGCCATACGGTGCACGTCTTCACGCTTCTTAACTGCAGCACCTTTACCTTCAGCAGCGTCCAACAGTTCACCAGCCAAACGCAGAGCCATGGACTTCTCGCCGCGCTTGCGGGCGAAGTCTACCAGCCAGCGCATTGCCAGGGCGTTACGACGGGACGGACGAACTTCGACCGGAACCTGGTAAGTAGCACCGCCTACACGGCGCGACTTCACTTCGACCAGCGGAGCGATGGCGTCGAGAGCTTTCTCGAAGATTTCCAGGGGATCGCTGTTCTTGCGTTCCTTAACTTTGTCCAGTGCGCCATAAACGATACGCTCGGCAACGGCTTTCTTGCCGCTTTCCATTACGTGGTTCATGAACTTGGCGAGAATCTGGCTTCCGTATTTCGGATCGTCCAGAATCTCACGTTTGGCTGCTACGCGACGTCTTGGCATTGATAAGCCCTCAAACGGTCTTCAGGTTAGCCCGGGACAGCGGATGCGTGCCCGACCTTACTCTTATCGACTCAATAAAATTAAAAACTGCTAAACGGCCGATTATTTCGGACGCTTGGTACCGTACTTCGAACGACCTTGGTTACGACCTTTAACGCCGGAAGTATCCAAAGAGCCGCGAACGGTGTGGTAACGAACACCTGGCAAGTCTTTTACACGACCGCCGCGGATCAGGACCACGCTGTGTTCTTGCAGGTTGTGGCCTTCACCGCCGATGTACGAGGAAACCTCGAAACCGTTGGTCAGACGCACACGGCATACTTTACGCAGTGCCGAGTTAGGTTTTTTCGGCGTGGTGGTATACACACGAGTGCATACGCCACGACGTTGCGGGCAGTTCTGCAGCGCAGGCACGTCGGATTTCTCGACGATACGCTTACGCGGCTGACGTACCAGCTGGTTGATAGTTGCCATCTACTAGCTCCACTGTTGTCTTGCGACGCTATTGTCTTACAAGAAAAGCAAAATGGCAGGAACGAATTCCCGCCAAATTTAGGGGATCAAGAGTCTAAAGAGGATCTTGTCCCCAGTCAAGGCAAGGCCCCGACCTCCCCGCCCGCCGGATCTCGACAATTTGTCTCGATCCGCCGAACGGGGCGACCAGGGCCAGGCACTCAATTACCGCAGAACTCAGTTACCACTCGAGTTCAGTGCTTCGGTCAGTGCAGCTTCCACTTCACTGGCGCTTACGCGCAGCGGCTTGTCAGCATCACGGCGACGCTTGCGTTCGCTGTGATAGGCCAAACCGGTACCGGCCGGGATCAGACGACCCACGACCACGTTTTCTTTCAGGCCGCGCAGGTAATCGCGCTTGCCGGTTACCGCCGCTTCGGTCAGTACGCGGGTGGTTTCCTGGAAGGAAGCCGCCGAGATGAACGATTCGGTGGACAACGACGCCTTGGTGATACCCAGCAGCACGCGAGTGAACTTGGAGACAAACTTGTCTTCGGTCGCCAGGCGCTCGTTTTCCACCAGTACGTGAGTCAGTTCCATCTGGTCGCCCTTGATGAAACTCGAGTCGCCGGATTCAGCGATCTCGACCTTACGCAGCATCTGACGCAGGATGGTCTCGATGTGCTTGTCGTTGATCTTCACGCCTTGCAGACGGTAAACGTCCTGGATCTCGTTCACGATGTACTTGGCGAGCGCACTCACACCCAGCAGACGCAGGATGTCGTGTGGATCGCTCGGACCGTCCGAGATAACTTCGCCGCGGTTTACCTGTTCGCCCTCGAAGACGTTCAGGTGACGCCACTTCGGAATCAGCTCTTCGTACGGATCGCTACCGTCGTTCGGTGTAATGACCAGGCGACGCTTGCCCTTGGTCTCTTTACCGAACGCGATGGTGCCGCTGACTTCAGCCAGAATCGAGGCTTCTTTCGGACGACGAGCTTCGAACAAGTCGGCAACACGCGGCAGACCACCGGTGATGTCGCGGGTCTTCGAAGTTTCCTGCGGAATACGAGCGATAACATCACCGATCGCGATCCGCGCACCGTCCGCAACACCGACCAGGGCGTTGGCTGGCAGGAAGTACTGAGCGATTACGTCAGTGCCTGGCAGCAACAGATCCTTGCCGTTGTCGTCGACCATCTTCACAGCAGGACGGATGTCCTTGCCGGCAGCTGGACGATCTTTCGCATCGAGTACTTCAATGTTGGTCATACCGGTCAATTCGTCGGTCTGACGCTTGATCGTGATGCCTTCTTCCATGCCCACGTAGGTCACGGTACCTTTCATTTCGGTAACGATCGGGTGAGTGTGCGGGTCCCACTTGGCCACGATGGCACCAGCGTCGACCTTGTCGCCTTCCTTCACCGAAATCACAGCACCGTACGGCAGCTTGTAGCGCTCGCGCTCGCGACCGAAGTCGTCAGCGATGGCCAGCTCACCGGAACGGGACACAGCAACCAGGTGACCATCCACTCGCTCAACGTGCTTCAGGTTGTGCAGACGGACGGTACCGCCATTCTTCACCTGAACGCTGTCGGCCGCGGAGGTCCGGCTTGCCGCACCACCGATGTGGAACGTACGCATCGTCAGCTGGGTACCCGGCTCACCGATGGACTGGGCAGCGATAACGCCGACCGCTTCACCGATGTTCACCTGGTGACCACGTGCCAGGTCGCGACCGTAGCACTTGGCGCAGATGCCATAGCGCGTTTCGCAGCTGATCGGCGAACGTACGATCACTTCGTCGATGCTGTTGAGTTCGATGAACTCGACCCACTTCTCGTCAACCAGGGTGCCCGCAGGAACGATCACGTCCTCGGTACCCGGCTTGAATACGTCACGGGCGATGACACGACCCAATACGCGCTCACCCAACGGCTCTACAACGTCACCGCCTTCAATGTGCGGAGTCATTACCAGGCCATGTTCGGTGCCGCAATCGATCTCGGTCACGACCAGATCCTGGGCAACGTCTACCAGACGACGAGTCAGGTAACCGGAGTTCGCCGTTTTCAAGGCGGTATCCGCAAGACCCTTACGAGCACCGTGAGTGGAGATGAAGTACTGGAGTACGCTCAGGCCTTCACGGAAGTTCGCGGTAATCGGGGTCTCGATGATGGAGCCGTCCGGCTTGGCCATCAGGCCACGCATACCGGCGAGCTGACGGATCTGCGCAGCAGAACCCCGTGCGCCCGAGTCGGCCATCATGTACATCGAGTTGAAGGATTCCTGGTCGACTTCGTTGCCATGACGGTCGATGACTTTCTCTTTCGAGAGGTTGGCCATCATCGCCTTGGAGACTTCGTCGTTCGCCTTGGACCAGAGGTCGATCACCTTGTTGTACTTCTCGCCCTGGGTTACCAGGCCGGAGGCGTATTGGCTTTCGATCTCTTTCACTTCTTCGGTAGCAGCGCCGATGATGCGGGCTTTTTCATCCGGGATAACGAAGTCGTTAACACCGATGGAAACGCCGGAAATGGTCGAGTAGGCAAAACCGGTGTACATCAACTGGTCAGCGAAGATGACGGTCTCTTTCAGACCAACCACGCGGTAGCACTGGTTGATCAGCTTGGAGATCGCCTTTTTCTTCATCGGCAGGTTGACGACGTCGAAGGACAGACCTTTTGGCACAACCTGGAACAACAGCGCACGGCCGACGGTGGTGTCGACGATACGGGTGTTGGTCACGCTGCCGCCATCACGATCGTTCACGGTTTCGTTGATCCGCACTTTGACCTTGGCATGCAGTGCGGCTTCGCCGGCACGGAACACACGGTCAACTTCCTGCAGATCGGCGAACACACGACCTTCGCCCTTGGCGTTGATCGCTTCACGCGTCATGTAGTACAGACCCAATACAACGTCCTGCGACGGAACGATGATTGGCTCACCGTTGGCTGGCGACAGGATGTTGTTGGTCGACATCATCAACGCACGCGCTTCCAGCTGGGCTTCCAGTGTCAGCGGTACGTGCACGGCCATCTGGTCGCCGTCGAAGTCGGCGTTGTACGCAGCACAGACCAGCGGGTGCAGCTGGATAGCCTTACCTTCGATCAGTACCGGTTCAAACGCCTGGATACCCAGACGGTGAAGGGTCGGTGCACGGTTGAGCAGAACCGGGTGTTCGCGAATCACTTCAGCGAGAACGTCCCAGACCTCTGGCAGCTCGCGCTCGACCATCTTCTTGGCCGCTTTGATGGTGGTCGCAAGACCACGCATTTCCAGCTTGCCGAAAATGAACGGTTTGAACAGCTCCAAGGCCATTTTCTTAGGCAGACCGCACTGGTGCAGACGCAGGGTCGGGCCAACGGTAATTACCGAACGACCGGAGTAGTCAACACGCTTACCGAGCAAGTTCTGACGGAAACGACCCTGCTTACCCTTGATCATGTCAGCCAGGGATTTCAGAGGACGCTTGTTGGAACCGGTGATAGCGCGGCCACGACGACCGTTGTCGAGCAGTGCGTCGACCGCTTCCTGCAACATACGCTTTTCGTTGCGCACGATGATGTCCGGAGCGGACAGATCAAGCAGGCGCTTCAAGCGGTTGTTACGGTTGATCACTCGACGATACAGGTCGTTGAGGTCGGAAGTCGCGAAACGACCGCCATCGAGCGGAACCAGTGGACGCAGGTCTGGCGGCAGAACCGGCAGAACGGTCAGCACCATCCACTCTGGCAGGTTGCCGGAACCCTGGAAGGCTTCCATCAACTTCAGACGCTTGGACAGCTTCTTGATCTTGGTTTCGGAGTTGGTTTGCGGAATTTCTTCGCGCAGACGGCCAATCTCGTGCTCCAGGTCGATAGCGTGCAGCAGTTCGCGGACAGCTTCGGCACCCATGCGGGCATCGAAATCGTCGCCGAACTCTTCCAGTGCTTCGAAGTACTGTTCGTCGTTGAGCAACTGACCTTTTTCAAGGGTGGTCATGCCTGGATCGATAACGACATAGCTCTCGAAGTAGAGAACGCGTTCGATATCACGCAGGGTCATGTCCATCAGCAGGCCGATACGGGACGGCAGCGATTTCAGGAACCAGATGTGGGCAACCGGCGAGGCCAGTTCGATGTGCGCCATGCGCTCACGACGAACTTTTGCCAGCGCGACTTCAACGCCGCACTTCTCGCAGATCACACCACGGTGCTTCAAGCGCTTGTACTTACCGCACAGGCACTCGTAATCCTTGACCGGGCCAAAGATCTTGGCGCAGAACAGGCCGTCACGTTCGGGTTTGAACGTACGGTAGTTGATGGTTTCCGGCTTTTTAACTTCACCGAACGACCACGAACGGATCATCTCAGGCGATGCCAATCCAATACGGATGGCGTCGAACTCTTCGACTTGACCCTGGTTTTTCAGCAAATTCAGTAGGTCTTTCAAGGCCTTTCCTCCTGGCGGAGCAGAGAGCGGGCAAGACAGCCCCGCTCTCGATTCGCGTCACGTGTTATTCGGTTTCCAGATCGATATCGATGCCGAGGGAACGAATTTCCTTGATCAACACGTTGAAAGACTCGGGCATGCCCGGCTCCATACGGTGATCGCCGTCCACGATGTTTTTGTACATCTTGGTCCGGCCGTTCACATCGTCCGACTTCACTGTGAGCATTTCTTGCAGAGTGTATGCAGCACCGTACGCTTCCAGTGCCCAGACCTCCATCTCCCCGAAACGCTGACCACCGAACTGCGCCTTACCACCCAGCGGCTGCTGGGTAACCAGGCTGTAAGAACCGGTAGAACGAGCGTGCATCTTGTCGTCTACCAAGTGGTTCAGCTTCAGCATGTACATGTAGCCAACGGTAACCGGGCGCTCGAACTTGTTGCCGGTACGGCCGTCGAACAGCTGCATCTGGCCGCTTTCTGGCAGGTCAGCCAGTTTCAGCATGGCCTTGATTTCGCTTTCCTTGGCACCGTCGAACACCGGAGTAGCCATTGGAACGCCGCCGCGCAGGTTCTTCGCCAGATCCAGGATTTCCTGGTCGGAGAAGGTGTCCAGCTCTTCGTTGCGACCGCCGATCTCGTTGTAGATCTCGTGCAGGAACTTACGCAGGTCAGCGACCTTGCGCTGCTCTTCGATCATACGGTTGATCTTCTCGCCCAAGCCCTTGGCCGCGAGGCCCAGGTGGGTTTCAAGGATCTGACCAACGTTCATACGCGAAGGTACGCCCAACGGGTTGAGGACCACATCGACCGGGGTGCCATTGGCATCGTGCGGCATGTCTTCAACCGGCATGATCACGGAGACCACACCTTTGTTACCGTGACGACCGGCCATCTTGTCGCCCGGCTGGATGCGACGACGGATTGCCAGGTAAACCTTGACGATTTTCAGCACGCCTGGAGCCAGGTCATCGCCCTGCTGCAGTTTGCGCTTCTTGTCTTCGAACTTGTCGTCCAGCAGACGGCGGCGATCAACGATATAGGCCTGGGCCTTCTCGAGCTGCTCGTTCAGAGCATCTTCAGCCATGCGCAGTTTGAACCACTGGCCATGCTCAAGACCGTCGAGAACTTCGTCGGTGATTTCCTGACCTTTCTTCAGGCCGGCGCCGCCTTCGGCTTTGTGGCCGACCAGAGCGGAGCGCAGACGCTCGAAAGTTGCGCCTTCGACGATACGGAACTCTTCGTTCAGGTCCTTGCGGATCTCGTCGAGTTGAGTCTTCTCGATCGACAGTGCACGAGCATCACGCTCAACGCCGTCGCGAGTGAAGACTTGTACGTCGATGACCGTACCCTTGGTGCCAGTAGGCACACGCAGGGAGGTGTCTTTAACGTCGCTGGCTTTTTCACCGAAGATGGCACGCAGCAGTTTTTCTTCCGGGGTCAGCTGGGTCTCGCCTTTCGGAGTGACCTTGCCCACCAGGATGTCGCCTGCGCCTACTTCAGCACCCACATAAACGATACCGGCTTCGTCCAGCTTGTTCAGTGCAGCTTCACCCACGTTCGGGATGTCCGCAGTGATTTCCTCTGGGCCAAGCTTGGTGTCACGGGCCACACAGGTCAGTTCCTGGATGTGGATCGTGGTGAAGCGGTCTTCCTGAACCACACGCTCGGACAGGCAGATGGAGTCTTCGAAGTTGAAGCCGTTCCATGCCATGAACGCGATGCGCATGTTCTGACCCAACGCCAGTTCACCCATATCGGTGGACGGACCGTCGGCCATGATGTCGCTGCGCTGAACCCGATCACCCTTGCTCACCAGCGGACGCTGGTTGATGCAGGTGTTCTGGTTGGAGCGGGTGTATTTGGTCAGGTTGTAGATGTCGACACCGGCTTCGCCAGTTTCAACTTCGTCATCGGCAACACGAACCACGATACGGCTGGCGTCGACGGAGTCGATTACGCCACCACGACGAGCCACGACGCAAACGCCGGAGTCACGGGCAACGTTACGCTCCATACCGGTACCTACCAGCGGCTTGTCGGCACGCAGGGTTGGTACAGCTTGACGCTGCATGTTCGAACCCATCAACGCACGGTTGGCGTCGTCGTGCTCGAGGAACGGGATCAACGACGCTGCAACCGAAACTACTTGCTTCGGCGATACGTCCATCAAGGTGACGTCTTCCGGCGCCTTGACGGTGAACTCGTTCAAGTGACGAACAGCTACCAGCTCGTCGACCAAGACCTTCTTGTCGTTCATCGTGGCCGAAGCCTGAGCGATCACGTGATCAGCTTCTTCGATGGCGGACAGGAACACGATCTCGTCCGTAACCAGGGCGTCTTTCACCACACGGTACGGGCTCTCGAGGAAGCCATACTGGTTGGTGCGCGCATAGGCAGCCAGGGAGTTGATCAGACCGATGTTCGGACCTTCCGGCGTTTCGATCGGGCATACACGACCGTAGTGCGTCGGGTGTACGTCACGAACTTCGAAGCCGGCACGCTCACGGGTCAGACCGCCCGGGCCGAGTGCGGAGACACGACGCTTGTGGGTGATCTCGGACAGCGGGTTGTTCTGGTCCATGAACTGGGACAGCTGGCTCGAACCGAAGAACTCCTTCACCGCCGCAGCCACAGGCTTGGCGTTGATCAGGTCTTGCGGCATCAGGCCTTCGCTTTCAGCCATCGACAGACGTTCCTTGACCGCACGCTCTACGCGCACCAGGCCAACACGGAACTGGTTCTCGGCCATTTCGCCTACGCAGCGAACACGACGGTTACCCAGGTGGTCGATGTCATCGACGATGCCCTTGCCGTTACGGATATCGACCAGGGTCTTGAGGACAGCAACGATGTCGTCCTTGTTCAGTACACCCGAACCTTCGATTTCGGTACGACCGATACGACGGTTGAACTTCATCCGGCCGACCGCAGACAGGTCATAGCGCTCAGGGCTGAAGAACAGGTTGTTGAACAGGGTCTCGGCGGCATCCTTGGTTGGTGGCTCGCCAGGACGCATCATGCGATAGATTTCGACCAGGGCTTCCAGCTGGTTGCCGGTGGAGTCGATCTTCAGCGTGTCGGAGATGAACGGACCGCAGTCGATGTCGTTGGTGTACAGCGTCTCGATGCGAACGACCTGGGCCTTGGCGATTTTTGCCAGGATCTCGGTGTTCAGCTCGGTGTTGCACTCTGCCAGGATTTCGCCGGTGGCCGGATGCACGATGACCTTGGCCGTGGTGCGCCCCAGGACGTAGTCCAGAGGTACCTGCAGCTCTTTGATCCCGGCTTTTTCCAACTGGTTGATGTGGCGAGCGGTGATACGACGACCCTGCTCGACAATAACCTTGCCTTTGTCATCCTGGATATCGAGGACAGCGATTTCACCGCGCAGGCGCTGAGGCACCAGTTCCAGGCTGAGGTTTTCACCTTGCACATGGAAAACGTTGGTGGTGTAGAACGCGTCCAGCACTTCTTCGGTGGTATAGCCGAGCGCGCGCAGCAGTACCGATGCAGGCAGCTTGCGACGACGGTCGATACGCACGAATACGCAGTCTTTCGGGTCGAACTCGAAGTCCAACCACGAACCGCGGTAAGGAATGATGCGCGCGGAGTAAAGCAGTTTGCCGGAGCTGTGCGTCTTGCCACGGTCGTGGTCGAAGAACACGCCCGGAGAACGGTGCAGCTGGGAAACGATTACACGCTCGGTACCGTTGATTACGAAGGTACCGTTCTCAGTCATCAGGGGGATTTCACCCATGTAGACTTCTTGCTCTTTGATGTCCTTGATCGCTTTGTTCGACGATTCTTTGTCGAAAATGATCAGGCGCACTTTTACCCGCAAAGGTACGGCGTAAGTAACACCGCGCAATACGCATTCTTTGACATCAAATGCCGGTTCGCCCAGGCGATAACCGACGTACTCCAGCGCAGCATTGCCGGAGTAGCTGATGATCGGGAAAACGGATTTGAAGGCCGCATGCAGGCCCACGTCGCGGAACTGATCTTTAGTCGCTCCCGCTTGCAAGAATTCACGATACGAATCCAGCTGGATGGCCAGGAGGTACGGCACATCCATGACGTCCGGCAACTTGCTAAAGTCCTTGCGGATACGTTTTTTCTCAGTATATGAGTAAGCCATCAGCGTTCCCCAGCTTGGTCACCTGCTTGTTTGGCCCCTCCCGACGGGAGCAGCCAGAAAATCGTGCAAACCCCATGGTTTGCGCCACCACATAGGGTGGTTACAGCTCGCTATCGGCACCGACCCAGTCGGCTGCCAATAACGGAAAAAGGCCGGTGGCAAGAGCCACCAGCCATCAGCCTGTCGCTTAACGCTCGGGCTGGAGACGCAAAGTCGATGCTTACTTCAGCTCGACTTTAGCGCCTGCTTCTTCCAGAGCGGCCTTGGCTTTGTCAGCTGCGTCTTTGGCAACAGCTTCCAGAACCATGGCAGGAGCGCCGTCAACTACAGCCTTGGCTTCTTTCAGGCCCAGACCGGTCAGTTCACGTACTGCCTTGATCACGTTTACTTTCTTCTCGCCAGCTTCGGTCAGCATGACGTTGAATTCGGTTTGCTCTTCAGCAACGGCAGCAGCAACAGCTGGACCAGCGGAAGCAGCAGCAGCGGTAACACCGAATTTTTCTTCGAAAGCTTTGATCAGCTCAACAACTTCCATTACGGACATGTTGCCAACGGCTTCGAGGATATCGTTTTGAGAGATAGACATGACTCTAAATTCCTGGATTGGGGGACGGCCTACGCGACCATCGAAATAAACAAAAAACGCGAAAAGGAGTGTCGAGCCTTAGGCTGCGGCAGCTTCTTTCTGGTCGCGCAGTGCCGCCAGAGTACGAGCCAACTTGCTGGTTGCGCCTTGAATCACGCTCATCAGCTGAGAAATTGCTTCGTCACGGGTCGGCAGAGTTGCCAGTACGTCGATCTGGTTAGCTGCGAGGAACTTGCCCTCGAACGCAGCTGCCTTAATCTCGAACTTGTCCTGACCTTTGGCGAATTCCTTGAACAAACGGGCAGCAGCGCCAGGATGTTGGGTGGAGAACGCGATCAAGGTCGGGCCGGTGAACACGTCGTTGAGGACACTGTATTCAGTGTCAGCAACAGCGCGCTTGAGCAGGGTGTTACGTACAACACGTACATAAACGCCAGCTTCACGAGCCTCTTTACGGAGTCCGGTCATAGCGCCTACTGTTACGCCACGGGCATCAGCCACGACAGCGGACAGAGCAGCTTTGGCAGCCTCGTTGACTTCAGCGACGATGGCCTTCTTGTCTTCGAGTTTAATTGCCACGGGTTTAACTCCTGCTTGTTACCGTTTCATCCGGTCGAAACCGAATGTCGTTTTGGTGTCTGATTCGGTAAGGAACCGGGAGCACCATCTGCGTAGGCTTGTGGTTTAAGACTTGCGTCGCCTACGGTCTTGGACAGCCCCCGCCAGGCAGGGACCCCAATTTTTTTGATTGGCGCAATTACTTGCACCAATCCGAGTCTTACGCGTCGAGCGAGCTCTGATCGATAACCAGACCTGGGCCCATAGTGGTGCTCAGGGTAACGCGCTTGACGTAGATACCTTTCGAAGAAGCTGGCTTGATACGCTTCAGATCAGCGATCAGGGCTTCAACGTTTTCCTTCAGCTTGACGGCATCGAAGCCGATCTTGCCAACGGAAGTGTGGATGATGCCGTTTTTGTCGGTGCGATAACGAACCTGACCAGCCTTGGCGTTTTTAACCGCAGTGGCTACGTCTGGCGTTACGGTGCCGACTTTAGGGTTAGGCATCAGACCACGTGGACCGAGGATCTGACCCAACTGACCTACAACGCGCATGGCATCCGGGGATGCGATCACTACGTCATAGTTCAGGTCGCCGCCCTTCATTTCAGCAGCCAGATCGTCCATGCCTACGCGATCAGCACCAGCAGCCAGAGCAGCTTCAGCTGCTGGGCCCTGGGTGAAGACAGCTACACGAACGGTCTTGCCAGTGCCGTGTGGCAGCACGGTAGCGCTACGAACGACCTGGTCGGATTTACGTGGGTCAACGCCCAGGTTCACAGCAACGTCGAACGACTCGCTGAACTTGACAGTCGACAGCTCAGCCAGCAGAGCGGCGGCGTCTACAAAGTTGTAGGCCTTGCCTGCTTCGATTTTGCCGGCGATAGCCTTTTGACGCTTGGTCAGCTTAGCCATTACACACCCTCCACGTTAAGGCCCATGCTACGAGCAGAACCGGCGATAGTACGCACGGCTGCATCCATATCAGCTGCAGTCAGATCCGCGTTTTTGGTTTTCGCGATTTCTTCCAGCTGAGCACGGGTAACGGTGCCAACCTTAACGGTGTTTGGACGAGCGGAACCGCTGGTCAAACCTGCAGCCTTCTTCAGCAGAACCGAAGCTGGGGTGCTTTTTGTTTCGAAAGTGAAGCTACGGTCGCTGTAGACAGTGATGATCACTGGAGTCGGCAGACCTGGCTCAAGACCCTGAGTACGGGCGTTGAAGGCCTTGCAGAATTCCATGATGTTCACGCCGTGCTGACCCAGGGCAGGACCAACAGGTGGGCTTGGGTTAGCCTGAGCGGCCTTCACTTGCAGCTTGATGTAAGCGGTAATTTTCTTGGCCATGAGGCACTCCAATTACGGGTTCGAACGCCTCGAAAGGCTCCCCGGTTACTTGCGCGTTTATCCCAGTGACGACAAAACCCCACAGCCTTGGGCTGCGGGGTTGGGATGCCTGTTCAATCAGACCTTTTCGACCTGGCTGAACTCTAGCTCTACCGGAGTAGAGCGACCGAAAATGAGCACTGCCACTTGGATCCGGCTCTTTTCGTAGTTAACTTCTTCAACCGTGCCGTTAAAATCAGCGAATGGACCGTCGGTGACGCGTACAACCTCACCCGGCTCAAACAGTGTCTTCGGCTTCGGCTTGTCGCTACCATCAGCGACGCGACGCAGAATCGCTTCTGCCTCTTTATCCGTGATCGGCGCAGGCTTGTCGGCGGTACCGCCAATAAAGCCCATCACCCGAGGGGTATCCTTGACCAAGTGCCAAGTCCCTTCGTTCATATCCATCTGCACCAGCACGTAGCCCGGAAAGAACTTACGTTCACTTTTGCGCTTCTGGCCATTACGCATCTCAACCACTTCTTCAGTGGGGACCAGAATCTCGCCGAAGCCATCTTCCATGCCAGCCAGCTTTACGCGCTCTACCAGCGAGCGCATGACATGCTTCTCGTAACCCGAGTAAGCATGCACAACGTACCAACGCTTAGCCACGGGACACCCTTAGCCAACAATCAAGGAAACAAGCCAGCCGAGCAGGGAATCGAGCCCCCACAACAGCAACGCCATTACCAGAACAACAGCCACAACGATCAACGTGGTCTGCGTGGTTTCTTGGCGAGTCGGCCATACGACTTTACGAATCTCGGTGCGAGCTTCCTTAGCGAGTACAAAGAAAGACTTGCCCTTGGCTGTCTGCAGGCCTACAAAGGCAGCAACAGCAGCAATGGCGAGCAATGCAAGTACGCGGTACAGGATCGGCGAAGCAGAATAATACTGATTGCCAACAACGCCAATAACCACCAAAGCGACTACCACTAGCCACTTGAGCAGATCGAAGCGAGAGCCTTGAGCTTCAGCTTTAGGAGTCATCTATGAAGATCCTGTGAAAAGAAAGCCAGACACACCGAGTGAATCTGGCAGGTCAGGAGGGAATCGAACCCCCAACCTACGGTTTTGGAGACCGTCGCTCTGCCAATTGAGCTACTGACCTAAAACAAAATCAGGCCGACCATTATGCCGGCCCGAAAAAGACATTACAACTGTTTACTCGATGACTTTGGCTACGACGCCAGCGCCGACGGTACGACCGCCTTCACGGATAGCGAAACGCAGACCGTCTTCCATCGCGATGGTCTTGA
>NZ_FNNL01000033.1:0-1426 GCF_900106735.1 Pseudomonas sp. NFACC08-1 | reverse complement strand
TAAGGCCGAGAGCTGATGACGAGTTACCCTTTGGGTGACGAAGTGGTTGATGCCATGCTTCCAAGAAAAGCTTCTAAGCTTCAGGTAACCAGGAACCGTACCCCAAACCGACACAGGTGGTTGGGTAGAGAATACCAAGGCGCTTGAGAGAACTCGGGTGAAGGAACTAGGCAAAATGGCACCGTAACTTCGGGAGAAGGTGCGCCGGTGAGGGTGAAGCACTTGCTGCGTAAGCCCACGCCGGTCGAAGATACCAGGCCGCTGCGACTGTTTATTAAAAACACAGCACTCTGCAAACACGAAAGTGGACGTATAGGGTGTGACGCCTGCCCGGTGCCGGAAGGTTAATTGATGGGGTTAGCTAACGCGAAGCTCTTGATCGAAGCCCCGGTAAACGGCGGCCGTAACTATAACGGTCCTAAGGTAGCGAAATTCCTTGTCGGGTAAGTTCCGACCTGCACGAATGGCGTAACGATGGCGGCGCTGTCTCCACCCGAGACTCAGTGAAATTGAAATCGCTGTGAAGATGCAGTGTATCCGCGGCTAGACGGAAAGACCCCGTGAACCTTTACTATAGCTTTGCACTGGACTTTGAATTTGCTTGTGTAGGATAGGTGGGAGGCTTTGAAGCGTGGACGCCAGTTCGCGTGGAGCCATCCTTGAAATACCACCCTGGCAACTTTGAGGTTCTAACTCAGGTCCGTTATCCGGATCGAGGACAGTGTATGGTGGGTAGTTTGACTGGGGCGGTCTCCTCCTAAAGAGTAACGGAGGAGTACGAAGGTGCGCTCAGACCGGTCGGAAATCGGTCGTAGAGTATAAAGGCAAAAGCGCGCTTGACTGCGAGACAGACACGTCGAGCAGGTACGAAAGTAGGTCTTAGTGATCCGGTGGTTCTGTATGGAAGGGCCATCGCTCAACGGATAAAAGGTACTCCGGGGATAACAGGCTGATACCGCCCAAGAGTTCATATCGACGGCGGTGTTTGGCACCTCGATGTCGGCTCATCACATCCTGGGGCTGAAGCCGGTCCCAAGGGTATGGCTGTTCGCCATTTAAAGTGGTACGCGAGCTGGGTTTAGAACGTCGTGAGACAGTTCGGTCCCTATCTGCCGTGGACGTTTGAGATTTGAGAGGGGCTGCTCCTAGTACGAGAGGACCGGAGTGGACGAACCTCTGGTGTTCCGGTTGTCACGCCAGTGGCATTGCCGGGTAGCTATGTTCGGAAAAGATAACCGCTGAAAGCATCTAAGCGGGAAACTTGCCTCAAGATGAGATCTCACTGGGACCTTGAGTCCCCTGAAGGGCCGTCGAAGACTACGACGTTGATAGGCAGGGTGTGTAAGCGCTGTGAGGCGTTGAGCTAACCTGTACTAATTGCCCGTGAGGCTTGACCATATAACACCCAAGCAATTTGTATGCTCCA
>NZ_FNNL01000030.1:0-4426 GCF_900106735.1 Pseudomonas sp. NFACC08-1 | reverse complement strand
TTTTCGTTACTTGATCCCGAATGACGCCGGAAGAGATTACTCTGCCACTGTATTGGTAGGGCGAGGCCGAGTAGTTATTGCTGAGTTGGTTCGATCGCTGGGGGAAATGATTGATCACGATGATTTTGATTATGTTTTTGATGACGATAACAGAGATATTGTCGTGACGGCTAAAGGGGGGGGGGATTAAGATTCCGCGTGGGACATTTAATCATCGTTTGGAGATGACCACCCTGTTGGGTCCAATATGGGCGGATCTTGAGGTTAGTCATCCTGAATTTCTTCTGGCGGCCAGTGAACGTCTGAAGGTTGAGCTGCATGGGCAACAGATCAGCGTCCGGTGGCTATGTGCCGGGACTGTTAGAGCTAGCATGAATGTCGTAGCAACTAATTATGAGGGGCTTCAAGAGCTCATAGATATATATCCGAGCAAGAGCTTGTATTACCATTTAACCGTCACGGCGTATTACCAATTGATTGATGATGGCGCCGGTGGTACGTTGAAAAGAATAAGGTATGATGTTGAAAGCAATGTAGATCCTGAGTCAGGTGTTGATATTTTTAAGTTTGGCGATGCCGTTAAGCGTAAGTTGAGTTTGGCAGATCCAGTAGATCCTATAGCGGATTTAGTAGGCAAGCTGTTAATCTTAATGGGGCTGTTAATGGTACAGGCTGCTGAAGTTTTACTTAATTTGTTGGCGACGGATGCGTCGGGGATGATCGCGGGTGCAATCAAAGAGCAGTTCCCTACGGGCCGCGTTGTGTCGGGATTTATTGCGGAAAATCTTGCGCTTAACTACGGCGAAACCATTCAGATGCTCAATTTACAGTCCCCTTATGATGTCGGCCTGTTCGGTCGCATCAATCCCGCTCAAACAACGTTCGCCATCACCACGCCGGAACCCCGCATTGCCGCCGGCACACCGCACTATGCTTTTGAGGTTTTTCCTGAAAGAACCGGCCTGAAATGGACTGTTGGAGACCTGCAGCGTCGTGCTGTCAGCGCAGGTACGATCGATGAAAATACAGGGGTCTACACACCTCCGGCAGCGAGTCAGATCGAGGGGCGTTTCACCCGTGTACGGGTCACCGCAACCGACCCTGTTACCCAGTTCAGCAGCTCTGCCTTGGTGACGGTAGTCCGCTCGCGCTTGACGATCAATCCACTGATTCAGATTTGCAATAAAGACGAGCGTGTACCGTTAAAGCTTGGCTATCTGAAGGACGATGAGGACAGCCCTGCGCCTACGGTGGTCATCAACAATCCGGTTCCGGGGGAGAGCGGTTCTATCGAATCCAATAATGGCGTTTACACCTATGTCTCGAATAAAGAAGTCGTCGAAGGGAAAACCTATGTGATGGATGAACTCGTGGCGACTTATAAAGGGTATACGGCGTCGGTTTACATGGTGGTTACACAGACAACTCCCGCGATAACCATTCAAGTCCCTGACAGCTTGAAAGGTTTGACAGAAGTCGCTTTAAGAGCCATAGCCAATAACAGGGATATTACCGAACACGTTGAGTGGAGTATTGACTTCAACGGCCCCGGCTCATGGCACAGCGAAACCCCAGGCGTCTATAAGGTTGACGAAATGGCCCCGCAGGCTTTCGTGTTCATCAGAGCGTCCTGGGACTCGGTGGTTATAGGTGTTCTTGAAGGTCATCTACTGCTAGCGCTGCCCTTGCTCGATATTCCCGATGTGCCGCTGAGTGTTGCCGAGACTGATGGCGAGACAGGCCTGGCTTATTGATCTGTATAACGACTTGCTTGCAACCCATTTATTAAAGCTCCCCATGGGCTCGACGCCTTGGTGCAATGCAATAGCGTTGTAGTCGACATAATCGTCGGTCATGACATTGCCGCGATAGCCATAATGAACGGCGCTTTTTAACGGGAGGGCTACGGTGAGTTGTCGATACGGTAACAGACTGCAGAGCGCCGGTAACCTAACAGTTCTGATAGTGGTCGGCGCGATCGGTCAGGGGTAAAACGTCTTTATCGCTGCATGAAAACTCAACGAGGGTGTCAAACCCATGAATACAAAAGATGCCCCGCCGGCTCCCCACATTCCGCTACTCGGTCGCGATAACGTGATTGATCTGGATGTGTTGGGAACAGACGACTTGTTGACCTATGTGCAGTATCCAGGACTTGCAATAGGTCATGGGATCGAACCCAACTGGCGAGGGCGCAGCCCGTTGGGCGAAGCGATCGATGAAACCAACTACCAGGATGTCGATGACCGTTTGGAACATGACGAGAATGGTCATCCAAGAATGCCGATAGTGATTGAGAACGCCAAACTCATCGGCCTGGATCAGGGCGAAGTGTTTTACTCCTATCGGCAATCGGATGGCGGACCGCTGGGGGAAGAGTCCCGGCGTCTGTTTTTTTATGTGGGCAAGCGCGTCGGTATCCTGAGCTTGCCTGTGGCGCAGATGAAGGAGTCTCACGCATTGTGCGTGGACCCAAGCGCCATCGCCGGCCCCGCGCTCATCTCCACCGCGCCTTATCAGGCGATGGCCGAAGGTGATGAGCTTACTTTCACCTGGGTGGCCCATCGCGCTACCGGAGGGACCCCTACGACCCATACGATACGCCGGACATTGAGCGCCGATGACGTGGGCAAAACCCTGGAGTGGTCTTTGCCCAAGGCACAACTCACATTGATCCAGAACGGTGGTCATGGGGTTATGCAGTACCAGGTGCAGTACGCCGATCCACAGGATCCGCTCACGCCCGAATCAACTTCCGCCGAACAGACCATTACGGCAGTGGACACCCTTGAACCGTTGTTGCCCGAACTGATTGTCGCGGGTGCCGACAGTGGCTCGATTGACCCGGCACGACACCCCGATGGCTTGCCCGTGCAGGTGCCACTGTATGGCAGCCGGCAGCCAGGTGACGTGGTGACGGTATATGCGCAAGGCGACACCAACCTGCTCGCTACCGCGCTGCTGGATGTGTCGGCGGTCGAAAGCGGGATTATCACGCTGGTCCTCGAACACCGCTGGTTACAGGAGAACAACGGCAAGGTTGTCGAGCTGCTTTATCACTATGCGCGGGCAGGGGCTTCGTTCAGCTCGCGCCCGTTGACGCTGATGGTTCGGCGCCCCCTTGAGCTGTATGCACCGAATGTGGATAAGGCCAATCTTTACGATGACGACGGGTCGGGCGTGGTCAAGGGGTGGGTGAATGCCGCTGATGTGCTGACCGGGGCCGTCATCGATATCCCGCAGGACTCCGTGATTGGCAACGATGACAAGGTCAGCATGATCTGGGACGGCTTTGGCGATCCGCTGGTGGTGACGACACCCTCGATCGGCAACGACAGGCGATTCAACATTCCCCGTACGGCCGTACCGATGAATGTGGGGAAACATGTTTTGATTCATTACGAGGTTCTGCCGCCAGATGAAGCCGTTCCTCACGCTTCACCATTTTATGATCTGGAAATAAGAAACTTCGACAGTGGTTGGCCGCGGATCCAGGCGGAAAGGCCGAAACTTAGCGGTGGCTCTATCAAGTTAAGCGAGATCACCGACCCGGTCATGCTCTTTAAATTGGAAAGCTGGTATTTCATCGCAGAAGGGCAACTTCTAAAAATTCAGGCAAGCGGCGTATCGTCAGCGACAGGCCAGGTAGTGACTAATACGATGCGTGACGAAACGCAGCCCCTTACCGACGATGAATACTACGTTGGATATATATTGCCAGCGCTTGATAAGGGCTTTTTAGATTCGCTGGTAATGGCTGAAAAACTTTCTGTCTTGGTTCAGTTGAGTTACGACCAGGGCAGCACTTATAAGAAGGTGGATGAACGGCTGTTTCTTCTGGCGCCCTGAACGCACTATTTTTTTGGATGGAAAGACTGATTGTCGTTGAAGGGCACGGTTCGGTAATCGCTTTTTGCTGTTCTGGCGATCAGATGGTTTTGTGACGTTTATCTCGATAGGAAGCGCTCAGTCGTGAGTGTGCGAGACGGCTAGGCTCACCATTGATTTTGACATTTGAGGGTATGGCAATGGCAACTACCTATACGTTGGCAGAGCTTCTGAGCTGGATGAAGGATCAGGATCGCATGAGCAAATGGGATGCGATTGTGGCCATGGAACGCAACAAAACCAATCTGCTGCTGATTCAAAACTACATTGATAAGTTCAGTTACGGCAGCTATATCCCGTACATTACCGGAGCCATTGCAACAGGTGGCATTGGTGGCAGTTTTCGGGAATATATTCAAGAGTTTGTAATGGATGTACCTCGTTTGCATTACGAGGATACCGGTCTTGATAGTTCGAAGGCCAATCTGCGGATGGCCGTTGTGGCCGGGCGTCAAGTCTCCATCGAAAAAGACGTGACGGTGTGGCATGCCACGCGCATCTTGGATTATGACCCGCTGGACGGGCCGAGCTTATTCCT
>NZ_FNNL01000034.1:0-1030 GCF_900106735.1 Pseudomonas sp. NFACC08-1 | reverse complement strand
TGGTGGTGTCGTTGACGTCGCTGACGATGGTGCTGACCGGTGCGGTGTTTGGAGCAATGGCTTCCAGGTTACCGCCCGTGGCAGTACTGATGCTTTCGGTGACGGTGGTTGGGCCTTGGTACACGTCGTTGCCAACGGCTACGTCCAATACGCCCGAGCTTGCGCCCGCCGCGATGGTGATCGTTTTACCGCTTTCCAGCGTGACAGTGACCGGACCATTTTGCGCCGTAACTGGGTTGCCGTTGGCGTCGGTCAGCGTAGCGGTGTAGGTGATCGTGCCGTTTTCATTCACGGTCGGTGTGGCGGTCAAGGTCACCGTGGTGGTGTCGTTGACATCGCTGACGACGGTGCTGACCGGAGTCGTGTTTGGTGCGATGGCCTCCAGGTTGCCACCGGATGCCGAGGCGATCGATTCGGTAACCGTTGTTGGACCCTGGTAAACATCGTTACCCACAGCAACATCGAGCACGCCCGAGCTTGCGCCAGCGGCGATGGTGATGGTCTTGCCGCTGTCCAGGGTGACGGTGACCGGACCATTTTGCGCGGTGACCGGGTTGCCATTGGCATCGGTCAACGTCGCGGTGTAGGTGATGGTGCCGTTTTCGTTCACGGTCGGTGTGGCGGTCAGCGTCACCGTGGTGGTGTCGTTGACATCGCTGACGATGGTGCTGACCGGCGCGGTGTTTGGAGCAATGGCTTCCAAGTTGCCGCCCGATGCCGAGGCAATCGACTCAGTAACCGTCGTCGGACCTTGGTAAACATCGTTGCCAACAGCCACATCCAACACGCCCGAACTTGCGCCGGCCGCGATGGTGATGGTTTTACCGCTGTCGAGGGTCACGGTAACCGGACCGTTTTGCGCGGTGACCGGATTGCCGTTGGCATCGGTCAACGTCGCGGTATAGGTGATCGTGCCGTTTTCGTTCACGGTTGGCGTGGCGGTCAAGGTCACCGTGGTGGTGTCGTTGACGTCGCTGACCACAGTGCTGACTGGCGCGGTGTTCGGGGCGATGGCTTCGAGGTTACCGCC